>NZ_JBVJPA010000002.1:0-767901 GCF_055582885.1 Streptomyces sp. NPDC107454 | reverse complement strand
TGGGGGCGTGTCAGCCAAGGCGAAGCAACCGAGGGCTGAAGCGTGGGTTTGGTCCGTGACTGGTCCGGAAGTACTGGTCAGGAGCGGTACAGGTGTGGGAGGAACTGGGAGTTAGCACGCAAGCCGGGCTCGGCCGAGAGCAAGCTGAGGGAAAGGCGCCTGACGGGTGAAAGACCAGGTCAGGCGCCTTTTTTCGTGCGCCTAGAAGAAGCCCAGCTTCTTCGGCGAGTACGACACCAGAAGATTCTTCGTCTGCTGGTAGTGCTCCAGCATCATCTTGTGCGTCTCGCGGCCGATGCCGGACTGCTTGTAGCCGCCGAACGCCGCGTGTGCGGGGTAGGCGTGGTAGCAGTTCGTCCACACGCGGCCCGCCTGGATCGCACGGCCCGCGCGGTACGCGGTGTTGATGTCGCGCGTCCATACGCCGGCCCCGAGGCCGTACAGCGTGTCGTTGGCGGTCTTGATGGCGTCGTCGAAGTCGTCGAACGACGTGACCGAGACGACCGGGCCGAAGATCTCCTCCTGGAAGATCCGCATCCGGTTGTCACCCTCGAAGATCGTCGGCTGGACGTAGTAGCCGCCCTTCAACTCGCCGTCGTGCTCGACACGTTCGCCACCGGTGAGGATCCTGGCGCCCTCCTGCCGACCGATGTCCAGGTAGGAGAGGATCTTCTCCAACTGGTCGTTGGAGGCCTGCGCGCCGATCATCGTGTCGGTGTCGAGCGGGTGGCCCGGCTTGATCAGCTCGGTGCGGGCGACCGCCGCCTCCATGAACTCGCCGTAGTGACCGCGCTGGACGAGCGCCCGTGACGGACAGGTGCAGACCTCGCCCTGGTTGAGGGCGAACATCGTGAAGCCCTCCAGCGCCTTGTCGCGGAAGTCGTCGTTCTGCGCCCAGACGTCGTCGAAGAAGATGTTCGGGGACTTGCCGCCGAGCTCCAGCGTGACCGGCTTGATGTTCTCCGAGGCGTACTGCATGATCAGCCGCCCGGTCGTGGTCTCACCCGTGAACGCCACCTTCGCCACCCGCGGGCTGGACGCGAGCGGCTTGCCCGCCTCTACGCCGAAGCCGTTGACGATGTTGACGACGCCCGGCGGCAGCAGGTCCGCGATCAGGCTCATCCAGTAGTGAATGGACGCCGGGGTCTGCTCGGCGGGCTTGATGACGACCGCGTTGCCCGCCGCCAGCGCCGGGGCGAGCTTCCAGACCGCCATCAGGATCGGGAAGTTCCAGGGAATGATCTGCGCGACGACCCCGAGCGGCTCGTGGAAGTGGTACGCGACGGTGTCGTCGTCGACCTCGCCGAGCGAACCCTCCTGGGCACGGATCGCCCCCGCGAAGTAGCGGAAGTGGTCGATGGCCAGCGGGATGTCGGCGGCCAGGGTCTCGCGTACCGGCTTGCCGTTCTCCCAGCTCTCGGCGACCGCCAGCTTCTCCAGGTTCGCCTCCATCCGGTCGGCGATCTTCAGCAGGATGTCGCCTCGCGCGGTGACGGAGGTGCGGCCCCAGCCGGGCGCGGCCGCGTGCGCCGCGTCCAGCGCGCGCTCCACGTCCTCGGCGGTGCCCCGCGCGACCTCCGTGAACGGCTGTCCGTTCACCGGACTCGGGTTCTCGAAGTACTGCCCACGAGCCGGCGGCACGTACTCGCCGCCGATGAAGTGGTCGTAACGCGCCTGGTAGGAGACGATCGCGCCCTCGGTGCCGGGCGCCGCGTAACGGGTCATGCTGGTCTGCCTCCCGGAGAAGCGCTGCCCGCCGTTGGACAGCTCTCGCCGCGAGGCTAGGAGCGCGGACGTTGCAACGACGTTGCGGACGCGGCAGGCCGGCCCTGCCCGGCAACCGACCGACGCCGCGCCGCGAGCGCCGGAGGGTACGGTCGGCCTGGTGGCGCGGCCTGTTCGCGCTCCAGCGCTTCCAGCCGGGCCCGCACTGTCGCCGTCGGGCGCACGGCGGCCAGCGCCCGCCATACGTCCAGGTCGTCCTCGCCCCACGGCGCGCGCGCCCAGTCCGCCAACAGGTCGGGGTCGCGACGTGCGATGAGCGCCGTACGCAGCCCGTCGGCGAGGCGGCGCCGCAACCGCACCACGGCCGGGGCCCCCGAACCCGGCAGCAGCGGACCGGCGTACGCCGCCGCGGCCGCCGTGACCGCACCCGTACCGAGCCGCCGTTCGACGACCGCCACGTCGGACTCGACCGGCCCCGTGAGCCGGTAGGGCCGCGAGCCCAGCAGGCCGGGACCGAGCAGCCGGCGCAGCCGGGTCAGCTCGGCGCGCAGGGTCACCGGCGTCACCGACTCGTCCTCGTACAGCGCGCACAGCAACTCGTCGCCCGAGAGTCCCTCCGGGTGTCTTGCCAGCAGCACCAGGATCTCGCTGTGCCTGCGGCTGAGCCTGACCTTCCGGCCGCCCGCGACCAGTTGGGCCTCGTCGCGGCCGAGTGCGGTCAGCTCGACCGTGTCGGCGGCTGCATCCGCCGGTGCGAGCAGCGCCAACTGGGACTCGGCGGCCCGCGCCACCGCCTGCACGAAGCCGAGACTGTGCGGATGCGCGAGCCCGTCCCCGCCTGTGATGTCCACCGCGCCGAGCACCCGCCCCGTGCGCGGATCGTGCACCGGCGCCGCCGCACACGTCCAGGGCTGGACCCGGCGGATGAAGTGCTCGGCCGCGAACACCTGCACCGGTCGGTCCACGGCGACCGCCGTTCCCGGCGCGTTGGTGCCGACCGAGGTCTCCGACCACCGCGCGCCCGGTACGAAGTTCATCCGCCCGGCCTGCCGCCGCGTCGCCGGATGTCCCTCGACCCACAACAGCCGGCCCTGCGCGTCGCACACCGCGAGAAGGTGCTCGCCGTCCGCCGCGAACGTCCCCATGAGCTCCCGGAAGAGCGGCATCACCCGGGCCAGCGGATGCTCCGCCCGGTAGGACCCCAGGTCGCCGTCCGTGAGCTCCACCCGTGCCGTGCCGTCCGGTGCGACACCGGCCCGTGCCGATCGCCGCCATGAATCGGCCACCACGGAGCGCACCGGTCGCGGCACCGTGCCGGCCTCGGTGAACGCCTCGTGCGCGCGGCGCAGTACCCGCACCCGCTCGACGGGATCGGCTCCTGGTTCGAGGGCCACCCACGGTTCGGTCAATTCGGTCTCCCGGTAGGCGATGCGGCTGAGACCATCGTCACTCCCGGTGCGGGCGCCGACAAGCACCGTGACGGAGCTCCTCACTCGGCGCTCATATAGGCATGGGGCGTCGGGGAGCCGCGGCGGGCGCTCCGTCAGGCGAAATTGACGAGCTTTATGTACCGCGTCCAGTCCCAGTTCGGCCCCGGATCCGTGTGGTCGGTGCCCGGTACCTCGTAGTGGCCGATGATGTGAGCCCGGTCCTTGGGGATGCCGTGCTTCGCGCAGATCGCGGCCGTGAGCTTGGCGGACTCCTCGTAGAGCGCGTTGGTGAAATAGGCGGGCCGGTCCACCCAGCCCTCGTGTTCGATGCCGATGCTGCGGGTGTTGTAGTCCCAGTTCCCCGCGTGCCAGGCGATGTCGCGCTCCCTGACACACTGGGCGACATGCCCGTCGGCTGATCGCACGAGGTAGTGCGCGGACACCTTCTTCTGGGAGTTCTGGAAGATGGCCACGGTCGTTGGAAAGGTCTCCTGCGTGACGTGAATGACCACGTAGTCGAGCGGATAGGCCGTCGGCCGAGTGGACGCCGTGTAGTTGGAGGTGCTCGCCGCTGCCCATTCGGCGAGCGGATAGTCGACGGCCGCCGTGTCCGCCGTCGCCTGTGCGCCCGGGAGTAACGCGTAGGGGAGGGCGGCGAGGGCGGCGCCGCCCTTGAGCAGGCGCCGCCGGCTCGGGAACGATCTGGCCCGTTCCATAGGGGAGTTGCCTTTCGGTGATGGGGGGACGAGGGTCAGCCGCACTCAGCGTTGCAGCGTCGCGGCGGTGTCACGCAGTCGCGCGTGCAGGCCGCGGTGTGTCTCGCGCGCGGGCAGCCACTCCTTGCGGATCTTGGCGACGCACGTGTAGTTGGTGTCGCAGACGTTGGCGAGCGGCGATTCGACCGCCTGGGTCGCGAACTGATACGCGTCGAGCTCGCTGAACCCGTAGTCGCGCACCAACCACTGCACCAGGTCGAGCTGCGATATGCGGAACGCGTCCTCCAGCGGGCGTGCCGAGCCGGTCGAGATGATGTGCGTGTCGGACTCGATACGCGGCCAAGGGGTGGCGACTCCCTTGAGCAACTCGACGATCACCACCGTGTTCATCGCGCACTCGACGGCCACACCGCATGTCTCGCCCTCGCCCTGTCGGGCATGCCCGTCACCGAGGCTCAACAGGGCGCCCTCGACGTTCACCCCGAGGAAACAGGTGACGCCGGCCCGCATCTCCGGAGTGTCCATGTTCCCGCCGTGCGCGTCGGGCACCAGCGCGGAGCGCACCTCGAGGTTCGCGGGCGCCACTCCGACGGTGCCGTGCATCGGGTCCATGGGCAACTCGATTCGGATGTCGCTGTCCCGGGCGCTGAACAGGGCGGTGCGTCGCTCCCGGTCGAGCTGCCAGATCCACACGGTCTCCGGCAGGGGAGGCTGCAGCGTGGCCGTGGTGTGCGTGGAGGTGAGCGCGCCGAACAGCGGGACCGTCGTCGAGGCCGCCCAGTCGCGAGCGGGCTCGATCGACACGAAGTGCACCGCCACGGTGTCGCCCGGCTCCGCGCCCTCCACATGGAAGGGGCCGGTCTGCGGATTGAGGAACGGGAACTCGCACACCTCGGACACCAGGTCCTTCTCCGAGCGCACCCGCCCGGCGAAGCAGTCCTCCGTGTACAGATCGAGGACGGTGCCCGGCGCGATGCGTGCCACGGGCGGCGCGCCACCGAACGTCCAGGCGTACTCGCCCGGTTCGGGGCGCACGGTCAGGATGCGGGGGTCACTCATGGCTGCACGGCTCCGCTCTGCCGAAGGTCGGGGGACTCGGGGGACGAGGTCTCGTCGAGGTGGACACGGGCGGTCTCGGCTATGCGCCCGGGGTGGCGGCGCGACAGGACGATCAATACCACGACCCCGGCCGCCATCCAGACTCCGACAACCGGTCCCGCGTACGAAACGGGCGCGGTGAGCTCCGAAACGAAGTCGAAGACGGGCAGGCCCGCGGCCGTCAGCAGCGCGGGCACGAAGGCGACGATGCCCAGCAGAGGGAAGAGCAGATGCCGCACCGGTTTGAGCAACTCGCGTCTGCGGCGCAGGAAATAGCCCGCACAGGAGAGGTTCACCACGATGTACACGCCGATGACGACCGTGACGATCACCGTCGCGAGCAGCAGGAACGCCGTGACGGGGTCGTAGTACAGGCCGAGGCCCAGCACAGCCGCGACCGCTACGCCGCACTGCGCGGCGACGCCGGCGACGGGGGAGCGGTGCCTCGGATGCACCTGCGCGAAGAGCCGCGGGAACACCTTGATCCGGGCCAGGGCGAAGGCCGTGCGAGTGGAGACCGTCGCACAGGCGTTGGCGTTGGCGATCGTGGAGTTGACCACCGCCAGGAACACCAGCACCCAGAACAATCCGAAGGAAGCCCGGGCCACGCCCTCCCAGGACGCCGCGCCGGAGGCGCCGAAGCCCCCGAAGCGGTCGGGGCCGAAGTACACCGACATGGCGTACGTGGTGAGGACGTAGAAGAGACCGATCCCCAGCGCCGCGCCGAGGACCGCGCGGTGCATGGTCCGGCGAGGATCCTTCGTCTCCTCGGCGAGCGGTGCCGCCGCCTCGAATCCGGCGAAGGCCAGCACCGTGTAGACCGATCCCGCGAACACACCACTGACGCCTGCGTATCCCTCGGCCGTGTGAGAGGTGCCGAACACCGACAGCGTGTTGTCGCCCCCGGCCTTGACGATCAGCCATATCGCGAAGACGAGGAAGACCAGCACCTCGAAGACACCGAGGACGGTGCCGAAGCGGGCCGAGGCGCGCACTCCGAAGTATCCGGCGACCGCGATGATCGCCGCGCCCGCGAGCGACCACGGCCACCACAGGTCGTCCGGGTAGGAGGACCATTCCTGATGGAGTGTGCCCGCCGTCGTGAACCCGAGTTGCAGGAGCAGCAGCGGTGGCACCAGCGCCTCGACGAACACATAGCCCCAGCCGACGAGGAACCCCACGGCCGGGTGCAGTCCCTGGGCCGCGTACGTGGCCACCGAGCCCGCGGTGGGCAGCTGTCGTGCCAGCTCGGCCACACAGGACGCGGTGAAGAGGCAGGCGACGAGGGCTATCAGCACGGAAAGGGGCAGACTGCCGCCCGCGAAGGCCGCGCCCGACGGAATGGACGCGGCGACCGCCGCGGCCGGCGCCATGGCCGTGATGCTCTGGAACAGGACCTCCCGCAGCCCAACAGCCTCGCGCCGCAGTCCTGGAACCGTCTCCCCCGACATCTGAACCCCCGATCCCCGGATTCGCCCGGACAACCAGCCATCGGCCCGACGGCTGCGCCTCGCGTGAATTACGGTACGGCGCTTGCCGGTTGGGCGGGAGGGCATGGCGTTCGTCGGTGGACAACTCCGGGACTGTGGACAACTCGGTCACCCGCGAGGGGGAAAGGGACCCTGAGTACTGCGCCGTCGACCGCGATGGCCGCGGTCATTGCGATGACCGTCATGCCCATCATCACCGTCATGACCGCGATGACCGCGCTACGCCCGCTCCGCGAACCCCGCCGGATCGTCGAGCACCGCCCGCACCACCGAGTGGGCGGCCCCCAGCAGTGGACCCTCGGGGCCCAGGGGCGACACGGACACGGCGCAGGCGGGGCCCGCCGTGCGCCGCGCCAACTCGACCTCCAGCGAGGGAAGAAGCCACGGTGCGAGACCGGACAGCGCTCCACCCAGCACGACCGTCTCCGGATCGAGGAGGTTGACCGCGCCCGTGAGCGCGATACCGAGCGCGGTCCCGGCGTCGCGCAGGGCACGCCGTACCTCCGTGTCGCCCTGAGCGGCACGCTCGGCCAGCAACCCGACCCGGTCCTCACGCGGCTCCAGACCGGCCGCGCGCAGCACGGCCTCCTCACCCGCGTACTGCTCGAGGCAGCCACGTCCGCCGCACGGGCAAGGAGGCCCGTCCGGCCACACCGGCACATGCCCCAGCTCGCCCGCGAAACCGCGGGTTCCGCGCAGCAACCGTCCGTCCACGACCACGGCCGCACCGATGCCGATCTCCGCGGACACATGCAGGAAGTCACGTGGGGTGGCATCGCCGAGCCACAGTTCCGCCAGACCGCCGAAGTTCGCCTCGTTGTCCACGGTCAGCGGGAGGTCCCCCGGCAGCAGCGCGCCGAGATCCGTGTCATGCCAGTCGAGGTTGGGGGCACGGACCACGGTCCGGTCGTCGCGGGCCACCAGACCGGGCACCGCGACCGCGAGGCCCGCGGGCCACAGCCCCTCCCGCTCGGCCTCGGCGACGACCTGCCGCACCAGCGCGGTCAGCTCCTGGAGCACCGGCTCGGGCGGCCGCCCTCGGTTCGTGCCGTGCAGCACCGCCCGTGCCCGTACGTCACCGCGCAGATCGACGGCGCACACCGCCAGATGGTCGACGCCCACCTCCGCGCCTATCCCGGTGGGGCCGTGCCCGCTGACGGCGAGTGCCGAGCCCGGTCGCCCCACCCGTCCGGGCCGCTCGGGGCCCAGCTCTTCGAGGAGCCCCAAGCGGATCAGCTCGTCCACCAGCGTCGAGACCGCCGCCCGCGTCAGACCGATGCGCGAGGCGACGGCGGCACGCGACAGCGGCCCCTCCGCGCTCACTGTGTGCATGACACGGGAGAGGTTGCGGCGGCGCATGCCCTGTTGGGTGTCGGGCAGTCGACGGCCGGAACCGGTCGGGTGGGCCTCGTGCAGTGGTGCGGTCATGCCTCCGTCAGTCCTCGTCCGGCCGGTCCCACTAGGGGTTGTCCTCGTTCGCGCTCGCTCAGCGCTCGCTCAGTCCTTGTTCGGTTCCCGTTCCAGGAGCGGGGCCGCGTCGGAGAGTACCCCGGCGATCCTGGCGAGCGTCTCCTCGTCCCGGTCCACGGCATCGAGCACCCGCCCGTGGGCCGTTCCCCAGCGGCGGGCCACCGCGGCCGGGTCCTCGCCGGTCAGCAGGCCCGCGGCCTGCGCTGCGGCGCCCAGCGCGACCAGTTCCCTGGCCTCGGGCACCTGAACCGGACGTCCCGACAGCCGGCGTACGGTCTGCTGCCAGGCCGTTCCCCGGGCACCCCCGCCGATGAGCAGCAGCGGCGCGGAACGGTCCGCGTCCGGGTCGAGCACCAGGTCGAGGGCGCCGAGGAGCGAGTGGACCGCGCCGTCGTACGCCGCCTGCAGCAGCTGGCCGCCCGTCGTGTCGTGCCTGAGGCCGTGCAGCAGCCCCGAGGCATGGGGGAGGTTCGGGGTGCGCTCGCCGTCCAGGTAGGGAAGCAGCGTGACGCCGGCGCCCGGTTCGACGGCCTCGCGGTCGAGGCCCAGCAGCGCGGCGACACGATCGACGGCGAGCGTGCAGTTCAAGGTGCAGGCCAGCGGAAGCCAGTCGCCGCGTGCGTCGGCGAAGCCCGCGACGGTGCCGGTCGGGTCGGCGGGGCGCCGCGTCGAGACGGCGTACACCGTGCCGGAGGTGCCGAGGCTCAGTACGGCGGTGCCGGGGCGCAGTCCGAGGCCGAGCGCGGCGGCGGCGTTGTCGCCGGTGCCGGCGGCGACCAGCGTGCCCTTGGAGAAGGGCAGATCATCGCGGGCGTGCACGGTTCCGGCCACCTCGCCGGGCCGCGCGATGCGGGGGAGCAGCGCCGGGTCGAGGCCGACGTGTGCGAGGACTTCTTCGTCGTACCTCTCCGTACCGGACGCCCACCAGCCGGTACCGGAGGCATCGCCGCGGTCGGTCGTGCCTTCTCCCGTGAGGCGTTCGGTGAGGTAGTCGTGGGGCAGCCGTACGGCCGCGGTCGCGCGGACGGCGTCGGGTTCGTGCTCGGCCAGCCAAGCCCACTTCGTGACCGTGAAGGAGGGGCCGGGCAGGCTGCCGGTGCGCTCGGCCCAGGCTTTCGGGCCGCCCAGCTCCTCGACCAGCCGACGGGCCTGTGGCGCCGAGCGCACGTCGTTCCACAGCAGGGCCGGGCGTACGGGATCGCCCTGGGCGTCGAGGGTGACGAGCCCGTGCTGCTGCCCGCCGATCGACACCGCGGCGGCCTCGTGGGCCGCCTCGCCGCACTGGTGCAGCGCCTCGCGGAGCGCGTCCCACCACTGCCGCGGGTCGCTCTCGCGGCCCGCCCCGGTGGAGACGGTGTGCGGCGCCTGCCCGCTCGCCACCACCTGTCCGGTCGACGCGTCGACGACCAGGGCCTTGGTGGACTGGGTGGATGTGTCCACCCCGACGACGAGCGGACCCTCGGCTGCTGACATCGAGCTCTCCCTCTTCCGCGGCTCCGCGGGATCTGTCCGGTCTGTCTTGGTGATGGGGCTCCCGGACCGGTGTGGCCCAGGTTTCGCATTTCGTCTCTTCCCAGAGATGCCTCCGCATACTAATTTGTTAACCGCCATGACGAAATAGTCGGAGCTAGCAAGGAGCCGCGGCATGAACTACCAGCCCACCCCCGAGGACAGGTTCACCTTCGGCCTGTGGACCGTCGGCTGGCAGGGAAGGGACCCGTTCGGCGACGCCACCCGGCGCGCCCTGGACCCGGTCGAGTCGGTACAGCGCCTGGCCGAGCTCGGCGCCCACGGTGTGACCTTCCACGACGACGACCTGATTCCCTTCGGGTCCTCGGACAGCGAGCGCGAGTCGCACATCAAGCGCTTCCGCCAGGCCCTGGACGCGACCGGCATGCGGGTGCCGATGGCCACCACCAACCTGTTCACGCACCCCGTCTTCAAGGACGGCGCGTTCACCGCGAACGACAGGGACGTGCGTCGCTACGCGCTGCGCAAGACGATCCGCAACATCGACCTCGCGGTCGAACTCGGCGCGCAGACGTATGTCGCCTGGGGCGGCCGTGAGGGTGCCGAGTCCGGCGCCGCCAAGGACGTGCGCGTCGCACTCGACCGCATGAAGGAGGCCTTCGACCTCCTCGGTGAGTACGTGATCTCCCAGGGTTACGACCTCAAGTTCGCGATCGAGCCGAAGCCGAACGAGCCGCGCGGCGACATCCTGCTTCCCACCGTCGGCCACGCGCTCGCCTTCATCGAGCGCCTGGAGCGCCCGGAAATGTACGGCGTCAACCCCGAGGTGGGCCATGAGCAGATGGCCGGGCTGAACTTCCCGCACGGCATCGCGCAGGCCCTGTGGGCCGGCAAGCTCTTCCACATCGACCTCAACGGACAGTCCGGCATCAAGTACGACCAGGACCTGCGCTTCGGCGCCGGTGACCTGCGCTCCGCGTTCTGGCTGGTCGACCTCCTGGAGAGCGCCGGGTACGCGGGGCCGAAGCACTTCGACTTCAAGCCCCCGCGGACCGAGGACTTCGACGGGGTGTGGGCGTCGGCAGCGGGCTGCATGCGCAACTACCTGATCCTTCGGGAGCGTACGGCCGCCTTCCGTGCCGACCCCGAGGTCCAGGAGGCGCTGCGCGCGTCACGCCTCGACGAACTGGCGCAGCCCACCGCGGCCGACGGCCTGACGGGGCTGCTCGCGGACCGTGCGGCCTTCGAGGAGTTCGATGTGGAGGCGGCTGCTGCGCGCGGGATGGCCTTCGAGCGGCTGGACCAGCTCGCCATGGACCACCTGCTGGGCGCGCGGAGCTGATCGTGCCCCGGTGAGGTCTGGCCCGTCTCCTGGCGGGCCGGGCCTCACATATCGCTGCGCGGACCCGGCGGGGAATGCTCCGGAATCATGCGATCCACGGCATGAGTCCGTATCAACTTCGGCACAGGGGTCGCCCCATGACCGGTTCGAGGCGAGTCTTGACGGTATGGCCACCCCGCCCTTACCGCCCCAGCCTCCCCGGCCTCCAGGAAACACGCCCCCTCCGGGAAACGGTGGCTTCGGCCCGCCGCCCGGAGGCTACGGGCCTCCTCCGGGAGACCAAGGTCCCCCTTTCGAGGGCTACGGTCCCCCTCCGGGGGGTGACGGTCCCGAGCCTCCCTCTGGATTTCCCGGTGGTCCGGGAGGCCCTGGCAGGGGGCGGCGCCGTACCCCGTTGTTCCTCGCGCTAGCCGCGCTCGTGGTCGTTGTGGTTGTCGTCGCCGTGGTGCTGATGGCCCGCGGCGGCAGCGGCACGCCCGACAAGAAGGGGTCGACCGAGAGTGGGGGCACTCAGGGATCGTCTTCCCCGTCGCTGAGCATTCCGTCCGAGCTGCCCAGCGAGCTGCCTTCGTCGCTGCCTTCGTCCTTGCCCTCGTCCCTGCCTTCGTCCTTGCCCTCGGAGCTGCCGAGTGATCTGCGCAGCATTCTGCCGAGCGACCTGCAGTCGCTCCTGCCGACCTAGGGGAACGGCGGCTGCCGTAAGCCGCCGAGGTGATGGGCACGCGCGCGTGGACGCCGTTTCGCGACTCACGCACGCGTGCCCGACGAAAAGGATCCTGAGGTCAGATCCCGTGCGGCAGTCGTACGTACGTGACCGTCGTCTCGATACCGCTGTCCACCAGGCGGCCCTGCGCGTCGAATGCGCCCGCCCCGTCGGTCATCCCGAAGTCGTTGTCGTTGATCAGCGCGAGTGTGTCGTGGTCCACGCGCGCGACGCCCTCGATCTTTCCGGGTACCCCCGCGACCGTTCCCAGGTCCACGACCAGACGCTTGGCGAGCACCGGGACACCGGAGGCGGCCGGATCGTCGAGCTGTTCCAGAGAGGGGGACGTCGTGTCGCTGTCCCAGGGGCCGCCGAGGATGTTCGCGCCGCGCGTGAGTTCCACCACCTGCAACCGGGCCGCCTTGTCCGTGCGTTCCTCCACCAGCAGCCGATCACGGCCGACGGCCACCACGGAGGAGATCTTCAGCTCCGACGTGTCGTCCTCGCTGGGGTCGACCACGTTCACCGGGTCGAAGCGGTAGGCGTACTCGGCGGTGACGGCCCGCTTCTTCGGGGAGAAACGCAGCAGCCGCGTCGTGCGTGAGGCATCCCCCGCGTCGCCGTCCGGCAGGGAGAGCGGGCTCTGCACGGCCAACACCAGGTCGCCGCCGGGAAGCTGGGCGAGCCCTTCGAAGCCGCGATTGATCTTCCGGTGCAGCAGGACGGCCGGCAGCGCCTCGACCACCGGGTAGTCGGTGCCGGTCAGGTTCAGTCCCTTGGGCACATAGCGCGTGAGGACCTTCCCGCGCGCGGAGACATGGATCAACGAGGGTCCGTACTCGTCGACGAGCCAGAAACTGCCGTCCGCGGAACGGACGATGCCTTCGGTGTCCACACCGTTCGGGTTGTACGTGAGGGGGGTCTGCGCGTCATAGGAGTACGGCGCCTCGTCGCGCCCCGCCTGGTTGGACAGCCCGGTGACGGGCTTCCCGGAGGACGTGGTGATCGGGAGCGCGTCCAGCACCTTCACGGTGTCACCGGACACCCTGATCTTCACGATCGCCGGGTCGAAGCCGGGCACCGGGAACGTGCGGCGCTTCTTGCCGTCGACCTTGATCTGTCCATTGGGGCCGCGGTCGGTGACCGTCCAGAACTCGCCCCGGCGCCCCGCCGGGTAGATGTCGCTGCCGATCCCACCGAGGTCCACGCTCCGGTCGTCGCCCACCGTGCCGGGCAACAGCGCGTTGCTGAACGTGCCCAGGGGGATGTCGCCGAGGGTCGCGGTGCGCGTGACCCTCGGCTGCGAGGGGTAGCCCTGAGCGTTCGCGGTGCCGACCGCCACGAGGGCGGCCAGCATCGCGAGCGGTACACCCGCGGCGACGGTTCGGTGGACGTGACGCCGGCCGACGGCATGCGGGGACATCGGGCCTCCTGAGGCACAAGTTCGTTGACAGCGGCCAGAGTTGGCCGCTGCGTCGAACGTCGCACGACTTGGAGGTGAACGTGGGGCGTCAACGGCTCATCGGGTCGCCGCCCTGGTCTCCCTGCGCCGTCGCGAAGGCGGTGGCCGGATCCCCTGCCGCCGGTCCCGCGGGCGTCCAACGGCCCCGCTCCTTGCGGTACGGCCACCATCGGCCGTCACGCCCCAGACGCAGCTGGGCAGGTGCGCCGACGGCGGTCCAGCGGTTGCGGGTGGCACGCAGTCGCGGCCGCTCGTCCTCGTCCCAGGCCGCATCCAGGGCGGCACGCGCGCGTGCGAGTGCCTCCGCCTCCACGGTCCACTCGTCCTCCAGCACGGCCAGCGCGACCACACCCCCGTGGTGCCAGGCGCGTACGGCGAGCGCCAGTTCACGCCGGTCGCGCCCCGATCCGTCGGCCAGCCGCTCGACGATCGCACCCCCGGGGGCCGCCGCCGCAAGCCGGACCGCGTCCTGCTCGACCGTCAATTCCGCCGCCGGTGCTTCCTGCCCGTGAGTCGGTCTGAGCGCCTCGGCGAGCAGCCGGTGCGCCTCGGCCGCGGTCGCGGCAGCGAGGAACTCCAGGGCGGCCGGGTCGACGCCGGGCGCGGGTGCGGCCTCGGTGTCCAGGGAGGGCGGCCGACCGGGCACCTCGGGCAGTATCGGAGGAGCGGGCAGGGGCGGCAGGATGTCCCCGGCCGCGTACGCCTCGCCGGCGTCCACGCCCTGCTGAGCGGGCTCCGGGGCGTCGGGCCGATTCTTCGCGGTCGCGCTGCCGCGCGACTGAAGCTCGTCCAGCAAAGTGCGTTCGGTGCGGCCGCGCATCAGCAGCAGGGCGAACGGATCCTGGTCGAGCAGCCACGCCATCTGATAGCAGAGCGCCGCGGTGTGCCCGCAGTGGTCCCAGGCCCCGCAGTCGCACTCGGCCTCCAAGTCACCCAGACCCGGAAGCAGCTCGACTCCCGACGCCGCCGCGTCCTCCACCAGATGCGGGGGCATCTCGCGGTCGAGCAGCGCCGCGACATGCCCGGCCCGTTCGACGGCCATGTCCAGGAAACGGTCCCACTGCTCCTCGGACAGTTCCTGAAGCAGCACGTCCGAGCGGTGTGCGGTGCCGTCCCGGTCCCGAACGACTGCGGTGACGCGCCCCGGCCGCACCGAGACGGCGCCCACCGCCCCCGTACGCGCGAGTCGGCGGCCCGTCTTCACCGGCTCCGAGTCCAGCGCCGCGTCCTCCAGCGCCTTCAGCCAGGCGCGGCCCCACCACGTCTGCGCGAATCCCTGCCCCTGTGCGGGCGGCAGCGCCGCGAACGTACGCTCCTTGTTCCCATCCGTCATCGTGCGTCCCCTCGCAGCTTCACCAGGTCGGCCAGTTCGGCGTCGGTCAGCTCCGTGAGCGCCGCCTCTCCGGCGCCGAGGACCGCGTCGGCCAACCGCTGCTTGCGCCGCAGCATCTCGGCGATGCGGTCCTCGATGGTCCCCTCGGCGATCAGTCGATGCACCTGCACGGGCCGGGTCTGCCCGATGCGGTACGCGCGGTCCGTGGCCTGCGCCTCCACGGCCGGGTTCCACCAGCGGTCGTAGTGCACGACGTGCTCGGCCCGCGTCAGGTTCAGGCCCGTGCCCGCGGCCTTCAACGACAACAAGAAGACCGGGATTTCGCCCTCCTGGAAACGCTCCACCATCACCTCGCGCTCATGGACGGGCGCTCCGCCGTGCAGGAACTGCGTCGCGACGCCGCGCACCGCGAGATGGCGCTCGATGAGGCGCGCCATCCGCACGTACTGCGTGAAGACCAGAACGCTCGCTCCCTCGGAGAGGATGGTGTCGAGCAACTCGTCCAGCAGCTCCAGCTTCCCGGACCTGCCCGGGATCTTCGGCCGGTCCTCCTTGAGGAACTGCGCCGGGTGGTTGCAGATCTGCTTCAGCCCGGTGAGCAGCTTCACGATCAGACCGCGCCGCGCCATGCTGTCCGCGCCCGAGATCTCCGCGAGGGTCTCGCGCACCACTGCCTCGTACAGACCCGCCTGCTCCGTGGTGAGCGAGACGGCACGGTCGGTCTCGGTCTTCGGCGGCAGCTCGGGCGCGATACCCGGGTCCGACTTGTGCCGCCGCAGCAGGAACGGCCGGACCAACTGGGTGAGCCGCTCGGCCGCCGCAGGATCCTGAGCGCCTTCGACGGCCTGCGCGTAACGCGTCCGGAAGGAGCCGAGACTCCCGAGCAGGCCCGGCGTCGTCCAGTCGAGGATCGCCCACAGCTCCGAGAGGTTGTTCTCCACCGGCGTGCCGGTGAGCGCCACGCGCGCACGGGCGCCGACGGTGCGCAGCGCCCGCGCCGTCGCCGAGTAGGGGTTCTTCACGTGCTGCGCCTCGTCCGCGACGGCCATGCCCCACGACACCGCGGCCAGTCGCGGCGCGTCGAGCCGCATCGTGCCGTATGTGGTGAGCACGAACTCCCCGTCCACCAGGCCTTCCAGACTGCGCCGCGAGCCGTGGAAACGGCGCACCGGCGTGCCGGGCGCGAACTTCTCGATCTCGCGCTGCCAGTTGCCCATCAGGGAGGCCGGACAGACCACGAGGGTGGGGCCCGCCGCCGACGTGTCGGTCTGCCGGTGCAGATGCAGGGCGATCAGCGTGATCGTCTTGCCCAGCCCCATGCCGTCGGCCAGACAGCCGCCCAGTCCCAAGGAGGTCATGCGGGCGAGCCAGTTGAGGCCCCGCACCTGGTAGTCCCGCAGGGGCGCGGTGAGCGCGGCGGGCTGCCCGACCGGCTCCTGTCCCTCCGGGTCCGAGAGCCGCTCCCGCAGCGTCGCCAGCCACCCCGTGGGCCGTACGTCGACCCTGCGGCCGTCGACCTCCGTGGAGCCCGTCAGAGCGGCGCTCAGCGCTTCGACGGGCGTGACCTTGCGATCCTGTTGCGCCCGGGCCCGGCGCACCTCCTGCGGGTCGACGAGGACCCACTGGTCGCGCAGCCGCACCATGGGGCGGTTCGCCTCCGCGAGGTGGTCCAGCTCCTGTCGGGTGAGTCGCTGATCGCCCAGCGCGAACGACCAGTTGAAGGCAAGCAGCGCGTCCGCGGACAGGAAGGAGGGCACGGCCGACGCGACCTTGTCCGGACTCCGCTCGTCGTCCGGCGGGCCGATGACGGCGCGCGCGGTCAGCTTGCGCGCCAACTCCTTGGGCCAGTGCACGTCGACGCCGGCGGACCCCAGCATGCGGGCGCCCTCGCGGAGGAGTTCGGTGACCTCCTCGTCGGCGAGTTCGACGGCGTCCGGCACCGTCGCCGAGAGCAACGGGGTGAGCGGGGGCCAGGCGCGGGCCGCACGGCGCAGGGCGAGCAGGACGTCCATCCGCGCGCGCGGGCCGAAGGCCGCCGATCCGGCCCAGACGGCGGAGGCGTCCGCGACAAGGCCCGGGTCGTTCACGCTGTGCACCTGCAGCACCCCGCGGAACGGGAGACGTGTCTCGTCCGCCCCGGCCGACGCCAGCCCAGGGACCTCGACGCGCAGCGAGACGCGTACGCCCGCGTCGTGCCCCGCGGCCACGTCCGCGGCCCAGGCCCGTTGCTCCGGCACATACTGCGGCTCCGGCGCCGCGAAGGCCGCGCCTCCCGCGGCCTGCGACGCGGCGGGGGAGCGGGGCAGCGCGTCGGCGACCGCGTCGAGGAAGGCTCGCAGCAACCGCTCCGGGTCGGGCAGCCGCACCGGCTCACGGCCGTCCAACGGTACGGCGTGCGCGTCGGGCGGCATCGCCGCGGCGAGCTCGCGTACGCGCTCCAGGTCGTCGGCCCGCAGTGGACCGGCACGCCACGCGTCGTGGTCGCTCGCCGTCAGCCCCGGCAGCAGCAGTCCCCGTGCGGCGAGTTGCAGGGCGAGCACCGCGGCCGCGCCCCAGACGGAGGTCGCCCGGTGTGCGTGCGCGGCGGCACGCGCGCGTGTGAGGACCGGCAGCGCGGCGCGCACCGGGAGCAGGACGGCGGGCACGGTCACGAGCTCGACACCGTCGTCTCCGGGCAGTGCGACGGTCAGGTCGTCGAGGGCGCCGGTCGCCACCACAGGTGGGACGTCGCCGTCGGGCCGCCAGAAAGCGACGCTTCCGGTACGGGACGTGTCGGCGGGCATGAACACGGCACAGCATGGGGCCAGTTCGGAGATCTCGGCGGGCGTCGCCGCAGGAATTCTCTGCACAGCGATGGCGCATTCCTCAAATTTGACTACTGGGTCGGAGTCGCCGAGGGTACAGCACCGCGTGCACCGGGCGGGGATGCCCGGACCGTGAGGTGGCTTCCCCCAGGCCGGGGGTGTACGTAACCCCCCTCGATGGACGGGGAAAGCCTCAGTACGGACGCGGGTGGTGGCGTCATGGTCGCCGAGGGTCACTGGTTCGTACGTTTCATCAGGTCAGCCCCTTGTCTGAGAAACCGGAGACCCGCCATGCCCCAGACCGCCACAGCCGTCGTGGAAGACCTTCCAGGGGTGGGTGCCGGGCAGAACCCCGGAAGCGACTTCGCGCCCCTCCTGCGCACCGTCAGGGCCCGGGGTCTCCTGGACCGGCGCCACGGCTGGTACGCACGCGCGATCACCGTGAACGCGCTGGCCCTGGCCGCGGTCGTTACGGGGGTCGCCCTGATCGGCAACTCCTGGTGGGCGCTTGTCCTCGCCCCACTGCTCGCCGTGTTCTCGGCCCGCACGGCCTTCATAGGCCACGACGCGGGCCACACGCAGATCACCGGCAACAAGTCGGTCGGCCGTGCGATCGGCCTGGTCCACGGCAACCTGCTCCTCGGGCTGAGCTATTCCTGGTGGAACCACAAGCACAACCGCCACCACGCCAACCCGAACCACATCGACAAGGATCCCGACGTCGTCGCCGACGTCCTGGTCTTCACCGGTGAGCAGGCCGAGGTCCGGGTGGGCTTCCGGCGCTGGCTCACCCGCAACCAGGCCTGGCTCTTCTTCCCGCTCACTCTCCTGGAAGGCGTCGCCCTGAAGGTCCACGGCTTCCAGGACCTGCGTCGGCAGCCCCCGCGTGAGCGGACGGTGGAGGCACTGCTGCTGGTGACCCACGTCGTGGCATACGCGACCTTGCTGCTCACCTCCATGTCCCTCGGCAAGGCCCTGGCCTTCGCCGCGCTGCACCAGGCACTGTTCGGCCTGCACCTGGGCATGGCCTTCGCGCCCAACCACAAGGGCATGGAAATGCCCGACCCGGACGGCGAGCGCTGGGGCCATCTGCGCCGCCAGGTGCTCACCTCCCGCAATGTTCGCGGTGCCACCCTGACCGACTGGTTCCTCGGTGGCCTCAACTACCAGATCGAGCACCACTTGTTCCCCAGCATGCCCCGGCCCCATCTGAAGCTCGCCCAGCCGCTGGTGCGCGCACACTGTCGGGAATTGGGTATCCCCTACGCGGAAACCGGGCTCGTCGACTCCTACCGGCAGGCCCTGCGCCACATGCACGAGGTCGGCGAACCCCTCAGGGCTGAGCAGCCGCGGAAGGTCTCAGGGGGTGAGTGAGCCCGGACGGTCTCAGGGGTGAGTCAGGGGAGCGCCTCAGGGATGTCTCAGGGTCGCGCACTGGAACCGTGAGAGGCGCGGACCCGTTTTCAGGACAGAGAGCGGCAGCAGCCGCGAAGGAGGCGACACATGTCGAAGAACGCGAAGATCGCCGCAGGTGGTGTGGCGGTCGGCCTCATCCTGCTGATCTGGTTGCCCTGGTGGGTCTCCTTCCTGATCGTGGTGGGAGTTCCGGCGGCCGCGTACCTGACGCTGGACCCCTCGCAGCGGCGCAGGCTGCGCCGCATCACCCGCAAGGAACTCGGCCGCTGAGGCGCTGCCGATCGGGTGCGTCTCCCGGCATGCGGGAGGCGGCTCGATCGCCGCTCGCGGACCGTGCCGTCGGCAGGGTCCGCGAGCGGGCGCGTGCCACGCTTCGTCCGAGGCGAGGAGCGACCCGCTGCGCGTCCGTTCAACTGGGGCGTACGGCCATCTTGTCCAGGGCCTCCAGGAGACCGGGCAGTTCCGGGCCCCGGCCGACGGGCAGGACTTCTCCGGGTTCCTCGTCGAGGAGGACGAAGGCGATGTCGTCGGTCCGGGCGACCATGGACCAGCCGGGGCCGTCCGCGCGCAGGGTCCGGGCATCGCCGGTGGCGAAGGACGAGCGGACGCGGCCCAGGGGCGGCGGGGTGTCCACGTAGGAGCGCGCCTCCGCGAGCACGCGGCGGATACCGCTGCGGGTCTCGCCACTGTCGCCGTCGCTGTCGCCGTCGGTGCTCTCCGTCTCGTCCGGGTGGGCGTCCTCGGGCTGGGCGGTGTCCTTCGACGTGACGAAGTCGCCGTCGTCGATCTGCTCCCGCCAGATCGCCCACTGGAGAGCGATCTCGTCGGCTCCGAGGCGCCGTTGGGCCGGTCCCCAGATTGCGGTGTTCGGCGGGGTGAGCGCCGGCCGATCCGTGAGCTCGGGCGCGGGGTCGTGCGGGGCCGGCACCCCGGGAGCCGCGACGGCGACGTCCAGGGGCCAGCCGGGCAGTGCGGAGACGACCGTGCGCTCGTCGGGCGACAGCTCGTGCTCCATCCCGCAGTCCCAGGACGCGATGGCGACGGCGACCAGCGAGACGTCGTCGATCACGACCGTCCACCGCGCACCCTCGCCATCCTGGCCGAGCACGAGACCGTACCCGTCGGCCAGGGGTGCCAGCTCGAGCGCCGCGCAGGCCTCCGGGTAGTCGTCCCCCAGCACGCTGGGGAACTTCGCGGGCGTCAACAGCACCGCTGTCAGCACATACAGCGCGTCGTCGTCCCCGGTGGCGACGGCGCCATCGTCCGTCCCGGCCATCCCAGCCTCCCGATCGCTACGTTCGTCGGCGCACCATAATGCGACCCGAAGGCGCTTGTCACGAGCCCGAAACAGACGCGGAGCTGCAGTTATCCGGCTGGACGGGGGCGAAACGCCCGGCCCGCGCCCACCGCGGTCAGGCCGCGGGCAGGCCGAGCAGCGTCCGCGCCACCGTCCGAGGCGACTCGTCGCGCTCCCGCGCCAGAGCGATGACGGCACGGCAGGCCAGCTCGTTCACCCCGAACGACAGTGCCTCGGGCGACACCCAGGCCGCGGCCTCGTCGATCCGCTCCTGGTCGTCCTCCGCGCAGGCCGACACATAGGCCGCGGCCGCCTCGAAAAGATTGTGTGTACGTTTCTCCGGTCGCTGTTTGGCGGGCCGCTGCGCCTCGGCCTCGTCGGCCGCCTTCCGGTGCCATATCTCGCGGAGTCTGCCGAACATTCCGGTCATCGGGCCACCTTCCCCCTGCGCGGTTGCCATCGCTGATCGTTCACCTGCTGCTACTCAACGTAGGGTTGAAGGCCCGGCGGCAGAAGAGGGACGGCCCGGTGAAGCGTCGCGAACGTTCCCTTCGAGTGAGTCGATCGTGGCCCGCAGCCAGGTGAGTTCGGCCCGGCTCGTGGCCCGGGCGATGGTGAGAATGCCCTGCCGGAAGGGATCGTCGAGCTCTTCGGCGCGCAACGGCCGGTCGCCTTCGTAGAAGAAGCTCGCCGGCTCCTCCAGGAAGGCGAGCCTGCGGCGCAGTACCGCGGCCTGCGCCGCGGGGTCGGCCAGGTGCCTGAGGAAGGCGAGCACCGTGAACCAGCGGTTCTCGTCGGTGATGTCGCGCTGTACGGGGTCCGCGAGTCGGCGGCGCAACTCGCTTCCCCCCTCCTCGGTGAGCGTCAGGACATGGCGAGGGGCAG
Organism: Streptomyces sp. NPDC107454; assembly: GCF_055582885.1. Classification (NCBI taxonomy): domain Bacteria; kingdom Bacillati; phylum Actinomycetota; class Actinomycetes; order Kitasatosporales; family Streptomycetaceae; genus Streptomyces; species Streptomyces sp. NPDC107454. The sequence continues at coordinate 747,260 of NZ_JBVJPA010000002.1, read as the reverse complement.
CTACGGAGCCGGGCTGCGTCGCCCGCGCCAGCAACCCCGCCTTCTCCAGCCGCTTGATCGCGGGATACAGCGTGCTCTCCGCGACGGGCTTCACATGGCCGGTCAGCGCGGTGATGCGCTTGCGCAGCTCGTAGCCGTGCAGCGGGGCGTCGTACAGAAAACCGAGGATGGCCAGCTCAAGCATGCCCCGCATTCTGCCGCACCAGCGGTGTACATCACTGCCTAGGTACATCGCTTCCTCAATACATCGAACCCGATGTATTGTCCTGGAGCACGAGGAACGATGAGGCAGACCTGAGGGAGAGCGATGATGCAGGCCGAGTTCGACGGCAAGGGAAGCTGCATCCGCTGGACGGAGGCGACGGGCGCTGAACCCGCCCGGGTGTACGTACACGGACTGGGGTCGGCCTCTGCGGTCTACAACGCCCACATCGCGGCCCGGCCCGAACTGGCAGGGCGCCGGACCCTGTTCGTCGATCTGCCCGGTCACGGCATCAGTGATCGGCCCGCGGACTTCGGCTACACCCTGGAGGAGCACGCGGACGCGCTGGCGGCCGCCCTGGACGAGGCCGGTGTCACAGCGGCGGAGCTGGTCGCGCACAGCATGGGCGGCGCGGTGGCCATCGTGCTCGCCCATCGGCGTCCCGAGCTCGTGTCCAGGCTGGTCCTCGTGGAGGCGAACCTCGACCCGTATCCACCGGTCACGGCGGGCAGCAGCGGCATCGCCTCGTACACGGAGGAGGAGTACGTCGAAAACGGTGGCCACGCGCGCGTGCTCGACAAAGTCGGCCCCTCCTGGGCGGCAACCATGCGGCTCGCCGACCCGCGCGCGCTGCACCGCACCGCGATCGGCCTTGCGCGCGGCACGGTCCCCACGATGCGCCACCTGCTCGAAGAGCTGTCGGCGGACCGTGTCTACCTTCAGGGGGCACTGAGCGGTGAACTGGCGAACAGGGAGGGGCTGGAGGCCGCCGGAGTCCGGGTGGTGACCGTTCCCGGTGCGGGGCACAACGTCATGTTCGACAACCCCGACGTCTTCGTGGCCGAGGTCGCCGGAAGAGTGTGAGGTCTCAGCCCCGCCGTGTGGCCAGCGCCAGGAAGCGTGCGTCCTCATCGACGTACGAGGTCATGTCCCAGCCGGAAGCGGCCAGCAGAGGGCGGAGATTGGCCTCCGCCCTCAGGTCGTCCGGTGTGATCCGGCGCCCCTGGCGCGCGGCGAGCGCGGCCCGGCCGATCGGATGGAACAGCGCCAGCGTGCCACCGGGCCGCACCACCCGCGCCAACTCCCTCAGATTCTCGGCGGGGTTGGGCAGATGCGCGATCAGCCCTGCCCCGAGGACGGCGTCCAGTGATTCCGTGCGCAGCGGCAGCGCGGTGACGTCGGCGAGCAGCAACTGCCCGTCGCGGTGCCGTCCGGCCCGTACCGCGGCCGCCAGCATGGCCGGGGTCAGATCGGCTGCGACGACTACTCCGGAGGGCCCCACGGCCGCGCGCAGCGGCGGCAGCGCCCGCCCGGTACCGCAGCCCGCGTCGAGTACGCGGTTCCCCTCGCGCAGCCCGAGTTCGCCGACCGCCGCCGCATAGGCAGGCCCGTCGTCGGGGAACCGCGCGTCCCAGTCGGCCGCGCGCGCCGTGAAGAACTCCTGGACGTGTGTGTGGTCGTCGCTCATGTTCCGCATGATCTCTCACCGACACGAAGGACGACGCTGTGCACACGTTCGAGCGTCACGCGATCGGACATGTACCTGTCTGTGTCATATTTCAACACCTTTCGAAATGCGCCCTCTTTGCGCGCCCCTGACCGGACTAGCGTCCCTGGGCCATGGGACACCTGGACCACGCCGCCTTTGGCTGGCTGACCCCCGTGCTGTCGTACGTGATGGCCTGTATAGGCGCCGCCCTGGGGCTGCGCTGCACGGTCCGCGCGCTCGGCGCCACCGGGCGCTCGCGCCGCAACTGGCTGCTCACCGCGGCCTCCGCGATCGGCACCGGCATCTGGACGATGCACTTCGTGGCGATGCTCGGCTTCAGTGTCAGCGGTACGGAAATGCGTTACAACGTGCCGCTGACCATCCTCAGTCTGCTCGTCGCGATGGTCGTCGTCGGCGCGGGCGTCTTCGCCGTCGGCTACGGCCGCGACCGGGGCCGTGCGCTCGTCCTCGGCGGGCTCACCACCGGACTCGGCGTCGCGAGCATGCACTACCTGGGCATGGCGGCGCTGCGGCTGCACGGCGCCGTGCGCTACGACCCGGTGCTCGTCGGACTCTCCGTCGTGATCGCCGTGGTCGCGGCCACCGCGGCCCTGTGGGCGGCACTCAACATCAGGTCGCCCGTCGCGGTCGCCGTCGCCTCCCTCGTCATGGGCGGGGCGGTGAGCAGCATGCACTACACCGGAATGATGGCGGTGAGCGTGCGTGTCAGCCCCTCCGGGGAGGCCCTTCCCGGGGCCACGGCGATGCAGTTCATCTTCCCCCTCGCCGTCGGCCTCGGGTCCTATCTCTTCCTGACCTCGGCATTCGTCGCGCTGTCCCCGACGGCCCGCGAGCGCGAGGCATCCGCATCGGCCCAACGGCCGGTCGAGGGCGTCGCCCGCTAGCGGTGGGCCCGAGCCGCGACGGCTCGGACGACACGCTTCGAACCACTCCGAGCGAGGAGGCCATGCGTACACCCCGTAGGACCCCTGCAGCCGGCGCCGAACCGTCGGCCCCACCCCCGCAGCGCGGCCGCCGCGCTCACGCGGGACCGCCCGCGGACGAGTACACCGACCCCGACGAGGACGCCACAGGGGCGCCGCCAGAGGCATCCGCGCGCGCGGGACGATGGCGCATACGTCCTCGTACGGTGCGGGCCAAGATCGTCTGTCTGCTCATGGTGCCGGTCGTCTCGCTGCTCGCCCTGTGGGCGTACGCCACGGTGAGTACCGCTCAGGACGTCGCGCGGCTGCGGCAGTTGCAGCGTGTGGACTCCACCGTCCGAGCCCCGGTCGACGACGCCGTCGCCGCGCTCCAGGCCGAACGCGCGGCCGCCGTCCGCCATGCGACCGACCCGACCTCCGAGCCACAGAGCGATCTCAAGACACTGGCGGAACGCACGGACCGCGCGGTGGCGAAGCTGCGACTGGGCGGCCGCAACACCGTCGCCGACGGCGCCGACCTGCCCGCCGGAGTGGCCGGGCGGCTCGACGCCTTCGTCAACGGGGCCGAGAGCCTGGGGCCCCTGCGCTCCGCCGTACTGGAGCGCCGTACCGGATGGGACGAGGCGTACGGGCAGTACACCAGGACCATTTCGGCAGCCTTCGCGGTCGGCGGCGCCCTCACCGGCATCCAGGACGCCGACCTGGGCTCCGACGCGCGCGTACTCCTCGAATTCTCCCGGGCCGGCGAGGCGCTGGCCCAGGAGGACACCGTGCTGTCCGGTGCCCGGCTCGCCCACACCCTGGACGGTGAGCGACTGCGGCAGTTCACCGGGGCGGTTGCCACCCGCCGCGCCCTGACCGACGCCGCCGTCCCGGATCTGCGTGGGCCCGAACAGGCCTCCTGGCGTGACCTTGCGACGGGGAGCGCGTACGCCGACGTACGCGCCGTCGAGGACAAGGTGCTTGCGTCGAAGCCCGGCGGAAACGCCGTCGACGCCGCGCCGGAAGCCGACTGGAACACCGCCTACGCGCGCGTGCAGGACGCCATGCGCGCCATCGAGGCGAAGGCAGGCCGGGGTGTCGCGGACCGGGCAGACCCCTTGACCCGCGGTCTGCTGACATCCGCCGGCGCCGCTGTCGTGTTCGGCCTCGCCGCCGTCGTCGCCTCCCTCGTGATCTCCGTACGTATCGGACGCGGCCTCGTCGTCGAGCTGGTGCTCCTGCGCAACAGCGCCCTCGAGATCGCTCGACGCAAGCTGCCCGAGGCGATGCGCAAACTGCGCGCGGGGGAGGAGATCGACGTCCGGGCGGAGGCTCCGTCAGGACCACCGTCGGAGGATGAGACCGGACAGGTCGCGGAGGCCCTGAGCACTGTGCACCGGGCCGCCCTGCGCGCCGCCGTCGAACGCGCGGAACTGGCCAGCGGGATCTCGGGGGTCTTCGTCAATCTCGCCCGACGCAGCCAGGTCCTCGTGCACCGCCAACTGAGCCTGCTGGACAGCATGGAGCGCAGGTCCGAGGACCCGAACGAACTGAGTGACCTCTTCCGGCTCGACCACCTCACCACCCGGATGCGGCGCCACGCGGAAAGCCTGATCATCCTTTCCGGCGCCGCACCCGGCCGGGCCTGGCGCATGCCGGTCTCGCTGACGAATGTGGTCCGCGCGGCCGTGTCCGAAGTCGAGGACTACGCGCGCGTGGAGGTACGACAGCTGCCCGAGGCGTCGGTGGGCGGCGCTGCCGTGGCCGACCTCACGCACCTCCTGGCGGAAATCGTCGAGAACGCCGCCCAGTTCTCCCCGCCGCACACCCGCGTCCGCATCACCGGCGAACCGGTCGGCAACGGCTACGCCGTGGAGGTCGAGGACCGAGGGCTCGGCATGGGCAAGGAGACACTCGACGAGGCCAATCGGCGCATCGAACAGTCCGAGGCGCTCGACCTGTTCGACAGCGACCGGCTCGGTCTCTTCGTGGTCAGCAGGCTCGCGGCCCGGCACGGCATCAAGGTGCACCTGCGCACCTCGCCCTACGGGGGCACCACCGCCGTCGTCCTGCTGCCGACCGCGCTGCTGCACGGAGGCGCGGCGGAACGTTCCCCCCGCAAGACAGACAACGAAAGGCCCGACGAACGCGAGTACGCGCGTGTGTCGGCTGCCCCGGAGCACGACTCCGTCCAGGCTCCCATCGAGCGGCCCGCCCTCGTGCCCCTCTTGCAGACCGCTGTCGAACCCCCAGCGCACGGCGTTCCGGAAGCCCCCGTGAACGTCTCGTCCGAAACCCCTCTGAACGGCTCACCGGAAACGACACCACCTGGAGTCACCACTTTGCGGCTGCACCGCCCTCCGGACGACTCCGAGGGGTCCGACGACCTCCCACGGCGCGTACGGCAGGCGAGCCTCGCGCCCCAACTGCGCGCACAGCGAACCGAGGAGCCGGCACAAGTGGCGGCCCACCAGCACGACGACACACGCACCCCCGAACTCGTACGGGACCGGATGGCGGCCTACCGCGACGGCTGGGCGCGCGGCGGCGGCAGATCATCCGGTCGCGGCGCCACTCCAGCCCCCGACGCGGGCAGCGACAGCAGTGAAGGAGACCCCGCATGATCCAGGACCCGGGCATGAGGGCAGCCCAGCGATCCGGCGAACTCGACTGGCTACTGGACGACTTGGTGCTGCGCGTTGCCGAAGTACGGCATGCGGTGGTGCTGTCGAACGACGGACTGGCAGTGGGTTCCTCCACGGGCCTCAGGCGCGAGGACGCCGAACACCTGGCCGCCGTCGCCTCGGGCTTTCACAGTCTGGCCAAGGGCGCGGGACGCCACTTCGGCGCTGGGGGCGTACGCCAGACGATGGTGGAGATGGACGACGGCTTTCTGTTCGTCGCGGCAGCGGGCGACGGCTCGTGCCTCGCCGTCCTCACCGCGGTCACGGCCGACATCGGTCTGGTGGCCTATGAGATGGCGCGGCTGGTCAAGCGCGTCGGCGAGCACCTCTACACGCCGCCGCGGGTCGCCGCGCAGCCGCCCGCCGCCGGATGACCGGGGGCGGGCGGCGCAGATGACCGAGGACCTCGCGGGCAGCCAGTGGTACGACAGCGAAGCGGGACCGCTCGTCCGTCCCTACGCGATGACGGGCGGCCGCACCAAACCAGGCCCTACCGGAGTGCGCTTCGATCTGATCGCCCTGGTCACCCTCGACAAGGGTGCACCCGGAGTCGACGAGGACTCCCTGCTCGGGCCGGAACACCGGGCCCTCATCGACCTGTGCCGCACGGAGACGCAATCCGTGGCCGAACTCGCCGCGGGCGCGGATCTGCCGGTGGGCGTGGTCAGGGTGCTGCTCGGCGACCTGCTGGAACTGGGATGCGTCACCATCAGCCGCCCGGTGCCGCCCGCACAACTGCCCGACGAGCGGATCCTCCGCGAGGTGATCGAGGGACTGAGGGCGCTCTAGATGAACGACGCGACTCCACACATCCAGGTGCACCACGCGACTCCGCACACCCATGGGAACGACGCGACTCCGCACGCACAGATGAACCACGCGATTTCACACACCCGCACACATGCACCGACGCATACCCGGCACCGTTCGACCGACGCCGACCGCTGCCGCCACTCCCGAGAGAAGTGATCGATGGTCTCCGAGAACTCCGACGCCTCGGCCGACGAAACGACCGCCCTGGCGTTGAAGATACTGGTCGCCGGCGGGTTCGGCGTGGGCAAGACCACCCTGGTGGGCGCGGTCAGCGAGATCAGGCCGCTGCGCACCGAGGAACTGCTCAGCGAGGCGGGTCAGTCGGTGGACGACACCGGCGGAGTGGACCACAAGGTCACGACGACCGTCGCCATGGACTTCGGACGCATCACCATCCGGTCCGGCCTCTCCCTCTACCTCTTCGGCACGCCGGGCCAGGACCGGTTCTGGTTCCTGTGGGACGAGCTGTCGCAGGGCGCGTTGGGGGCCGTCGTCCTCGCGGACACCCGCAGGCTCGAGGACTGCTTCCCCGCGGTGGACTACTTCGAGCACCGGCACATCCCGTTCGTGGTGGCCGTCAACTGCTTCACGGGCGCCCGCGCCTACGGCGCCCAGGACGTGTCCCGCGCCCTCGACCTCGACCGTGGCACGCCCGTGGTGCTCTGCGACGCCAGGGACCGCGACTCCGGGAAGGAGGTACTCATCCGGCTCGTGGAGTACGCCGGGCGGGTGCACACCGCCCGGCTGCTCGACTCCGTCGGTTGAGGCCACGGAAAAATCGGGCCGAGGCCTCCGAAGGAGAGACCTAGTCCGTCATCGAGGCCCAAGCCACGACCTTCTCGATCCTCACGCGGACGAGGAGTTCACCCGGGACGCCATTGCGCTTCCCGAACTCCTCGGCCCGGTCCTCACCCATGTAGCGTGCGCCGATCCGAGCTGCCCAGTGACGCAGCTCGTCCGGATCCTCCGACAACTCGGCACGACCCTCCAGAACCACGAAGTCGAACGGCGGCCGGTCGTCGTCCACGCAGAGGGCGACTCGCCCGTCGCGGGCCAGATTCCGTCCTTTCACAGTCTCCTTCGCGGTGTTGAAGAGCACGTGGTCGCCGTCCAGGAGAAACCAGATCGGCGCCACGTGCGGACTTCCGTCGGCGCGGACGGTCGACAGCTTTCCGGTGCGGGTGCCCTGCGAGACGAAGGCCCGCCATTGCTCATCGGTCATCTTCTGTGCCATGCGCCCATCCTCCTTGCCCGGAGGGCGGCTGTGGGGAAGGCTGGCTGGTCGGATCCTCCAGCCAGGGGGGAAAAGCATCACGGGGAGATGGAGCATGGCGCAGAACACGGGGCTCGGCTGGCTGCTCGACGACCTGACCGAGCGCGTCGAACACGTACGGCACGCGTTGGTGTTGTCCAACGACGGGCTGGTGACCGGCGCGAGCACAGGACTTCGACGTGAGGACGCCGAGCATCTCGCGGCGGTCTCGTCGGGCCTGCACAGCCTGGCGAAGGGCTCAGGACGGTACTTCGGCGCCGGTCAGGTGCGCCAGACGATGATCGAGTTCGACGACGCGGTACTTTTCGTCACCGCGGCGGGCGCGGGCAGCTGTCTGTGTGTCCTCAGCGCCGCGGAAGCCGACATCGGCCAGGTCGCCTACGAGATGACACTGCTCGTCAACCGTGTCGGCGAACACCTCGGCGTGGATGTACGCCAACCGGAGCGTTCGTCTTCCGTGGATCTCTGACCTGCGGATACGTCATCGCGGTCAGAGTTATCCACAGGCTCGCCGCGAGATCCGCCGAACCGGCTACGGTTTTTCTCGAAGCAAGCGCCCGACGGCGCGAGCACCTCACTCCACGGGGGAGAACCGTCATGTCCGGGAACACCATCACGCAGTCCACCGTCCCGCAGTCCACCACCTCACAGTCCACCGCATCGAGGTCCGCCACATCGTCGCTCGCACGCGCCGCGCGAGAACTGGAACTCAAGCGCGGCGAGTTCGACCTCGCCCTGCATCTCGGATGCGTCCGCACCGTTCCCGACGAGGGCGGAGGCGGACGCCGCGTCCATCGTGCGGAGATCGAGCGGGTGCGATCCGAGGACGGCTTCCCCGAGGCACTTCGGGAACGCATCAAGGCCGTCGGCACCACGGAGGGCGCGTCGCTCATGGGCGTGACGGCCGCCAGGTTCACGCGCCTCGCGCGCCTGGGCCTGGTGGTGCCCGTGAAGTTCTACCTCAACCGGTACAGGGCTGTGGTCTGGCTGTACCTGGCCGAAGAACTGCGCCAGTTCGGGGCGGACGAGCAGAACGCGCCGCTGCTGAAGGGCCGTACCCCCGAGGGACTCCGCGACCAACTCGAAGCCGGCCTGGACCTCCGCCCCCGCAACTGGCGGGGCCGGCACATGGGATTCCTGCTGCGGCAGACCGAGGACGCCTGGGCGCGGGCCGCGATCGTGGCCTCACTGCTCGACCCCGTTCAGGTGGCCGGGATCGTCAGGGACCCCTACGAGCGCGCGTATCTGAACCGCTTCCGGCCCGAGCGGGCCGCCCACGGCGCCGCGCCGGACACACCCGCCGCGCACCTCGTCTCGCGCATCATGACGGCCGAGGATCCCGACGAGATCAGCTGGCTCCGTGCCGATCTGGGCCAGGCGCTCGTCGAAGCCCGAGAACTCCGTCCCGCGCCCCGCCCGACGCCGAAGACATCGCCGACGTCGGTCTCCCCCTTGAGCGGGGCGGCTCCGGCGGTCTCACGACCGCGGGAAGCCGCCCTCGACGACCCGGCCCCGAGCGTGGAGCCCGAGCGGCCACGCAGGCTCCTCGGATGGCTGCGCCGCAGAAACCCCTGACCCTTTCCTGCGTCCCTACAGCCCCCTACAGCGACCCACTTCCTGCATCCCTACAACGCCCGGAAAAGCCCCTCCTGGACGACCGAGACGAGCAGGCGTCCCTCCAGGTCGTAGATGCGCCCGCGGGCCAGCCCGCGACCGCCCGTCGCGATCGGCGACTCCTGGTCGTACAGGAACCACTCGTCCGCGCGGAACGGCCGGTGAAACCACATCGCGTGGTCGAGCGAGGCCATGTCGAAGCCGCGCTGACCCCACAGCGGCTCCACCGGGATGCGGACGGCGTCCAGGAGGGTCATGTCGCTCGCGTAGGTGAGGGCGCAGGTGTGCACCAGCGGGTCGTCGCCCAGTGGCCCGACGGCACGCATCCACACCGCACTGCGCGGCTCCGCGTCCTTTATCTCCTCCGGGGTCCAGCGCAGTCCGTCCACGTACCGGATGTCGAACGGCTGGCGCCGCGCCATGCGCTCCAGCGACTCGGGAAGCGCGCCCAGATGCTCGGTGATCTCCTGCGAGACCGTCGGCAGCGACTCCGGGTGCGGTATCTCGCGGGCCGGCGGCAACTGGTGCTCGAAGCTCCCATCCTCAGGCTTGTGAAAGGAGGCGGTCAGATTGAAGATCGTGCGCCCCTGCTGCACGGCGGTGACGCGACGGGTGGTGAACGACCGCCCGTCCCTGACCCGTTCGACCTGGTACACGATCGGCACGCCCGGGCGGCCCGGGCGCAGGAAGTACGCGTGCAGTGAGTGCACCGGCCGGTCGCCCTCGGTGGTGCGCCCGGCCGCCACCAGGGCCTGGCCCGCCACCTGGCCGCCGAAGACCCGCTGCAGTGATTCGTCCGGGCTGCGGCCACGGAAGATGTTGACCTCGATCTGCTCCAGGTCGAGCAGGTCGACGAGCCTCTCGGCTGGGTTCGTCATGTGTGGGATTCTCCTGTGCTCACAGCTGGCCGACGTCGGTGACCTTGACGACCGCGCGACCCTCCGCGTCGGAGGCCACGAGGTCGACCTCCGCGCTGATGCCCCAGTCGTGGTCACCGTTCGGGTCGGCGAAGGTCTGACGGACGCGCCACAGACTGTTCTGCGGCTCCTCCACGATCGACAGCAGCTTGGGCCCACGGGCGTCGGGGCCCGTGCCGAGGTCCTCGTACTCGTCCCAGTACTTGTCCATCGCCTCGCCCCAGGCGTCGGCGTCCCAGCCGGATTCTCCGTCCATCTCACCGAGCTCGTCGACGTTGTCGAGTGCGGCGAGTTCGACTCGGCGGAACATCGCGTTGCGGACGAGGACACGGAAGGCGCGGGCGTTGGACGTGACCGGCTTGACCTGGTCGGCCCTCTCCTGGGCCTCCTCGGCCGTCATCTCCTCGGGGTTGGCGAGCTGCTCCCACTCGTCGAGGAGGCTCGAGTCGACCTGGCGCACCAGCTCGCCCAGCCAGGCGATCAGATCCTCCAGGTCCTCGGACTTGAGGTCGTCCGGGACGGTGTGTTCAAGCGCCTTGTAGGCACTCGCGAGGTAGCGCAGGACAATGCCCTCAGTACGGGCGAGCTCGTAGTAGGAGACGAACTCCGTGAAGGACATGGCCCGTTCGTACATGTCACGGATGACGGACTTCGGCGACAACGGATGGTCACCGACCCACGGGTGGCTCTTGCGGTAGGTGTTGTAGGCGTGGAAGAGCAGCTCCTCCAGCGGCTTGGGGTACGACACGTCCTGGAGCCGCTCCATGCGCTCCTCGTACTCGACGCCGTCCGCCTTCATCGCCGCCACGGCCTCGCCGCGCGCCTTGTTCTGCTGGGCCGCGAGGATCTGCCGCGGGTCGTCCAGGGTGGACTCCACGACGGACACCATGTCCAGCGCGTAGGAGGGGGACTCGGGGTCCAGCAGCTCGAACGCGGCGAGCGCGAAGGTCGACAGCGGCTGGTTGAGCGCGAAGTCCTGCTGCAGATCCACGGTGAGGCGCACGATGCGACCCGTGGCGTCCGGCTCGTCGAGCTTCTCGACGATGCCGCCGTCGAGGAGCGAGCGGTAGATCGCGATCGCCCGCCGGATGTGTCGCAGCTGCTGCTTGCGCGGCTCGTGGTTGTCCTCGAGCAGATGTCGCATCGCCTCGAAGGCGTTCCCGGGCCGGGCGATCACCGCCAGGAGCATGGTGTGGGTGACCCGGAAGCGGGAGGTGAGCGGCTCGGGATCGGAGGCGATGAGCTTCTCGAACGTGTTGTCCGTCCAGCCGACGAAGCCCTCGGGAGCCTTCTTGCGGACCACCTTGCGGCGCTTCTTCGGGTCGTCGCCCGCCTTGGCGAGCGCCTTCTCGTTCTCGATGACGTGCTCGGGCGCCTGCGCCACCACGAAGCCCGCCGTGTCGAATCCGGCGCGCCCGGCGCGGCCGGCGATCTGGTGGAACTCACGGGCACGGAGCGTGCGCACCCGGTTGCCGTCGTACTTCGTCAGCGCCGTGAACAGCACGGTGCGGATCGGCACGTTGACGCCGACACCGAGGGTGTCCGTGCCACAGATGACCTTCAGCAGACCGGCCTGGGCCAGCTTCTCCACCAGTCGCCGGTACTTGGGCAGCATGCCCGCGTGGTGCACGCCGATGCCGTGGCGTACGTACCGGGAGAGGTTGCGGCCGAACTTGGTGGTGAAGCGGAAGTTGCCGATCAGCTCGGCGATCTGGTCCTTCTCCTCGCGCGTGCACATGTTGATGCTCATGAGCGCCTGCGCCCGCTCCACGGCCTGCGCCTGGGTGAAGTGGACGATGTAGACCGGAGCCTGCTTGGTCGCGAGCAGCTCGGTGAGCGTCTCCGTCAGCGGGGTCAGCACGTATTCGTAGGAGAGCGGCACGGGCCGGGTCGCCGAGCGGACCACCGACGTGGGGCGTCCGGTGCGCCGGGTGAGGTCCTTCTCGAACATCGAGACGTCGCCGAGCGTCGCCGACATCAGGATGAACTGCGCCTGCGGCAGTTCCAGGATCGGGATCTGCCACGCCCAGCCGCGGTCGGCCTCCGCGTAGAAGTGGAACTCGTCCATGACGACCTGGCCGACGTCGGCGTGCTTGCCGTCCCGCAGCGCGATGGACGCCAGCACCTCAGCGGTGCAGCAGATGACGGGGGCGTCGGAGTTCACGGAGGCGTCGCCGGTCAGCATGCCGACGTTCTCGGTGCCGAAGATCTTGCACAGCTCGAAGAACTTCTCCGAGACCAGTGCCTTGATCGGCGCCGTGTAGAAGGTGACCTCGTCGCGGGCGAGCGCGGCGAAGTGGGCGCCCGCGGCGATCATGCTCTTGCCCGAGCCGGTGGGCGTCGAGACGATCACGTTCGCACCCGAGACCACCTCGATCAGCGCCTCCTCCTGATGGGGGTAGAGCGTGAGACCGCGTTCCCCGGCCCACGACTCGAAGGCTTCGTAGAGGGCGTCGGGATCTGGGGTCTGCGGCAGCTGATCGATGAGGGTCACGCCCCCATCTTGCCTGTCGACCCGCTCGATGGGGGAATCGGATGCTCGTCAGAAGATCACGACCGTTACGCTGTGGCGCCGACGAAGCGTCAGCGTATGCGGGCAACTGGACAGCGGCTAAAGAAGAATGGGGCGGGGAACGGCCATGATGGGACCAGCACACTCACTCTCGGGAGCCGCGGCCTGGCTCGGCGTCGGAGCGGCAGCGGCCGCCACCGGTCACACGATGCCCTGGCCGGTGCTCCTCGTCGGCGCCCTGATCTGCGCGGGAGCCGCGCTCGCCCCCGACCTGGACCACAAGGCGGCGACGATCTCGAGGGCCTTCGGGCCCGTCTCACGGACCCTGTGCGAGATCGTCGACAAGCTCTCGTACGCCGTCTACAAGTCGACCCGCAAGCCGGGCGACCCACGGCGCAACGGCGGCCACCGCACGCTGACGCACACCTGGCTGTGGGCGGTGATGATCGGCGCGGGCACCGCGGCCCTTGCGATCACAGGTGGCCGCTGGGCGGTCCTGGCCATCCTCTTCGTGCACATGGTGCTCGCGATCGAGGGACTGCTGTGGCGGGCCGCCCGCGGCTCCAGCAGCGACATCCTGGTCTGGCTGCTGGCCGCGACCAGCGCCTGGATCCTCGCCGGAGTCCTGGACAAGCCGGGCAACGGTTCGGACTGGCTGTTCACCGCACCGGGCCAGGAGTACCTGTGGCTCGGCCTGCCGATCGTCCTGGGCGCCCTGGTGCACGACATAGGCGACGCGCTCACGGTGTCCGGCTGCCCGGTCCTGTGGCCCATCCCGATCGGCCGCAAGCGCTGGTACCCGATCGGCCCGCCCAAGGCGATGCGCTTCCGGGCCGGCAGCTGGGTCGAGCTCAAGGTGCTCATGCCGGTCTTCATGCTGCTCGGCGGAGTGGGCTGCGCGGCGGCGCTCAACGTCATCTGAGCGAGCGCGTCAGCCCCGCACGCCCGAGGAGGAGTGTCAGCTCCCCGCGCCCGAGCGCGGGGGGCGACCCCTCACGCCGTCCCGTCCTGGCCCGCTCCCTGCCCCGCACCCCCGTACCGCCTCTCGAACTGTGCGATCCGGCCCTCGGAGTCCACGGTCCGGGCCTTGCCCGTGTAGAAGGGGTGGCTCTCCGAGGAGATCTCGACCTCGACGACCGGGTAGGTCTCGCCGTCGTCCCACTCGATGGTCTGGTCGCTCGTCGCGGTGGACCGGGTGAGGAACGCGTACCCGGCGGCGCGGTCGCGAAAGACGACGGCGTGGTAGTCGGGGTGCTTGTCCTGCTGCATGGGTGCTCCTTGGGGGAGAGGGGCGGGGGCCGGTCAGCCGGACGCGGTGTCCTCGTCGACGATGTGCATCGCGGCCTCCTCGGCCGAGGCCGCGGCCCCGTCGATGCCGACGTCGGTGGCGATCAGACCGCTCTCGTCGTCCTCGTGCGCTCCTTCATTGGGGGCGACGAGACGACCGGAGCGGCTGGCGCCCACTTCGTTGTCCCAGGCTTCGCCGTCGGTGCCCTGGCAGTCTCCGATGCCGTCCCCGTCCGGCTCGGCGACGTCGGGCATCTCCTCCGCGAGGCGCTGGTCCAGGCTCTCGCCCTGTCGGCGCTCCGCGGCGGTCACCCCGGAGTGCTCCACCGCCCACGGCCGCTCCGGCGGGGACCAGCCCCGGTCGAGCGGGTCACCGACACCGTCGGAGAGCAGGGTGTCCTCGGAGTCGAGCAGCCCCGCGTCGTCCTGTACCTCGGATCCGTCGGGCTGGTAGACGTCGTCTCCCCATCCGTCGACGCTGTTCACGGGTACCTCCAGGTGATGCGGGCGAGCCCGATCCCACCGCGCTCGACGGCGGGCGCGCGGGCCACTCGACACAGGCTTCGCCCTTCGCGAACCGGGTGGTTCCCGGGCGTTCCCCGAGCCGGTGCCGATATCCAGCCTTCCACTCCGGTTCGGCACTGCGCAACGCCACACGGTCCGAGGCGGTACGGGCCCGCCCGCGCGGGCAGGTCCAGGGCACCGGTGCGACCGCTTCCGCACACGAGCCCGGACCGCACCGGCAGGGCACCCTCACCCGTGCCAGGACCTCCACAGCGCCGCGTAGGCGCCGTCCGCCGCGACCAGCTCGTCGTGACTGCCGAGCTCACTGATCCGGCCGTTCTCCACGACGGCGATGACGTCCGCGTCGTGGGCGGTGTGCAGCCGGTGGGCGATGGCGACCACGGTGCGTCCGTCGAGGACGCGAGCCAGCGAGCGTTCCAGGTGACGGGCCGCGCGCGGGTCGAGCAGCGAGGTCGCTTCGTCCAGCACCAGGGTGTGCGGATCGGCGAGGACCAGCCGGGCAAGGGCGATCTGCTGGGCCTGGGCAGGGGTGAGCGCGAGCCCGCCCGAGCCGACCTCCGTGTCCAGACCGTCGTCCAGCGCCCGCGCCCAGCCCTCCGCGTCGACCGCCCCGAGTGCCGCCCACAGCTCGGCGTCGACCGCTCCCGTCCTGGCGAGCAGCAGGTTGTCGCGCAGGGAGCCCACGAAGACGTGGTGCTCCTGGTTGACCAGGGCCACGTGGGAGCGGACCGCCTCGGCGGGCATCCGGGACAGTTCGGCCCCGCCGAGCGTGACGCGGCCGTCCCGGGGCGCGTAGATCCCTGCGAGCAGCCGGCCAAGGGTGGACTTGCCCGCACCGGAGGGTCCGACCAGCGCGAGCCGGGTACCCGGGGCGACCTCCAGGGAGACGTCGCGCAGCACGTCAACCCCGGCCCGGTAGCCGAAGCGCACCTCGTCCGCGCGCACGTCCCGCCCCTCAGGGATCATCTCCGGGTCGCCCGCGTCCGGCTCGATGTCCCGGACACCGACCAGCCGGCCCAGCGACACCTGGGCGACCTGCAGCTCGTCGTACCAGCGCAGGATCAGGCCCACCGGATCGACGAGCATCTGCGCGATGAGCGCGCCCGTCGTCAGCTGCCCCACACCGATCCAGCCCTGAAGGACGAAGACCCCGCCGATCATCAGGACCGAGCAGAGGATCATCACGTGCGTGACACCGATGACCGGGAAGAGCACCGTGCGCAGCCAGAGCGTGTAGCGTTCCCAGGCCGTCCACTCCTTGATCCGGCGCTCCGACAGGTCGATGCGGCGCTCGCCCAGGCGGTGCGCCTCGACGGTGTGGCCCGCGTCCACGGTCTCGGCGAGGGCGGCGGCGACGGCGGCGTAACCGGCGGCCTCGGAGCGGTAGGCGGACGGTGCGCGCTTGAAGTACCAGCGGCAGCCGATCAGCAGGATGGGCACGGCGACCAGTACGGCGGGGGCGAGCGGCGGGGCGGTCACCGCGAGCCCGCCGAGCAGCAGAGCCACCCACACCACGCCGATGGCGAGCTGCGGTACGGCTTCGCGCATCGCGTTGGCGAGCCGGTCGATGTCCGTGGTGATGCGGGACAGCAGGTCGCCCGTGCCGGCCCGCTCGAGAACGCCGGGCGGCAGCCCGACCGACCGTACGAGGAAGTCCTCGCGCAGATCGGCCAGCATCCGCTCGCCGAGCACGGCCCCGCGCAGCCGCACCTCGCGTACGAAAACGGCCTGCACGACGAGTGCGACGGCGAACAGCGCGGCGGTGCGCTCCAGATGGAGCTCCCGCGCGTGGTCCGAGACCCGCTCGACGATCGAGCCCAACAGGTAGGGGCCGGCCATCGAGGCCACCACGGCCACCGTGTTGGCGGCGATGAGCAGCAGGAAGGCCCGACGGTGCCGCCGGAAGAGTTCGGTGACATAGGCGCGTACGGTCGCGGGGGCGCCGACGGGCAGGGTGTGCGCCGTCGTCGGGGCCGCCGGGTCGTAGGCCGGTGGGGCCAGGCCGATCATGCGGTCTCCTCGATTTCTTCCAGTTCCTTCAGTACGCCGCCCAGGTCGGCCTCGTCTTCTTTCCGCACGCGGCTTCGCGCGGGCCCGTCCTCTTCCCGCACACCGCTTCGCGCGGCCTCGTCATCGGTCTCCCGGGTCACCACGGCCCGGTACCGCGGCTCACCGCGTACCAGCTCGCGGTGGACGCCGACCGCCGCGACCTCGCCGTCGTGCACCAGAACGACCCGGTCCGCGTGGTCCAGGAGCAGCGGCGAGGAGGTGAGGACGACCGTCGTGCGTCCGGTGCGCAGGGCGCGCACCCCGTCGGCGATCCGGGCCTCGGTGTGCGAGTCGACCGCGGAGGTCGGCTCGTCGAGGACCAGCACTTCGGGGTCCGTGATCAGTGACCGGGCCAGGGCCAGGCGCTGGCGCTGGCCGCCGGAGAGGGAGCGTCCACGTTCGGTGATGCGGGCCTCCATCGGGTTCCCTGCGTCCAACGACCCCTGGGTGAGCGCGTCCAGGACGTCGCCGCACTGCGCGGCGGTCAGTGCGGCCTCGGCGCTGACAAGACCCGAGGAAGGCACGTCGAGCAGCTCGCGCAGCGAGCCGGACAGCAGCACCGGGTCCTTGTCCTGGACGAGGACGGCCGTACGGGCGGAGTCGAGCGGCAAGTCGTCGAGGGGTACGCCTCCGAGGAGCACCGAGGTGCCCCCCTCCGTGGGGTGGCCACCCAGCCGCGCGGCGAGCGCACCCGCCGCGTCCGGGTCGCCGCACACCACGGCGGTGAGCCGCCCGGCGGGCGCGAGCAGCCCGGTCGCGGGGTCGTACAGATCGCCGGCCGGCACCTCGGCCGAGCGCGATCCGCCGCTGTCCATGGCCCGTTCCAGGGACAGCACCCGGGCGGCGCGCTTGGCGGACGGGCGGGAGAAGGAGTAGGCCATCGCGATCTCCTCGAAGTGCCGCAATGGGTATGTGAGCAGCATGACCGCGCTGTACACGGTGACGAGTTCGCCGACCGTGATCCGGCCGTCGCGGGCCAGGTGAACGCCGCGCCAGATGACGGCGATCATCAGCAGGCCGGGCAACAGCACCTGGATGGCCGAGATCAGCGACCACATACGGGCGCTGCGCACGGCGGCGCGGCGGACCTCCTGGGAGGCGCGGCGGTAGCGGTCGAGGAACAGGTCCTCGCCGCCGATGCCGCGCAGCACGCGCAGGCCCGCGACGGTGTCCGAGGCCAGCTCGGTGGCGCGGCCGGCCTTCTCGCGCTGGAAGTCCGCGCGCCGGGTGGCACGAGGCAGCAACGGCAGTACGGCGAGCGCCAGGACGGGCACACCCACCGCGACGAGTATGCCGAGCGCGGGCTGGTAGACGACCAGGCCGGCACAGACCAGCACGACGGTCAGGGCGGCTGCCGCGAACCGCGACAGGGCCTCCACGAACCAGCCGATCTTCTCGACGTCGCCGGTCGAGACCGCGACGACCTCGCCGGCCGCGACACGTCGCGTCAGGGCGGAGCCCAACTGGGCGGTCTTGTGGGCCAGCAGTTGCTGGACGCGCGCGGCGGCGGTGATCCAGTTGGTGACCGCGGCGCGGTGCAGCATGGTGTCGCCCAGCGCGATGCAGGCGCCGCAGACTGCCAGCAGCCCACCGGTCAGGGCGAGTCGGGTGCCGGAGCGGTCGACGACTGCCTGGACGGCGAGGCCGACGCAGAACGGCAGCCCGGAGACGGCCACGAAGTGCAGCAGTCCCCAGGCAAGGGCCTTGAACTGCCCGCCGAGCTGATTCCGGCCGAGCCACCACAGGAATCGGGGACCCGAGCGCGCGTCCGGCACACCCGGGTCGGGATAGGGAAGGTCTTGAATCTGCATGACGTCCCAGTGGCTCGTGTAAGGGGTGGGGTCAGGGGGTGGGGCCGGGGCGATGCCGTGGCGTTCCGGCGACCGGCCGACCGTGGGGGGTCGGCAGCAAACCGTGAAAGGTTCGCGTCACGGCGCGACCGGAGGCAAACGGTTTTTCATCCCAGGACATGGATTCAGGACAGAGAATCGGGACACGCGTTCGGGAGACAGGAGTTGGGTCAGGGGCTCCGAGGCAAGGCTGGGACCGCTTCCGGCCCATCGAAAGGGTGCCCGGAAAGGCAACACCTGACCGAGAAGTCGAGGGGGTAGGGGTTATTCGTCCGATACGTGATGCAACGATGGGTCGCATGCGAAAAGACGGTGCGAGGCGTACGGGGTTCACCGCTGTGGCGTGCGGTGCCCTTGCTGTGTTCCTGTCGGCCTGCGGGGGCTCGGGAGGGGGGAGCGGCGCGGTGAAGGACCACGGCGGAGCCGGTGCCAAGGGCGAACAAGCCCCCGCGCGCACCGTCGATCTGACCCGGATACCCGAGGTCGGCAACCGTCTGCAGGCCCGGATCCCGTCCAACGCCCACCAGGTGGTGGCGGTCTACGGCGAGGGCAGGGACTCCGCCGACGCCACGGTCGTGCTGTACGCGAAGTCCGGATCCACCTGGGAGGTGCGGCGTTCCTGGCGCGCGCACAACGGGACGAAGGGCTGGACCACCGACCATCACGAGGGCGACAAGCGCAGCCCCGTCGGGGTGTTCTCGCTCACCGACGCGGGCGGAGTGCTCGACGACCCGGGTGCCCTGCTCCCGTACGACCACTCGGCGGCCTATCACGCTCCCCGTGACTGGGCCAGGTCTCACTGGCACGACTTCGACTACGTCGTCGCCATCAACTACAACCGCCGCGTGGGAACCCCGCCGGACGACCCGGACCGCCCCCTGGGTCAGTCGAAGGGCGGCAGCATCTGGCTGCACATGGACCATGGCAGCGGTACGTCCGCGTGTGTCAGTGTGCCCAAGCCGGCCATGGAGTACCTCCTGCGGACGCTCGACCCGCATCAGCACCCCGTCATCGTGATGGGGGACAAGGCCGATCTGAAGGTGTAGCGGCCGTGGCCGACCGGGCCGCCCCGCGTGGCGCGGTGACCGAGAGCCCATTGCGGGGCGGGCCGACTCCCCCGTAGAACACCGCACATGAGAAGACGGATCGTCATGTCCATGCTCGCCGGAGTGATTCTCTCGGCGAGTACCTTCCTGGGAGCAGGCCCGGCCTCGGCGGCATTGCCGGCGGGCGCCGCCGGGCTCGCCGCCGCCCCCGTCCGGCCGGCGGACCGGGTCGCCGCCACGCCCCGCGACGCGCCCTCCGGGGCGCCCGCCGGGACTGCCGCCGATACGTCCGCCGATGTGCCCGCCGCGACTGCCGCCGATGCGCCCGCCGAGTTCGGCACCGACTGGCACGACCCGCTGACCGCCGCCCCGCCGGTGGCGAACCCGGCCACCACGTCCTGTGCGGTGACGGTCGCCGAGGCGCAGTTCCGTGACTTCACGCCGTATCGGGGCACGTACACACCGCCGAGCGGCTGCGGCGACCACTGGAGCAAGGTCGTCCTGCGACTCGACGGCAACGTCAAGGGGCGCCAGTTCGACCGGCTCGGCTATCTGCACATCGGCGGCGTGGAGATCTTCCGTACGTCCACGCCGGAGCCTTCGCCCGACGGCATCGAGTGGTCCGTCGAGAAGGACGTGACCAGGTACAGCGACACGTTCCGGCGCGGCGGCGACGTCGAGATGCTCATCGGGAACGTCGTCGACGACACGTACACCGGAGTCCTCGACGTGAAGGTGAGCCTGACCTTCTACGCGCAGGGCGGCGCGGTGAAGTCCGCCGCGACCCCCGACCGTGTCCTCACCCTCCAGGACGGCACCCTCACCACCCCGCGCAACAGCGAGCGCATCGTCGCCGAGGTGTACGCGACCGGCTCCGGTGGCGGCTGCGAGGAGTACTGGTACCTGACGGTGCCCGACCCCGCCCCGTACTCCTGCAAGGCGGGCAAGGGCCCCTATCGCGAGGTGCAGATCAAGGTGGACGGCCAACTCGCGGGCATCGCCGAGCCGTTCCCGACCGTGTGGACCGGCGGCTGGTCCAACCCCTTCCTCTGGTACGTGATCCCGGGCCCACGCGCCTTCGACATCAAGCCGATCGAATACGACCTCACGCCCTACGCCGGTCTCCTCAACGACGGTCGCCCGCACCGGATCGACGTCTCCGTCGTAGGCGTCCCCGCGGGCCAGACCGGCTGGAGCACCCCGGTCGACGTCCTCGTCTGGCAGGACGCGAAGCGCGCGCACGTGAGCGGCGCGCTCACCGAGGTCAGGGCGGGCGACCTCACCAACTCCTCGACGTACACCCCCGGTTCGCAAGAGCGGCTCGACACCGTGGGCGGACACCGGCTGACGACCGCCGGATACGTCGACACCTCGCACGGCCGGGTGTGGACCACCGTGCGCCGCACGCTCGCCAACACCTCCGCGCACCACTGGACCGACGGTGAGAACACGGACGCGCTCAAGGCCACCTGGACCGACGACGAGACGGTCACCGTCGACGGGCGCGGACCGGTCGGCGTGAGGCGCACCCATCGCACGTACACCATGGACGGCACCACGACGCTCGCCGCGGACGACCGGTTGCGGACCGTGCTGACGCTCGGCGACCGGGCCGCGGTCGGCGAGACGCGCGGCGGCCGGCGCACCACGTGGTCCCGGCTCGACGACACGTACGCGGGAGACGCGACGTATACCGCGAACGTGCCCCGCGACCAACGGCATGCGGTCGGTACGACGAGTGAGCGCTACCGGCTGTACGGCTCGGACGGCTGCTACCACCGCGTTCTGGTCACCGCGCAGGGAGTGTTGACGCGGGACCGCAGCGACTGCTGAGCCTGCTGGGGCTCCGGGCGCGGCGGCACCGGCAGCTCCTCGATAGTGATCGCTGCGGAAGGAAGTTTCCGCATACCAGAAGTCTCCTTGGAGGAGTGCCCGTGCCGCCGTCCGTACCGTCCCCGCGACGCGTCGCACGCATACTGCGTACCTCACTGTTCGCGCAGGTCGCCTGCGCGCTCGTACTCGGAATCGTCGTAGGAAGGTTGTGGCCGGACACGGCCACGACCTTCCAGCCGCTCGGCGACGGTTTCGTACGCCTCATCAAGGCGGTCATCTCACCGCTCGTGTTCTGTGTGGTGGTCGTCGGCATCACCAAGGCCGGTGACCTGAAGGCCTTCGGCCGGATCGGGTTCAAGGCCCTGGTCTGGTTCGAGGTCGCGTCCACCGCCGCACTGCTCCTCGGGCTGATCGCGGCGAACGTCGTCGGCCCGGGCTCGGGCATGCACGCCGACCCCTCGAAGCTCGACGCCTCGGCCGTCGACGGCAAGACCGGCGGCGGCTCGCTCCCGTCGACCGGCGAGTTCATCCTGAACGCGCTGCCGCAGAGCGCGGTCGGGGCCTTCGCCGAGAACTCCCTGCTCCAAGTCCTCGTCCTCGCCTGCCTGGTGGGCGCGGCACTGCTTCACCTCGGCAACTCCAAGGTGCCCAAGGTGCTGCCGGCCGTCGAGCAGGTCCAGGACGTCGTCTTCGCGATCGTCGGCTTCATCATGAAGCTGGCCCCGCTCGCGGTGTTCGGCGCGATGGTCCACCTGGTGGGGGAGTACGGGCTCGGCGTCATCAAGACGTACGGCAAGCTGATCGTCCTGTGCTATGCGGTCGCGCTGCTGTTCCTCGCGCTGCTCGCCGTCGCTCTGAAGGCGGTCACGGGGCTCAGCCTGTGGAAGTTCGTCCGTTACACCCGCGAGGAGATGCTGCTCGCGCTCGGTACCGCCTCCAGTGAGACGGTCATGCCGCGCATGATGCAGAAGCTGCGCCAGGCGGGCTGCCGCGACGACGCCGTGGGCCTGGTCCTGCCCACCGGCTACTCCTTCAACCTCGACGGCGCCTCGATCTACCTGTCGATCGGTACGTTGTTCATCGCGCAGGCGGTGGGCGTGGACCTGAGCCTGGGTCAGCAGATCACGGTCGTCCTCGTGCTCATGCTGACCAGCAAGGGCATGGCGGGTGTGCCGGGTTCCGCCTTCCTCGCTCTGTCGGCGACGGCCTCCTCGCTCGGGGTCATCCCCGCCGGAGCCGTCGCCCTCCTCCTCGGCGTGGACCGCATCATGGACTCGATGCGCGTCGCGACCAACCTCCTCGGCAACTGCGTCGCCGTCTTCGCGGTCTCCCGCTGGGAGGGTGCGCTCGACACGGAGCGGGCGAAGAAGATGCTGGACGGCGAGATCGCGTTCGTAGAGGAGGACGACGAGCCGCCGACGCGGCAGTCGCCGACGGTCCCGGGTCGGTCAACCGACCTCGGGGACAGGATCCTTGGCTGACTGGACGGGGACTCCCGGCTCGACCGAGTGAACGGAGACCTCTGGCTCGACCGAGTGGACGGGGACTTCCGCCCTGGTCGACTCGGGCTCCGGTTCCGCCCCGGCGCCTCCGGAACGGGCCGCGCGCACGCACTCCAGCCGTACGGAGTGGGGCCGCGGCCCGTCGCGTTGTCCGCCGCGTGACGAGGCCGCCCGCGGCAACCCCTCAGCAGCGGTGCTCAAGCCTGGGCATGCCGTCCACCAGCGTGTCCAGCAGCCCCCCGAGCACCTCGCGCTGCTCGTCCGTCAACGGCGCCAGGATCTCCTCCGCGGCCGACCTGCGTGCCCCGCGCAGCTCGCGCAGCGCCTCGCGCCCCTCGTCCGTGACCTCGATCCGGATCACCCTCCGATTGGTGGGATCGGGGACCCGGCGCACCTTCCCGCTCGCCTCCAGGCCGTCCACCAGCGTGGTCACGGCCCGGGGCACCACCTCCAGGCGCTCGGCGAGATCCGCCATGCGCGGCGGTGAGCTGTAGTGCGCGAGCGTGCGCAGCAGTCGGGACTGGGCCGGGGTGATGCCCAGTTCGCGCTGCTCCAGGTGCCGCTTCTGGATGCGGTGCACACGTCGGGTCAGCCGCAGCAACTGCTCGGCGAGCAGGCCGTCGGCATCGGGGGTGGTCATACGGGAACAATAACAGGATGCGGTTCATTGTGAGTATAGGTAACAATGAGCTAAGCTCCGCCAGTCATTGTTTCCCTGCCCTGTGTAACCGTCGTCTCACCTCCCGTAGGAGCCCATGCGTCCCGACCAATCCACCTGGACCCCGTCACCCGCCGAGGGCGAACAGCCACGGCAGGTGCGCCGCATCCTGAAGCTGTTCCGGCCCTACCGCGGCCGCCTCGCGATCGTCGGCCTGCTGGTCGGCGCCTCGTCCCTCGTCACCGTCGCGACCCCCTTCCTGTTGAAGGAGACCCTGGACGTCGCGATCCCCCAGGGCCGCACCGGTCTGCTGAGCCTGCTCGCGCTCGGCATGATCCTCAGCGCGGTCGTCACCAGCATCTTCGGTGTCCTGCAGACCCTGATCTCCACGACCGTCGGCCAGCGCGTCATGCACGACCTGCGCACCGCCGTCTACGGCCGGCTGCAGCGCATGTCGCTCGCCTTCTTCACCCGGACCCGCACCGGCGAGGTCCAGTCCCGCATCGCCAACGACATCGGCGGCATGCAGGCGACCGTGACCTCCACCGCCACCTCGCTGGTCTCCAACCTCACCAGTGTGGTCGCCACGATCGTCGCGATGGTCGCCCTGGACTGGCGGCTCACCGTGGTCTCGCTGCTCCTGCTGCCGGTCTTCGTGTGGATCAGCCGGCGCGTCGGCAACGAACGCAAGAAAATAGCGACCCAGCGCCAGAAGCAGATGGCCGCGATGGCCGCCACCGTCACCGAGTCGCTCTCCGTCAGCGGCATTCTGCTCGGCCGCACCATGGGCCGCGGTGATTCGCTCACCAAGGCGTTCGAGGCCGAGTCCGACAGCCTGGTCGACCTCGAGGTGAAGTCGAACATGGCGGGCCGCTGGCGCATGTCCGTCATCGGCATCGTCATGGCCGCCATGCCGGCCGTCATCTACTGGGCCGCGGGCATGTCCCTCCAGTTCGGCGGCCCGTCCGTGTCGATCGGCACGCTCGTCGCCTTCGTCTCGCTCCAGCAGGGTCTGTTCCGGCCGACGGTCAGCCTGCTGTCCACCGGCGTCCAGATCCAGACCTCGCTCGCGCTCTTCCAGCGCATCTTCGAGTACCTCGACCTGCCCATCGACATCACCGAGCCGGAGCGCCCGGTCCACCTCGACCAGGTCAAGGGTGAGATCCGTTTCGAGGACGTCGAGTTCCGCTACGACGACAAGAGCGGCCCGATCCTCGAGGGCATCGACATCACGGTCCCCGCGGGCGGCAGTCTCGCCGTCGTCGGCCCGACCGGCTCCGGCAAGTCCACGCTCAGCTATCTCGTGCCACGGCTGTACGACGTCACGGGCGGCCGCGTCACGCTGGACGGCGTCGACGTACGCGACCTCGACTTCGACACGCTCGCCCGCGGGATCGGCGTCGTCTCCCAGGAGACGTACCTCTTCCACGCCTCGGTCGCGGACAATCTGCGCTTCGCCAGGCCCGACGCCACCGACGAGGAGTTGCAGGCGGCGGCGAGGGCGGCCCAGATCCACGACCACATCGCGTCACTGCCCGACGGGTACGACACGGTCGTGGGTGAACGCGGCCACCGGTTCTCCGGCGGCGAGAAGCAGCGCCTCGCCATCGCCCGCACGATTCTGCGGGACCCGCCTGTCCTCATCCTCGACGAGGCGACCAGCGCCCTGGACACCCGCACGGAGTACGCCGTGCAGGAGGCCATCGACGCCCTGTCGGCCAACCGGACGACGCTGACCATCGCGCACCGGCTCTCCACCATCCGTGGCGCCGACCAGATCGTCGTCCTGGACTCCGGCCGCGCGGTCGAACGCGGCACGCACGAGGAGTTGTTGGAGCGGGAGGGGCGCTATGCGGCGCTGGTCCACCGGGACGCCGAACTGGAGCCGACAAGATGACGATATGCCGGGTTTGTAGGCTTTAGCGGGTTACCGTGCCCGCATGCAGATGAACACTCCGCCACGGAGCACGATTCGACTGACGCGCCGGGGCCGGGTCGCCCTCATCGCGACCGGAGCCGTCGTGGCGGCCACCGCCGTGACGGTGCCGCTGCTCACCCTGACCACGGAGGACGAGGAGACGCGACCCACGTCCCTCGTCATCCCGGAGGGCTGGCGCACCGGCCAGGTCTACGAGGCTGTCGACAGGGCCCTCGCGCTGCCCCTGGGATCCACCAAGAGGTCCCTGGCCAAGGCCAACCTCAAGTTGCCCACCTACGCGGAGGGCAACCCCGAGGGCTACCTCTACCCGGCGAAGTACCCCCTCGACAAGACGGCGACCCCCGAGTCCCTGCTGGCGCTCATGGTGAACACCGCGAACAAGAAGTTCAGCGGCAGCCCCCTCACCGCGGGCGCCCAGCGCAACGCGATGAACCTCTACCAGGCGATCACCATCGCCAGCATCATCCAGGTCGAGACCTCCACCAAGGCCGACATGGGCAAGGTGGCCCGGGTCATCTTCAACCGCCTGGAGCGGGGTATGCCGCTGCAGATGGACGCGACCCTCGACTACGCGCTGAACCGCTTCACGCCGACCACGACCACGAACGACACGAAGCTCGAGAGCCCCTACAACTCGTACCAGCGCATGGGGCTGCCGCCCACACCGATCTCCAACCCCGGCCAGGCCGCGATGCGTGCCGCGATCAACCCCACCCCGGGCAACTGGCTGTACTTCGTCACGGTCAAGCCGGGCGATACCCGGTTCACGGCCAGCTACGAGGAGCAGCAGAGGAACGTCGCCGAATTCAACCGGCTCCGCAGGAGTGCCTCACCCTCGACCTCGCACTCACCCTCGCACTCGATTTCGACCCCGGTTCCGGGCTCGCCGTCCGCCTCGGCCCCGAGCTGAGGCCCGCTGCCCGTTGCGACCCCGCCCATCAGGTCTCCGAGCCGGCCACGGGGCATCAGGCGCCGACGGTCACTCCCGCCAGCAACCGCCTGATGTCCCGTACCGCCGCGCGCCCGGCGCGGTTGGCGCCGATCGTGCTGGCGGAAGGCCCGTACCCGACCAGATGGATCCGGGGATCGGCGAGCGCGCGCGTCCCCTCGACGCGGATGCCGCCGCCCGGCTCACGCAGCCGCAGCGGCGTCAGATGATCGAGGGCGGCGCGAAAACCGGTCGCCCACAGGATGACGTCCGCGTCGACGTGACGTCCGTCCGCCCACTCGACACCGTCCGGGGCGATCCGGTCGAACATCGGCTGCCGGTCCAGCACGCCGTCGGCCAGCGCCTGCCGGATCGCGTCGTTCAGCGGCAGCCCCGTCACCGACACGACACTCTTGGGCGGCAGTCCCTGCCGTACCCGTTCCTCCACGAGCGCGACGGCCGCGCGCCCCACGTCCTCGGTGAAGGGTCCGTCACGGAAGACGGGCGGCCGCCGTGTCACCCAGGTGGTCGCGGCCGCGTACGGGGCTATCTCCATCAGATGCTGGGTGCCGGACGCGCCGCCGCCCACGACGACCACCCGCTGCCCGGCGAACTCCTCGGGCCCCGGATACTGCGCCGTGTGCAACTGCCGCCCCCGGAAGGTCTCCTGGCCCGGATAGCGCGGCCAGAACGGCCGGTCCCAGGTGCCCGTGGCATTGATCAGCGCCCGCGTCGACCACGTACCGTCGGAGGACTCGACCAGCAGCCGCCCGCCGGTGCCCTCCCGCACCGCCCGCACGTCCACCGGCCGCCTCACCCGCAGGTCGAAGGTGCGCTCGTAGGTGTCGAAGTACTCCGCGATCACCTCGGAGGACGGCCGCGCCGGGTCGGCGCCCTCCAGCTCCATACCGGGCAGGGAGTGCATCCCGTGCACCTTGCCGTACGTCAGCGACGGCCACCGGAACTGCCAGGCGCCGCCCGGACGCGGTGCGTGATCCAGCACCACGAAGTCCCGTTCCGGCTCGAAACCGCTCCGCCGCAGGTGATAGGCGCTGGACAGTCCTGCCTGCCCAGCGCCTATGACGACGACATCGACCTCGCGGACTCCACGCGCCTGCGCCCCGGTGTTGTTCACGCTTCCACCAACTCGACCGGGGCGCGGGATCTTCCCGAACGGCGACGCCTGTGAGCCACCCGACGCGCGATCCGCCGGCCGGGAACCTGGAGGGACGGTCCTCAGGAGTCCTTGTCAGGCACCGGGCGTGGTGGTGGAGGGGGCAGGCCGCCGTTGAAACGCGTGTCCACGAAGGCGGCGAAGTCGACCTTGCCCGGGATCAGCTTCAGGCCGGTGAAGGTGTCCGCGATCTGCTGCTCCGACGCGCTGAGCGGTTTGTCGACGGCGACCGCGATCCGGCTGGCGTTGGTGCGCTTCACCGAGGCGAGCGCCACCTCGTACGGCAGGCCGGTGTCCTTCGCCCACACCTTGGCCCAGGCGTCCGGATGCCGGTACACCCAGTCCTGGGCGCGCCGCAGCCGCTCCGCACTCGGCGCCGCCCTCCTGGAAATTCGGCCCGTTGACGACGCCGTCCCCGTCGGCCAGGATCCGGCCCTGCTCGGCACTGAGGACCTGTGAGGTGTACGGGTCCCACACCGCCCACGCGTCCACCTTGCCGCCGGTGAACGCGGCGAGCGCGTCGGCGCGCTGCAGACACTTGACCTTCACATCGCTCAGCTTCAGACCGACCTCCTTGAGCGAGGCGATCGGCTGGAAGTGCGCGGACGAACCCTGCGCCACGGCGATGGACCTGCCCCTGACCTCCTCGGGCGCAGCGACGAGTTCTTCGGTACGAGGAGGACCTCGCCCTCGGACGTGCCGTGCCAGGCGGCCACCACCGAGAGCTTCGAGCCCGCGCCGGCCGCGAAGACGGGCGGGGTGCTGCCGACGCCGCCGATGTCGACGGCCTTGGCGTTGACGGCCTCCAGAAGGGGCGGCCCGCAGTCCGGTCAATGGTGTCTCGCGGAATGGAACGCGTATGCAGTGCAATCGGACGCATGGGCAAGGGCGCGAGCTGTCGGTCGTGTGCGGAAACCGCGGGCGGGTGAGAATCGGGTCATGCCCGATGCCTTCACCACCCGAGTCCTGAACATCACCACCGGTTCGGCGGAGACGGTCTTCGACCTCACCCGCGACTGCGAGGCCTTCCTCCGAGAGGCGGCGGCGGGCCGCGACGGTCTCCTGAATGTCTTCGTGCCCCACGCCACCGCCGGTGTCGCGATCATCGAAACCGGCGCCGGAAGCGACGACGACCTCCTCGCCGCGCTGCACGCCCTGCTGCCCGCGGACGACCGCTGGCAGCACCGCCACGGCAGCCCCGGGCACGGCCGTGACCACGTACTCCCCGCCGTCGTCCCGCCCCACGCGACGCTTCCCGTGCTGGGCGGGAGGCTGGAACTGGGGACGTGGCAGTCGGTGTGCCTGGTGGACACGAACCGGGACAATCCTCGGCGGCAGGTGCGGTTGTCGTTTCTGGGCTAGAGCGGTCCTGGCCGACGTGTGTGCGGGAGTTCGGCGTCGGTCGTGGGAATCAGCTGTCCAGGCGGGTGGCCCGAGCCTTCAGCTCCTCCGCGAAATGATCCCAGGCGGGTCCGAAAGAGAGGAGATCGGCCGCTGCCTCGCGCAGCGCCGGGAGGATTTCTTCGGGAGTGGCGAACGTGATCTTCTCGATGAAGTCCCGGACCGGGTCCGGGATGCGCGGCGCATCCTCCGCGTAAGTCGAACTGCCATGGGACCGGTGAAGCCCGGCCCCACGCGGGGCACGGTCCCGCCGTTCTTCATGTGGTCGTAGACGGAGTTGACGATCCCCTGCTCGATCTGGTCGGGGGACAGCCCGGTGGTCCGCAAGTCGTTCGGGACGCTGACCTGCGCCCTTGGACTCGCCGTAGGCGACCTTCTTGTAGTCGGAAGGCATCAGCCCCAGGGGGTCACAGATCGTGTGCGGATTCGCGACATAGGCCGATGAATTCGGCGCGGGGGCGAGGCCCAAGGGGTCAGCGGTGAGATATCTGGCGGTTTCCGGGTCGTAATGCCGGAAGTAGTTGTAGTGCAGACCTGTTTCGGGGTCGAAGTACTGGCCGGGAAAGCGCAGGGGGGTGTACGCGGTCGCGCTCGTGTTCCACGTGGTGGTGCCCCAGAGGGTGCTTCGGGTCCGCCATGCGATGTCGCCGTGTTCGTCGACGAGTTCGCGTGGGGTGCCGACGAGGTCGGTGACGATGGCGAAGAACCGGGAGTCGATCTCCTCCTGAGGGGGATCCGACGCCGTGATGCGTTCCGTCTGTGCGACGGGGTGCAGGCCGCGGTGGTCCCAGGTGAGGGTGACCGGGGCGGTCAGTTCCGGCGAGTGGGTCGTCTGCTCGCACAGTGTCGTGCCGTCCCAGGTGAACGTCACGCGCTCGACGACCGTAGTGCCGTCCGCCGCCATGCGGAGTTTCGCCGTACGCCGCCCCTTCGGGTCGTACGTGTAGCGCCACACCGTCCCGTCGGGCGTGGTGACCTGGGTCAGGCGGTCCTCGGCGTCCCACGCGTAGCGCCAGGTGTCCGGCTTGCGGGACAGGCGGGTCTTCCGGCGGAGCGTGACGCGGCCCAGCGCGTCGTGCTCGTATCGGACGCCGCCGGCCCGGATGATGCCGGTGCCCGCGTAGTCGCGCTCACCGGTGGCCTCGTGACCGGGGTGGGAGGCGGGCCAGGTGGCCGTGGTCTGGTTGCCTGCCGCGTCGTAGGCATAGGTCTCGGTCCAGCCGGTGGCATGCACGACGGTGACGCGACCGGCCGGGTCCAGGTCGAAGGTGCGGCGCCCGTCGAGGTGGTCGTCCAGGGCCGTGAGGTGGCCGTCCTCGCGGTAGGTGTAGGCGCGGCGCTGCAGGGTGCGGCCGTCCGCGCCTGTCGCGGACTGCGCGGACAGCCGGCCCATCGGGTCGAAGGCGTTCTCGAGGGTGAGGAAGTCACACACGTCACACGTGAGTTCACGTCCGGCCGCGTCGTAGGTGACGTCCATGGCGCGGCCCGAGGCGATCAGGTCCACCTGGCGGCCCGCCGCGTCGTGCGACCGGGTCGTGCGCGCGCCGGTGGGGGTGATGCGGCCGATGCGGCGGCCCAACCCGTCGTATTCGTAGGTCAGTTGGCGGCCGTCGACGGTCTCGGAGCGGACCCGGCCGTACTGGTCGCGCAGGATCGTCAGGTGCGTTCCGTCGGGGCCGGTGGCCTCGGCGACCTGGTCGGTCAGGTCGTACACGTAGGTGGTGACCTGGCCGTCGGCGTCCTTGCGGGTGGTGCGGCCGAGGGCGTCGCGCTCGTAGGAGGTCGTCCGGTCCAGGGCGTTCGTCCTGGACGTGAGGCGGCCTGCCGCTCATATCCACGTACTCCGAGAGACGCGACCTCCTCTCCTTCCGGCACCGGTCGGTCGCGTATCCCCACGACCTCGGGGCCCCGGCGCCCCGTCCCGCCGTTCGGGTGGCCTGACGGCGCCTGGGAGAGCCCGCGGGGCAGGCCTGCGTGGGCTCGATCGGCCGGTCTGCCGGTCGATAATGGTACTTTTCGTGTCCGGACGCGCGTGCCGTGCTAAAGTTGCCCTCAGTTGTGGTTCGCGTAAAAACAAGTGCCTTTGATGACTTTATGTCGTCGGGCATTTTCGCATTTCGCAGAACGTGGACCCCTGGATACCGCCAGGAAGTCGGATTCGGTTCGTTCTTGCAATTCATTCGGTTCACCGCTGCCGAGAATTCCTCGATACGTGCCATATCGAGGAAGGTTCTCCATGAACCGCTCAGCTCGCACGAGCGACCGTTTTGCCAAGACCCGTCGGCAGGGCGCCCAGGGTCGCCCCGGCGCCCGTTCGGGCGGCGACGGCCGCCGTCCCGCCGCACCGCAGGGCGAGTTCGCGCTGCCGGAGACCATCACCCCGGCCCTTCCCCCGGTCGCGGCCTTCGGTGAACTGGATCTCCCCGTCGAGTTGCTGAACAAGCTCACCAGCCTCGGCGTGAACGAGCCGTTCCCGATCCAGGCCGCCACGCTGCCGAACTCCCTCGCGGGACGCGACGTCCTGGGCCGCGGGCGCACCGGATCGGGCAAGACGCTCGCCTTCGGCCTCGCGCTCCTCGTGCGCACGGCAGGACAGCGGGCGGAGGCCCGCAAGCCGCGCGCCCTGATCCTCGTTCCCACCCGCGAGCTGGCCCAGCAGGTCACCGATGCGCTCACCCCGTACGCTCAGTTGCTGAAGGTGCGACTGGCCACCGTGGTCGGTGGTATGTCGATCGGGCGGCAGGCCGCCGCGCTGCGGGCCGGGGTCGAGGTCGTCGTCGCGACCCCGGGCCGTCTCACCGATCTCGTCGAGCGCAATGACTGCCGCCTCGACCGGGTGAGCATCACCGTCCTGGACGAGGCCGACCAGATGGCCGACATGGGTTTCATGCCCCAGGTCACCGAGCTGCTGGACCAGGTGCGCCCCGACGGTCAGCGCCTCTTGTTCTCCGCCACCCTGGACCGCAACATCGACCTCCTGGTCCGTCGATATCTCCATGACCCGGTGGTCCACTCGGTCGATCCCTCGGCGGGCGCGGTGACCACGATGGAGCATCACGTACTGCAGGTGCATGGCGCCGACAAGTACGCCACCGCCACCGAGATCGCCGCCCGCGACGGGCGTGTGCTCATGTTCCTGGACACCAAGCACGCCGTCGACCAGTTCACCAGGCACCTGCTGGGCAGCGGGGTGAAAGCCGCGGCACTGCACAGCGGCAAGTCACAGCCCCAGCGCACGCGCACGCTGGCCCAGTTCAAGACCGGTCACATCACGGTCCTGGTGGCGACCAACGTCGCCGCCCGCGGTATCCATGTCGACGATCTCGACCTCGTCGTCAACGTCGACCCGCCCAGCGACCACAAGGACTACCTGCACCGAGGCGGCCGTACCGCCCGCGCCGGGGAGTCCGGCAGCGTCGTCACGCTCGTGCTGCCCGCCCAGCGCCGCGACATGATCCGTCTCATGTCCGACGCGGGCATCCGGCCACATGTCACCCAGGTGCGTTCCGGCGAGGCGGAGTTGAGCCGTATCACCGGCGCGCAGGCTCCCTCCGGTGTTCCCATCGGCGGCAGCCGGCCGGTCGCGGAGCGACCCGAGCGCGGCGGTGCTCCCTTCCGGGGCCTGGGCACCCGCCCGGGCCGCGCCGGCGGCGAGTCCCGCCGGGCCGCCGAGGCACGCCAGACGGCCGAGGCCCGCAAGGCCGCCCGGGTTCGTCGTGGCGCGTAGGCCGAGGCGTGGCAACGGAACCTGTGTGTGACGAACTGTGGGCCTCCCGCGCCGAGGTTCACACATAAGAGGGACACGTGAGTGACGCGGTGACCTGTCCGGAACGCCTCGAACGCATCTCCGGCTGGATGGGCGGCGGAAGGAAACGGCTGAGGTCTCCGCTCGCGATCCTGATCGCCGAAGGGCTGACCAACCGCTGATCGGCCAGGGTGCTGCGGCTCGGCGAGGAAGCGGTCGCGGGCGACGGGAGCGGCCAACTTCCCACGATCGCGAGCCACATGGTGGGTCGCCCGCACTAGCACATGAGTCGGCCCGGGAAGCACATGTGTCGCACATGTCTACGCGACAGGAGCATCCGGTTCCACTCATGCGTACTATCTCTACACTGCTGCAGGCCGTGGCAGTTGTGTCCTGCGAGTGATTGGCCCATGTCATGACTGAAGTCAGCTCCCATTCCCACTCCACAGAACTCACGTCGCAGTACATCGCCCAAGTGACGGGCGACCTCGACCGCAATGCCAAGGAGCAGGAGCGCGTCGCTGCGGAGATCGACGCACTGCAGGAGCAGTTGAGTGCCCTGCAGCACGATCACACCGTGCTGGTGAACATGCAGGACGCGCTCGGCGGTCCCAGCCCGGCCGCCGGGGCGGAGACCGCGGCTGCGCCCACCGTGCCTCACCAGGCCTCTGCCGAACCCAAGCAGAGCAAGGGCAAGAAGGCGGCCGCCACGGGCGCCAAGAAGACGGCGTCGAAGAAGACCGCCGCCAAGACCTCATCCGTGAAGGCGTCCCCGGCCGCCGCCAAGCCGACCCTCGTCGAGCTGATCCGAGGACACCTGGAGAAGCAGAGCGAGCCGCGTTCCGCCGCCGAGATCACCACCGCGCTCACGCAGGCCCACCCCGACCGGAGCGTGAAGACCACGGTCGTGCGCACCACCCTCGAAGGACTCGTCGCCAAGAGCCACGCTCACCGCACCAAGCAGGGTTCGTCGGTCTTCTACACCACGGCAGTCACCTCGGAGCCCGCGCCGGCCGAGCCGCAGCAGGAGACGGTGTCCGACTGACATCCACGGGAGCACCTGACGCCTGGCAACTGGTAGCTGGCGACTGCTAACTGACACCCGCATCAGGCCGCAGGGCCGGCCTCGGGGGTGAAGGTGTCGTCGAGGCGGTCGTACGCGGTGTCGGAGACGTCGACTCCTGGCCGTAGTCCACGCCGCCGTACGCGCCGGATCCTCGACGTACCGCCCGGTCTCGTAGGAGGTGCCCGCGGACCGTCCGGTCTGCACCGCGAACCCGTTGCCCACTCGCGTGCCGCCTCGCCGTGTGCCACGGCGTAACGGGCCAGTGCCCGTTCGTCGGAGAAGGCCAGGGCGAAGCGGATGCCCATCGGAGCGGCGGTCGGGATGCCGCGCTCGTGGTCCGGACCGGGCCCGTCGTCGACGCTCCCGCGAAGATGTCACGGGCTCCGGCACGGCCGGTCGGCCCGCCATCTCCGCGTAGTCCGCAAGCCGTGACCTCGGAATTCGCGGCTCCCCTGCCCCGTCCCCCTGCTCAGACATGCGTCCCGTCGTCACGACCGCACACAACACGTCGCAACGGCGCGCGCGGCACACCCCTGTCGCAACGGAGCACGGGCCAAGAAGACTTGGAACAGGTACTGGCCGGGGGCTTCGTGGAGCGGGCTTTGTCGCTCTATACGATGAGGCGTCCTGTGGGGGGATTGGGGGAGAGTCCATTGGGTTGGGCGGTCGACGAGCGTCGCGGTGATACCGGGGACGGTCATGCGTACGGCGACGGGCTCGACGACGACCGGTCGCCGTACGCCGCGAGTGACGACGCGGGCGCGCGGCCGCGCGGCCCGCTGCGCCGTTTCGTGTTGTTCATCGGGCGCACGCTGTACGGCGAGTGGCACGGCATCGTCGTGGATCCGGTACGGCAACTCGTGCGCCGTGGGCTGTCCGGACTCCTGCTGGCGTTCGTGGCCGTCTTCGGGGTCATCTTCTTCCACGCGCTCGCCCAACATCCCACCGGTGCGGTGATCGTGCGGCTGACCGGCGGAGTGAAGGCCTGTCTGCCGCTGCCCCTGGCCCTGCTGCGTACTCCGGTGTCGCTGTACGTGCCCGCTCTCGACCTTCCTGTGTGGGCGGGCATCACCCAGCTGTTCTTCGCCTTCGCGCTCGCGGAACTCGCCCTCGGCCGGGCCCGGACACTGGTCGTCGCGTACGCCACGACCCTGGCCGGCACTCTCATGGTCCGCGTGATGATCGCGTTCGGCCCGGGCTGGTGGGGGTTCGGGCTGCCGCCCGGGATCGGGCAGGTGCTCGACACCGGACCCTCTGCCGCGGTGGTGGGACTGTTCACCTACCTCTCGGTCATCCGGCGCGCCCCCATCGTGTTCGCGCTCACCGGCGGCTCGATGGTGTGGGAGTCGATCGTCAAACCCAATCTGGCAGGCCGTGAGCACCTGATCGCCGTGGGCGCCGCGATCGTCCTGGCCGTGCTGCACGGGCGCTGCCGAAGACTGCGGGAATCCCTCGGCGCCCTGCTGTTCTCGGCATGGTCACGCAGTGGCCTGGAGCGGCTGTTCCCGCCCCGTGGTGAGGGGCGTACGCAGGGCACGAGCACTCAACCGCGCTGAGGGTTCCCGACGGGGGACGGCCGTCCCCGGGACCGGAGGAGAGGCGTGTTCAGAGGGCGCGCTCGAAGAGGTCGAGCAGGGCTGCCCAGTGGCGTTCGGTGGCCTTGGCGTCGTACACGGCGGTGTCGGCCATGGTGTAGCCGTGGTGCGCGCCGGTGTAGACCTCGCTGCGGTGGCGGACATCCGCCTCGGTGAACGCCTTGTCGAGGCGCTCGATCTGCTCGGGAGGCAGGGAGGCGTCCTGGTCGGCGTGGCCGAAGTACAGCTCCGCGGTGATACGGCCGGCGAGCAGGTGCGGGCTGTCCGGTGCGTCGGTCGCCAGCCGGGCGCCGTGGAAGCCGGCCACGGCCGCGACCCGCTCGGGGTAGGTGCCGGCGGTGCGCAGGGCCAGGCCTGCGCCCATGCAGTAGCCGGTGGTGCCGACCGGTCCGTCGGCGGCCTGCGGGCAGGCCGTCAGCCAGGACAGATAGGCGTCGGCGTCGCGCATGGCCAGGTCGGGGGTCAACTCCTGGATGAGCGGCATGAGTTGCCCGAACAGCGCGGGCCGGTGGGCCGCGTCGATGAAGTCGGGCAGCTCCACTACCGGGGCAGGACCGTGGCGGTAGAGGAGGTTGGGAACCAGCACGGTGTAACCGGCCCCGGCGAGCCGGTCGGCCATCTCCTTCAGCCGGGGGCGCAGTCCGATGGCATCCATGTAGAACAGCACCGCGGGGTGGGCGGTGTTGTCGTCGGGGTGGGCCAGATAGGCGTCGGCCGAGCCGTCCTGGGTGGGGATGTTCACAGTGGTTCCGCGTACGGCACGTGCATCGGTCATGGGCGTCCCTCTTCTTCTCTCGGGTGTCTCCCGGGGCGTCTTGCGGGCGTTTCGGGGTGCCGCGCGGATCTCCGACGGTCACCTGATCGCTTCGGTCCCGTCGTGCAGTCTGGCACTCGTGGTGCGGTCGGTTCGGCAGGGCCCCGCTGTTGTTCCCGTGCCCGGAGCCGCCGTCGTGCGCGGACGGATTCATGGCGCGCCGCCGGACGCGTACGAGCGTGGTACCGACAGTCCCAGGAAGACCGGGCTACTGGCTGTGCACATCGTCCGGTCGCAGGGTGGAGTCATGACGACCACACTCATCACCGGAGCGAACAAGGGGCTCGGCTACGAAACCGCCCGCCGGCTCGTCGCCGCGGGCCACACGGTCCACGTCGGCAGCCGGGACGCCGAACGCGGACGCCGGGCCGCCGAACAGCTGGGCGCCCGGGCCGTCCAGCTCGATGTCACCGACGACGCGTCGGTGCAGGCCGCCGTGAAGGCCATCGAGGCCGAGGGCGGGCTTGACGTACTGATCAACAACGCGGGCATCGAGTCCAGGGGCGAGGGCAACTCCGTGATCGGCGCCGCGGACGTGACCGCCGATGTGATGCGGGAGACATTCGAGACGAACGTCTTCGGCATGGTGCGCGTCACCCACGCCTTCCTCCCGCTGCTCCAGGCCTCGGCCGCCCCGGTGGTGGTCAACGTCAGCAGTGGGCTGGCCTCGCTGGCCCGGGTGAGCGATGCGGGCACCCCGGCGTACGCCTACCCCGGCGTCGCCTACCCGGCTTCGAAGACCACCGTGAACATGATCACCGTGCAGTACGCGAAGGCGTTCCCGAGCATGCGGATCAACGCGGTGGAGCCCGGCTTCACCAAGACCGACCTGAACGGGAACACCGGCGTCCAGACCGTCGAGCAGGGCGCCGAGATCATCGTACGGATGGCGCAGATCGGCCCCGACGGTCCCACCGGGGGCTTCTTCGACGCCGAAGGCACCCTTCCCTGGTAGTCCGGGCCGGTACGCCACCACGTACGTGTGCCAGACCCCGCGACCGCCACTCAGCCCCACCGTCCCACCGCCCCACCGAACAAACAGGAGCATCGACATGACCGTGCGGTCACTTCCCGGCGGAACGTTCACCATGGCCAAGGACCTGACGGTCACCCGCATGGGCTACGGCGCCATGCAGCTCGCCGGTCCGCACGTGTTCGGGCCGCCGGCCGACCGGGACGCCGCCGTGGCCGTTCTGCGCGAGGCGGTCGAGCGGGGGATCACCCACATCGACACCTCGGACTTCTACGGCCCGTACGTCACCAACCAGATCATCAAGGAAGCGCTGCACCCCTACCCGGCCGACCTGCACATCGTGACCAAGGTCGGGGCACGGCGGGACGCCGAGGGAGGCTGGCCGAAGGCGCTGTCGCGCGACGAACTGCGCCAGGCCGTGCACAGCAACCTCGAGAACCTGGGCCTGGAAGCACTCGACGTCGTCAACCTGAGGGTCGGAGGGCTCGACGCCCCCGAGCCGGGTTCGCTCGCCGAACCGTTCACCGTGCTCGCGGAGCTCCAGCAGGAGGGGCTGATCAGGCATCTCGGTGTCAGTACCGTCTCCGCCGAGCAGATCAAGGAAGCCCAGTCCATCGCGCCCGTCGTGTGTGTGCAGAACTTCTACAACCTCGCGAACCGCGCCGACGACGCGCTGATCGACTCCCTGGCCGAGCAGGGCATCGCCTACGTCCCCTACTTCCCCATCGGCGGCTTCTCCCCGCTGCAGTCGGACACCCTGCACGCGGTCGCGGGCCGGCTGGAGACCACTCCGGTCGCCGTCGCCCTGGCCTGGCTGTTGCAGCGTTCCCCGAACATCCTGCTCATCCCCGGTACCTCCTCGGTGGCGCACCTGCGTGACAACATCGCCGCTGCCGCCCTGGTCCTTCCCGAGAAGGAGCTGGCCGAGCTGAACGGGATCGCGGTGTGAGGAACATGGGGTCGTCACGCCCGAGGCACGGGCGTGGCGGCCCCGTGGCGTCCCCGTGGCGGTGTCCGGCGCGCCGTGTGACCGCACCGTTCGATACGAACTTGTTTTTCACGAACATGTTCGTTATCCTCGTGCGGCATGACTCCAGAGAAGCCCGCTCCGGTCAGCCGACGGGAACGCCCGGCGAAGCCCGCCCTGACCAGGCAGGGAATCATCGACGCCGCGCTGGCGATCCTTCGTGACGAGGGGCTGGGCAAGGTGACGATGCGCCGCATCGCCGCGGCCCTCGACACCGGGCCCGCGTCGCTCTACGTCTACGTCCGCAACACGGGGGACCTGCACGCGCAGATCCTCGACTCCCTGTTGGGGCCGGTGAAGGTGCCCGCGCCGGAGGCCGGGACCTGGCGGGACCGGTTGAAGGCGCTGCTGGTCAGCTATGGAGAGGTGCTCTTCCGGCACCCGGAGATCGCCCGGATGGCGATGTCCACGCAGCCGAGCGGTCCGAACTACCTGGCGCTGGCCGACGCGCTCCTCGGTCTCCTCGACGAGGGCGGTGTGTCGGGCAAGGAAGCGGCCTGGGCCATGGACCTCCTGCTGCTGTATCCCACCGCCGTGGCCGTCGAACACAGCTCCCCGAAGTCCGCCACGCAGAAGGCCGACGAGTTCTCCGCTCTGGCCGCGAAGATCGCCACCGCGGACCCGGCGCGCCACCCCCACCTCGCCCGGCTCGGCGACACGCTCGTGTCGGGAGACGGTCCGAGCCGCACCGACTGGGCTCTGGACGTCATCCTGGACGGAGTCCTCGCCGCGGCCTCTCGGGCGTCGGCCGAACACCGCGGCGGGTGAGAGTGGGGTGTGTGTTTCCCCTGTGCAGCAAGTCGCGCTCGAATGTATGTCTAGGGTTGATCCGTAAGCGCGGGAAAGCAGCGAGGGCCGTGACCAGGCCCTCGGAACATGTCTCCGGCGGTACGGACAACGCGAGTTCAGTACCTCGCACCTGAGAGCGGTTGTCGTGGCGTCAGGCGATTGAGTGCCGGAGCCCGCGGGGAACCGCCCGCGGTCTGTGCCGCGGGTGAGGGAACGACAAGGGGTGTTGATGGAAGGCGCGGATCTTCCAGTGGGGGACCGGTGCGCGCCGGTCCGTGGCGTCGCCGATCAGTCGGCGCGGTAGGCGCCTGTGCGGTGGCACGAGGGCCGCGAGGGCGCGGGGGGACCGACACAGGCGCAGGACCCGGAGCAAAGTCACCGCGGAACCGGTGGCCGCGCGGCGGGCCGGGCCGTCCCCTGGGTCATGCGACAGGAACGCAAGGGCATACGACCCCATATCGTCGTCCTGGCGGCGTGGACGTTGCTCTGGTTCCTGCTGGTCCAGAGACACGGGGGGATCTCCTGGCATTACCTGCGCACCGGGGGCCAGTTGCTCTTCGGCGCCGTTCCGGGCGGCGGGCTGGCCATCTACGCCAACCATCCGGAGTTGCAGATCGGCCCCGTGAGCTTTCTGGCGGCCGCGCTGTTCGCCCCGCTGCCACCCCACATGGCGGAGGTGCTGGCGGAGGCGGTGATGTCCGCACTCGGCCTCTACATGCTGGTGCTGGTCGGCCGCAGTGCGGCCGACCACAACCGCGGCACGGGACTCAACCACCGCCGACTCCAGCAGCGGGTGCTCGTGGCAGGGGTGGCCTTCATTCCCATGTGGGTCGAAGTGGCGGTCCGCTTCGCCCACTTGGACGACGTACTCGCGCTGTTCTTCACCACTCTGGCCGTACGTGCCCTGGTGCGGGGCGAAGGGCGCACGGTGGGCATCATGCTCGCGCTGGCGGTGGACTCGAAACCCTGGGCGCTGGCGTTCGCGGCACTGCTGCTCGCCCTGCCGGCGACGCAACGACGCAACTCCGCGCTCTGGACGGCCGGCCTGGTGGCCGTCGCGTGGCTGCCGTTCTACGTCACCCATCTCAACTCGGCCGCCGCCGCCAGATTCACCATCGCCAACCAGCCCGCCTCGGCGCTGCGTTGGCTGGGCGTCCTGGCCCCGGCCACGCCCTGGTGGGACCGCCCGGCCCAAGTACTCCTGGGGCTCGGTCTCGGCGCGCTGGCGGTACTCAGAGGCCGCTGGCCCGCGGTCGTGCTGCTCGGCGCCGATGCCCGCATCGCACTGGACCCGAGTGTCTACACGTACTACAGCGCCTCGATCCTGCTCGGCACCCTGCTGTGGGACGCGGTCGGGCAGCGTCGTCTGGTGCCGTGGTGGAGCTGGATCGCCCTGCTCTCCCTGTACGGCAGCACCTTGCTGGTGCCCTCGGACCGTGTCTGCGGTCTGATCCGGCTGGCCTTCGCCGCCGGTTCGGCGGGCTACGTCCTGCTGGGGCCCGTGCCACGCCGCCGGCGAACCGTGACGGAGGCTCCTTCTCCGGCGTCCCCTCAGGTGTGACCACCATCCGCAGGGATGAATGGGTTGATGAATGTCACACAGCCAAAAACCTCCCAATTCGGACATATGCCTTTTTCGGTGCACCGGGGTCTCTTCCGTCCCTGTAGCGTCGCCGTCATTCGGGAATCGGGATGAGCCCGCACATGGGCTCCCGTTGTGACCGCAGACACAGAGCAGGGAATCTTCATGCCGGACATGCACGCACTGCGCCGCGCGCGGCGTGGACTGGCCGCCACCGCGGCAGCCGGGTCCGCGCTGGCGGCGCTCTTCGCCGCCACCCCGGCCCAGGCGAGCACCGCCGACGCCACCTCCGAAGCCACCGCCACCGTCGGCGGCTCCCAGGTGACGTGCACCTCGCAGCGGCCGGAGCTCGCGGCCCGGCTGTCCAAGGACGTCGCGGGTGCCCTGCACGGGCGGGACCAGGCCGCGGCGCTCGCGCTGTACGACCGCACCACGGGGACCTCGTGCGGCTTCCGGGCCGACACCGCCTTCGACTCGGCGAGCGTGGTCAAGGTCACGATTTTGGGGGCGCTGCTGCGCCAGAGCATGGAGCAGCACCGGGCCCTGACCGCTCACGAGGTGGAACTGACCACCGCCATGATCACCAAGTCGGACAACGACGCGACGAACGCCCTGTGGCACCAGATCGGCCACACCGGCATCCAGCACTTCCTGACCCTGGCCGGGATGGGGGACACCGTCCCCGGGCCTGAGGTCTACTGGGGGCACACCCAGGTCACGGCCGAGGACCAGCTGAAGCTGCTCCGACTGCTCACCTCGGACAACTCCGTCCTCGACGGGGACGCGCGTACCTACGCCCTCCAGCTCATGAACCAGGTCGTCCCCGAGCAGCGTTGGGGAACGCCCGCCGGGGCCCCCGCGTCGGCGACCGTTCAGGTCAAGAACGGCTGGCTGCCGCGCGACACCCATGGCTGGCGGGTGCACAGTGTCGGTGTGTTCACCGGCGGCGGCCACGACTACGGACTGGTCGTACTCTCCCAGGACAACCGCACGATGGCCGACGGCGTCGCCACCATCGAGAGCGCCGCGCGCGCCGTCAACCGGGACCTGAACACCTCAACTGCCGCGTAGGTATTCCCCTTTCGCGGCTATCGGCCGAAGGCTAGAGTCTGGGCAGCGAATGTGATCCCTGAGGAGTCGAGACATGCCCGGTCGTCCACCCGGTCGTCCGAGCGCGCGTTGACGTCGTAGGCCCTGAGCGGCCCGTCATCGCGTGCTGCCCTTGATGCGCGGCACAGCGAGCCTTCCCTCACCTGAACCGTCGGCGTCCTCGACGTGCGCCGGGTGGCGGGCTCTGTCTTGCGCGACCCAAGGGGTTTCCTGTGCCGGACGCTTCCTCCTGTCCGTCCTCTTCGCCTTCGCCTTCGCCTTCGTCCTCATCCTCGTCGTCTCCCTCCGTGTCCGGCTCGGGGCGTCCTGTTCCGTCGTCCCTCCGGCGCGACGCCGACTTCCGCCGGCTGTGGGTGGGACAGACGGCCTCCCAACTCGGCGAACACGCGAGCCTGGTGGTCCTTCCGCTGATCGCGGTTCTCACACTCGACGCCGATGCCGGCCGGCTGGGCGTCCTCCGCGCCGTGGGGCAGGCGCCGACCCTGCTGCTCGCGCTCCTCGTCGGCGCGTGGGTGGACCGATGGCGGACCCGCACGGTGATGGTGCTGGCGGACCTCGGCCGGGCCCTGGTGCTGGGCGGCGCCGCCCTGGCCGGACTCCTCGGCGGGCTCGGCCTGCCGGCGCTCCTCGTGGTCGCCTTCACGGTCGGGGCCCTGTCGGTGTTCTTCGACGTGGCGTACCAGGCCTCTCTCGTACGACTGGTGGAACGCGACCTGTTGACGCGGGCCACCAGCGCGATCGA
Source organism: Streptomyces sp. NPDC107454 (assembly GCF_055582885.1). NCBI lineage: Bacteria > Bacillati > Actinomycetota > Actinomycetes > Kitasatosporales > Streptomycetaceae > Streptomyces > Streptomyces sp. NPDC107454. The sequence continues at coordinate 705,195 of NZ_JBVJPA010000002.1, read as the reverse complement.
GGGCAGCCGCTCGGCGGCACAGATCGTCAGCCCCGCCCTGGGCGGCGCGCTGGTGTCCCTTCTGTCGGCGCCGATCGCCGCCGCGTCCTGCGCCCTGTCCTTCGCGGGGTCGTTCCTTTCGATCCGGCGGATCCGGCGCCGCGAACCGGTCCCCGAGCCGTCGGGACCGGCCCCTCGGGTCTGGCGCCGGATCCACGAGGGCCTGCGCTTCGTCGCCGGGGACACCTCGCTGCGGACCGTGGGCCTGGCCTCGGCCGCCTTCCAGTTCTCCTTCGCGGCGACGATGACCGGCTATCTGCTCTTCCTGCCACGGGACTTGCACCTGTCGGGCAGCGTCGTGGGGCTGACACTCGCCGCCACGGGGCCGGGCGCGCTCCTGGGTTCTGTGCTGGCCGCCCGGCTCCCGGGCCGGTTCGGTCACGGCGTGGTGCTCGTGTCGGCGGCGGCGCTCGGCGACGGCGTGATGCTGTGCGTGCCCGCGCTGAGCGGCCCCTCCGCGGTGACGATCGTCTCGCTCGTCGCGGTCAACTTCGTGTTCGGGACCTTCGGCCAACTGGTGAACGTCACGGTCATGGCCGTGCGGCAGGCCGTCACCCCGGACGGGATGCAGGGCCGCGTGGCCGCGACGATCACGTTCGTCGGCATGGGGGCCGCCCCGCTCGGCTCACTGCTCGGCGGCTTTCTCGCGGGGGAGTGGGGGCTGCGCACCAGTCTCCTGGTGACGGCCGCCGGCATGATGCTGTCCCCGGCGCTGATGGCCCTGTCCCCACTCGCCCGCCTGGGACGCGAGCTGCCCCCGCGGGACGCGCCGCCCGGCCGTCGCCCCCTCTCGTCCGGCCATCGCGCCCTTCCGCCCGGCTGAGCGGTCGCGGTGATCGGCCGCCGGGGCCGCTCACCTCTCCGTCTTCGACCCGTTCGGGTAGCGGTCGCGCATGGCGGGGCTCGCCGCCGGGCCCGCCGTGAAGACGAAGGCGTCGCTGTCGTCGAGCCGGCGGCCGGTCCTGGCGTCGACGACGACGGGCTCGACCTCGTCGCCGCTGTCCGCGTCGACGAGGATCATGCTGCGGTCCTGCGGCGCCAGCCGGGAGTTGCCCCAGGCGGCCAGGGCGACGATCACCGGGCGCAGCGAACGGCCGAGCTCCGTCAGGACGTACTCGTGGCGTACGGGGTTGGTCCGGTACGGCCGACGCGCCAGCAGTCCGTCCGCGACGAGGCTCTTGAGCCGGGCCGTGAGCATGCTGGAGGAGATTCCCAGGTTCTCCTGGAACTGGTCGAAGCGGGTGTAGCCGTCGAAGGCGTCGTGAAGGATCAGCAGCGTCCACCACTCGCCCACGTGTTCCACCGTCGTGGACAGCGGGCACTCCCGGTCCTCCAGCCTGATGCGGCTCGCCACGGCGACCATCCCCTCGGTTACTGCTAAAGTCGAAGTTACTAGCTTCTATTTTAGCAGTAACGGGGCGGCGGTGTTCGGCATGCCCGCACCCGGGAACGGAGCGCACCATGGCCACCCACCCCGGCGAATCCCTCGAGGGCCGTAGAGCCCTGGTCACCGGCGGCACCAAAGGCACCGGAGCGGCCATCGCCCGACGCCTCGCCGAGGCCGGGGCGACCGTACTCGTCACCGCCCGCAGCCGTCCCGACGAGGTCGAGGAGAAGACGTTCATCGCCGCCGACCTGTCCACGGCCGACGGCGCCGCACGGGCGGTCGATGAGGTGGAGGCCCGGCTCGGAGGTGTCGACATCCTGGTCAACACCCTCGGCGGCTCCGAGGCGCCCGCCGGGGGCTTCGCGGCACTCGGCGAGGACGACTGGGCCAGGGAACTGAACGTCAACCTGCTGGCCGCCGTCCGCCTGGACCGCGGACTGCTGCCCGGCATGATCGCGGCCGGAAAGGGTGCCCTCGTGCATGTCACATCGATCCAGCGCCGCATGCCGCTGTGGAACGGAACCCTCGCCTACGCCGCCGCCAAGGCCGCCCTGACCACCTACAGCAAGGGCCTCGCCAACGAGGTCGCCCCGCACGGCGTCCGCGTCAACACCGCCTCGCCCGGCTTCGTCCAGACCACCGCCGCCGACAACCTCGTCGCCAGGATCGCCCACGACGCCGGCATCACCCAGGACGCGGCACTGGCCCGCCTCATGGACTCCCTCGGCGGCATCCCCCTCGGCCGTCCCAACCGTCCCGAGGAAGTGGCCGAACTCGTCGCCTTCCTCGTCTCCGACCGCGCCTCGGCCATCGTCGGCGCCGAGCACGTCATCGACGGCGGCACCACCCCCACGGTGTGAGCCGCCCTCGCCGACCGCACCTGAAAGACGCCACCACCGAGAGGCCCGCCATGCAGCACGACCAGCCCCAGGCCATCGCCCCGGACACCCTGCCCGAGGCGATCACCCGCTACCTCGCGGCGCACCGCGCCCACGACACCGCCGTGGCCATCGCCACGTTCACCCAGGACGCCACGGTGATCGACGACGGCAACACCTACCAGGGCACCGCCGCCATCGAGCGGTGGCTGAACCGGTCGGCGACCGAGTTCACGTACACCATCGATCTCACCGGGGCCGAGCGCACCGACGCGAGCCACTACACCGCCACGCACCATCTGGAAGGCGACTTCCCCGGCGGAACCGTCGACCTGCGCTACCGGTTCACGCTCCGCGGCGACCTCGTGGAACGCCTCGTCATCGAACCCTGAATCGACCGCAGCTCCTAGAGCGAGGCCAGTCTTCGGAGTATCAGGGCGCAGAGCGGCGTGGGGAGGGCGCGCAGGGTGCGGACCAGGGTGGTCGTGGTCCAGGGGAAGTACGCCTGTGCCGGTTCCCTTTCCAGGGCGCGTACGACGTGTCGTGCCGCCCGGTTCCGGCTGACCTGGAAGGGCTTGGGGAGTCCGTCGGCGCCGACACGCTCGGTCGCGACGAAGCCCGGGTGGATGCTGGTGAACCGGACGCCGTGGGGCGCGAGTTCTACGCGAGCGGTGTCGATGAGGGTGCGGGCAGCGGCCTTCGCGGCGGAGTAGGGGCCCTGGCGGGGGATGCCCATCAGGCCGGCCAGCGAGTTGGTGTGGGCGATCAGGCCTCCGTCGCGCTGGGATTTCATCTGTGCGATCAGCGGGACGAGGTAGTGGACGACGACGTCGTAGTTCAGGGCCGTGATCCGTGCGATGTCGGCCACGGTGACCTGGTCCATGGACATGTCCGGTCCCTGGCCGGCGTTGAGGAGCGCGACGTCGACGGATCCGTACTCCGCGACGCACGCGGCCACCACGGCGGAGGCCGCCCCCGGGTCCAGGGCGTCGGCGGCGATGTCGAGACAGGCGCTGCCCGCGGCTCGGACCTCCTTGGCCACGGAGGCGAGTTCGGGGGCCCGCCGCGCCGTGATGACCAGCCGGTTGCCGTGGTGCGCGAGTCGGCGTGCCACCTCCGCGCCGATGCCCGAGGAGGCACCGACGATCAGGACGGTTCGGTCGGTGACGCGGGTCATGGTGTCACCTCGCCCGGAGGAGGGGCCGTCACAGGAAGTGCCGGCCCTCGCCCCGGTACGTCGGTACGGTGTCGACCACCTCGCCGCCGCTGACCAGGTGGAGTTCGCCGACCCGCTCGCACAGTTCACCGGCCTTGGCGTGCCGCAGCCACACCCGGTCTCCGATGCGCAGGACCTGCGCGGGCTTGCCGAGCAGCGGGGTCTGTACCTCGCCCGCCGCTTCGGTCGCGGTGACGCGCAGGCCGGGGGGCCAGGCCAGGGTGGGCAGCCGGTCCTTGCCGGGCGGCCCTGACGCGATCCATCCGCCGCCCAGGAGCGTCGCGATCTTCGGGGAGGGGCGGCGTACGACGGGCAGCACGAAGTACGCGGCGGGGGCGGGCCGGAAGGACCGGTAGAAGTCGAAGAGACCGGGACCGTACAGGCCGGAGCCCGCCGCGAGTTCGGTCACGGCGTCCTCCCGCGTCGTGGTCTCCAGGCTGCCGGTGCCACCGCCGTTGACGAACCGCAGCGGGGTGACGGCACGTACGGCGGCGACCGCGGCCTCCCGTCGGTGGCGCAGTTCCTCGACGGAGGAACGCTGCATCGCGCGCACGACGGCCCGCTTGAGCAGCGAACCGGGCTGGTTGTCGCCGAGGCCGGCGACCTGGCCCTCGTACCCCATGATCCCGGTCAGTTCGAAGCCCGGACGGGCCGCGACCTCGCGGGCGAACGCGGCCGCCTCCCGCGGCGTGTGCACCGGGGACCTGCGCGGCCCGAGATGGAGACGGCCGCCCGCCAGTCGCAGGGCGGCGTCCAGCTCCAGGCAGACCCGGACGCGGGTCTGCCGGGGGCCGGTCGCGGCGTCCACGAGGTCGAGGTGCTCGACGGAGTCCACCATCAGGGTGATCCGGGAGGCGAGCTGTTCGTCGGCGGCCAGCCGGCGCAGCGCGGTGGCGTCGGTGGTGGGGTAGCCGACGACGACGTCCTCGAACTCCTCGGCCAGCCACAGGGCTTCGGGCAGCGTGAAGCCGAGGATGCCCTGGAACCCGGGGCGGGCGAGAGCCCGGCGGATGAGGGCGCGCGAACGCAGCGACTTGCTGGCGAGCCGGATCGGTTTGCCGCCCGCGCGGCGTTCGAGGTCGACGGCGTTGGCGTCGAACGCGTCCAGATCGATGACGCCGAAGGGCGGCTCCAGGCCAGCGGTCGCCGTCCGCAACCGGTCGAAGCGCCCCTGTTCCGCGGGGGCGGGCCGGGCCGGGGTGGCGGCGGTGTCGGTGGTCATCGGTTGTTGTCTCCTCGCTCGCGCACCACGGCCGTGGCCGGGGCGATGCTCCTGCTGCGGCGTTCCGCCATGGCCGCCACTCGGGGGATCACGAAGCGCATCAGCCGGGGGAACACCCCGGCGACCCGCTGAACGCGTCCGCCGACGGCGGGGTGGACGACTTCGACCGGCTTCTTCACGATCGCGTCGACGATGGCCGAGGCGACCTTCTCGGGGGTGAGCGGCTTCTCGGCGAAGGTGATCACCGCGCTGGGGTCGGCCATCTCCTGCTCCAGCATCGGCGTCCGGGTGCCGGGCGGGTGGATGATGCTGAACGTCACCGGCCCGCCCCGTTCCTCGATCGCCACGCTGTGGTGGAAGGCGCGCAGCCCGTGCTTGGTCGCGCCGTAGGTGGTGTAACCGGACAGCGGCAGGAACGAGGTCATGCTGCAGACCGTGATGATGTGCCCGTGCCCCTGGGCGCGCATCCGGGGCAGCGCGGTCAGCGTCCCGGTCATCGGGCCGAGCAGGTTGACCTCGACCATGTGACGGTGCTGTTCCAGGGACAACTGGCGTGCGTATCCGGTGTGGATGATCCCGGCGTTGTTGACGAGAACCTCGACGGGGCCGAGCCGGGCCGCGACGGCGTCGAAGGCCTCCTCCCAGGCGTCCCCGTCACGGATGTCCAGGGGGATCGCGCAGGCGGCGGCGCCGAGTCGGTCGGCGAGGCGGGTGGCACCGGCCAGGTCGACGTCGGCGAGGGCGACCCGGTGGCCGCGGCGCACCGCCTCGCGCGCGGTGGCGGCGCCGATGCCACTGGCCGCGCCGGTCACCAGGACCACGCTCATCGAGGCCTGCCCTGGCATGTGCCGCCGCTGCCGTACGAGGTGTCGTCGTGGTCGCCGTACGAAGTGTCGTCGTAGGCGCGGTACGAAGTGTCGTGGGCGCCGTCGCCCGTTCGGTGTCCGTGCATGTGAACTCCCAGGAGGCGGGCGGGGGATGGCCCCGTGGACGGAGTGCGCGTGTCCGCGGTCAGGACGGCAGGACGTACGCCTCCAGCCGTGCGCCGTCGAGCTGTGCCGCGCGCTCCGGGTCGTCGGTGGGGACGGTGGCGGCGTACAGGGTGTCGCCGCGCGGGCCCGCGACCAGGCAGCTGAGCGTACGTTGGCTGGTGGCGACGCGGTCCAGGATCGTGCCGCCGGGGCCGACCCGGACGCACTCGCCGCGCAGCGCGTTGGCGACCCAGGCCGTGCCGTCCTTGCCCGGTGCGATGCCGTCCGGGGCGATGGGGGTGTCGGAGCGGTCGGCGATCGCCTGGTGGTCCAGCAGGGACGAGACCCGCCGGGTGATGCGGCCGCGCAGCCCGGGACTGTTGAGGGACTTCCACAGCCAGGCCGGGACCAGCGGAGCCCAGGGGCGTGGCGGGCCGAGCCGTCCGTCCGGCAGGACGGGCAGCGCGGTGAGCCGCATCGCCAGTGTCTCGGCGACCAGCAGGGTCCGCCCCTCGTCGATGAGGAAGCAGCCGTTGGGGAACACCAACGGCTCGCTCAGGCCCAGCAGTTCGCCCTCCGGTGACAGGCAGGCGAGCGGCGCCCTGGGCGGGCCCGGCGGTGCGTAGAGCATGGCGTTGGGCCGCTGTCGGACGAAGCCGTGGTAGTCGAAGCCGAAATTGCCCACGTAGGCGCGGCCCTGCCCGTCGACGAGCATGTCGTTGACCGGGCCGCCGGCGATGTCCCCGAGGTCCGCGTGCACGACCAGGGAGCCGTCCGGTTCCTGGCGGTGGACGCGGCGTCCGTCCATCGAGACGACCAGCATCCGTCCGTCGGGCAGCCAGCCGAGGCCGCCGGCCCGGCCGGGGACCTCCAGCACGGTCTCCGGCTCCCCGAGGGTGTCCCAGCGGTGCACCGTCCCGTGGGCGAAGTCGCAGAACCACAGCGCGCCGTCGTGCCAGCGCAGGGACTCCAGTGTGCCGAATCCGTCCAGAACGACAGTGGCTTGCGGTCGCACTTCCGCCTCCTGAGGGGGCTCGTGCCAGGCGTCGGGTTCCGCTACGGTCGCCCATCGCGTAGAAGTAAGTCAAGAGTCTTGGACGCTTGACTTACTTCGTGGCGGATCCGAGCTCCGAGCCGACGCGCGGCCCGTGGGTCTGGCTATCCTGGCGGACGAACCCGCAGGTGAAGAGGGGAGATCGTGTGTCCCGTATGGCGGCGAGCGACCGGAGGGCCGAGCTCCTCGAGGCCGCGATCCGGGTCATGACGCGTGACGGCGTGGCCAAGGCCACCACCCGTGCGATCGTCAACGAGGCCGGTATGACCCTCGGGGCCTTCCACTACTGCTTCGACTCCAGGGCGCAGCTCCTCGAACGCGTCACCGAGACCCTCACAGAGCGCTACGTCGCCGAGGTCCGGGGCCTGTTCGCGCCGCACAGGGACATCCGCGACAGCGTCCTCGACAGCCTGCACGCGTTCTGGAAGGGGTTCGAGGCCAACCCCGGAGAGCACCAGATCAGTTACGAGCTCACTCAGTACGCGCTGCGCAATCCCGGCTTCGAGAACATCGCCAGGAGACAGTACGAGATCTTCCTGGCCGCCTTCGCCTCCCTGCTCGAACTGGCCGCCGACAACGCCGGGATCGAGTGGACGCAGCCCGTGCCGATCCTCGCGCGGTACGTGCACTCGGTGATCGACGGCCTGAACATGACCTGGCTCGTCGACCGCAACAGCGACCACAGCCAGGCGGTTCTGCACCTGCTGGCCGACCACCTTCTCCAGTACGCCCGGCCGTCGGCCGCCTGACGCGTGCGCCGTCGGTGGCTTGGAATAGGCTATGATTGATCTTGAGCAGACCGCCGGAAGTCTCGGCGGCAGGCCTCGCGTTGGTGGTCCAAGGAAAGACGCCCCGCTTCCTGCGGGGAGATGCAGGTGCAAGGCCTGCCCGGCGCTCCACAGAACCCCGTCTCCGGATACCGGAGGCGGGGTTCGCTCGTTGCGGCCGGTGCCGTCAGCGGTCCCGGAGGGGCGCGTTCGAGGTGCGGGTCCAGGAGAGGACGCCGGTGAGCGCGATCCGCAGGAGGGCGCGCAGTTCGACGTGCAGGGGGGCCCTGCCTTCGGCGGCCTGCGTCCAGCGGTAGAGAAGCCCCAGGTAGGCGTCGCGCAGCATGTTGCCCGCCACCACCGGGTCGATGTCGCGGGCGATGTCCCCGCGGGTTTGCCCCATCGTGATGACCCGGGTGAAGACATGCCCCGCGTAGTCGGGCTCCTCGAGGAGGGGCTGGCCCGATCTGACCCAGGCGGTCAGCATCACCCGGGTGAGGTCCGGCTCGGCTTCGTTGAAATCGGCCAGGGCGGCCATGCACCGCTCCAACTGGACGGTGGCGTCGTCGTCCTTGTGCGAGAGCGACTTGTCCATGAAGGCCCGCAGGTCGTCCTGGCGCTGCTCCGCCCACGTCGTGACGACGTCTTCCTTGCGCTGGAAGTGATTGAAGAACGTTCCCCGGGCGACATCGGCGCGTTCCGCGATCTGGTCGATCGTCGTGCGTTCGTACCCCTGCTCGGCGAAGAGCTCCAGAGCTGCCGCGTACAGGCGGTCGTGCATGCGCTGCCTGCTCCGTTCCCGCCGGCCGGGGGGACGTACGGGCTGGGAATTCTCAACCGTCATCGGCTCTCTCTTTCTCTCGGCTCCGACCGGACGTCTCCGCGAACCTTCGGAGTCGACGACGGGCATCCCTACCGTCGTGCCAAGAGACCGGGTCCACGGCGACCGTATCGGTATACCGTAGTCCATTAATGCATTGCGGTTCTAGGTGCGGTACGTGACGCGTTGAACGCCGGAGCGGTCGTACCGCGTGTAGCGCGGTACGACCGCTCCGGCTGAAGGCGACCTGGTCGCCCGGGCAGGCTTCAGCGGCTCCGGGGCTCGGGCGCCGCCTCCTCGCGGAGATCGGCCGCGATGGCGGCGGCGCTCTCGTTGCCCAGCAGACGGCTGGTCGGGAGATCCACCCCGAGTTCCCGGTGCAGGATGCGCCTGAGCTGGGTCGCCATCAGCGAGTCGAGGCCCAGGTCGCGCAGGGACCGCCGTGGATCGACCCGGTCGACGGTGGTGCCGAGCATCGTCGCGGTGTGGATGAAGAGGCGCTCCGCGGGCGGACGGGAGGTGTGCGACCGGCCGGCCCCCGGTTTCGGCAGGGGAGCCCGCTCGACGGGAGGAAGCGCCGCGCCGGCAGCCGTCATCGCGTCGTGTTCGTGGCGCGCCGCGTCGGAGCGACCCGGCGACCGGACCAGCGCGATGCCCTCGAACTCGGCGAGCACGCGCCCGTCCGGCGCGGTGAGCAGGACATCGCAGCGAGTACGGTCCCGGTCGGCTTCGGGGGCCGAGCGGGCCGTGCTCCAGTACTCGCCGCCGGGTGCGTCGGCCAGCAGGACGCGGGCGAAGGAAAGGGGCAGATGGGCCCGCGTCGGGTCGTCCGCCGCCGTGGAGTGCGGCCAGGCTCCCAGCATGGCCAGCAGACCGGCCTCCAGAGCGCCGCTCACCGCACCCGAGGGCGCGTGCAACCGCGCCACCGCCTCGCCCTCCCGCCGCCACACCTGCCGTACGGTGCGCAGCGGCGGGGCGACGGAGTACCCGCGGGCCTCCGCCCGCCGGTAGAACTCGGCGCCGGGCACGTACTCGCCGCACCGGGTCAGCGCGCCGTCCAGCGGGGCGAGCCCGGAGGCGTGGGCCGGTGTCGCCGCCGCCCGTGCGGTTCCCGCCACGCACAGGGCGGACGCGCCGGACTCCTCGGAGACCACCTCGACCGCGAAGGTGAACTCCCCCTCCTCTGCGAGGGGTTGCCTCTCCCCGGCCAGCGGGTCCCTTGCCCCGGCCGATCGATCCAACCGGATCCGCACACTGGTCCGCGGGGCGTCGGACAGGAGCGGCAGCCCCGCGCCGATGCGGGTGTCGAGCAGCTCGACCGGTCCTTCGCCGACCAGGTCGCGCACCGCCTCGGCGACCGCCTGCAGAAACACCGCGGGCGGCACGGGGGACAGTCCGCGCACCGACACACCCGTGTCCAGGTCCGCGACGCCCAGCCGCGACAGCCGGACCTGACGTTCGTACAGCCGCACCGGAGCCGTCGACGAGACGCTCTCGACGCGGTGGTCCTCGGCGTCCCACGTGTACAACGGCAGCGGTATTCGGCGGTTGTCGTCGCCGTACCAGCGCCGCCAGTCGACCCGGGCGCCGAGGGCGAACGCCCGACCCAGCGCACGGGCGGTCGCCGTCGCCTCGCTCTGCAGCCGGACCAGCGTGGACACCACCTTCGGTGCCACGCCGGCCGCGCTCTGCACGTCGTCGATCGCCTGGGCCAGCAACGGATGCGGGCTGATCTCGACGAAGATCACGTCCCGGGTTTCGGCGAGCTGCCGCACGGTTTCGGCGAAGCGCACCGGACGGCGCAGATTGTCCACCCAGTAGCCCGCGTCGAGGTCGGCGCCCCGCACGGAAGCGCACCGGACGGTGGAGATCATCTCCGTCCGCGGCGCAACCGGCTCCACGTCCGCCAGCCCTGCCAGCAGGTCGTCGCGTATCTCGTCCATGAGAGGGGAGTGGGAGGCGACGTTGACCTTGACCCTGCGGCACAGGACGTCGCGCCGCTCCAACTCGCCGGCGATCTTCTCCAGTACGACGGCGTCGCCGGCCAGCACGGTGGCGCTGGGCGAGTTCTCCACCGCCACGCACACGTCGTCGCCGTACGCCGCGACGAGTTCGTGCGCCGCGCTGGGGGACAGCTCCGTGGCGAGCATCGCGCCGCGGCCCGCGAGGCGCTGCATCAGGCTGCTGCGGCGGCAGATCACCCGCGCCGCGTCCCGCACCGACAGGGCACCGGCCACGCACGCGGCCACGGCCTCTCCCATGCTGTGTCCGACGACCAGGTCCGGTTCCACCCCCATGCCGCGCCAGTGGGCCGCGAGTGCGACCTCCACGGCCCACAAGGCGGGCTGCACCTTCTCGACGGCGTCGGCGAGCTCCGCGGTGTCGTCCAGCAGCAGGTCCACGACCGACCAGCCGAGCTCCTCGCGCACCGCCGCGTCGCACTCCGTCAGTGCCGCGCGGAAGGCGTCGGAGGTCCGAAGCAGTTCCCGGCCCATGCCGCGCCACTGGGAACCCTGCCCGGAGAAGACGAAGGCGACCTCGCGCGGACCGTCGAAGCCCGCCTCGTGCATCCCGCCGTCGGGCGTGGGCTCATCCGCCGCCAGGGCGCGCAGTACGTCGGCCAGGGCGTCGTGCGAGTGGCCGACGGCCCACAGACGGAAGGGGTGTGCGTCGCGGCCCGTCGCAGCCGAGCGGCAGATGTCGCGCAGCCGGTGCCCGCGGCCGGGCCCGTCCGGCCCCAGATGCTCGGCGTGGCGGACGGCCAGCCGGCGCAGGGCCGTGGGGGTGCGGGCGCTGAGGACGAGCAGGTGCGGGCCCGCGTCCTCGGCCGACCGCGGTGTGCCGCCGTCCGGGAGGGGTGCCGCTTCGGGGACGTACTCGCCTATCACCGCGTGCGCGTTGGTCCCCGACAGGCCGAACGAACTCACTCCGAGCACCGCACGGTCTCCCCTGGGGCGCAGTGACGTGTTGCGGTCCGCCACCGTGATGGGGAAGCCGGGCTCCGTGAGCTGGGGGTGGGGTGACGTCAGGTGGAGCGAGGCGGGCACCGTGCGGTGCTTGGCCACGAGCACCGTCTTGATGAGGCCCGCGATGCCGGCGGCGGCCTCGGCATGGCCGATGTTGGTCTTCACCGAGCCCACCAGCAGCGGTGCCCCGGTACGGTCCTCGGCCCCCAACGCTTCGGCCAGCGCCCGCAGTTCCACCCCGTCACCGACGGTCGTCCCGGTGCCGTGCGCCTCCACGTAGTCCACCTGGGACCCGCTCACCCCGGCGCTGCGCCACGCGGAGCGGACCATCGCCACCTGCCCGGACACCGCGGGCTGCAGGAGCAGGCCGCTGCCGTCGCCGTCATTGGTCACGGCGCTGCCCAGCAGCAGGGCGTGCACCGGATCGCCGTCCGTGAGGGCGTCGGACAGCCGCTTGAGCAGGACGGTGCCCACGCCCTCGCTGCGCACGAAGCCGTTCGCGGAGCTGTCGCCGAACTTGCACCGGCCGTCCGGCGCGAGCATCCGCCCCTGGGAGTAGGCGACCGCGTCGGTGGGCGTGAGGATCGTGTTGACCCCGGCGGCGACGGCCAGTTCGCACTCACCGGTGAGCAGGCTCTGGCGTGCGCTGTGCAGGGCGACCAGGGAGGACGAGCAGGCGGTGTCCAGCACCAGGCTGGGCCCGCGCAGGTCGAAGGCGTGGGAGACACGTCCGGCGGTGACGGCGCGCAGCCTGCTGCCCGCGATGGCGCGCACGTCCGCCGTGGCCGACGGCCCCGTCGCGTCGCCGTATTCGGCGGTCGCCTGCCCGACGAACACCCCCGTGCCGCTGCCGCGGACCGTGGAGGGCGGGATGCCGGCGTCCTCGAACGCCTCCCACACGACGTGCAGGAGCAGGCGCTGCTGCGGGTCCATGGTGCGTGCCTCGCGCGGCGATATCCCGAAGAAGGCGGCGTCGAAGTCAAACACGCCGTCCAGGAAGCCGCCGTGACGGGAGATCAGCCGGTCGGGCGTGCCGGGCCGTGGGTCGTACCAGGCGGCGACGTCGAACCTGTCCCGCGGCACCGGTACGACGGCATCGGTGTTGCTCTCCAGCAGTTTCCAGAACTCCTCCACCCCTGGTGCCCCGGGGAACCTGCATCCCATGCCGATGATCGCGATCGGTTCGACTGTGTTCACATCCGCGCCTTCCTGACGAGTCAGTAGTCCAAATCTATACCGAAGAACAAACTTGATCCGAAGTCCTTTTGATGAAGGTGTCGTTAAGGGCGGGTCATGGCGGAGGGATTCTGTGTAACAAACGCCACATGAACGGATTTTGACGGCGCCTTTGCGCACGAGGCGCCCGTGGCCCCACCGGTTCCCCCTGAAGGATTCCGGTGACCTCGAGTCGACTATTGAACTCCAGTACATCTATGTGCTTCAGTTGCGACGCGATCCCCACCACCGAGTGCGAAGGAGCAGGCATGCTCACCACCAGGAAGCTGGGCCGTCAGGGGCTGGAGGTCTCAGAGCTCGGCCTCGGCTGCATGGGCATGAGCCAGTGGTACGGCGCCACGGACGACCGTGAGTCGGTCGCCACCGTCCACCGGGCACTGGAACTGGGCTACACCCTCTTCGACACCGCCGAGGCCTACGGTCCTCACGACAACGAGGTGCTGCTCGGCCGCGCCCTCGCAGGCCGCCGTGAACAGGCCCTCATCGCCACGAAGTTCGGCTTCCCGATGAAGCTCAAGGACGGCACGACGGCCGAGGCCGACAGCCGTCCCGAGCACATCGTCGAGGTCGTCGAGGCCTCCTTGAAGCGCCTCGGAACCGACTACATCGACGTGCTTTACCAGCACCGCGTCGACCCGAAGGTGCCGATCGAGGACGTCGTCGGCACCATGGCCGGCCTCGTACGGCAGGGCAAGGTCCGCTACCTGGGACTGTGCGAGGCCGGCGAGAAGACCATCCGTCGCGCCCACGCCGTCCACCCGCTGTCCGTCGTGCAGAGCGAGTTCTCGGTCTGGGAGCGGAACCTGGAGGACGGGGTCCTGCCGCTCCTGCGGGAACTCGGTATCGGCCTCGTCGGCTTCTGCCCGCTCGGTCGGGGCTTCCTGACCGGTGGCGTACAGCGCGCCGAGGACTACCCGGACGACGACTTCCGGCACCACGACCCGCGTCTGCAGGGCGTCAACTACGACCAGAACATGGCGATCGCCGCGAAGATCCGGGAGGTCGCGGAGCGCCACGGCCTCACCCCGGCCCAGCTCGCCATCGCCTGGGCGCTGCACCAGGGCGACGACATCGTCCCCATCCCGGGCACCAAGCGGCGTACGTACCTGGAGGAGAACACCCGCTCCGCCACCGTGGCGCTCAGCGTGGACACGCTCGCCGAGATCGACGACGCCGTACGCGCCGATCTGGTCGCCGGTCCTCGTTACAACGAGCGAATGATGGCCTACATCGACCGCTGACTCCTCCCGGCCAGGTTCTCGAGAGCCGTCCTGCGACGTGCCGTTCTCGCCTTTTCCCGCAGCAGAGCCCAGAGCCAGAAACAGATCCTCAGGAGCAGCCGTGGACATACCGCACTGGCAGAAACACTGGAACGACCGCCGCGCTCCCTTCGCGGACGAGTGCCGGCAGGCCCGGGACGCCTTGCTGTCCGATCTGAAGCAACCCGGTGTCGCACAACAGCGCGTCCTCGCCGACGTCATCGACATGAGCGCGGGTTCGGTCCACTGGCGGGAGCGGGGTTACGACGCCGTCGCCGCCGACCCCGGCCTCTTCCGCTCGGTGCTGCCCATCATGCGCTACGACGACTTCGTACCGGAGATCGAGCGCGAGACCCGTACCAAGGGCGGAACCCTGACCTGCAGTCCGGTGCTGCGCTGGCTCAAGACCAGCGGGACCACCGGAGTCCCCAAGCTGGTGCCCTACACCCTGCACTGGCTCCTCACCTACCGCATCCCCGCCATGAAGGCGATGTGGGGCACATACCTGGAGTACCACCCGGAGCTGCTCGACCACCCGTACGCGACGCTCGACACCCAGACCGTCCGGGAGGACGTCTTCGACTTCGTCCATGGGATCGGGCACCAGGCCGTCAGCAACCGGCACCCGCAGATCAACAGTCGCGACTGGAACCCGCCGTGGTACGAGTCGCCGTGGTTCGGCCCGGCCGTCCCCAGCGCCCACGAGGGCCGCATGTACCACCGCATCCGCAACCTCGTCGGCAGGGACCTGCACTACATCTCGGCGATCAACCCGAGCACCCTGATCTCCCTGCGGGACCTGCTGGCCGCGCACGGCACGGACCTGGTGCGCGACCTGCGCGAGGGAACGCTGGACGGCAGGCCGTACGCCGAACCCGACGAGCGGGCCGCCCGGCACCTCGAAGACGTCCTGCGCAAGCCGGACTTCAGCCTCAAGGACGTGTGGCCCTCCCTCACCCTCTACACCTGCTGGCTCTCGGCCTCCGCCGGGCTGTACGCGGCGAAGCTGGACGCGGTCTTCCCCGGCGTCGACAAGATGCCGTTCATGAGCTGCGGCACCGAGGGGGTCACCACCATCCCGGTGGACGACTCGCCGCACAGCCAGCCGCTGGCCGTGGGGCAGGCGTACTTCGAGTTCGTACCCGCCGACGTGCCCCTGGGTGAACTGGTCGACAGCGGCGAGCCGGTTCACACGCTGTTGTTCGACGAGGTGGAACCCGGCCGCGACTACCACCTCATCATGACGCAGGGCAACGGCCTCTACCGCCTGTGGACGGGCGACATCTACCGCGTCGACCGGATCGTGGACGGCACCCCGTGGGTCCACTTCGTCCACCGTGACGGCATCTTCCACTCCTTCACCGGCGAGAAGATCACCGAGTCCCAGGTCACCGAGGCCATCCGGCGCGGTCTCGCGGCCAGCGGCCTCGGCACCGGGCTCTACATGTGCGGACCTCGGTGGGCGGAGCCCCCGTACTACATCGTCGTCGCCGAGGCCCCCGAGCCGTCACCGCGACTGGACCAGACCCTGTCGGCCGACGTCGACAGCGCGTTGCACGAGATCAACATCGAGTACGCGTCCAAGCGGGACAGCGGGCGGCTCGGCGCGCTGGAGGTCGTCACCGTGCCCCACGACGCCATCACCACCTATATCGAAAGCCGCCGCCAGGCGCGCAACGCCACCCAGTACAAGTACAAGCCGTTCCAGCAGGACATCGACTTCGTCGCCGCCGTATCCGGCCGCATATCCGGCCGCTGACAAGGGAGTTCGGACGTGATCGAGACCAAGAGGCCGCCGCAGAACATCCGCCGCGAGATCGTGGGCATCCCCGTCGAGGGCGCCGAACTGGCGCTGCACCTGTGGCGGCCGCGCGGACAGGTGAAGGGCGCCGTCTTCTACTTCCACGGACTGCAGTCGCACGCCGGCTGGCTGTGGGAGGTCGGGCCCCAGTTCGCCGACAACGACATCGCCTTCTACGTCCTCGACCGGCGCGGCAGCGGCATCAGCGGCGGCACACGGCACGACCTGCCCGGCGTCGACACGGTGATCCGCGACTACGTGGCCGCGCTGGAGTACGTACGGGAGGCGGTCGGCGAGAGCGTGCCGCTGTCGCTCTTCGGGCACTGCCTGGGCGGCTCCTTCATGGCGGCGCTCATGCACCACCCGGACTTCACCACCCGCTACGACGCGGCCGTCTTCTGCTCGGCATGGCTGGGCAAACTGCACGCCACCCTCGACGACGAGCAACTGCGGACCCTGGCGGCCGAGACCGGCCAGGAGCCGTGGGACGCCGGGCTCAGGGCCCAGGACTTCACGGACGAGCCGCGCCACCGGCACTTCATCGACCACGACGACCTGGCGGTACGCGAACTGACCCGGCGCTCCCGGAGCGTGCTGCTCGACCTGGAGCGGCTGTACATGCGGCCCGAGCGGGCGCTGCCCGCGGTTCCGGCGGCCTTCGTGTCCGGCATCAGCGACCCGATCATCGACCTCGACGACGCGCGGCGCACCTTCCTCGGGATGACCGGGAGCCACGGCGCCCTGCTCCAGTTCGCCACCGACAAGCACTACCTCTTCTACACCGACGTACGGGCCCGGCTCGTCGACTGGGCGTCCACGTTCACCCTCCTTCAAGGGCTGGACCGCCATGCCTGACGCCGCCGAGGCCGTCCTGTACCGGGTCGAGATGCCGATGGCGGTCCCCTTCGACCACCCCGCCAAACGCCGCTCCACCTCCGACAGCCTCCTGCTGCGCCTGGACGTCGACGGAGCGTGCGGCCTGGGGGAGTGCGCCCCCAGGGCGTACGTCACCGGGGAGACCACCGAGACCGTGACCGGCGCCCTTCGCCATGTACCGCTGGACGAGATCTTCGCGCGGGTCCGCTCGACCGAACCGGCCGCGCTCCTCGCCCGGCTGCGCCACGGCGGAGTCGCCGCGACCTTCGGCCTGCGGGGCGGCGGCAATCTGCTCTGCCTCCTGGAGACCGCGCTGCTCGACCTGCTGGGCAGGCGGCTGGGCCTGGGCGGGGCGGAACTGGTGCCCACCGAAGGGGCACCTGCCGCGCGCCGCCCCGCGCTGCCCGTCTCCCAGGTACTCGACCTCAGCCTCGACGTCGAGGAGTTCCTCGACACCCGCGGCCCCTTCCACTTCGTCAAGGTCAAGGCGGCCGACGACATCGCCCGCGACCTGCGCACGGTCACCGCGATCCGCGCCCGCCTCGGCGACACCGTCCCCGTCATGGTCGACGCCAACATGAGCTGGACCCCGGACGAGGCCCACGGGCAGCTGGCCGCGCTGCGCGACGCCGGAGCCGACCTCGTCGAAGAGCCCCTGGCCAAGGGGTCCTGGGCGGAACTCGCCCGGCTGCGGGCCCGCACCGGTCTTCGCATCCTGCTCGACGAGTCGGTGTGCACCCTCGACGACGCCCGCACCGCCGTCGAGTCCGGGGCCTGCGACGCCTTCAACGTCCGCGTGGCGAAGAACGGCGGCCCGGTGACCGCCGCGCAGGTGATCGAGCTGGCCCGGCGCGCCGGCCTCGGCTTCCAGATCGGCGTCCAGGTCGCCGAGGTCGGACCGCTCATCAACGCCGGCCGCGCCCTCGCCTTCGCACACGGCGACGCGTTCACCGTGGAGGCCGGCCAGTCCGACCGCTTCTTCCCCGAACCGGTCGTCTCACCGCCCCCGGCGGTGTGCCGTACCACCAACACCATCACCCCGGCCCCCGGACCCGGCTTCGGCCTCGACCTCAACGAACACGCCGAACCCTGGGCCGTGCTGCGCCGCACCGAGGGCGACACGTCCTGGCGGCCCGTCCCCGCTCCCGCGCCCCGTACGAAGGAACACGCATGACGACGTCCTACTTCTCCGACCTGGTGGTGGAGTTCCTGCACCAGCAGGGCATCGACAAGGTCGCCTTCAACCCCGGCGCGTCCTTCCGCGGCGTGCACGACTCCCTCGTCCACGCGGACAACGCCGAGATCGCCCCCGAGATCGTCATGACCTGCCACGAGGAGATCGCCGTGGCCGTGGCACACGGCTACCACAAGGCGAGCGGCCGGCACATGGGTGTGTTCGTGCACGCCAACGTCGGTCTGCTGCACGCCTCGATGGCCGTCTTCAACGCCTGGTGCGACCGCGTACCGCTGTTCGTACTCGGCGGCAACGGCCCCGTCGACGCCGGCAAGCGCCGCCCGTGGATCGACTGGATCCACACCTCGCAGAACATCGAGTCCGTCGTCAAGGACTACGTGAAGTGGTGCGACCAGCCCATCGGCCAGCGGGCCACCGTCGAGTCCCTCTACCGCGCCTTCAAGCTGATGAACACGCCGATGCAGGCGCCGGTGTTCGTGGCGCTCGACTTCGACGTGCAGGAGCAGCCGCTCGAGGACGGCGTACGGCTGCTCCCCGCGCGGGCCACCGAGGCCGCCCGGCTGCCCGCGCTGAACGGCGCCGACCTCGACGACCTGACCGGGCGACTGCTCGCCGCCCGACTCCCGGTCCTGGTCGTCGACTTCTCGGGCCGTGACCCCGGTACCGTCGCGCAGCTGGTCGCGCTCGCCGACGCACTGGGCCTGGCCGTCGTCGACCGCGGTAACCGGCTCAACTTCCCCAACACCCACCAGCTCAACGTCAGCCACACCTCGGGCACGCTCCTGTCCGACGCCGACCTCGTCCTCGCCCTCGAGGTGCAGGACCTGGTCGGCGCCCTCGGCTCCTTTCTCACGCTCACCGACCAGGGAGCGCCCGCGAACGGCGCCGACATCGTCACCGTCGGCTTCAACGAACTGCTCACCAGCAAATGGGCCGCCGACTACCAGCAGTTCGTGCCGGTCACCCGCGCCGTCGCAGCCGACACCGCGGACTCGGTGGCCGCGCTGCGTACGGTCGTCGAGGACCCGGCCGGTCCGTTCGCGGCGCCCGCGTTCACCGAGCGCCGCGAACAGCGCATCAAGGCCCTCGCCGACCTGCACACCGAAGCCCGTGCCGACTGGGCGCGCCAGGCCGAGGAGGCGAAGGGCCGCGACCGTATCCACGTGTCCGCGGCCGTCGACGAGATCCACCGTGCGGTCCGAGACGAGGAGTGGATCCTCACCAACACCGGCAGCCTCACCATCGACGGCTGGGTGAAGAAGCTCTGGCCGCTGGAGCGACCCGGCAGCTACCTCGGCCTCAACGGCGGCGGCGGCCTCGGCTACGGCCTCGGCGCGTCGATCGGCGCGGCGCTCGCCCACCAGAGCGACGACACGCTCTGCGTCGACCTCCAGGCCGACGGCGACTTCCTCTACACGCCCAGCGCGCTGTGGACTCTCGCCGCCTACGACGTGCCGCTCCTGGTGATCGTCATGAACAACCGCCTCTACCTGAACTCCACCCAGCACGCCGAGCGCATCGCAGGCAACCGCGACCGGGACATCGACCGCGCGCACATTGCCACCAGTTTCTACGACCGGCCCGTCGACTTCGTGACACTGGCCCAGTCGTTCGGTGTCCACACCCTGCCGCGGGTGGAGCGCGTCGACGCCGTCGCGCCGACCGTGCGCGAGGCGGTCGCCCACATCAAGGAGCACGGCAAGCCCGTCCTCGTCGAGATCCTCATGGAGTGACCGGACCGGCCCGCCCGGACCGGGCGGGCCACCGCCTTCCCAGCCCGCGACTTCCCAGGAGGAACCCACCATGACGGTGGTCTTCGAATGCATCTACGACGACGAGCGGCACCTCGGACTGGGCGTGCCGGAGGCCGGAGCCCCCCTGCGCCTGTATCCCCTGGCCGGTGACACCCTCGCCGCGCTGCTCACCACGGCGGTCGGCGAGGGGGCGGACATCGCCGCGCTGCTGACCCGGGGCCGGGCGGCCGTCGACGTACCGGCCGCGGAACGTCACCGGGCGCGGCTGCTGCCGCCGCTGCTGCCCGCGCACGTGGGGGACGCGCTGGTCAGCGGCTTCATGATGACGCACAACGTGAAGGTCGGCGCCGAAGTCCCGGATCAGCCCAACTGGTTCGTCAAGGGGCTCGGAGACGTCCTGAAGGTGCCGGGCGAGGAGCTGTCCGTACCCGGTGACGCCGTGGCCGTGTGCGAGGAGGCCGAGGTGGTCCTCGTCTACGTGGGCGACGAGCGAGGCACGCCCCGCTACGCCGGCTACACCTTCGGCAACGACGTCACCGACATAGGCCGCTTCAAACAGCACGCAGGACACCTGTCGTACGCGAAGCTGTGCGATGCCGGGGTGTCCCCCTGGCTGCACCTCGGCGAACCGCCGCGCTCGGTGACGGGCGAGGTCACCGTCGAACGGGGCGGTGCACCCGCCTGGAAGGGCCCGTTCACCACCGGTGTCGACGCCCTCCACTACGACCTGCCCACGATGATGTCGCGCCTCTTCTCCTACGAGGCCCTGCACCGCCCCGGCCGGGTGCACTACGTCTACATCGGCGCCGACCGCAGCAGCTTCCACGCCGGGTTCCGGACCGCGGACGGCGACCGGGTCACCATCGACATCGCGAGCCACGGGGTGCGGCTGTCCCACCCGCTGGTGTGGACGCGCCGCCCCGGACAGGACTGACGCCGTGACCCCGCTGCGCCGACTCAGTGACGTCGAGGCGGCGTTCGCCCGCACCCACGCGCTGATGCACGGCACCACGCAGGTCACCACCCATGTCACGGTGCGCGGCGACCTCGACCCCGAGCACTTCCGGCGCGGCGCCGAGCGGTGGGCCGCCGAGCTGCCGCTGCTGTCGTTGCGCATCGAGGAGCGGCCCGACGGTCTGTGGTTCACCACCGGCCCCGGACCCCGGCCCGGACAGATCCAGCACGATCCGCTCGGCGCGCCGGACTCGCCCGACGACGTACTGCGCCGGGAGCTCAACGACGTGCTGGAGACCGGTGGTCCACTGTGGCGGCTGCGCCTCGTCCGCGACCCGGGCGCGGGGGCGTCGCACCTCTACTTCACCCGCAACCACGCGATCTCGGACGGCCACTCCACCGGTGCCGTGGTCCGCGCGCTGCTGGACGCGCTGTTCGCCCCGGCCCAGGGGGTGAGCGTTCACGACGTCCGAACCCTGCCGCCCAACGGGGACACGTTGACGTACCGTCCGCCCGCGCCGCCGGACGCCCCGGTACGGGAGCCCGTGCCGCGGCCCGATCCCCTGCCGTTCGAGGCGCACCGGCCCTGGGACGAGCGGGCCGCGGACTTCGTCCCGCTGGCGTTCACCCGGGAGGAGAGCCTGGACCTCAAGTCCCGGTGCAGAGAACGGGAGGTGACGGTCAATCAGTTCTTCGCGGTCGCGCTGGCCGAGTCGTACGCCGAGGCCACGGGCCGTTCGGAGGTGAATCTGTGCACGGCCGTGTCGCTGCGGGGACGATACGAGGAGAGCGCCGAACTGCCGGACGTGGGCTGTTTCATCAACGTCCTGAACGTTCCCGTGCGGGTCGGCCGGGGCGACCCGGCCGACGAAGCCCGTGACTACGCCGCGGCGCTGGCACGGGCGGACTCCGCGTGGCGACCGCCCCTGCGGGACCACGCGGTGATCCGGCGGGTGGTGGAGGAGACCGCCGCCGCCCGGTCGGCCGCCGGGATCTGCATCACCAACGTCGGTGTCGTCGACCCGGCGCTCGGCCCGCACACCGCCCGCGTCACCGGCTATCGCACCGTGGTCAACCGCGTCGGCGCCAACTACGGAGTGGTCCTCCATCTCGGCACCCTCGGCGGGGCGTTCACGACGGCACTCGCCTTCGGCACCCCCAGCACCGACCCGGACACGGTCCGCGCCGTGGCGAAGGCGCTGCGCGAGCGCGTGCTGCGCCCCGCCGAGGCGCGACGGGGTCTGTCGGCGGGGGCCTCCCGATGAGGTGCTCAGGCCCTGTTCGCGGTGTCCTCGGTGTCCTGGGCGTCCTCGGTGCGCAGGACCAGGGCGAGGAGGCCGGGGAAGCGCTCGTCGAACTCGGCGCGGCGCAGCCGGTTGAGTCTCTTGGGTCCGGCGTCGCGCTGCTCCAGGAGGCCTGCCTCGCGCAGTACGGCGAAGTGGCGGCTGAGGGTCGCTTTGGTGACCGGCACGTCGAAGCTGCCGCACGACCGTTCCCAGTCGGCGGCCCCGGCCAACTCCCGTACCAGGGTCTGGCGGACCGGGTCGGCGAGGGCGAGCAGCGCCGCCTCCAGCTGTACCTCGCCCGGGGGAGTGTGGATCGGCGGCGTCCGGTGACTCGAGGCTGCCGTCGACTCTCGGCTCTGTGCCGTCATGGCTGGTTGCTCCGTCCCGACTCGCTTGGTCCGTGAGGCGTGCCGTACACGGATTGCAGAGTGTTCGATGATCTGCGTACACTCGGACTGTTCGCTCGTAGACGAACAGTCTACCGGAGCCCGCTGCGTATCGCCCGGCTCCGGCCCCCCCACCGCCCTCCGGCACGACGGAAGGAAAACCGTGCCTCAGACCCAACCCCACAAGACCAGGCCGGGACTGACGCTGTTCGCGGCCTGCCTCGGTTTCGTGGTCGTCATCCTGGACGTCAGCGTCGTGAACGTCGCCACCAAGGCGCTCGGCGCGGACTTCGGCGGCAGTCTGTCCGGTCTTGAGTGGGTGATCAACGGCTACACGCTCACCTTCGCGGCCTTCCTCCTGACCGCCGGTGCCATGGGCGACCGTTACGACCCCAAGCAGATCTTCATGGCGGGCTTCGCCCTGTTCGCCGTGACGTCCCTGGCCTGCGGCGCCGCTCCCTCGTTGGTCGCTCTCATCACCGCCCGTGTGGTCCAGGGCGTCGGCGCCGCGATGATCGTGCCGTCCTCGCTGTCGATCGTGAACACCAACTTCCCCGACCCGGCGGAACGCACCCGCGCCGTGAGCCTCTGGGCCGCGGCCGGCGGACTCGCCCTCGCGCTCGGCCCGGTCGTGGGCGGCCTGCTGGTGGACTCGCTCGGCTGGCGCTCGATCTTCTACGTCAACGTCCCCATCGCCGCCGTCGGCATCGTGCTCGTGCGAGCCCACGCCCGGCCCGCCCCCGCGCGGGACGCCTCGGTCCGCCGCTCGCTGGACCTGCCCGGTCAGCTCCTCGCCGTCGTCGGCCTGGGCGCGTTCACCGGAGCGATCGTGGAGGCCAACGCGCAGGGCTGGTCCTCGGCCACCGTCCTGACCTGCCTGGCCGTCTTCCTGGTCGCGTTGGCCGGCTTTCTCGCGGTGGAGCGCCGCAGCGGCGACCCGATGCTGCCCCTCCACCTGTTCGGCCGACGGGCGTTCAGTTCCACGTCCCTCATCGGAGTGCTGCTGAACTTCGCCTTCTACGGCCTGATCTTCGTCTTCAGCCTCTTCTTCCAGCAGGTCTGGGACTACTCGCCCATCGGCGCCGGACTAGCGTTCCTCCCCATGACGGCCGCCATCATGATCGCGAACCTGTCGTGCGGTCCGCTGGTCAAGCGCTACGGAGCCCGGACCGTACTGATCACAGGCAACACCCTCGCCGTCCTCGGCTACCTGGCCACGGTCCCCGTCGTCGACTCCGGGGCGTACGCGCAGATGACCGCGCAGTTCGTCGTCGCCGGATTCGGCATCGGCCTGGTCGTCCCCTCCATGACCAACGCCATGCTCGGCTCCGTGGACCCGGCCAACGCCGGTATCGCCTCCGGCGTGCTCAACGCCTCGCGTCAGCTGGGCGGCCTGATCGGGGTCGCGGTGATGGGTCTGCTCGTCGGCCAGGCCGCCTCCGACCACTTCCTGTCCGGCCTGCGCGCGGCCCTGCTCTGCGCCGTGGTGGCCCTCGCGATCAGCGCGGTGCTCAGCGCGGTCGGCCTGCCCAGGCGGCAGGCGACCACCGCGACGGCCGCCGTGTCCAAGGCCGGGTCCGAGCCCGCTCTGAAGACCGCCGACGCGCGCTGACGGCCGCCACCCGGTCGCCCTACCCCAAGGAGTCCCCGTTCCATGCCTCACCTCGTGCTCGAATACTCAGGCAACGTCCGGGAGCGCATAGACCCGGCCGCCCTCTTCGGGAAACTGCACACCGAACTGGCCTCCGTCGGAGGCTTCCGCATCCAGGACTTCAAGAGCCGTGCCGTCCGCATGGACCAGTACTTCATCGGGGACGGCACCCGCGAGCAGTCGTTCGTCAACCTCGACGTACGGACGTTCGGCGGCAAGTCCCCGGAGGCCAAGACGGCGGTGAGCGAGGCCGCCCTGACCGTGCTCGCCGACGCCTTCGAGGCAACCCTGCGCGAGACGGCCTGCGACATCTCCGTCCAGATCACCGAGCTGGACCGCCCGAGCTTCGCCCGGACCCGGTCCGAGGACCACAGCGGCCGTCCCGCGGCCTGACCGGCCCCGCCCCCTCCACGTACAGGAGCAGAACCAGTCATGAGCGCATACGCAGACCAGCGCGTCCTGGTCGTCGGCGGCACCTCCGGTGTCGGCCTGGCCGCCGCCCGGGAGTTCGTCACGCAGGGCGCCGACACTGTCATCGCCTCGCGCAGCCCGCAGCGACTCGACGCGGCCCTCGCGGTGCTCGGCGGGCTCACCGCGTCCGGTGGCGGGGCGGTGAACGGGCAGACCCTGGACATCCGTTCCGAGGAGGAGGTGGAGAAGTTCGCCGCCACCGCCGGGGAGTTCGACCACGTCGTCGTCTCGGCGGGGGAGACCCCCATGGGGCGGGTCGACGCCCTGCCGCTGGCCGACGCGTACGCCGCCATGGACAGCAAGTTCTGGGGCGCGTACCGCATTGCCCGGTCCGTCCGCGTCCGGCCCTCCGGGTCGCTGACCCTGCTCGCCGGCTACCTCTCCCAGCGGCCGGGCCGGGCCTCGGCCCTGCAGAGCGCCATCAACGCGGCCCTCGAGGCCCTCGTGCGCGGCCTGGCCCTGGAGTACGCGCCGCTGCGCGTCAACGCCGTCTCGCCGGGGCTGCTGCGGACCCCGCTCTGGGAGGGGATGGACGTCACCGCCCGCGAGCGGATGTACGAGGCGGCGACGCAACGACTGCCCGTGGGGCGCGTGGGCGAGGCGGCCGACGTCGCCCAGGCGGTGCTCTTCGTCACCGGCAACGCCTACGCGACGGGCACCACCGTGTACGTCGACGGCGGCGGAACCATCGCCTGACGACACATGATCTGACGCCCCTCGCCGTGCCGCGGCGGGTGCGCCGCGAGGCCCCGTCTCCGCTACTCGGGAGGCGGGGTTTCCCGCATATGTGACAGATCTCTTCTCCAGCGACCTACCGGCCGGTATACAAGCGATGTTGAGCCTGCAAGCAATGCCGCGTCAGTGTCGACGGAGGAGAGATGATGAACCATCACGTGGTCCGGGGCGACGTCACCCGAAGACGACGACACGCCTCCGCGCTGGGAGCCGCCCTCGGTAGTGGTGTCCTGCTCCTCGGCGTCGCCTCCGCGTCTCCCGCCGTCGCGAGCGGACCGCACTCCCATCGGGGAGCCGACTACGTGGCGCTCGGCGACTCGTACACCTCCGGACCCCTGATCCCTCGTCAGGTGGACGCCAACTGTGCCCGCTCCGACCAGAACTACCCCTCGCTCGTCGCGACGCGGCGGCAGACCAGAACGTTCACGGACGTGAGCTGCGCCGGTGCGACGACCGACGACATGTGGAAGGCGCAGGGAACCAACGGACCCCAGCTGAACGCCGTCGAGCGCTCCACGGATCTGGTGACCGTGCAGATAGGCGGCAACGACATCGGCTTCGGCTCCATCATCGGCACCTGTGCCGCGCTGAGTTCCAAGGACCCGTCGGGCAACCCCTGCCAGCAGTACTACAACTCCGCGGGCTTCGACCAGCTGACGCGGAACATCATCGAGACGGCGCCCAAGATCGCGCGGGTGCTGCGCGCCGTGCACGACAGGGCCCCGCACGCCCGCGTGCTCGTCGTCGGCTACCCGGACCTCCTGCCCGACGACGGCAGCGGCTGCTATCCGTCCGTCCCGTTCGCCGCCAAGGACTTCGCCTACCTGCGTGACGTCGGGAAGCGGCTCAACCTGATGATGCGCACGGTGGCCCTGTTCAGCCGTGCCGAATACGTCGACACCTACAAACCCACCGTCGGGCACGACATGTGCAAGGCACCTGCCGACCGGTGGATCGAGCCGCTGCAGCCCGCTTCACCCGCCGCCCCCGCACACCCCAACGCCAAGGGCGAGGCGGCCATGGCCGGGGCGGTGCTCCGGCGGCTCTAGCTCCTGTGCCGTGCGCGATCTCCATGGACCCCACGAACTCCACGAACTCCATGGACCAGGCATGTTTACGCGATCTGCCCAGGGTCACACGGCTCAGTGAGCACCTGATCCGAGAGCACCGAGAGGTGAGTTCCATGGCTCGCGACCAGAAAGCCAAGGCCAAGGCCGAGCAGGCCAAGGGCAAGATCAAGGAGACCACGGGGCGTGCCGTGGGCAACGAGCGGATGACGGCCGAGGGGCGCCTGGAGAAGGCCAAGGGTGACGCGCGTCAGGCGAAGGAGAAGACCAAGGACATCTTCCGCGGCTGATGCCCGTGGGGCGCACGGTTCACGCGGAGCAGGGGGCCCGTCGCATGGAGCGACGGGCCCCCTGCTCCGCTCCGCGCGCACCCGCGCCGAGCGGTGGAGGTTCGTAGGCTTTCCCCGCCGAAGATCGTAGGCTTGCCCCTCCGGAGACTGTGTGGGGGAGCCATCTATGACCACGGCCAGGGACCTCTTGATCACCGCCATGGACGTGGACCCGGACCGCCCCGTGGGCCAGGGCGACCTGTCCCTCGCACTCGCCGGAGCCGAGGTGATCGACCTCCTCGCCGCGGACGCCGTCCACCTGGACGGCGACCGCCTCGTGCCGGCCCCGGAGCCGGCGACGGAGGACCGCCTCCTGGCCGAGGCCGCGTCCTCGCTCGTACGTCAGGTGCCCTACGAGCCGGTCGAGGACTGGCTGTGGCGCAGGGGTCGTGGCCTGGCCGCGGTCCATCTCGCCGCCCTCGAGGCGGACGGTCAGCTGACCCGGCAACGCCAACGACGGCTGCTTTTCGGAGCCGTCCGGATGGTCGTGGTCGACTCGCCCGCCCGGCGCCGGGCCCTGCACCGCTGGGCCGCCGACGAGCCCGTCCTCGTCTCCCTCGCGGCGGCCGTCGGGATTCCGGCCGAGCAGGGCGCGGACGTACCGGTCGTGAGCGACGACGCGGTGACGACCGTGCTGGCCGCCGTCAACGACGCGGTCATGGAACTGGAAGCGGTACGCCAGCGCCGGTCCATCGAGAACGCGGCGTTCGCCAATCTCTGGCGAGGTGCGTGACGCGAGCGGGCACGCCGCGACACGCAGGTTTCAGAGGATGGCCTCGGGCCGGCGCCGGTTTCCGGTAGCGATCACTCGCCCTTGACGGGCCCGTTCTCTGACGTGCCGGTGCCGGTGCCGGTGCCGGTGCCGGTACCTGTTCCAGTGTCGGTGGCCCGGTCCGGGCCGTCGTCGCGGGCCGCGCGCCGTGCCCGTACGGTGCCCGCGACCCGCTGGAACGTCCGTGTCAGCTGGTGCAGCGGGTTGCCCTCCTGACCGGCGGACGTCTCGTGCGCACCGGACGCCGTCGTCCGGAGGTCTCGGAGCTCGGCCAGCGCCGCATGTGCGAGTTCGGTCGCCTCGCGGTACTGGTCGCGCGACTTCGTCATGGTGTCGAGTGCCTCGGCGTAGACAGCCACCAGCGCCCGCGCCTCCTCCAGCGTCAGCAGCTTCCAGTCCTCCCGGAGGCCGGTGAGGGCGTCATCCGCCGCTTCCGGCAGCGGCCGGGGCAGCGCCGCGTACCTTACGACCTTCTCCAGGAGCTCCGTCGGCTCCGAGCCGTCGAGGAACACACTGCGTACGGTGCAGTCCTGCTCGTCGTACCCGGGCCGGGCGGGGGAACCGGGCAGAATCACGGCGCCGCCGCGCGGCACCCGTACGCCCAGGTCGTACAGCGCCCAGTTGACCGCCTGGAACTGCTCGGGCGCGGCGCGGTGTTCCACGACGCGGTGACGCAGACCGGGCGGGAGCAGCCGGGCCAGCGGGAGGCGACCGCGTTCGTCGGTGGTCATCGCCTCGTGGATGACGACGTTGATGCTCCAGCTGTGCTGCGCGGCCTCCTTGAGCAGACGGCGCAGTGCCTTGTCCTCCTGCGGCAGCGGGTTGATGTCCCGCAGCCGGAGCCCGGCCACGATGTCGTGGTCCCAGGGGACCTCGTGTCCCTCGGGCCAGAACATGGTCGCCGGAGAGGGCCACGCGAGGTCCCAGGGCCGTTCCGCCTCGGCCACCAGCGTCCAGCGGGTTCCCTCGGCGGAGTGTTCGCGTCCGTCGGTCGTGAGCCGTGCGCGAACCGTGACGGCGTCGTCGACCAGCCAGCGCGCCTCGAAGACACGTCCCTCGGAGTCCGAGGGGTTCGCTGCGTCCAGGAAGTCGTGGATCGTCTCGTCGGCCTTCAGCCTCCGCAGGTTCTCCCTGAGGATCTCCTGCGGGGCGGGCCCGACGTGGCGCCCGCCGGCCAGCCAGACGGTTTCCGGGGCGGTGGCGCGGGCGGTGGAGGGCTTGGGCATGAGTCACTTTGCGGTGGGAGGCGGCGTGGCCTCCCAGTATGGTCAGCGCGGGTGGCCGGTCGGGCGGCGAGGCCCGCGTGGATCACATACATCCCCTCTTGCGGAACTTTGACCGCTCCAGTGCCTTATGTGTGCTTTGAGGCGCTGGAGATGTCGCTGCGTCCGTCACGCCGGGCGCAGCGCGCTGTGGATCGCCTTCTGTCCGGCGAAGAAGAGGGACTCCTCGCGTATCGAGGCACCCGGGCTGGGGGCGTGGATCATCATGCCGTTGCCGGTGTAGAACCCGACGTGGCTGACGTTGTCGTAGAAGAAGATCAGGTCGCCGAACTGGATGTCGGTCAGCGGAATCGCCGCACCGGCGGTCGCCTGCCCGTGCACGGTGCGCGGAAGCGCGACCCCGGCGGCCCTCCAGGCGGCCTGGACGAGGCTGGCGGAGTCGTACGAGTCCGGTCCGGTCGCGCCCCAGACGCACGGCTTGCCGATCTGCTCGCGGGCGAAGGCGAGGGCCTTGGCGGCCTTCCCGCCGTACGCCGACTCCGCAGCGCCGACGGCCGTGTTGACCACACCGGTGGAGACACCGGCACCCATGGACATGTCCGTGGCCGGCGGTACGCCTCCGCCGAGGGGCATGCCCGCGCCGGGCGGCATGCCCGCGGCCAGGGGCATTCCGGCGCCGAGGGACATGTCGGCAGCGAGGGGCATTCCCGTACCCATGGACATGTCCGTGGCCGGCGGTACGCCTCCGCCGAGGGGCATCCCCGCGCCGGGCGGCATGCCCGCGGCCAGGGGCATCCCCGTGCCGAGGGACATGTCCGCACCGAGCGGCATCCCGGTGCCGAAGGACATGTCCGGGCCGAGTGCGGTCGACTGCTGTCGCTGCCACTCCTCCGCGGTCTGCCGGCGAGCCTGGTCCTCCGGGGTGGGCCAGACGGCCTCGGCCGGACGTGACTCGATCGCCGCGGGCCCGGGGTTCCAGCGCGCGGCGTGCTGGGACACCAGATCACGGGCCAGCGCCAGCTTGCGCTGGATCTTCTCCTTGGACGTCTTCAACGAGGACTGCCCCGGCCCGGCGGGCAGCGCGGGCAGCAGGGCCGTGGCGGCCTCCAGCGTGGGCTGCGGCGCAGGCTCCGGCGCGGCCGGCAGTGCGGCGACGGCCCTGGCCGTCAACTCGGCCACGGGCCCGGCGGCCGCCTCGGCGGAGGGGCCCGCGGTCAACTCCAGAACAGGGCGGGCGGTCAACTCCCGCCCACGGTCGGTGAGTCCGTCCTCCGGCCGCTTCGCCGGGCCCGTGGGCCGCGCCTCGGCCGGGGGCTTCAGCATCCGGTCGGCCGGCAGCCTGGCCGGCGCGGACGGCCCCAGCTGCGCGCGCGCCGCGTCGAACCAGGTCCTGGTGATGTCGTCGAGGGCGGGGTCGCGGCGCCTGCGCGCGGCTTCCGGCGCCGGGTTGACGCGGCTTCGGCTCCCCGTGGTCATCGCGCGGGTCCCGTTGACGAACCCGACGGCGTTCTCGGCCTGGTCGTAGAGGGAGCTGATCCGCTGCTGCACCTCCTCGCGGCTCGGACCGTCCGCGCCACTGAGGGCGGCCGCCGCGCGTGCGGAGTCAGGCATGCCAGGGAGGCTGTTGCCTCCAGGGCGCGGGGTTCGTTCCGGCGCCATGGGAGCCGTACTCCTTCCGTACTCCGCCTACCGGGTCGGCTGTCGGGTTCGGGCGGAAGATTCCGGAAGGCATGCCCTACGGCCCTTGCCCGATCGGGCAGTTGGGCCGATTCACCCCAAGGTCGGTTGGGTCCAGGTTCCGGTCACCACGGGGGCACCGGATTCGGCGGAGGCCGCGCGACCCGGCGAGGTTCGCCGGAGGGAGTCGTGCGGCCTACCGCCAACTTAGCCAATTTGTGTGCCTGGTGTGAAGATTGGAGCGCGAACTGTCCGATATGTAATTGTGACCTTCGTCTACGTGTCCCGGTCACGACCAGGATGCCGTACGACCGCCGTGCGCCCCACGGTCGCCGCGAGCGTGCGCAACCGGCGCCAGTCCAAAGGGGGTTGGACCTCCGGCACACCGGGCCGTTCCTTCGGGACGCGGACGCGCAGGGCGCCGGGCTCGACGCGGCAGTGCACCGGGGCGGGCAGGACCAGGGCCTCGCCGTCGATGCCGGCCTCGATCTCCGCGCGGTCGGCGTCGATGACCACCTCACGGGTGGTCAGGACCACGAGCCCGTCCGGCGCGGGGTCCAGTACCAGCGCGGCGGCCTCGGCCGCGCTGTCCACCGTGATGCCGAGGACACCGAGCAGCCCGGAGTCGAGCCGTTCGCGGCGGCCGAGACCGGCCGGATCGTTGGTGCGGTAGGGGTTGTTGCTCACCAGTACGGCCTGCGGGGCGTCGAGCGTCGTGTCCGCGGCGCGAGCGGTCAGTCGCGGCCCGCGCTGGCGGGTGAGCAGGTCGGGCAGGAGATCCAGGATGGTGCCGATCTTGTCGTCGCGGTACGCGGGACTCTGCACGACCGTCGCGTACGCGCCGAAGGAGGCGTTGTTGACGAACGGGTGGCCGCCGGCGAAGCCGAGGTCCACGCGGAGTTCGACGCCGTCGGTGAGGGCGTCCAGACAGGTCGCCGGGTCGTCGCGGTCGAGGCCGAGGTCCATCGCGAAGTGATTGCGGGTGCCGGCGCAGACCACCAGGAACGGCAGACCGTGTTCGGCGGCGACGGCCGCGACCAGTGCCTGGGTACCGTCACCGCCCGCGACGCCCAGCAGATCCGCGCCGTCCGCGACGGCGGCCCGGGCCAGCGCGGTGACGTCCTGGTGCTTGTCCGGGTCGAGGAGCACGACCTGCGCGCCGAGCCCCTCCGCCTTCTCCCGCAGCCCGAACTTCGCCACCTTGCCGCCGCCGGAGCGCGGGTTCATGAGGAGGAAGGGGCGCCGCGGCGGCGGTGCCCTGCGCTCCTTCGGGCGCGGGGCGCGCGTCCGGTCGCTCCGCAGGGCGTACCGGCCGCTCCAGACGGCCACGGTCCACAGTGCCAGGGACACGGGAACGGCCCAGAGCAGCCCGGCCACGGCGAACAGGGTGAGCACGCCGCCGGGCACGACGGCCGCCAGCACGGCCGCCACCCAGCGGAGCGGACCGCGCCGGGTCAGCGCCCACCACAGCGCCGCCGCCGTGACGGCCACGCCGAGGAGCGCGGCCAGGAGCAGCAGTACGCCGTCCACGCCTCCGTAACCGAGCGGCAGCAGCACCGCCAGCGCCGCCGCGAGCAGCGCGGCCCTGGCCGCCCACCGATTCCCGTGGCCGACCCGCGCGCTCGTGTCCACACCCATCGCTCCTCCACGGACGTCGTAGAAGTCCGGCACTGGCGGGCCCGGCCGCACGGGAGCCCGGTTCGGCGGGTCGTTGGCTGTGTGCGGGGTCGGCCATCGACGACACAGTCGTATGCAACCGTCGGGCCAGGCCCCGCGCAACCGCCACGCTCCGCCGGGCCCGCGCCGACCGGGGCCGGACCGGGCGGTTCTCACCGAACCCTTGGGTCACCCCTCGGGGCCGGGACCGGCGCGGCTGATGCACGATGGGCGGCGGCGGGCCCCGGCAGGACGCCGGGTGTGGCGGGGAGGGACAGTGGTGATGAGTGGGCAGCGCGGCCGTGTCCTGGTCGTGGACGACGACGCGGCGATCCGCCGCTCGCTGGAGCGGGGCCTGAGGCTCGGCGGATTCGCCGTGGACCTGGCCGACGGGGGACGGCCGGCCCTGGCGGTGGCCCGGCGGACGCCGCCGGATGTGATCGTGCTGGACATCTCGATGCCCGACCTCAGCGGCATCGAGGTGTGCAGGGCACTGCGGGACGAGGACAACGACGTACCCGTGCTGATGCTCTCCGCACTCGACGAGACCGCCGACCGGATCGCGGGCCTGCAGGCGGGCGGCGACGACTACCTCGTCAAGCCCTTCGCCCTTCAGGAGCTGGTCCTGCGGCTGGAGGCACTGCTGCGGCGCAGGCCGCCGCGGGACAGCGGCACCGTACGGGTCGGCGGGCTGCTCCTGGATCCCGCCGCCCGCAGCGTGAGCCTCGACGGGCGGCCGGTGGAACTGACCCGCCGCGAGTTCGAACTCCTCCACTTCCTCGCCCGCAACGCCGGCATCGTGCTCAGCCGGGACCAGCTCCTCGATCGCGTATGGGGCTACGACTTCGAGGTGCGCACCGACGCGGTGGACACCTTCGTCAGCTATCTGCGCCGCAAACTGGAGACGTCGGGGCGCTCCCGGAT
This sequence comes from Streptomyces sp. NPDC107454, assembly GCF_055582885.1. Lineage (NCBI taxonomy): Bacteria > Bacillati > Actinomycetota > Actinomycetes > Kitasatosporales > Streptomycetaceae > Streptomyces > Streptomyces sp. NPDC107454. The sequence goes on along the minus strand of NZ_JBVJPA010000002.1, from coordinate 672,623 downwards.
CGTCCACACCGTACGAGGCGTGGGCTTCGTCCTGCGCGACGACGACCCGCGGGAGCGGCCGTGAGACTGTCCACGCGGATCGCCCTGGCCGTCGGCGCCAGCGTGCCCGTACTGGTACTGGCCACCGGCTGGCTGCTGCTGCGGCTGGTCGCCGCGGATCTGCACGATCAGCAGGACACGCATCTGCGTGAGCGCGCGGTGGCCGTCGCCAAGGACGCCCGGGGGCTGCTGCGCGCGAGCGCCGCCGACCGGTCGGCGGCGGTGGAGCAGGCCCGCGAGCGCCGGGTGTTCACCTCGGCCCTGGACGTGGGCGTACGGCTGATCGGCCCCGAGGAGACCTTCACCGGCGGCCCGCAACCGGCGGCGGACGTGGCGCTGCCCGCCAGGGCGCCCGTGCCGGTCACCCTCCGTGCCGACGGCAGGAGCTGGCGGATCCTGTCGACCCGGGTGACCGGGGCGCGCCCCGGCGTGCGCGGCACCCTGTGGCTGTTCGCGTCCGACACCGCCGCCGACACCCAGGTGCGCCTGGTCCGACGGCGCGCGGTGACCGTCGCCCTGCTCGCCGCACCGCTGTCCGGGCTGCTCGCCTGGGCCGTCGCCACCCGGGCGAGCGCACCGCTGCGCCGTCTGCAACGCCGGGCGAGCGGCCTCGACCCCCGCTCCAGTTCCACCCGCCTGGACCACAGCCCGACGCGGATCGCCGAGGTCGACGACCTCGCACACACCCTGCAGACCGTCCTGGCACGCTACGACGAGCAGGCGCTCAGGACCGCCGAGGCACTGGCCACCGCCCGCTCCTTCGCCTCGGCGGCCTCGCACGAACTGCGCACCCCGCTGATGAGCATGCAGACCAACCTGGAGATCCTCACCGAGCATCCGGAGCTCGCCGGACCCGACCGCGACGAAGTGCTGCACGACCTGAGCCGCGAACACGCACGCCTCCTCGGGGTCCTCGTCATGCTGCGCGACCTCGGCCGCGGAGACCTCGTCGAGGCGGACGCCTTCGGCCCGGTCGACCTCGCCGACCTCGTCGAAGCGAGCACGCAGGAACAGCGGCGACGCCATCCGCACGCACGGGTGGCCGGCCACTGCGCAGCGGGGCTGCGCGTACACGGCTGGGAGGCGGGACTGCGGAGCCTGGTGGACAACCTGCTCGTCAACGCCCTGGTCCACGGACACACGGACGGGCAGCCCCCGCAGGTCGAGGTGACCCTGCGCGCGAGCGGCGCCGACGCGCTCCTGGTCGTCGAGGACCGGGGCCCTGGCATCCCGCCCGCGCTGCGCACCGAGGTCTTCGAACGCTTCCGCCGCCGACCGGACAGCCCCGGCTCCGGCCTCGGACTGACCCTGGTCGCCCAGCAGATCGCCCTGCACCGAGGTGGGATCCGGGTACTGGACCGGCCCACGGGTCCGGGTACCCGCGTCGAGGTCACGCTGCCGCTGAGCGACGGCACCGCGGACACGGGGGCCACGCTTCCGCTCCCGCGCAACTGGATGATCACGGCCGCCGACCGGCCACAAGAATTCCACAAAGACGGCTCCTAGCTTTCCCGGCGACAGGGCAGTCGCCCGTGAACGTGGAGGAGTTCGTCATGCCAAGCACCAGGAAGACCGTGATCTCGGTCGTCTCGTTGGTCGCCGCCGGATCGCTGTTCGGCGCCGCCGGCGCCGCCACCGCCGACGCCGCGACTCCCGCGCCGTCCGGCACCCCCACGGGCGACGGCGCGGCGGCGCTCTGCAAGCGCGCGCCGAAGATCGACCGGCGGATCGACCGGATCCTCACCCGGCTGCGCGCGGACGCTTCCCAGCGTGGCTCCATCGCCCGTCTCGAGCAGCGGGTGGCGAACGCCAAGTCCGCGGGGCACACCCAGATCGAGACCTACCTGAACGACCGGCTCACCGCCCGGCGCTCTCTGGTCCCCACTCTGGAGACCCGCCAGAAGGACCTGGCCGACGTCGAGAAGTGGTGCGGCACCCACGACAACGGTCGTACGAACTGATGCGCGCGCGCCACACCGTGCCGGCCGTACTGGCCGCCCTGCTGTTCCTGGCGGGATGCGGCCACGGCGGGAGCGCACAGAGCACGCACGGCACACAGACCGCACAGGGCACGCAGACCACTCGGCAGCCCGCGCCCACCTCCTCCGCGGACCTCGGTCATCTGCGGAAACTCGTCGACGACGCCGATTCCGCGGCGAGCGCGGCGGAGTCGGACATGGCCCGGGAGTGAGGTCAGCGTTCCGTCGGCGGGGGCGATCCGGTGGGATGGAGCCGGTGGTGGCCGTCGACGGGGCGGGTGGCGAAATGCGGTCGATGCGGGTGGTGGGACGCGGTGCGTTCGATGATCAGGAGGGCGGCGTCGTCGCCGGGGTGGTCGCCGACGTGCGCGAGGAGGTCGTCGTGGATGTGCCGCAGCAGGGCGTCGGGGCTGGAGACGGGAAAGGAGGCGACCCGCTCGAGCAGCGGGTAGAAGACGCCCGACGGTGAGCGGGCTTCGATGACGCCGTCGGTGTAGAGCAGGAGGATGTCACCGGTTTCGAAGGTGAACGGGTCGGCCCGGTGGCTCGAGGCGGGCAGCTCGCACATGCCCAGCGGGGGGAGGGGGTGGCGCGGGTGCAGGACCGTGACCTCCCGGTTGTGCAGCAGGAGAGGCGGTGGATGACCGCAGGTGATCATCCAGGCATCCGCCTCCTCGTCGGGGATGTCGAGCACGAGCGAGGTGATGAAGTGCTCGCCCGGGTCGTGCTCGGTGTCGGCCACGTCCTCCAGGTCGCGGCACACACTGACCTCCAGTGCAGCCGTGAGCTCGGGCAGGGTGGCATACCGGTGAGCGCCCTCCCGGAACGAGCCGAGCACCACCGAGGCCTCGCCGATGGAGGCCAGACCCTTGCCGCGTACGTCCCCGATGATCACCCGCGTGGAGGCCTGGGCGGAGCGGGAGACCGCGAACAGGTCGCCGCCGATCTGCGTCTCGTCCTCGGCGGCCAGATACAGCCAGGCCACGCGCAAGGGCCCGATCCGGCGGGGCGGTGGTCGCAGCAGGACCCGCTGTGCCGTCTCGGCCACCGACCGTGCCCGGCTCAGCTCCCGGGCACGCCGCTCGCGTACATGGCAGACGAAGACCACCAGCGCGGAGAGCACGGTCAGGGCGATGATCTGCGCGATGTGGTTGGAGGTGGTCAGCCCGCCGTGGAACACCGCGATGAAGACCTGGGCGGCCACGGCCAGCACCCCCACGGCCGCGGTCAGCCGTGGCCCGGCCAGGGAGGCGGTGAGGGCGGGGGCGATGACCAGCAACGGACCCAGATGGACATCGGTCGGGGAGTGGAGGTCCGCCACCGTGATCACTACGATCAGCGCGAGTGGGATTGCCACCAGTCCGCGGCCCGACGGCTGCTCCACGAGGCGGTCCACTGACACACGCCGGACATCCACATACCCTATTTTGCCCCCGATTCCGAGGCCTGTGCTTCCCGGCGGCGAGTCATAAGATCGGCTTATGAGGTCATAGATCCAACCCGGCTACTGACTAAGGTTTGCCTTAGTTTAGGCTTCCCGACGAGCCACCCTGCCACCGTTCGAAGGGAACCTGATCATGCCTCGCCCTCTGCGGGTAGCCATTGTCGGAGCCGGCCCCGCCGGGATCTACGCTGCCGACGCGCTGCTGAAGTCCGCAGTTGCGGTCGAGCCCGGTGTGTCCATCGACCTCTTCGAACGGATGCCGGCCCCCTTCGGCCTGATCCGTTACGGCGTGGCCCCCGACCACCCGCGGATCAAGGGCATCATCACGGCCCTGCACCAGGTGCTCGACAAGCCCCAGATACGTCTCTTCGGCAATGTCGACTACCCCGGGGACATCAACCTCGACGACCTGCGCACCTTCTACGACGCCGTGATCTTCTCCACGGGGGCGACGGCCGACCGGGCCCTCGACATACCCGGCATCGGCCTCGACGGCTCCTACGGTGCCGCGGACTTCGTCTCCTGGTACGACGGCCACCCGGACGTGGCGCGGACCTGGCCGCTCGAAGCGGAGAAGGTCGCCGTCCTCGGCGTCGGCAACGTCGCGCTCGACGTCGCCCGCGTCCTCGCCAAGACCGCCGACGAACTGCTGCCGACCGAGATCCCCCAGAACGTCCATGACGGCCTCAAGGCCAACAAGGCCCTGGAGGTCCACGTCTTCGGCCGCCGCGGTCCGGCGCAGGCGAAGTTCAGCCCGATGGAGCTGCGGGAACTGGACCACTCCCCGAACATCGAGGTCATCGTCGACCCCGAGGACATCGACTACGACGAGGGGTCGATCGCGACCCGGCGTGGCAACAAGCAGGCCGACATGGTCGCCAAGACCCTGGAGAACTGGGCCATCCGCGACACCGGTGACCGCCCGCACAAGCTGTTCCTGCACTTCTTCGAGTCCCCGACCGAGATCCTCGGCGAGAACGGCCAGGTCGTGGGCCTGCGCACCGAGCGCACCGCCCTCGACGGCACCGGCAACGTCAAGGGAACCGGCGAGTACAAGGACTGGGACCTCGGTGCGGTCTACCGCGCCGTGGGCTACCTGTCCGACGAACTGCCCAAGCTCCCCTGGGACGCCGAGTCGGGCACGGTCCCGGACCAGGGCGGCCGGGTGATCGAGGAGACCGGCGAGCACCTGCAGTCGACATACGTCACCGGCTGGATCCGTCGCGGCCCCGTCGGTCTGATCGGCCACACCAAGGGCGACGCCAACGAGACCGTCGCCAGCCTGCTCGACGACCACGCGAACGGACGTCTGCACACGCCCGGCTCGCCCGACCCGGAGGCCGTGGACGCGTTCCTCGGCGAGCGGGACGTCCGCTTCACCACCTGGGAGGGCTGGTACCGCCTGGACGCCGCGGAGAAGGCGCTGGGCGAACCGCAGGGCCGGGAACGCGTCAAGATCGTCGAGCGCGAGGACATGCTCGACGCGAGCGGCGCGTAGGCCTCGGGGCTCCTCTGAGCCCCCTCGGCCTCAGGCCCTCCTCGGCCTCGGAACCCTCTGGCCTCAGGACCCCTTGCTCGCGTTGACGGTGTTGATGACGGCGTCGGCCATGCCGCGTTCACCGCGTGCGTTGGGGTGGACGGGTGCGGCGGGGGCGAGCGGCACGAGGGGTTCGACCCAGCGTGCCTCACGCGCGGAACACGCGTCGTGACCGCTCGACGGAGCGTAGGTGTCGACATACCCGGCACCTGCGGCTTCGGCGCGTTGCCGCAGGGTGGCGTTGAGCCGCTGCTGCTCCTGGTGGAGGAAGGTGACGTCGCCGGGTGCGAGGCCCATGTCGCGGCCGCAGTCGCCGGCCGTGGCGGGCAGGATCGCCGGGTACCCGACCACGTAGACGCGTGCCTGCGGCGCGCGGCGTTTGACCTCGGCCAGGGTGCCGGCGAGCCGGTCGCCCACGGTGCTGATCTTCTGCCGGACGGCGTCGGTGGTGCCGTCGACGTACTGGCTGCGGCAGGGGGCGTGGTTGCCGGTGTACTTGCCGCTGCCGGTGGCGAAGTAGAGGATGCCGGATTTGGCGCACTGCGTGATCAGTTTGCCGAAGCCGATGTCGTTGCCGCCGATGCCGAGGGTGACGAGGGCGGTGTGGGTGCTGAGGGCGGAGAGCTGGGCGGGGTTGGTGCCGTGGCTCGTGGTCTGGGGTGCGGTGAGGTCCTCGACGGTGGCGCCGGTGCAGCTCATGTCGTGGAAGTCGGCCTTTTCGACGCCGAGTTCGTGGGCGACCAGGGTGGGGTAGTTGTGGTCGGAGCGATCGCATCCCGTGGGGGTTCCGGTCCCTGAGGGGATACCGGCGCCGGCGGTGTAGGAGTCACCCAGTGCCACATACGGACCGGGACCTGCTGATGACCCGGAGACGGCCGCGCTCTTCGGGGCGGCGGTGGCCGAGCCGTTGTTGTCTCCCAGGCTGGTGGCGGCGAAAAAAATGCCGCCCGCGGCCATGACGGCGAGCCCGGCTCGTGCGGAAGTCTTCATGTGTCAACGATCTCGGTGCCGGCTCGCCGTCACGAGAGAGCCCACTCCCGAACCGATGGTGTAGCGGGTTACACCATCGGTGAGAGCGACGCCCTTCAGTCGACGTAGTCGGCGACCAGAGTCGCGAACTCGTCGGGGGTGACCAGCCGGATGCCGAGGTCCTCGGCCTTGGCGCGCTTGGATCCGGCGCCTTCGCCGGCGACGACCAGCGTGGTCTTCTTGGAGACGCTGGAGGAGGAGCGGCCACCGGCGCGCTCGATGAGTTCGTTCATCTGGTTGCGGCTGAGCTTCTCCAGCGGGCCGGTCATGGCTCCGGTGACGACGACCGCCATCCCGGTCAGCGGCCCTCCCACCGGCTCCGCGCCCTGGGCGCCGCTGTCGGTGTCGGTGTCGGTGTCGTCGGCGGTGACGGGCGGAGTGGCACCGGGCTCGGTCATGTTGACCCCGGCCGCGGCGAGCTTGTCGATGAGCGGGGCGAGTTCGGCGAGTTCGGCCACGATGGACGGGGCCTTCTCCGTGCCGATGCCCTCGACCCGCTGCATCGCTTCGGCGTCGGCGGCACGGATGTGGTCCATGGTCGCGAAGTACCGGGCGATACGACGGGACATGGAGCGGCCCGTACCGCGGACGCCGAGCGCGCACAGCACCCGCGACAACGGCTGCCCCTTGGCCGCGCCGATCGCCGCGAGGAGATTGTCGGTGCTGGTCTCACCCATCCGTTCCAGGGCGAGGAGCTGGTCGCGCGCGAGGGCGAACACGTCGGCCAGATCGGCGACCAGGCCGGCCTCGACGAGCTGGACGACACGGGTGTGGCCGAGGCCCTCGATGTCGAGCTGGTCGCGGCCGGCGGCGTACGAGAGGGCGGCGACCAGGTGGCAGTTGCGGCCGCTCTCACAACGCCAGCGCTGCTCGCTGGTGTCGATGGTGGAGCCGCATCGCGGGCACACCTCGGGGAAGACGATCGGCCGCTCCTCTCCGGTGCGCAGATGGGCGACGGGGGCTTCGACGCGGGGAATCACGTCCCCGGCGCGGTGGACCATCACGTGGTCGCCCAGACGCAGGTCGCGGCGGGTGATGTCGGCAGGGTTGTGGAGGGTGGCGTAGGTGATGGTGGAGCCGTCGATCTCGACCGGTTCGAGGACCGCGCGCGGAGCGATGATGCCGGTGCGGCCCACGTTCCACTCCACCTCCAGCAGCCGGGTGATCTTCTCCACGGCCGGCAGCTTGTAGGCGATCGCCCAGCGCGGTGCACGCGAACCGGATCCGGCGGCCTCCTGATCGGCGGCGAGGTCGGCCTTGATGACTATCCCGTCGATCCCGAACGGCAACTCCGCCCGAAGCGCGGCGATCTCCTTGACCCGGGACAGGACCTGCTCGGCGGTCTCCGCCGTGGTCCCGGGCACGGCGGTGGCGGCGGTCGTGTTCACGCCGAGTTCGCCGCACCGGGCCATCAGCTCGCTGTGCGCGGCCTCACCCAGCCGTGCCGCGAGGGCGTCCTCGGTGCCGGGCAGTGGCAGCAGGGCATAGCCGAAGAAGGTCATCGGCACGGTGTACGCGCGGTCCTTGGCGCGCAGCGTGCCCGCCGCGGCGTTGCGCGGGTTCGCGAACGGCTGGCCGCCGTGCGCGGTGCGTGCCTCGTTGGCGTGCTCGAACTGGGCGGTGGTCATCAGGACTTCGCCGCGCACCTCCACCGTGACCGGTTCGGCCAGTTCGGCCGGGAGGCCTTCGACGGTGCCGATGGCATGCGAGACGTCCTCCCCGGCCGTCCCGTCGCCACGGGTGATCAGCCGGGTGAGGCGACCACGGGTGTACCGGGCGGCGATAGCGAGCCCGTCGAGCTTCGGCTCGACACCGAACCGGGTGACGTCATGGCCGATCCGCCGGGCCAGCGACGCGGTCCAGGCGGTGAACTCCTCGGGCGAGAAGACGTTGTCCAGGCTCAACATGGGCACCGTGTGCGGGACATCGCCCTCCACCGCGCCACCGGCGACCTTCCCGGTCGGTGAGTCGGGCAGCACCTCGTCGGGATGAGCGGACTCCCACGCCGCGATGCCCCGCACGAGCCGGTCGTAGGTGTCGTCGTCCAGCACCGACGTACCGCCCGCGTAGTAGGCGGCCGAAGCCTTCACGGCGTCCTCGACCGCCTGCGCGTAGGCGGCGGCATCCACGATCACTGCGGCTGGTGTTGTCATACCCGCCATCCTGCACGCCACCACTGACAACGCCCCGGCACGCGTCTGCTGCCCGCCGGAAACCAGGTGACCGCGAGGGCGGTGACCACTACGGTGAACTCGTTCAGGTGCGAAGGTTTCGGCTACTTCTCCTGTCAAGAGAGAGACGCGGGTTCGAATCCCGTCGCCCGCTCCGGCGGGTGTCGTCCAGCGGCCCAGGACACTTACGTCGCCGACACCGATCCCGATCTCTGAACACCGCGACACGAGCCGTCCGCCACGGGGGAGTACAGGCGGACGGCTTCGTCGTGCGCGTAGGAGCGGCTGTCGGTGATGACGGGCCGCCGCTCCCGCCGCAGCCCGCGGGCTGCGGCTCGGCTCACTCGGGCGGCGCGCACCCCGGTGCGCCCACCCGTAGACCGTCCATCACGAGGTCCAGAAGGCGGGTGGCGCGCGGCTGCCAGTCCCCGTCCGCGTCGATCTGCCAGAGACCGGCGATGAAGAGGAAGAAGTCCTCCGGGGTCACTCCGGGGCGGATGGTGCCCGCCTTGTCGTTCGCCGCCAGGAGCAGCGCGATGGCCGAGGACATCCCGCTGTGCCCCAGCCGGGTCAGGGTGCCGTGCGCGAGGGTGGTCGCGCGCAGGGCCTCGGCCAGGCCGACCTTGGTCATGGCGAACTGGGCGAGGCGGTCCATCCACTCCCGCAGGGCCCGGTCCGGCGCACGCGTCTCGAGCAGCTGCGCCGCGGTGTCGGCGACCTGCTGCACCTCGTGGCGGTAGATCTCCAGGAGGAGTGCCTCGCGATTGGGGAAGTTGCGGTAGAACGTCCCTTGCCCGACCCCCGCCTTCTTGGCGATCGCGCTGAGCGGGGTGTCGGCCGACCGTGTCAGCTCGGCCAGGGCCACCTCGAGAATGCGCTCGCGATTGCGTTGCGCGTCCGAGCGCAGCGGGGTGGCCTTCTTCTGCTGCACTCGGGCCTCCTTCGTCCTTCGCCCGCCCAGGCGAGTACCTTGCTAAGCGGACAGCTGTCCGATAGGTTCGGGATGAGCGGACAACTGTCCGGTTAGGGGTTCACCATACCGCCGGATCCGGCCAGTGTGGACCATCGGTGCGCCCTTTTCCCGGCCCTCTCGCGACTTCCTTCCCCCCTCAGACAGGCGAAAGAAGGCTGATCATGGCCCCCACGACGTCCAGCGCCACGACCTCGACGTCCAGCGCCATCACCCTGCACGTCAACGGCGAGAAGTACACGCTGCCCGTCGACCATCGCACCACCCTGCTCGACGCCCTGCGTGAGCGTCTCGATCTCACCGGTACCAAGAAAGGCTGCGATCAGGGCCAGTGCGGCGCCTGTACGGTGCTGCTCGACGGACGCCGGGCCGTCTCCTGTCTGCAACTCGCCGTCGCCTCCGAGGGGCGCGAGATCACCACCATCGAAGGGGTGGCGGACGGTGAGCGGCTGCATCCCGTGCAACAGGCCTTCCTCGACCTCGACGGCTACCAGTGCGGCTACTGCACGCCCGGCCAGATCTGTTCGGCCCTCGCGGTGATCGAGGAGCACGCGGCGGGCTGGCCCAGCGCCGTGACCGCGGACGTGCGGCCCGAAGCGGGGGTTCCCCAGCTCACGCCCGAGGAGATCCGTGAGCGGATGAGCGGCAACCTGTGCCGGTGCGGCGCGTATGTGTCGATCGTCCAGGCCGTCGCGCGGGCGGCGCAGTCGTCCGATACACGGTCGTCCGAGACCAAGGAGGAGGCGGCATGAGGGAGTTCGACTACGAGCGCGCCTATGACGTCACCGGCGCGGTCGCCCTGCTGGGCGCCGACCCGGACGCACGCTATCTCGGCGGTGGCACCAATCTCGTCGACCTGATGAAGAGCGGGGTGGAGCGGCCCGCCCGGCTCGTCGACGTGCGTGAACTCCCCCTCGACCGCGTCGAGTTCACAAGGAGCGCCGGGCTGCGGATCGGCGCGACCGTGACCAACAGCGACCTCGCCGCCCATCCCGACGTGCGGCGCCGCTACCCGGCCCTGACCCAGGCCGTGCTGGCCGGGGCCTCCGGTCAGCTGCGCAACATGGCCACGGTCGGCGGAAACCTGCTCCAGCGCACCCGCTGCGGCTACTTCGCCGATCTGGCGAAGCCCTGCAACAAGCGGGTCCCCGGCAGCGGTTGCCCGGCGATCGAGGGCGAGCACCACAACCACGCCGTCCTCGGTGCCTCCGCGCACTGCGTGGCCACGCACCCCTCGGACATGGCCGTGGCCCTCACCGCCTTCGACGCCGTCGTCTCGTACGAAACGGCGGACGGTCCGGGGGAGTTGCCGCTCGCGGAGTTCTATCTGCCGGTGGGTGACACCCCGCACCTGGAGACCGCTCTGCCGCCCGGCGCGCTGATCACCGGCGTCAACCTGCCGGCCGCCCCGGTCGCCGCCCGCTCCCGCTACCGCAAGGTGCGCGAGCGCGCCTCGTACGCGTTCGCGATCGGCTCGATCGCCGCCGCCCTCGACGTCCACGACGGTGTCGTACGCGAAGTGCGCCTCGCCTTCGGCGCGGTGGCCTCCCGGCCGTGGCGGGCCCGTGCGGCCGAACGGGCGCTGACCGGAGGACCGGCGAGCGCCGAGGCCTTCGCCGCCGCCGCGGACGCCGAGCTCGCGGCAGCCCGGACGCTGCCCCACAACGGATACAAGGTGCCCCTGATGCGCAATCTCGTCGTGGCGATGCTGACCGAACTCACCGAGGAGGCGGCCCGATGAGCGGTACGACCGCGACCACGACCGCGACGGCGGCGGCGACCGCGACGATCGGGGCCGTCGGCGCCGCCCGCACCCGCGTCGAGGGCGTGGCCAAGGTCACCGGGGCGGCGCGCTACGCGGGCGAGGTCCCGTATCCCGAACTCGCCCACGGCTGGCTGGTGTTGTCCACCGTGGCCCGTGGCCGGATCCGCGCGGTGGAGTCCGCGCCCGTCCTCGCGATGCCGGGCGTCGTCGCCGTCCTGCACCACGAGAACGCCCCGCGTCTCAACGGCGACTACACGAACGCCTTCGGGGCGCCCGACCCGATCGCCCAGATCTTCCAGCACGACCGGGTCCCGTTCGTCGGCTGGCCGGTGGCGCTGGTCGTCGCCGAGACGCCCGAGCAGGCCAGGGAGGCCGCCGAGGCCCTCGTCGTCGTGTACGACGAGGAGGGCCACGACGTCGTGTTCGCCGCCGGGCTCCCCGGGGTGTACGCGCCGGAGAGCGCCCCCGCCGCGCAGAAGGGCGACCTGGAGGCCGAACTCGCCGCGTCCGCCGTCGTCGTGGACGCCGAGTACAGCACTCCGGAGGAGCACCACAGCCCCATGGAGCCGCACGCGGCGATCGCACGCTGGGACGGCGGCCGGCTCGAGGTCGTCGACTCCAACCAGGGCAGCAGGTTCGTGGCGGACGAGCTCGCGAAGCTGTTCTCGCTCGACCCCCAGTCGGTGCGGGTGCGCTCGGAACACGTCGGCGGCGGCTTCGGCTCCAAGGGCACCCGCCCGCACTCGGTCGCCGCCGCGATGGCCGCGACCGTCCTGCAGCGGCCCGTGCGCGTCGTACTGACCCGCCGCCAGATGTTCTCGCTGGTCGGCTACCGCAGCCCCACGGCCCAGCGGGTCAGGCTCGGCGCCGACGCGGACGGCCGGCTGCGCGCGTTCGACCACCGGGCCGAGAGCCTCACCTCGACCGTCCACGAGTTCGTCGAGCGGTGCGCCGAGTTCGGGCGCGCGATGTACGACTCCGACGCGCACTACTCACAGAGCCGTGTCGTACGGCTCGACGTGCCGACCCCGAGCTGGATGCGGGCGCCGGGCGAGGCGCCGGGCTCGTTCGCGCTGGAGTCCGCGCTCGACGAACTCGCCGAGAAGTGCGGACTCGACCCGATCGCGCTGCGCGCCCGTAACGAACCGGCCGTCGGCCCCGTCTCCGGGCTGCCGTTCAGCGGCCGCAACCTGCTCGCGTGCTTCGAGGAGGGGGCCCGCCGGTTCGGCTGGGCGGACCGTGACCCGCGTCCCGGTGTCCGCCGCGAGGGCCGCTGGCTGCTCGGGACCGGCACCGCCGCCTCCACGTTCCCCGTGCTGTCCGCCCCGTCCACGGCGGCCGTGACGGCCGAGCCGGACGGCAGCTTCACCGTACGGATCACCGCGTCCGACGTCGGGACCGGGGCCCGGACCGCGCTCACCCTGATCGCCGCGGACGCGCTGGAGGTGGCGCCGGAGCGCATCCGGATGCGCATCGCGGACAGCGACTTCGGCTTCGCGATGATCGCCGGCGGCTCGATGGGCACCCGCTCCTGGGCCTGGGCGATCAGGGTCGCGGCGGACGAGCTGCGCGAGCGGCTGGCCCTGGGCGGCGGCATTCCGCCCGAGGGGATCACGGCACGCTCGGACACCTCCCAGGCGGTCGGCGCGCTGGAACAGAAGGAACGGCACTCCTTCGGGGCCCAGTTCGCCGAGGTCGCCGTCGATGTCACCAGCGGGGAGGTGCGGGTGCGGCGGATGCTCGGCATCTTCGCGGCCGGCCGGATCGTCAACCCGCTGACCGCGCGCGGGCAGTTCGTCGGAGGCATGATCTGGGGCCTGTCCATGGCCCTGCACGAGGAGGCTCACCGGGACCGGGCGAGCGGCGGCCATGTCGGCGCCGACCTCGCCGGCTACCACTTCTCCGCCCACGCCGACGTACCCGACATCGAGGCGGACTGGGTCGACGACCCCGACCCCGGGGACCCGGTCGGCATCAAGGGCATCGGCGAGATCGGGGTCGTCGGAGCGGCGGCGGCGATCGCCAACGCGGTCTGGCACGCGACGGGTGTACGCCACCGGAACCTGCCGATCCGCCCGGACCGGGTGCTCCTGGCGGGTACGGGAGGGGACCGGGATGCTTGACATCGCCGACGAGCTGAACCGGTGGGCCGAGGAGGGCCGGGACTTCGCCGTCGCCACCGTCGTGAGCGTCGGCGGCAGCGCCCCGCGCGGCCCCGGCGCCGCCCTCGCGGTCGACAGCGGCGGCACGGCCATCGGCTCGGTCTCCGGCGGCTGTGTGGAAGGCGCCGTGTACGACCTGTGCGTCCAGGCGCTCCAGGACGGCCGGACGGTGCTGGAACGGTTCGGCTACAGCGACGAGGACGCCTTCGCGGTGGGGCTGACCTGCGGCGGGGTCATCGAGGTCCTGGTCACCCCGATGCGCGCGCAGGCGCCTGAGCGGCCGGTGTACGCGGCGGCCCTTGCGGCCGCGTCCCGGGGCGAGGCGGCGGCCGTCGCCCGGGTGGCCCGGGGACCGGCGGAACTGCTGGGCAGGGTGCTGCTCGTCCGCCCCGACGGCTCGTCCGACTCCTCCGGGGCGTCCACGTCGTACGGGGGAGGCCCGGGCGTCTTGCACGAGGGGAGCCTCGGCGGTCGTCCGGAGCTGGACCGCACGGCGGTGGCCGAGGCTCGTGCCCTGCTGGCGGCGGGCCGCACCGGCACCCTCGAACTGTCGGAGGACGGCGCGCGCTGCCCGGGTGGCGTGACCCTGCTCGTCGAGTCGAGCGTGCCACCGCCCCGAATGATCGTCTTCGGCGCCGTGGACTTCGCGACGGCGCTGGTACGGGTGGGCAGGTTCCTCGGCTATCACGTGACCGTGTGCGACGCCCGCCCGGTCTTCGCCACCCGGGTCCGCTTTCCCGACGCCGACGAGATCGTGGTCGACTGGCCGCACCGCTACCTCCGGCGCACCGTGACCGACGACCGCACGGTCCTGTGCGTGCTCACGCACGACGCCAAGTTCGACGTACCGCTGCTGGAGGCGGCTCTGCGGATGCCGGTGGCGTTCGTCGGCGCCATGGGGTCTCGCCGCACGCACGAGGACCGTGAGCGGCGGCTGCGCGAAGTCGGCCTCGGTGAGCGGGAGCTGGCCCGCCTGAGATCCCCGATCGGGCTCGACCTCGGGGCCCGTACGCCCGAGGAGACCGCGCTGTCCATCGCGGCGGAGATCGTCGCGGCCCGGGAGGGCGGGACAGGCGCTCCACTGACCGGCTCCAGAACCCCGATCCACCGCGACGGGGGTGGGCGGGGGACCGGTGCGCAGGGGGCGCGGGAGGCCGCCTGAGGAAGACGCGTGCGGGAGGTGCTCGGGTCGACCACTCTGGAGGTACCGCCGGTTCCCGGCCGGCGCGACCTGGGAGGTTGGAATGGACACCATGCACGCGGTGCGCGGCCACCGGCGGGGCGGCCCCGAGCAGCTGACGTACGAGGTCGCCCCGCGTCCGGTGCCGGGCCGGGGAGAGGTCCTGGTCGAGGTGCGGTCCGCGTCCATCACGCCCGACGAACTGGTCTGGGACGCGACCTGGACCGACAGCCTCGACGACAGCGGCAGCGAGCGGGTGCCCATCGTGCCGTCGAAGGAGGTGTCGGGTGTCGTCGCCGAGCTCGGCCCCGAGGTGTCGGACTGGGACGTCGGCGACGAGGTGTACGGACTGATCCCGTTCACCCGGGACGGGGCCGCGGCGGAGTTCGTCGCCGTCCCCGCGGCCGTACTCGCCGCAAAGCCGGCCCGGCTCGACCACGACCACGCGGCGGCGCTGCCGCTGGCCGGGCTGACGGCCTGGCAGGGTCTGGTCGAGCACGGCGGCCTGCGCCCCGGTGCCCGGGTGCTGGTGCAGGGCGGCGCAGGCGGGGTGGGCTCCTTCGCGGTACAGGTCGCGGTCTCACTCGGCGCCTCGGTCACCGCGACGGCCGGCGCCGAAGCCGCCGACTTCGTACGCGAGCTGGGCGCCGAACAGGTCATCGACTACCGGAGTGAACGCTTCGAGGAGCAGGTCAAGGACGTCGACCTGGTCTTCGACACCGTCGGCGGCGACACCCAGGAGCGCTCCTGGGGGGTATTGCGTCCCGGCGGCCGTCTGGTGAGCATCGTCGCCCCGCCCGACGCCACGAAGGAGGGCGGCAGGTTCTTCATCGTGGAACCGGACCGCTCCGGCCTTGAGGAGCTGTCCCGCCTGGTCGCGGACGGCGAACTGGCCCCGCCCGTCGACCGCGTCTTCCCCCTCGCCGAGACCGCGCAGGCGTACGCGGCACTGGAACAGGGCCACCGCCGGGGCAAGATCGTGCTGCACGTCTCCTGAGCCCACACCGGTCACGGCAGGTCGTCGAGCCGTGGCCGCGGCTCAGGAAGCCGAGGCCGAGCGAGTGAGCCAGTCGTACGCGGTCTGTGCGGTGAACTCGCGCTGACCGCCGCGCAGGAGCAGACCCGCCGTGGCGAACTCCGGGTCGTCGGCCTGTGCGGCGACGTACGGGACGGCGATGCAGCGCATCCCGGCCGCGTGCGCGGCGGCGGCGCCCGGAGCGGCGTCCTCCAGGACCACGCAGTCCGCCGGGTCGGCCTCCAGCCGGCGCGCCGCTTCCAGGAAGACGTCCGGGGCGGGCTTGCCGTGCGCGACCTCGTCGGCCGAGACGACGGTCGTCAGATGGGCGGCCAGGCCGGTGCCCGTCAGGATCGCCTCGATCGCGGCGGGTGCCGAGCCCGAGGCCACGGCCGTCGCAACGCCCTCGGCGGCCAGCAGTTCCACGAACTTCCGCATCTCCGGGTACACGTGCGTGGCGGCGCGGGCCAGCTCCAGATAGCGGCGGTTCAGGTCGGTGAGCAGGGCGTCCAGCGGGGGCCGCAGGCCGTAGCGCTCCTTCCAGAGCGCCACCGTCTCCCGGGTGCTGATGCCGACGTAGCGCTCGTGCTCGGTCCAGGTGAAGCCGGTGATGCCCTGCTCGGCGAGCGTCTGGCGGCCGGCCTCGAAATAGTTCGGCTCGCTGTCCACGAGTGTGCCGTCGAGATCGAAGATGACCGAAGTACGGCCGAGAGTGCTCATGGGATCCAGGATGCCAAGCGAGGGCCGGGCGCGGCCGATCACCCCTGTGCCACCCGTCAGCTTCTGGTCGCACGCCCGATCGACTCCACCAGCGGCAGCACCCGGTGCGGAACCCGCTCGCGCAGTGCCACCTCGGTGCGGGTGCGGACGACACCGGGCATGCTGATGAGCGCCTGGATCACGTCCTCCAGGTGGGCGTTGTCGCGCGCCACGACCCGGGTGAGCAGATCGCCCCCGCCCGTGATCGAGAACGCCTCGATGATCTCCGGTACGGCGGCCAGCGCGTCGCCGACCTCGTCGAGGTGGCCCTGCGTGACCTCGATGTGCACGAAGGCGAGGACGGGGTGGCCGAGCGCCGCGGGGGACAGCGAGGGGCCGGTACCAGTGATCACCCCGTCCCGTTCCAGCCGGTCGAGGCGGGCCTGGAGCGTGCCGCGGGCGACGCCGAGCATGCGGGCGTACTCGCGCACGCTGGTGCGCGGCTGCTCCAGCAGGAGCCGCAGGATGCGGGTGTCGAGTTCGTCCACGGCCATGATCCACCGGCCTCCCTGCCGCCTGGGCTGATCTTCTTCGACCGTACCAATGGCTCAGCCCGCCGTGACCCCGGTGGGCCGGTTCACCTCCTTGCGCCCAGCTTGTCCGCCGCGCCGCGTTTGCCGGTGCGTCGCCCACCGCGTTACCTGGAGAGGTGGCGCAGGGCTCGAGGAGCGGTGAGGAGCGACGATGATCACGCAGGAGCAGGTCGACCGAATTCTGCGGCTCGGCGGGAACGGGCTCCCGTTCGTCTCCCTCTATCTTCCGGTGGAACCGGACCAGCCCGGCCGTCGTACGTACCAAGCCCGGCTGGCCGGCCTGCTGGAGGGCATCAGGCCGCTCGCGGACGACCGCTCGCTGGAGCACGACGTACGGCTCTCGCTGCACGACGACATCGCGAAGATCGAGCAGCGGCTCGGCGAGGAACCCCAGCGGCCCGGTACCGTCGTCGTCTTCTCCTGCAGTGGCCACGGCGTCTACGAGGAGGTGTGGCTGCCGCGCGCCACCCGCGAACGCGTCGTCGTGGACGTGGACCCCTATGTCCGTCCGATGCTGGCGGTGCTCGACGAGTACGACCGCACCTGCGCGGTCGTCGTGGACGAGGTCGCCGCACAGGTCTGGGAGTACCACCTGGACGAGGTCCGGGAGCTGGAGGCGATCCGCGACCGGATGCTGCGGGAGCCCGAGCACGCCGAGGGGCTCGACGAGGTCCGGGTCCGCGACAGGGCCGACGAGCTGAGCAAAAGGCACTACCGGCGGCTCATCGGCGAGCTCAAGCGCCTGTTCAAGGAGGGAGGCTTCGATCTGCTGGCCATCGGCGGGCACCCCTACCAGGTACCGGCCTTCATCGAGTTCCTCCCCCGTGACCTGCACGACCGGGTCGTCGGCCGCTTCACCGCCGGCCGCGACACCGTGACCGCCGCCGACATCCGGGACGAAGTACGCCTCCTGGTGGCCGACCGCGCGTACCAGGAGCAGGAGCGGCTGGTCGGCGAGATCCTCGAGTCCGTCGCGACCAAGCACCACGCGACGGTCGGGCTCGACGACACCCTGTGGGCGGGCTCGCTGGCCGCGATCCGAACGCTGGCCGTGGACGCGGAGGCCGTCGTCCCGGGGGTCGTCTGCGACCGCGACGGGCTGCTGGCCCGCGCGGGGGAGCGGTGCCCGCTGTGCGCAGACGCCCTGCGCGAGGTCCCCGACGTCATCGAGGAACTGGTGAAGACCGTCATCGAGGACGGCGGCGAGGTCCGCCACATCGAGATGGAGACGGACCTGCACACGCACCTGACCGGGGCCCTGCTGCGCTTCGAGCTCCCCGCGCACCCGGTCGACACGGAGTGATGCCAATGGCATCCACGTGGCTCCCCTCTCCGCTCGGCGGCTGTGCCAATGGTCCAGTCCTTCGGAGTCCACTTGAGCCAACAGCCCCGATGATGCTGTGATGGGCAGGTCGATGGCGCTGCGGGACCCCCGCGGCGCCTTTTGCATGCCTGAAGTACAGGCTGAGCTCAAGGGGCGGGGAAACAGTGCTGAAGAGGGTGTTCGTGGCACCGGACCCGGGCCGGCTGCGGCTGCGCGGCGCCATCCGGGCCGTCCTCGGCATCGGCCTGGCGGTGGCCCTGTGCGGCGTCACCGGTTCCTCCCTCGCGGGTGCGGTCGCGGGAGGACTCGCGGCGCTGCTCGCCCTCTTCACGGTCACCGACGCCACGGTGCGCGGACAGCTGGCGACGACGGTGCTGCTGCCCGTGGTGGGCCTTCCGGTCCTGGCTCTCGCGGCCACCCTGCACGACCACCCGGCGGCGCGCGGCGCGGCCTTCCTCGCCGTCGTCGGCGCCGGTGTGTACGCCCGGCGCTGGGGCGCGCGCGGCCATGCCCTCGGCGTCTTCGGGTTCATGGCCTTCTTCATGGCGCAGTTCCTGCACACCGTGCCCGCGCGACTGCCCGAGCTGTACGGCGCCGTCCTGCTCGCCCTCCTCGCGTCCTCGGCGGTCCGGTTCGGACTGTGGTGCTACGAGCGCCGGATGCCGCCCGCCGCCCCGCCCGCCCCCTCGGCCGGCCGGGGCCTCACCCGTCCGACCACCCGCCAGGCGGTCCAGGCCGTCGTGGCCGCCGCCTTCGCCCTGGGCGTCGGAAGCCTGCTGTCCCAGGAGCGCTGGTACTGGGCCGTCGGCGCCACCTGGTGGATCTTCGTCAACACCACCTCGCGCGGCGAGACCCTGATCCGCGGCTATCGCCGGGTCCTCGGAACGGTGATCGGCATCGCCCTCGGGGCCTCGGTCGTCGTCCCCCTGCACGGTGCGCCCGTACCGACCGTGGTCCTGCTCGCCGTGTGTGTGTTCGTCATCTTCTACAGTGCCGCGGTCTCGTACACCTGGATGATGCTCGCGGTGACGGTGATGGCCGAGCTGCTGTACGGGACGTTCGGCGTGCTGGACCAGCACCTGGTCGTGCTGCGTCTGGCGGAGACCGGCATCGGGGCGATCGGCGCCGCGCTGGCGGTCCTGCTCGTGCTGCCGATCACCACGCACGCCACGACGGACGCCTGGATCGTACGGGCGATCCAGTGCGTCCACGCCTGCACGACCGAGGCCGCGGCCCGTCTGAACGGCTCCTCCACCGCCGACCCCGCGGCACGCGTCGCGGAGCTGGAGACCGTGCTGAACAAGGTGCGGCTCTCGCTCACCCCCCTTCTGCACCCCCTCAGTCCCCTGCGCGCCCGTGGCCGCAGGGCGCGCCAGGTACTCGCCGCGCTGAACACCTGCGCCCTGGAGGTACGGGGCCTCGCCGCCATCGCGTCGGACCCCGTGGCCTCCTGCGACGACCGCCTCACCGTCGCGTGCGAGCGCGTCGAGAGGGCCGTCGAGGCACTCACCTCACCCCAGCCGCGGCGGATCACGGTCCAGGCCGGAACACCTCCTCTGGAAGAGCCGGTACTCGCACACCTGCACGGACTCGAGCGGGCACTTGCCGACCTCGCCGCGCCCCTCCTGCACCCCCGTGCTTCGAACCCTGTTCGCGTCTGACACGCGTGACACGCGCGAGGCACGTGCACGGACCACGTAGAGGGTGGATCACCGCCCGGGCGGGGTAACCCCGCGGCTATCGGACGCACGGAACCCGCGGACCGTGGGGGAGCGGCGCGCGGGCCAAGCCGCTTGGGGGTGGCACCATGCGGGACTTCCCGCGAGGAACCGGACAGGGAGAGCGCTTCGGCGACGACGGGAGCGCGCGGCACCCGGTGCCGTGGGCCGACGGGCCGGGCGGCTGGCTGGACCGCGTTCCGGCAGGTCGCAGGGCCCGCGCGGCGCCCCCGGCCGCACTGCCGTACGCCAGCGGTGCCCGGCGGACGCAGCCGTCCGTCCCGGGTCTCGGCGGGCGCCTGACACCCGTGCCGGGCCGTTCCGACGCCCCGACGTCGCACGACGACTCCCCGCCGTACGCACTCCTGCGCGCCGCCGCCGAGTTCCTCACCCTCCGCCACACCGAGGAGCGCCTCGGCGACCCGGCCCGGCGTATCGCCGCCGCGTGGGCCGAGATCGCGGAGACCGGCACCTACCGCCACACCACCGAGGAACTCACCTTCGGCGCCCGCGTCGCCTGGCGCAACGCCAACCGCTGCATCGGGCGCCTGTACTGGCGCTCCCTCTGCGTCCGTGACCGCAGGGACGTGCGGACGGCCGAGGACGTCGCCGAGGCGTCGGCGGACCATCTGCGGGAGGCCGCCGGTGAGGGCAGGATCAGGGCGCTCATCACCGTCTTCGCGCCCGACCGGCCGGGCCGCCCAGGGCCACGGATCTGGAACGAACAGCTCATCCGGTACGCCGGATACGCCCGCCCGGACGGTGGCGTGACCGGCGATCCGCGCAACGCGGGCCTCACCGCGCTGGCCCGGCGGCTCGGCTGGCCCGGCGGCCCCGGCACCCCGTTCGACGTCCTGCCGCTGGTGATCCAGGGCGCCGCCCCCAGGCCCGACGACCAGCCCCGCTGGTTCACGCTGCCGCGGGACGCGGTGCTCGAAGTGGAGCTCGCCCACCCCGAGTACACCTGGTGGCGCTCGCTCGGACTGCGCTGGCACGCCGTGCCCGCGCTCGCCAACATGTGCCTGGAGATCGGCGGCATCTGCTACCCGGCGGCCCCGTTCAACGGCTGGTACATGGGCACCGAGATAGGCGCCCGCAACCTCGCCGACACCGACCGCTACAACCTCCTGCCGTACCTCGCCGACCGCCTCGGCCTCGACACCCGCACCGACCGCTCGCTGTGGAAGGACCGCGCGCTCGTCGAACTCAACCGCTCCGTCCTGCACTCCTTCGACCACGCGGGCGTCACCGTCACCGACCACCACACCGAGTCCCGGCGCTTCCTCACCCACCTCGGCCGCGAGGAGAGCAAGGGCCGCCGGGTCGGCGCCGACTGGTCGTGGATCGTGCCGCCCATCTCCGGCAGCGCCACCCCCGTCTTCCATCGCACCTACGAGACCGTGGAACGGCATCCCGCGTACGTCCACCACCCGGAGGCGCGCGCACGGGCGCTCGGGGAGGCGGGCGGGACCTTGGTCTAGACCGTTGGTCGCCGACTGCTACCGTCGGCCCCGGACAGTGCGGGACCGAGAGGGGAACGGCAGTGGCAGACGGCGGCACGCGGGAACAGCGGGCGTTCATCGGCTCGTTCACGGCGGCGGGAGGCCCCGGCGTCCTCACCGCGGCCGTGGACCGCGGCAGCGGCGCGCTGACCCTCCTGAGCGCGGTGGACGGCGTACCCGATCCCTCGTACCTCGCCCTCTCGCCGGCCCGCGACATGCTCTACGCGGTCAGCGAGACGGCCGACGGCGCGGTGGCCGCGTACCGGGTGGACGGCGACGAGCCGAAGGCCGCCGGGCCGTTGGTCTCCGTCGGAGGCAGCGGCCCCACGCACCTCAGCGTGTTCGACGGACACGTCCTGACCGCCAACTACGGCTCCGGCAGCGTCACCGCCCTGCCCGTGCGCGACGACGGCGCACTCGTCGGCGCCGCCTCCAGCGTGCTCCAGCACAAGGGCCGCGGCCCGCACACCCGGCGCCAGCAGAGCCCGCACGCCCACCAGGTCCAGCCCGACCCGAGCGGGCGCTGGGCCGTCAGCGTCGACCTCGGCACGGACTCCGTGCGGGTGTGCGCGCTGGACGGCGGCCGGCTCACGCTGCACCGCGAGATCGCGCTGCGCCCCGGCTCCGGGCCCCGTCACCTGGCCTTCCACCCGCGCGGCGCACACGCGTACGTGCTCAACGAACTCGCCCCCACGGTCACCGTCTGCCGCTGGAGCGCCCAGGAAGGCTCTCTGCGTCCCGTCGGGGAGACGCCGGTGCTCCCGGGGGTTCCGGACGGTGACGCGTACCCCTCGGGCATCGTGGTGTCGCCCGACGGGCGCTTCGTGTGGACCGCCACCCGCGGCCAGGACGTCGTCTCCGTGCTCACGCCCGACGCGGTGGGCGAAGGGCTGCGGCTGGTCGCCACGGTGCCCTGCGGCGGCACCTGGCCGCGCGCGCTGGCCCTCGACCCCTCGGGGCGCTTCCTGTACGCCGCCAACGAGCGCTCGGGGGACGTGACCTGGTTCGCGGTCGACCCGGACACGGGGGTGCCGCGACGGGGCGGCTCGGTGGAGGTTCCGGCGGCGTCCTGCGTGGTTTTCGGCTGACCCGCCCGGCGGCGGCCCGCTGCCGACGTACAAGCCGCCGACGTACGAGAGAAGGGCCCGCTCCGGTGAGAGGAGCGGGCCCTTCGACGTGCGAGGGGTGGTGCCTGGGCGGTCAGCGGACCGGCGCGCCCTGCGTCTGCTGCGGGGCGATGCCCAGCGCCGTCGTGTACTTGGCCAGCGCGAGCTTGCCGATCGCCGGGTACGGGCCGAGCGCCTCGGCGGCGGAGCAGCCCGCCTCCTTGGCGGCCGCGTCCAGCAGACCGGCGTCGATCTCCGGTCCGATCAGGTACGGAGCCAGGGCGAGCTGCTGGGAACCCGAGCCGCGCAGCTGCTCGGCGGTGGCCGCGATCGCGCCCTCCTCGTCCAGCGCCGCCGCCATCACCGGCACGGCGAGCCGCGCGGCGAGCAGCATGCCGGTGATCCCGGCCGCCTGTACGGCCTCTTCGCCGCCCACGGAGGCGAGGATGATGCCGTCGGCGGCCGTGGCCACGGTGAACAGCCGGGCACGGTCGGCGCGCGCCAGACCCGCCTCGGACAGACGCACGTGCAGCGCCTCCGCGAGCAGCGGGTGGGGGCCGAGAACGTCGGTCAGGTCGGCCGCGATCCGGCTCTCCATGACGGCCTGGCGGACCCGGCGCAGCAACGCGTTGTCCGGGCCGGCGAGCAGCGGCACCACGACGGCGACGGGGCCGTCGGGCTCGGTGACGTCCGCACCGGCGGCACGGGCCTGCTCATAGCGGGCGGTGCGCTCCTCGGCGGCACGCGTGAGCACGGACTGCAGCGTGGGGAACTCGGCGTCGTCCCCGTCGAGGTACCCGATCCGGGCGTCGAGGCCGGGCAGCTCGGAGCGCGCGATGCTCACGACCTCCTCGGCGAGGCTGCGCGTGGCCGCGCTGGAGGTGCCCGGCACCGCGAGGACGAGCGCAGGCGCGCCCTCGGGAGCCGCCAGCGGCTCGGGTCGGCGGTGCCGCCCGGGCTGGCGAGGCCGCGGCATTCGTACTGGCAGGCCGGACGCGGGCCCAGTGGGGGAGCTCATGGCGACGCATGTTACTGGTTTCTTGGGCTCCCCTGTTCGGGGAGGGTGCAGGTGAGCGGTATCCGTCCCCTTTTGTCTGATGAGTTACGCGTGGATCAGAAATGATCGGCGTGGCTGGACTCGCCGGTGCTGTGGTGCTCCTGTGGCGACCACGGTGGGAGTCGGCTTCACTGGTCCGACAGGGGGGATGAATCCCCCTTTTGGGGGGCGGACGGCGAGGTCGTGCCCTTTTCGGTCATCACATAGAGCATGTGTGCGTCGCGGGGGAGCGTGAGCCGGTCGCCCGCCAGGTCGACGGCGATCCGTACGGCGCCGTCCAGCGGGGTGCCCGCGGCCGGCACCTGCCGGGCGTGCGGCAACCGCTGCGTCAACTCCGTGCGCAGCGGTACGAGGAGGGGGTCGCCCATCTTGAACAGCCCCCCGGTGAGAGCGACCCGGTCCTCCCCGGTGTCCGGGCAGACGGCGGCCGCGGAGTCGGCCAGGTGCCGGGCGGCGGCGCGCAGTACGTCGCGCGCGACGGGGTCACCGACGGCGGACGCGGCGCACGCGCCCACCTCGGGCGCGAAGGAGGCGAGTACGGCGGGCCGGTCGGTGCGTGGATACAGCTTGCCCGGCAGCCCGGCCATCGGCCCGAACATCTCCTCGGCCCGCGCCAGCAACTGCCCCGACCCGCCCGGGCGCCCGTCGAAGGCCCGCAGGGCCGCCTCGAGCCCGGCGCGGCCGATCCACGCCCCACCGCCGCAGTCGCCGAGCAGATGGCCCCAGCCGTCCGCCCTGCGCCAGCTGCCCAGATCGGTGCCGACCGCGATCATGCCGGTACCCGCGGCGATCACCGCGCCCGGCCGGGGCCCGAGCGCGCCCACGTACGCGGTCACCGCGTCGGCGGCCAACGCGAGCCGCCGCACCCCGAGTTCACGCTCCAGCGCGGCGGGCAGCTCGGCGCGCAGCGCGTCGCCGAGGGTGGCGAGACCTGCCGCGCCGACGGCGACGGCCCCCAGTTCCTCCGTCCCGGTGGCGGCCATCAACTCCCGGGCCATCGGGAGCAGTTGCTCCAGCAGATGTCCGGCGTCGATGCCGCGCGGGCCGGTGCGGACCGGCTCCTTGGAGGTCAGTGGAACGCCCACGACATGCCCGCGCACGGCCAGCGCCGCCCGCAGCCCCGAGCCACCCGAGTCCACCGCCAGCACACCGGCCGAGGCGTGGGAGGGACGCAACAGGCTCCCCTCCTTTCTGCCGACCGGCCGCCGGTCGATCGGTTGGGTGATCGGCTGGACCGGCTCGACGATCTCGGCACGGAGGAAGGCTAGCGCCGAGAGGCGCCTCCGCGCGCGGCGCTCGTCCGTATGAATCCGCAGGAACGCGTCAGGTGAATCCGTAGGAATGCGTCACGGCGTGTGCCAGTAGAGTGGCACGTCGTGGCACCACGACCCTTGCATGAACTCATCGAAGCAGGCTGGGCGAAGGCTCTGGAACCTGCGGCCGAACGAATCGCCGCCATGGGGGACTTCCTCCGTGCCGAGATAGCGGCGGGCCGGACCTATCTCCCGGCCGGGGCGAATGTCCTACGGGCCTTCCAGCAGCCTTTCGACGACGTCCGCGTGCTGATCGTCGGCCAGGATCCCTACCCCACGCCGGGGATGGCCATCGGGCTGAGTTTCGCCGTGTCGCCCGAGGTGCGTTCACTGCCGGGCAGCCTGGAGAACATCTTCCGGGAACTGCACACGGACCTGGGGCTGCCGCGGCCCTCCAACGGCGATCTGACGCCCTGGACCGAGCAAGGGGTGCTGCTGCTCAACAGGGCGCTGACGACGGCGCCCCGCAAGCCCGCGGCGCACCGGGGCAAGGGCTGGGAAGAGGTCACGGAGCAGGCGATCCGGGCGCTGGTCGCGCGGGAGAAGCCGCTGGTGTCGATCCTGTGGGGGCGTGACGCCCGCAATCTGCGGCCGCTGCTCGGGGATCTCCCGGCGATCGAGTCCGCACACCCCTCACCGATGTCGGCCGATCGCGGCTTCTTCGGCTCGCGTCCGTTCAGCCGGGCCAACGAGCTGTTGGAGAGGCAGGGCGTCCAGCCGGTGGACTGGCGCCTGCCGTAGAGCGGTCACCGGATCTCGTGCCACCCGCGCGGGTTCCGGGGCTCACGTCGACGATCCACCCCGCGGCCACGAACACCGTCCGCGGGGTGGGCGAGCGCCTCGCCGTCGGGGCAGCCGCTGGGCCAACTGGCGTGCCTGGCCGACTGCTTCGCGCGAGGACCTGACCGGGCCGACGGCCGAGGCGGTCCACGTTTTCGGGCGGCGTCGTGCAACCCCGCCATCGTCGAACGCGTCGACGTGCACGAGACTGTGCTCCGCGACTGCGTTCCGCAGCTCGTCCGCACCGACCCGGGAGGGACCAACAGTATGATCATTTTTGGCACCAGGGGATACCTGTACCAGCTCGCGATACTGACGCTGGTGTGTGGCAGCTGCGGCAATCCCTCGGCGCACACGCTCCGCAAGCGTGTCACGAAGTTCACGCTCTTCTTCGTGCCGCTGTTCCCGATCTCGTCGAAGTACGCGACGCAGTGCACCTTCTGCGGCGTGGAGCAGAAGGCGACCAAGGAGCAGGCGGAGCAGCTGCAGGCGCAGGCCGCGAGCGCGCACGCCGCCCAGCAGTACGGTCAGCCGCAGCAGCCCCAGCAGCCGTACCAGGCCTGAGCCTGAGCCGGGGGCCGGCGCGGCGGTTCGTCGACGGCGCCGTGCTCCCCGCGGACGGCGCCGGTCCGCCGCCGACCCCTTCCGCGTGAGTCGTCCAGGCTGCATTCCGTGCCGCATCGGTCGGAAATGTCCCTCATCGGGCAATGATGGACTACTTGGACATGGCTTCTCGACGGAAGGGAACCCTCTCATGGGTCTGATCGGATCGATCGGCCTGATCCTGCATCCCCGGCGCAATCCGGGACCGGTCATCGAGTCGGTCGTGCAGTGGGCCCGCAAGAACGAGGCCGAGGTGCTGGGGCTGCCGGACGAGGTGGGCCGTATCGACTGCAGCGCCGTGGCCGTACCGGATGTGGACCTCGTCGCCCGGGCCGACCTGATCGTCAGTCTCGGCGGGGACGGGACCATGCTCCGTTCCATGAGGCTGTTGTCCGGAAGCGCAACTCCGGTGCTCGGCGTCAACCTGGGCCGGCTGGGCTTCCTCGCGGAGATCGATGTCGACGAGCTCCAGTCGGCGCTTGACCGTATCGACAGCGGCCAGTTCACCACCGAGGCCCGGATGGCCGTACGAACGCGCCTCCCGGACGGGCGCGAGGTCCGTGCGTTCAACGACATCGCCCTCGTACGGGTACCCGGCAGCGGCATGGCCGCCATCGCGATCCGGCTCCAGGGCGAGGAGTTCATCCGCTACGCCGCCGACGCCGTCGTGGTCTCCACCTCGACCGGATCCACGGCGTACAGCTTCGCCGCGGGCGGCCCGATCCTCTCGCCCCGGGTGGAAGCCATCCTGGTCGTCCCCGCCAGCGCGCACTCGTCGTTCGACCGGGCGCTCGCCCTGCCCGCGGACGAGGACGTCACCCTCGAGCTGCTCCCCACGACCGGGCGACTGGCGGTCGAGGTCGACGGCGAGGTGCTCGGCTACCTCGACGCGGGCGACCGTGTCACC
The DNA here is from genome assembly GCF_055582885.1 of Streptomyces sp. NPDC107454. Classification (NCBI taxonomy): domain Bacteria; kingdom Bacillati; phylum Actinomycetota; class Actinomycetes; order Kitasatosporales; family Streptomycetaceae; genus Streptomyces; species Streptomyces sp. NPDC107454. The sequence continues at coordinate 645,730 of NZ_JBVJPA010000002.1, read as the reverse complement.
GTGTCGGCATGCCCCGCGGCGGCTCAGGTCGTACGCCTGGGCGGTACGACGTTCTACCAGCGAGCACGCAGAAAACTCGGCATCAGAGGAAGTATCGAAGCGGGCGCGCGAACCTCCCAGGACCCCGCAGACCCCTCGACGGGGCCCTGAAGAGCGGGCCCAGGAACGCGCCGCGAGCGGCACGGCGGCCGACCCGGGGGAGGCGGCCGAAGCTCTTCGGTCTGCCCGGGGACGAGGGCCGGGTCGAGGAGTACGTACGGGCACACCCGCCGTGGACCGGCGGCACACGGGAGAGCGACCTGTTCGAGGGTGTCCGCGAGACGCCCCGAGGCGTACGGCCTCGCCCTGACCGGGGCTCAGTCCTGCCGGCCGACCCCTTGAAGCGCCGCCCGTTGCCGCGCGGCGCGCACCGCCGCCGACAGCGAGGCGATGTCGTAGGCGCCGTAGTGGCGGCGGCCGTTGACGAAGAACGTCGGGGTGCCCGAGACACCGCTGAGGTCGGCGGACTCCACGTCCGCCGCGACCCTGGCCGTCCCCGTGCCCTCGCGGAGATCCTTGCGGAAGCGTTCGGTGTCGAGGCCGATCTCCTCGGCGTAGCGGAGCAGGTCCTTCGGCCGCAGATCGCCCTGGTGCTGCATCAGCAGATCGTGCATCTCCCAGTACCCGTCCTGGTGGGCCGCGGCCTCGGCGGCCTCCGCGGCGAACTGGGCGTTCGGATGGACGTCGGTCAGCGGCAGATGCCGCCACACGTAGCGCACGTCGCCGAAGTCGGCGAGCAGCGCGCGGACCACGGGCTCGGCCAGGCCGCAGTACGTGCACTCGAAGTCCCCGTACTCGACGAGTGTCACGGGCGCCTCCAGCGGGCCGCGTACGTGGTCGCGGTCCACGTCCACGGGGTCGCTGAGGTCGACGATGGTGGTGCCCGTACCTAGGAGGGCCCGGATACGGGAACGCTTGGGAAGGGCATCGATCACCGAGGTGACCAGCCAGGTGAGGAGGAACGCGCCCACCACGGCGGCGAGGATGCCGACCTTCGCCTCCGCCAGCCGGGCCCCGTCGAAGGCGAGCGTCGCGATGAGCAGGGACACGGTGAACCCCACTCCCGCCAGGGTGCCGCCCGCGGTGATGGCGCCCCAGCCGACCGGCGGGTGCAGCCGCCCGCGGCTGGCGCGCGTCGTGAGCCAGGTGGCGCCGATGATGCCGAGCGGCTTGCCGAGCACGTAGCCGAGGAGGATGCCGAGGGCGATCGGTGAGGTGAAGGCATGGGCCAACTGGTCGGTGCTGATGGTGATGCCGGCGTTGGCGAGGGCGAACAGCGGCACGATCACATAGCTCGTCCAGGGGTGGAACATCCGCGTGAGCCGGTCGTTGGGCGAGAGCGTCGAGGCGATCCCGCGCCGTACGGAGCGCTCCAGTTCCGGCGTCGGCTGCTCGCGGAACCGCCGGAAAAGATGGCTGGCTCGTTCCAGGTCGACGCGCTCGGCGGGGTAGGCGTAGGTGAGCAGGCCCATCGCGAGCCCGGTCACGACCGGGTCCACCCCCGACTTGAGCAGCGCGACCCACACCGCCGCGCCCAGCACCGCGTACAGGGCGGGGATCCGCATCGCGAGGGTGCGCCGCACCAGCACGACGGCCGCGAAGAGGCCGAGCGCCGTCAGCAGCGCGGGCAGGGCCAGGGCGCCGCTGTAGGCGACGGCGATCACGGCCAGCGCCAGGAAGTCGTCCACGACGGAGACGGTGAGGATGAAGACCCGAAGGCTGTTGGGCAGCCGTGCCCCGAAGAGGGCGAGCATGCCCAGGGCGAAGGCCGTGTCCGTCGACATGGCGGCGCCCCAGCCGTGCAGGGAGTCGTGGCCCGCGTTGAGAGCGAGGTAGATCGCGATCGGCACGACCATGCCGCTGAGCCCGGCGAGCAGCGGCAGCGTGACCCTTCTGCGCTCCCGCAACTCGCCCAGGTCGAACTCCCGGCGCGCCTCGAGTCCCACGACGAAGAAGAACAGCGTCATCAGCCCGCTGTTCACCCACTCCCGCAGGTCCAGGGATACTCCGCCCGCCCCGAGGCGGACCGACAGCTCGGTGCTCCAGAAGGCCTCGTACGTGCCCGGCCCCAGGTTGGCCCAGGCGAGGGCCGCGAGCGTGGCGGCCAGCAGAACCGCGGCGCTGCCGGTCTCGGTCTGCAGGAAGGAGCGCAGCGGACCGCGCCCGCCCTTGCCGCACACGGTCTGGCCCGACATGGGCGAGGTCTCAGCTGGCACAGTCACCCCCTGATTCTCGCCCCGCGCGTGGTCCGGCACGCGACGAAGCGGCGTCGGGGAGGAGATCCGCTCAGTGGTCGGCGACGAGGTCCCTGATGGCCTTGACGACGTCGGCGGGGGCCTCCTCGGCCATGAAGTGACCGCAGGAGACGGTCGTGTGCCGCAGATCGGGCGCCCAGGCGCGCCACCGCGCGGCGGCGTCGAAGCCGAGGGCCGCGCCCCAGTCCTGCTGGAGAACGGCCACGGGCATCCGCAGCTGGTTCCCGGCAGCACGGTCGGCCCGGTCGTGCTCGACGTCGATACCGGCCGAGGCGCGGTAGTCGGCGACGATGGAGGGGACGGCCGCGCGGGAAGCCGCCAGGTAGGCGGCGCGGATCTCGTCCGGGATCGCCCTCGGGTCCCGCGTCCAGATGTCGAGGAAATGACCGAAGAAGACGTCCGCGGCGGCGTGGATCATCCGCTCGGGCAGACCCGGTGGCTGGGCCATCAGGTAGAGGTGGAAGCCGACGGCCGCGCCGGTGCCGTGCATCACGTCCCACGTGTCCAGCGTGGGCAGCACGTCGAGCGAGACGAGATGGGTGATCGCCTCGGGGTGGTCCAGGCCTGCGCGGATGGCGACCAGCGCGCCCCGGTCGTGTCCCGCCAGCGCGAAACGCTCGTGGCCCAGGGCGCGGGCGAGCGAGACGACGTCGGCGGCCATGGTGCGCTTGGCGTACGCGTTGCCGTCGGCGCCGGTGTCGACGGGCTTGTCGCTGGCACCGTAGCCCCGCAGGTCGGGACAGATGACGGTGTGGTCGGCCGCGAGGTCGGCGGCCACGTGCCGCCACATCAGGTGGGTCTGGGGGAAGCCGTGCAGCAGCACGATCGGGCTGCCGGATCCGGCGACGGCGACGTGAAGCGCGACCTGGTCGGCGACGGGGACGCGCCGGTAGTCGAAGCCGGGGATGGTCGGTGCCATGGTTCGCCCTTTCTGGAAGGCGGATGCGGAAGATGACGGACACGACGAGCCTGCCGGGCGCGAATCAGCAGGTGATCAGCACGTCGTCGGCGCAGTACCGTGGCGAGGGTGTCGGGAGAGGCGAGAAGGGTGCGGGTCGCGTTCGGCGTGCTCGGACCGACCGTGGCCGAGAGCGACGGCCGCGCGCTCGGGCTGAAGGGGCCCAGGCACCGGGCCGTGCTGGCGCGGCTGGTCGTGGCCCGCCGCAGGGTCGTCCCTGTCACCCACCTGGTCGGCGACCTGTGGACGGATCCCCCGCCCGGCGCCGTGGGCGCCGTACAGACCTTCGTCGCCGCGCTGCGACGCGTCCTGGAGCCGGACCGTCCGTCCCGGGCCCCCGCCCGGCTGCTGGTCACGGACGGCCCCGGGTACGCGCTGCGTCCGGAGCCGGACGCCGTGGACGCCTGGTGCTTCGAGACGGCCGTCGGCTCCGCCGCGCGGCTGCCGGCCACGCAGGCGCTGCCGCGACTGGAGGAGGCGCTGGCACTGTGGCGCGGGCCCGCCTACGCCGAGTTCGAGGAGGAGGACTGGGCCCGGGGCGAGCGCTCCCGCCTCGCCGAGCTGCGGCTCCAGGCGGTGGAGCAGCGGGCCCGGACACAGCTGGACCTCGGCCTGGCCGCCGAGGCGGTGCCCGACCTGGACGTACACCTCGCCGCTCACCCCTGGCGCGAGGACGCCTGGCGGCTGCTCGCGCTGGCGCTGTACCGGCAGGACCGTCAAGGGGATGCGCTGGGCGTGCTGCGCAGAGCCCGGGCGGTCCTGGCCGACCAGCTCGGGGTGGACCCCGGGCCCCGGCTGCGCCACCTGGAGGCGGACATCCTCGCCCAGGATCCCGGGCTCGATCCTCCGGCCGGGCCGACGGCGACCGCGGCCCGCCTGTGGACACGGACGGCGGCGGCCTACGACCGTACGGTCGCCGCCGGTGCCCGGGCCCGGTTGGAGACGACGGTGAGCCTGATCCGCAACCTCGCGGTCACCGGAGGCGGTGGGCTCGCGGCCGCCAGGCAGCACCGTATGGAGGCCGTCGCGGCGGCGGAGGAGTTCGGCGACCCGGACCTGACCGCCCGGGTGATCGGCGCCTACGACGTCCCCGCGATCTGGACCCGCAGCGACGATCCGGAGCTGGCCCGACGGATCGTCGAGGCCGCCGAGCGCGCCCTCACCGCTTCGGCGGGCGACGCGCACGAGGCCGCGCGGTGCCGCCTGCTGGCCACGATCGCCCTGGAGACGCGCGGCAGCCGAGCACCACGCGGCCCCCAGGCCGCCCGCGAGGCGGAGGAGATCGCCCGTCGTCTCGACGATCCCGCGCTGCTGGCGTTCGCGTTGAACGGCGCGTTCATGCAGTCCTTCACCCGCGCGGGCCTGGCCCCACGGCGTGACGAGATCGGCGCGGAGCTGGTCGAACTGGCCGCCCGGCACGACCTGGTGACCTATGAGGTACTCGGTCACCTCATCCGGCTCCAGGCACGCGGCGCGCTGGCCGACTTCGCCGCGGCCGACCGCCATGCCGCTGCCGTGGACCGGCTGGCCGAGCGCCACGAGCTGCCGCTCGCGGGCGTCTTCACCCAGTGGTACCGGGCGTTGCGGCTGGCCGCGTCCGGGCAACCGGCGGGGGCCGAGACCGCCTACCGGGATGCCGCCGCACGGCTGGACGGCGCCGGGATGCCGGGCCTGGAACGTGGGCTTCTCCCGTTCGCCCTGCTGTGCCTGCGGGTGCAGCACGGGAGGACGTGGTCCGACGCCGGTCCAGGGGGTACCGGTTCGGGGAGTACCGGTCCAGGGCCGGTCGAGATCGACCTGGGGGCGGACTGGGGCCCGTACCGCCCTTGGGCCACGCCCTTCGCCTTGCTGGCGTCCGGACGCCGGGCCGAGGCACGGGCGGCACTGCGCGCGCTCCCGGAGCCGCCGCGCGACCTGATGTACGAGGCGTGCTGCTGCCTGGAGGCCGTGGTCGCGCGGGAGGTCGGTGACCGGGACGTGCTGGAGCGGGCCCGCACCCGCCTGCTGCCTGCTGCCGGGGAACTCGCCGGCGCGGGCAGCGGCCTGATCACTCTCGGCCCCGTCGCGGACCACCTCGCCGACATCACCACCGCGCTGCGGGCACCGGCGAGTCCAGCTCCGCCCAGATGATCTTTCCCTCGTGTGTGTACCGGGTGCCCCAGCGGTGCGCGAGCTGGGCGACGAGGAAGAGGCCGCGTCCCCCCTCGTCGGTGGTCCGGGCGTGCCGCAGCCGCGGGGAGCTGTTGCTGGTGTCGGTGACCTCGCAGATCAGACGGGATGCGCGCAGCAGCCGCAGTCGCACGGAGCCCGGTGCGTAGCGCACCGCGTTGGTGACCAGCTCGCTGACGACGAGTTCGGTCTCCATGGCCAGCTCTTCCAGTCCCCATGCACGGAGTTGGCGGGTGGCGAGGGCGCGGGCCCCGGCCACGGCGGCGGGATCGGAGGCCACGTCCCACGAGGCGACGTGGTCGGCGCTGAGCGCGTGCGTGCGCGCCACGAGGAACGCGACGTCGTCGGACTGCGGCGCGGACGTCAGGTCCCGCACGTTGGCGCAGAGCGACTCGAGCGGGAGATCGCAAGGGCACAGGGCGTCCCCGAGGTGGGCCATTCCGACGTCGACGTCCCGCTCGCCGCCTTCGATGAGACCGTCGGTGTAGAGGCCGATCAGGCTGTTCTCGGCGAGTTCGATGTCGACTGCCTCGAACGGGAGTCCACCCAGCCCCAGCGGCGGACCGGCCGGCAGTTCAGGGAAGCTGACCCGGCCCTCCGGAGTCACGAGGATGGGCGGCGGATGGCCGGCCCGGGCGAGCGTGCAGTTCCGTGTGACCGGGTCGTAGATGGCGTACAGGCAGGTGGCACCCATCACCGTGGTCCGGATCAGGTCGGCCGACGCGTCATGGGACTCCTCCTCGCTGAGGCGGAGCACCAGGTCGTCGAGGTGGGCCAGGAGCTCGTCGGGCGGCAGATCCATGTCGGCGAGCGTCTGCACCGCGGTACGCAGCCGGCCCATGGTGGCCGCCGCACTCAGACCGTGGCCGACCACATCGCCCACGACGAGGCCGACTCGGGCTCCGGACAACGGGATGACATCGAACCAGTCCCCGCCCACACCGTCCTTGGCGTCCGCGGGCAGATACATGGAGGCGACGTCCACGGCCATGCCGCCCTCCAGCGTGTGGGGCAGCAGGCTGCGCTGGAGCGTCAGTGTGGCGTGGTGCTCCCGTGTGTAGCGGCGGGCGTTGTCGACGCAGACGGCCGCCCGTGCGACCAGTTCCCGGGCGAGCAGTACGTCGTCCGAGGTGAAGGGGGCCGGGTTCTGCGAGCGGATGAAGGTGGTGAGGCCGAGGATGGTGTCCCGGGCCCGCATCGGCACGCAGATGAGTGAGTGAAGTCCGAACTCGCGCATGCTCGAGGTCCTGGACGGCTGTTCGACGACCCATTGAGGGTTGTCGGGGTTCAGCACCGGTATGAGCACGGGCTCGCCGTTCACGAGGAGGTCGAGATCGTGCGGGGGAGGGACGAAGTCCACCGGATCGCCGACCTGGGCGACCGCTTCCGGACACCCCTCCCGGACGGAACTCATGCCCGCCCGCCGCATCACCGGCCCCGTCACCGCCGGACCCGCGTCGGACAGCCAGGTTCCGCGCCGCTCGGTGCCCTCGGTGCTGAAGACCGGCTCCAGCAGGTCCACGATGGCGAAGTCGGCGAACCGGCGCACGGCGAAGTCGGCCAGCTCCTGGGCCGTCTCCATGACGTCCAGGGTGCTGCCCACACAGGCGCCGGCTTCATTGACCATGGAGATCAGCTGGCGGGCGTTCCACCGGTCGGTGACGTCGAGCACCATGTAGCAGATGTCCGTGACGGCGCCCTCGACGTCCACCAGGGGGAAGAACGACGTGGAGTAGGCGTGCTGCCGATGCGGGTCGGCCCAGCTCCAGCCCAGGTACTCGAAGTCGCTGACCGGCTCGCCGGTCCGCAGTACCTTGCGCATCACGTCCTCGATGGTCTCCGCCTGGAGGCCCGGGAAGAGGTCGGTCAGGCGCCGGCCCAGACGCTGCTCACGCGGTATGCCGCCGATGCTCTCCATGGTGTTGTTGACCCAGGTGCAGCGCAGGTCCATGTCCACGATGGCCATTCCCACGGGGGAACGGGTCAGGAACCCGTCCAGCACGGACTGGCCCATGGCCCAGCGCGTCATGCGCTCCCGTGCCGAGAGGAGAAAACACTCGTCGTCGCCGACCTGGAACGACGCGGAGACCCGCAGATTCACTTCGACACGACGGCCGTCGAGATGCGACAGCGTGACCACACCGCTCCAGGCCTGGCCCGCACGGCAGCGCTCCATGATCGCCGCTACGCGCCAGGGGTCCACGGGCACGGCCAGCAGCCGGCCGACGGAGCCTGCGACGACGTCGCGGGCCGCACGGCCGACGAGTTCTTCCGCGCTTCTGGTCCAGCCGATCACCACGCCGGACAGGGTGACGATCGCCGCCGCGTCCGAGGCCGCTTCTTCCGCACCGATATAGGGCTCTGTGCCGGGACCTTCGCCCGATTCCGGAATCGCAGGTGTCACGTCTTCACCGCCATCCCCATACCTCCATGCTCGCGCCTCCTGCAGTGGCGCGCCAGCGGCGTAAGAGACCGTTCGACGCGGTGAATTCGCTACCGGTCGGGTCGGCACCACCACGGCGGGTGACCGACGCCGGATGTCGTCCCAGGAGCGGCTCCCGGGCCTCAGCCGACGACCGCGGCGCGTACGCACAGCACGTCCGGCAGATGCGAGGCCAGTTGCCGCCAGCTGTCCCCGTCGTCCGCCGACGCGTACACCTCGCCGTTGCGATTGCCGAAGTACACACCCGCCGGGTCCGTGCCGTCCGTGCAGAGCGCGTCGCGCAGCACCGTGCCGTAGTGGTCCTCCGTGGGCAGCCCCGCGGTCAGCGGATCCCAGGTCCTGCCGGCGTCCTGCGTGCGGAAGACACGACAGCGCCGGTCGGCCGGGACGCGGTCCGCGTCCGCGTTGATCGGGAAGACGTACGCCGTGTCGCCGCGGTGCGGATGCGCGGCCACCGCGAACCCGAAGGTGGACGGCAGGTCCGCGCCGATGTCGGTCCACTCGCCGCCCGCGTCGTCGCTGCGGTACACACCCCAGTGGTTCTGGAGGTAGAGCCGGTCCGGGGTCGACGCGTCCTGTGCGATCTTGTGCACGCACTGACCGAACTCCGGGTTCGGATCCGGCAGGAACACCGCGGAGACACCGGAGTTGGACGGCTCCCAGCTCGCCCCGCCGTCGTGCGTACGGAACACCCCCGCCGTGGAGACGGCGACCGTGACGGCCTCCGGGTCGCGCTGGTCGGTCAGGACGGTGTGCAGCCCCTCGCCACCGCCGCCCGGCACCCACTGCGACCGGGTGGGGTGCTCCCACAGGGCCCGGACCAACTCGAAGGACTCGCCTCTGTCCTCGGAGCGGTACAGCGCGGCCGGCTCCGTGCCCGCGTACACCACGTCCGGCTCGGCCGCCGCCGGGTGCAACTGCCACACCCGCTCCAGCGAAGCCCCGGTGTCCTTGGGGAACTTGACGGCCGGCTGCGCCGGTTCGGTCCAGGTCCGCCCCAGGTCGTCGGAGTGGAAGACGGACGGACCCCAGTGCGCGCTGTCCCCTCCGGCCAGCAGCCGTGGTGTCTCGCCGCGGGTGTCGATCGCGACCGAGTACACGGCCTGCGCGTTGAAGTACGGACTGTCGTCGAACTCCCAGGCGCCGCCGCGCCGCCGTCCGATGAACAGCCCTTTGCGTGTACCGACGGTGAGCAGTACTTCGGCCATGTCGATCACCTCCGCGACGACGTCGTCTCAGACATCGGCCAGTCTGCACCCCGGCGCTGACAGTCTCCCCTGTGCGCCGAATTTCCGCAGGTCAGCCGAGTGGCGTCGGTCATCGGCGACGTCTCGTCCCGGCCGACGCGCCTACGGGCGGGGGATGGCCGGAATTCTGGAACGCCCGGGTCGCGGGACTCGTTGTGAGCATCGGAGGGACCGATCCCGTATGGGAGGGCGATGTGGCATGTCCGTGCGGTCGTGAGGAGGACGCCATCGATGGCGGCATTCCGTGGTCCGAAGGCTCCGAAGGTGTGGCTGTGGCGATGGCGGCGCAATCCGCTGCGGCGTCGCAGTGACGCGCTGGAGGCCTGGATCGTGCTCGTCGTCTGGGCGCTCACCGCGCTCGGCGGGGTGCTCACCGGTCTGCTGGCGACGCAGTCCGTGGAGAACGGCCTCGCCAGGCAGCGGGCCGAGTGGCACTCCGTTCTGGCGTTGCTCAACGACGACGTACCGAAGTCGACCGCGTCGGCGAACGACGCCGACATGGTCTGGGCGAAGGTCCACTGGACCGCGTCGGACGGCTCGCCGCACGCAGGCCAGGCCCGGGTGTCCGTCGGCAGCACCGCGGGCACCCCGGTGACGGTATGGACGGACGCCCACGGCCGCCTCGTCACCAAGCCCCCCACGCCCTCCCAGGCCCAACTGCGTGCCGCGCTGGTGGGCGTTCTGGTAGGGGTGAGCGTCGCGGGCGTGCCGTTCATCGGCGGACGGCTGGTACGCGGACGAATGGAACGGCGGCGCATGGCGCAGTGGGACGAGGACTGGCAACGGGTCGGCCCCCTGTGGGGGCGGAAGACGGGCTGAGGCGAGCGAGGTCTGGGTGCGGAGCGGGGGTGTGGAGAGGGGGGAGGACTACGGGGCCGAGGCGTGGGACGTTTGGCCTCCGCCGCCCCCACCCCGCCCCGCAGGACCCCCGCGGTCAGCCCGGAACGTGGTCCTCCTCCGGTGCCCACGCGGCCGTGAGGAGGGATGCCGTGGCGGCCGAGGCGTATGTGGACGACGCGAGCCAGGCGCGGGCGTACGCCTCCGGGTCGGCCGGCCGCAGTCGGCCCAGCGCGTCATGGCGCCGGTCCGACGCGGTGTCCACCAGCGCCCGCGCGCACGCGGCCCCCGTGGTCAGACCCACCGCGGCGAGCCGACGGGGGAGTTCGCCGTCGGCCCCGGTGGCGGTGACGGCGCGGCCACCCGCGACCGCGCGGTCCACGGCCCGCCGCAGGAGGTCGAGTTCCGTGGGAAGCGCGGGCGCCGGGGCGGAAGGGATGACGGCCGTTCCGGTCCTGGGCAGGTGGGTGCGGTGGAGGCGGCGCAGGCCGAGGTCCGCGCGGATCGGGTCGCCGTCCGTGCCCTGCCAGGCCGCGGCGAGCGCGCGTACCCCGCTCGGCCGGTCCGCCGCGAGCCGCGCGACGAGGCGCAGGGACAGACCGTGGGCCCCCGCCAGAAGCCGGAGGTTCTCGACGTAGGGGAGTTCGGAGCGCTCGTCCGGCGCCAGGAGTCGCAGCGTGGGACCACGGTCCACGGCGAACCCTCCGCCGGTGATCGTCCCGGTGAGAAAGAGCAGGTCACCACCCGCCTCCCGCTCGTCGGCGGGCTCGGCCCACCACCGCAGCGCGGCGGCCACCTGGTCGGCCGGGGAACGCCGCCAGAGCGTGTCGAGCGGCTCCTCGTGCCAACGGGCCCCCGACGCCCGTACGGAACGGACCGCGCCGCCACCCCCGATCCGCCCGTCCGGCGAGACGGTCGGGTCGGTGAGGATCGCCCCGCCGTGGTCGCCCAGTTCCCGCAGGGTGAGGGCGCTGCCGCCGGGGACCGCGGAGCCGGCGGCCTGCCGGGCACGGTCGGCGTCGCCCGGTGCCACGTCGGACAGCGAGCGGAGCCGGCCGTCCTGCGCGAGGGCGTACGTGACCGCCCCGGCGTACCCCGAGGCGGTCACCACCGGCTCGGTGAACAGACCGTGCAGCCGCAGCGAACCGTTCGCCGTATAGGCCCGACGTGCGGTGCCGATCAGATCCGGGTCCGGCGCGCGGTGCAGCCCGACGGCGACGGTCAGCAACTCCGCCAGCTCCGAGGCCAGTTCGGGCAGCCGGAACGCGGGGTCCCCGGTGCCCGCCTCGGAGAGCCGCCGCGCCACCCGGACGGCCGCGGCCGCGGCGCGGTGGAGTCCGGCGACGCGCGCCGAGTGGGCGGCGTGGAGGAGCGTGGCGCGGTGCACGGCACCGGAGCCCGTCACTCCGGCTGCCAGCACGGCGGTCGCGGCCACCCGGAGGGCGTGCACCGCCGCGGACTGCGGGGGAGTGAGGTCGAGGGCCCCGGTCTCCGGAGGGACAGGGGTGGAGTCGCCGGCGTCCGACGGCACGGCAGCCGTGGCCGCCGGTCCGTCCGTCTCCTCAGCCAGCGGTGCCAGCGTCAGGACCGCCGCGCGATGTAGACACGCCGGCGCGAGCAGACAGCTGCACACGGCATCCTCGGCGGACCTCACCACCCCGGCCGTGGTGGTGAGGGTGACCGCTGTCGCGTCGTCGACCCGCACCACGACCGTCGCGTCCGTCACGGCGACGGGCCAGTCAGCCGCCTTGGCCGCGGCCGAGTCGGCACGCTTGCGCAGACGGGTCGGGAGCGACTCCAGCGCGGCGGCCGCCACTTCGGCCGTCACCGGGGGAAGCGTGGTCATCGGTGTGTACCTCCCATGCGTTCGCCCACCCAGCGGGCCAGTTCCAGCGGGCTGAGGGCCGCCACCGGCATGCCCGCGGCCACCAACTGCCCCGCCACACCGGCCGAGTAGCGCGGTCGGCCCGCGTCGTCCAGCGAGGCGCAGCCGAGGACATGGCAGCCCGAGTCGACGAGCGCCCGCACCTCGGACAGCAGTGGGCCCACCGGACCCCCCTCCTCGAAGTCGCTGATCAGGACGACCAGCGTGCGGGAGGGAACCGTCACCAGTGAGCGTGCGTGCCGCAGGCCCCGGGCGATGCTCGTACCGCCGCCGACCCGCACCTCGAGGAGCAGCCCGAGGGGGTCGTCCACCTGGTCGGTGAGGTCCACGACGTCCGTCGAGAACGCCACGAAGTGCGTGCTCAGTGCCGGGACCCCGGCGACCACGGACGCGGTGAGTGCCGCCCAGATCGTCGACGCCTCCATGGACCCGGACACATCGACGACCAGCACGAGCCGCCAGTCCGCCGCCTTGCGGGCCCGGGTACGGAAGACCGGCCGTTCGGGCAGTACCGTCACCGCTCCCGTTGCAGGATCGCGGCGCGCCGTCGCGAGGTTCGCGCGCACGGTGCGGGCGAGATCCAGGGGGCCGCCCGGTCTGCGGGTGGGCCGCGGATGCGCGAGGCCGGCGAGGGCGGGCCGGAGTCTCTGGGCGAGGGCGTCCGTGAGCTCCTTGACCAGCCGGGCCACCAGGGGCCGAAGCCGCGCCAGTTGCTGCTCGGGCATGCCTCCCGCGTACGAGAGGACCGTCCGCAGGAGCTCCACGGAGGGGCGGGCCGAGGCGGGGTCGAGTTCCTGCAGGGCGTCGACGCGTCCGGCGTCGGCCGCCGCTGCCAGCACCTCTTCCCGTACTCCGGGTCCGAAGAGCGCCGCGAGCTCCTCGGACCAGCTCCGCACATCCGGGAACGACGCCTCGCTCCCGCCACCGGCACCGCCATCGCTGGGCTCTCCGACCCCCTCGCCGCGCCCGCTCCCGTACAACTCGTCGAGTGCGCGCGCGATCCGGCCGGCCCGCCCCGTCAACTGCCTTGCCCTGCCCAGCAGGAGCCGCCAGCGATCTCCGGGGCCGAGACTGTTGGGTGCGGCGGGAGGGTTGGGCACGGCGGGGCTGATGGGTACGGCGCGACCGCCGGGTACGGCAGGACTGCTTGGTGCGGCAGGACTGCTTGGTACGGCAGCACTGTTGGGTACGCCGGGGTTGTCCTGCGGGGGCTGATGCGAGGTCGGTGTCGGGTCCGTGCCCAAGGGGTCCAAGCCCGCCGTCGCCAACGCCGTCCGCCCCGCCAGATCCGCCGCCGCCAGCCGGGCCAGGAACCCCGGCTCCGCCACCGCGTCCGGCAACTCGCCCACCGCGTGGCCGGTGCGGTCCTCCACCGCGGCGAGCATCCGGGACCGGGCCGCAGGCGCCAGGACGTCGAAGCCGGCGCGCAGGGCCGGCAGGCGGTCGAGGAAGGCCCGGTCGGTGAGGGACTCGACGCGCTCCAGGAGTGGGTCCACGGCCTCGCCCGTCTCGAGCAGCGGACCGGCGGCGAGCAGCGTGCCGCGCAGGAACGCGGCGAGGCCGGAACGGAGTTCGGGAGTCACGGCACCGTCGACACGGGAGGCCAGCCGGGTGCCGAACTCCTTCGCCTCCCGCAGCCCCAGCAGCACCCGGGCGGCTCCCGCGGCGCCGCGGATCAGCGGCGTACCGTCCTCGTCCAGGCGGCCGAGGGCGTCTGAGAGCCGGAGTCCGCCTCCCGCGCCGTCGACCCGGGTGGCGAGGTCCACCAGAGCGCGGGCGTCGGCGGTGTCGGTGGAACCGGTCAGCCCGTCGAGCGCGCGGACACCGGCGGCTCCCAGCTCCTCGTACGCGGCCTCGATCCGCTCCTTCTCCCAGGGGGCGGGCAGCCCCGGCACATGTCCCGCGCCGATCCGGCTCAACAGGTCGAGCCCGCCGAGGAGTTCGGGCAGGGTGCCGGACGCGGGCAGCAGTTCGGCGACTTCCGTGAGGCGCTCCGAGGCGAGCCCCGGGAGGGCGCAGTGGGCCGCGTCCTCGAGCCCGGCGAGCACCTGGGCCGCGGTCGGACCGCCGTCGCGCCGCTCCGCCGCCCGTCGCCGCGCCAGTACGCCGTAGGCCGCCTGTTCCAACGTCACTCCGTGAACGCCGGTCACATCCAGCATCGCCGCGGTCGAGGGCGTCCAGGTCACCGTCCACCGTGTGGTGAGCGCGGCGCCGTCGCCGACCCGTGCGACTCCGGCCTCGTCGCCGTAGGGAACACGGCAGACCGCCATCCTGCGCAGACAGATCTCGCGCCGGCGGTCGAGTTCGGAGCGCAGCGCGTCGAGCCGCAGCTCACGGCGGGCGGGAGCGGTGGGGGAGGGCAGTGAGAGTTCCGCGAGGAGGCCCTCGACCGCGGGGCCGAGGCCGGAGCGTGGCGTGCCGGGGGCGAGTCGCCCCTGCCGGTCACCGACGAGCACCCGCTCCATGGCCGCGGCCACCACTCGCCCCCGACCCAGCAACTGGCCCTGTGTGAGTACCGTCTGCACCGCTTCGACCAGCTCGCCGCGGCCGGCGGCGGGCAACCCGCGCAGCGTGGCCAAATCCCGCGCCACCCGCACCACTTCCCGGGCGTCGGCGGGGCCACTGGGATGTCCCGACTCGCGGACGGCGGCGCAGATCCGCACGGCCGTCGCCGTCAGCAACTCGTCCAGCCGTCCCGGCTCCCCGGCGGCCCGGAACACCCCCCGCTGCCACTCCGGATCACGGATGCCGGCCGGATACCCGGACCGCTCGTCGAGCAGCGGGTACGAGTAGGGCACGAGGGAGGTGACGACCGAGGGGACGGCCTCCGCGGATCCGGCACCCGAACCCACCGGCCCGGCACCCGAACCCACCGGCCCGGCACCAGCCCGCAGCAGGGTGGGCGCGTGAAACGCCCCGGTCACCGCTGCCGTACGCCGCCCCGCGTACTCGGCCAGTCGTCCCCGCATATTGGCCTCGCGCCGCAGGTCGTACGGGTCCACGGCGTCCTCTCCGGTGTCCGCCCGCAACGCCCAGCCGACGAGCAGCGCGGCGCGCCGCAACTCCTCCGCCCCGGCGCCCGGCGCGCCCGACTCCACCAGTCGCGCCCACAGGTCGTCCCCCGTCCGGCCCCCGGCGCGCGCTCGCAGGGCGGCCGCCAGCCGCCCACGCCCGCCACCCGCTCGGCCCGCGCCCGGCTCTTGCGCCACCTCCCGAGCCCGCTCCTCCGCGTCCCGCGCGGCCAGGGGCAGGTCGAACGGCACGACCGGCACCCCTGCCTCCCTCGCCCAGCGAATCGCCGCGAGCTCCGGGGAGAACTCGGCGAAGGGCAGGAAGACCACCCCGCCGTGCTCCCGGCTCCCTGCCAGCGCCACCGGTGGCACCGTCGCCGGATCCCCCAGGTATTCGAGCCACGGCGCGAACTCCTCCGGAAGCTCGATGAGGAGCACCTCCGGCGCCGCCGCCGACAGCATCCCCGGCACGGCCGCCGCGAGCGCCGGCGAATGATGTCGCACACCGATCAGGAACGGGTCCCGACACCCGGCCAGCGCCTCCAGAGCCACCTCGGGCGACGCCGCCGAGCCGGGCGCCGCCTCACACGAGGTCATCGCGCAGCTCCCACAGCGTCCGCCACAGTGCGGCGCCCTGCTCCGCGCGCCGCCGCACCGGACCGTCCCAGTAGCCCAGCAGCCGTGCGTGATCGGCCGGGTCGTCCTTGCGCACCGTGCCGAGCAGATGGCCGGGCAGGGTGCGCACGACATCCCTGCCGTCCCCGAGATACGCGGCGCCCAGGCCCATGGAGGTGGCGACCTGCACCGCCTCCGCCGTCGACATCACCGTGGTGGGCCGCTCGACCTCCCAGCCCTCCGCGCTGCGGCCCGAGCGCAGATCCCGGAAGGCCGTGACCAGCGCCTCCAGCACCGCGTCGTCGACGGAGAAACGGGCACCCGAGCGGGCGAGCGCCGCCGTGGCCTGGCCTCGGACCAGCTCCGTCTCCGCGTCGAGGTCGTCGATCGGTCCGACGGTCTCGAAGTTGAAGCGGCGCTTGAGGGCGGCGGACATCTCGGAGACACCGCGGTCACGGAGGTTGGCCGTCGCGATCAGCGTGAACCCCGGCACGGCGTGCACCGTGCCGTCCCCGTCCGGGCCACCGGCCAACTCCGGTACGGCGATGCGCCGTTCGGACAGCAGGGACACCAGGGCGTCCTGCACCTCGGGCAGACAGCGTGTGACCTCCTCGATCCGGGCGACGGCTCCCCGGGTCATCGCCGTGAGCACGGGTGAGGGCACCATGGCCGCCCGGCTCGGCCCCGTGGCGAGCAGCATCGCGTAGTTCCAGCCGTATCTGAGCTGGTCCTCCGTGGTGCCCGCGGTGCCCTGCACGGTGAGCGCGCTGGTGCCGCACACGGCGGCGGCCAGCAGCTCGGAGAGCATCGACTTCGCGGTGCCGGGCTCGCCGACCAGCAGGAGACCCCGCTCGCCCGCGAGCGTCACCACGCACCGCTCGACGAGTCCCCGGTCGCCCACGAACTTGCGTGACACGACGAGCCGTCGCCCGTCCGCGCCGCTCAGTGTCTCGCCGTCCGAACCGCACACGAACGTCACCACGGCGCGCGGGGTCAGGTGCCAGCCCGGCGGTCGCGGCCCCTCGTCGTACGCCGCGAGAAACGCCAGCTCCTCGGTGTGACGGTCCTCGGGCAGCTCGATCTGCCGCGCGCCCGTCACGCTCGACACGCCCGATACACCCTTTACGCCCATCGCCTTCGTCACGTCCGTCCTCGCCGTCGCACCCGCTGCCCTCATCCCGCTCGCCGTGCTCTGTCCGCCGCTCATGCCCTGCCCCCGCCCCGGCCGCCTCTGCCGCCCCGGCCACCGCGCCCGGCGAACTCCTCGAACCCGGGCGCGTCACCCTCGACGACCCGCTGCCAGGCCCGCGCGAACAACTCCGGCACCGGGCGGTCCGGCACCACGAAACCGTGGGCCGTCTCCGGCAGCAGCGGGGTCTTCCAGCTCTCGACGGGCAGCCGCGGCGCCTTGTGCTCCAGCCAGCCGCCGGGCAGGAACTGCGCCCGCCCGGCCCGGGACCGCTTCGCCTCCACCACCAGCCCGGCGGCGGCCACTTCGGCCCTGGCCCGCTTCAGCCGCGCGGGCTTCCAGTCGGTCCAGGCCGCCTGGTTGCGGTCCGTGGGGTCCGGGAGCGCGAGCAGCATCAGATAGAGCCCGGCCGCGTCCTCGGAGAGCCCGCACCGCTGTGCCGCCTCGGCCACCAGCTCCGGCACGCTGTGGGCCGGGTGCTGTGCGGCTCCGGGAGGGCCGTCCGCCGTGATCAGGGCGGTGAACTCCTCGCTCAACAGCGTGCGCAGCGACTGCAGTTGCCCGCTGTCCCGGCTCAGCCCCGCGAGCAGCTTCAGCGCCGGGTGATCGGGTCCGCCCTCCTCGCCCGCCTGCGGCAGCACGGCCGACGGCCGCAGCCATACGGTGTCCCACTCCGAGCGGTGCCGCATCGGCGCCAGCACGATCGCCGGGCCCGCCCGCAGCAGGCCCTCCGCGTCCCCGCCTCCCAGGGCGGGCAGCCCGAACGTCTCCCGTACCCGGGTCGACACCGTGTTGCCGTCGTGCCCCCAGGTCACCCCGAGGTCGAGCAGCAGCCCGGGGTCGGTGAGGCGCTCGCGGAGCATGCGCAGGGTCTCGGGCAGCGTCGCGCGCAGCGGATCGCCGTACGGCAGTCGATAGGCGAGCCAGCGCAGCATGCTGACGTACGCGGCCAGGTCGGAGCCGGTGAACAGGGCCTGGGCGTCCAGTGGTTCGAGTCTGTTGTCCCGCATCCGCTGCTCGGTGCGACCGGTCAGCTCAGGGCGCGCCTGGGGGTTGAGGACGGCGTCCAGCATCCGGCCCGGCCCGATCTCGCTCACCATCCGCGCGATCAGCTCGGGCGGCGCCGCCCGCCGCTGCCCCCGCCGCTCGATCCAGATCCGTACGACGGGCTCCAGGTCGAAACCGTCGGTCCACAGCCGCTCCATGTGTCCGGGATCCGTGGGGACCAGCGCCGCGGTGAACAACTGCCGTTCCGCGATGGAGAGTTCGCCGAGGGCGCTGCGGGCGGCCTGCGCCTCCGCGCTCTTCGCGCCCAGCGGCTGGAGGTGCTCCGCGGGCAGGAGCCCGTCCTTGCCGTAGGAGTTGAGCCCGGGCAGCCCGAGGAGCAGCAGCGCTCCGGCCACCGCGCTCACCCCCACCCGCTCGGCGAACTCCCGCGCCTGCTCCGGCCGGTAGGGCAGCGGTCCTCGCTCCCTCACGAGCGCCACCAACCGCCGCACGGCGGGCGCCAGGGCCTCGTCCCCGGACGTGCCCCGGATCTCGGTCTCGACGATCGCGAAGCCCTGCCAGGGGCCGAACTCGCCCGCCGGGTCGTACTCGACGGCGTTCCAGTACGCGTCGCCCGCGTCGACCTTCTGGCAGGACAGGATCAGCAGCCGCCGGTCGCCCGAGGCCAGCACCTCCCCGACGCGCTCCGGCCGCTCCGAGCGGGAGGCCTTGAGCTGCACGATCCGCAGTCGTCCCCGGGGATCGACGAGCACGCCGTCGCCGACCGACAGGACGACGTCGAGGAATTCCAGCAGCCCGGCGCGCCGCCCCTCCGGCGTGGTGGGCGCGGCGGCGCGCAGGGCGGCCGCCGCCGTGCCGGGACCGGACAGCGAGAGCCAGGCGACCCCGGTGCCGACGAAGGGGAACTTCGCGGGCGGTGTGCCCGGGACCAACAGCGAGCGCAGCGCCTTGAGCTGGTCGACCGCGGTGGTGGCGTGCTGCTCGTTGCCGTAGTAACCGTAGAAGTGTCCGGGGGCGGTGAGCTCCCGCAGCGCCTCGCGCAGGACCTGGTCGTACGCGTGCCGGACTTCGTCCTCCTCCTGCGGCGCGGCGACCGGCCGCTCGGCCCGCTCGGCGAGCGTGGCGATTCGCCGGGCGCAGCGGGCCGTCTCCTCGACCAACCCGGCCACCCCGAGGGCGAGCCGCTCGTCGGTGACGGCGGGCAGCAGCCGGGCCACGGCCTCCCGCGGGCTCTCGCCGTCCCGGACGGCGGCCAGCAGCGCGGTGGCGTCCGCGTCGGTCACGGCCCGCAGCGCGGCCGAGCCGTGCTCGTCGCGCGGGCGCAGCGCGTGCCAGTACCACAGCGGTGGCAGGAAGCGGGTCCCCGCCGCATGTGCGCTGCCGCGGTCGCCCAGCTGGAGGCGGGCCAGCGACAGGCCGTCCCTGTCGCACAGCTCGACGATCGTGCGGTTCCAGCCGGTCTGCACGGGATGCAGGGCGGCACCGCCCGGCAGCCGCAGGGGCGGGGCCGGAACACCCTTGGTGGTCGCAGGACTGCGGTTCCCGTCGACCGAACAGGCCGTCCAGGCACCGGAGTTCTGGTCGTGCGTCACCCACCAGCCGAGCAGCCCGTCCTTGCTGCCGAACGGCGAGCCCTCCAGACCCGGCTGGACCGGCAGCAGCCGGCAGTCCGTCTGTGTGAGGACGATGCCAGGGCGGGCGTCGGCGAGCGCCGAGTCGAAGAACGCGGGCACCGACATCCGGCCGCGCTTGGCGGAGGCGGGGTCGTACTCGTGCCAGCGCTTCTCGTGCAGCACCCAGTACGAGATGCCGTCCGAGGCGATCTCGCGGTGCTGCTCGGCGAACGTGGTGTCCCCGGCGTGCACGGGCCGGCCGCCGAAACAGCGGCCGCCGTCGGGCAGCGCGAGCGACACCGGGTGGCCGCCGTACCAGCCGCCCGGCAGGCCGGTCGGCTTGAACACGTCGGCGGGGCGCCCGGACCAGACGGCCCGCTGCTCGTTCCCGTACCCCGACGCGACGAGCCACTGGCCGTCCACGTGACGCACCGTCGGCTCGCCGTACTGGCGTCCCTGGGACGGCAGGGTGAGCGTGCGCGCGTCGAGCAGCGCGTCGGGGCCGGCCAGCGCGACCTGGGTCCCGACACGGACGATCAGCGCGGGCCAGGCGTCCGCGTACTGGTACGTACGGCCGTGCTGGTGCGGCCACGGGTGCTGCCCGCTCGCCGGCGGGGCGACCTTGCCGAGGGTGTCCAGGGCCTCTTCGAGGGCGGGCCAGCCCAGTTCGTCGAGGATGCCCGTACGCAGAGTGCGGCCCAGGACCGGCGCGGGATCGAAGCCGACGATCCGCCGGACGGCCTCCGGTGCCGTCGCCAGTGCGGCGGGTGCCGAGAAGCGGGAGACCTTGGTCAGCAGCTCTTTGAGCCCCGGCAGGCCGACCGGCCCGGCCAGTTCGTCGGCGCGGTCCCGAAGCCAGCCCGCCACGGCCGTGCGCAGCGCCGGATGGTCCGCGAGCCGTCGCACGCGTGCCGAAGGTCCGGACGCGGGTGCGTCCGCGAGCGAGAGACTCTCCACCGCCCTGCGCAACAGGGGAGCGAAGCGCGGGTCGGTGGCGACCGCGGCCAGGTCCCGGCGGCCCGGGCGCTCGTCGTCCGTCCAGTAGCGCAGCTCCAGACCTTCGGTCCCCGGCGAGGGGTCGGCGACCGGCACACCCGCCGCCAGGGCGGTGTCCAGGAGGTCGAGATCCACGTAGGAGTTCCAGCCCTGCTCGCGCAGCAGCCGCACCGGCTTGCCGTCGGCGATCAGCCGGGGCGCCAGCCGTTCCACCAGGGCGATTTCCTCGACGATCCGCTTGCGCTGCCGCCAGCCACGCTGACGGTGCCGGTCCCAGGAGCTCAGCCAGTCGGCGGCGTCGACCGTGCCGTCGAGCAGCAGACCGATCGCACCGCAGGCATCGAGCAGCGCGAGCCACGCCGCGTCGAACTCCTCACGCTGATCACCGCCCGTGAAGGGCATCAGCGTCAACAACCGCTCCCGTACCGCCGGATCCTCGTGCGCCAGCTCCGCCAGTGCGGGCAGCGCGGACTTCCAGAAGCTCCCGGCCGCGCGGTTCATGGCGCCCGAGGGGAGGATCTCGGCGAGCAGTGCACGCTCCTCGGCGCGCGGATCGAGCCCCGCACCCTTCGCCAGCCGCCGCAGATCCTCCAGCATGCCCGCGTAGGGAGCGATCCCGGCCGCACAGCGCTGCGACGACAGCGTCCTGAACTGCTCGTACGCGGCTGTGCCGGACAGTCGTGCCGCCAGCCCCTTGGCGTGGTCGCGCAGCGCCTTCCCGCTCAGCGCGCCCGCCCCGGCGAACTCCAGGAACACCTCCCGCAGCCGGTCCTCGTCCACGGCGAGGGCGTGGCGCTGCTCGGCCGCCCGGGCCTTGCCGAAGAACGACGCGGCGTGCTGGCGCGACTCCGCCGCCAGGAACAACCGGGCCACCTGCTCGTAGTACGTCGGCAGGAAGTGCGGCACCGAGCGGTCCAGCCGGGCGCCGATCTCGTCGAAGCCGTCCTTGGCGTGGCCCGGCTTGCTCGACACCATCCGGGTGAGCCGCTCCATCTCCTTGACCACGGCGAGCGCATGGTGCCCGTTCACCGGGTCGTTGACCAGCGCCCAGGCGGGGAAGCCCAGCGACTGACGCCTCACCCGGCCCACCGGTACAGAGTCGGCGGTGCCGAAGCCCAGGTACTCCAGGGCGAGGTCCTCGGCGGGCCCGATCGCCTCGGGCACCAGCCGCACCACCGTGCGCCCCTCCAGGACGGGATGCCCGTACGTCCGCGCCGTCAGTACATCGCCGGTACCCTCGCCCAGCGGCAGTACCGCTCCCGACTCCAGCAGCTGATCCCCGCTCACAGCTCCCCCTCCTCGTCCTCGCCGTTCACCACACGCCCCGCGTACACCAAAGCCGCCATCCGAACCCCCTCCGACCAGGCGACCGGCCCCACCTCCCGCAACGGCAGTCGGCGCCCGCCAGCGGCCCGCCACTCCAGGCCGCCGGTGCGGGTCTCGGCCTCCGGGTAGTCGGCGCCGATCCAGTAGGCCGCCTCCACCGCGACTCCGTTCTCGATCAGCGGGCACACCGCGTACCCGCCGCGCACCCGATAGCCGTACGAGCCCGCCCGCGCGGTCGCGTGCCGCAGTTCCTCGAACTTCCCGCCCGCGTAGGCACTCCACTCGAAGGCGGTGCCGTCCCTGTCGTCCGGCCGCGGCCAGACCTCCCGGAACAACTGACCGGCGCCCTGCTCGACACCGAGCTCCGCCGCGAACTCCCGCAGCTCCTCCAGGTCTTCGAGGAGCACCGGATGCGGTATCACCACCGTCCGCGCGGCGAGCCGGACCGAGTCGCCGTCCAGGTCGACCACGCCGAGGCCCTGCTCCGGATCCGCGTCCCGCAGGAATCCGGCGCGCTCCAGCGCGACCGTGCCGTCCGTGTCCACCGGCGCCACCACCAGGTCGCGCAGCGCCGCCTGCCAGGCGGCGTCGGGCCACACCCGGGCCAGCAGGTCCGTCGGCACGGGCAGGGAGCGGACGATCCAGGTGTCCACCTGGGAGCGGCACTCCCGCTCATGCCGCTCCAGCCACTCGGCCAACTGCCGCAGCCGGACGACCTCCACGTCGTCCCGCAGCTTCGCGGGCACCTGCTTCAGCATGCGTCCCGCCGCGTTGCGGCACCGCACCTGTGCGCCGTCCAACGTGACGGCGTACCCACTGGATGTCTCGATCCAACCCATGACAGGACCCCTCCCGAACCCACCTGTCGGCGATGGTGATCACAGTAGGGGAGGGGTCTGACAATGCCTCGACGAGCTGTGCTCAAGCGGCCTTGAGCTGCGGTTTCTACGCGGCGTCCAGGGCGGCGCGGCAGGCGCGCAACAGCTGTTCGTCCTCGCCGATGTTGTCGCTCCCGTGGGTGCCGGCCCGCGCCTGGTGCCGCCGTGGCATGGCGAGTTCCGTACGGAGCAGATCGTGGACGGGCGCGCCCGCCGGACCCATCCGGGTCAGACAGCCGGCGAGGAGGATGCGGGTGTGCACGTTCTGCTCCCAGGCGGAGCGGAGTGCCGGGAGGACCGGTCCTGGATCCCCGGCGATGTCCCACAGAGCGCCCGCGGCGCTCGCCCGCGGCCACACCTTCCCGGAGTCGGCCATGCCGCGCAGCACCGGCAGGGCGGACCGGGCCGCGGGCCCCAGTCGGCCCAGGGCCTCGGCCGCGTTGCGCGCGTGGAACTGCCCCGCCACCAATTCCCTTCGCAACGTCGGCAGTACGGCCTCCGCGTCACCCTCCAGCGACCAGAGCGCACCGGCCGCCGCCACCGCGCACGACCCGTCCAGCAGTTCACGCAGGGCCGGTATCGCCTCCCGAGCGTCCGGGCCGCACCTGCCGAGGGCGTCGGCGATCGCCCGCACGAGCCACTCCCGGCTCCGCAGCCCCTCCGGCGCCCCGTGCAGCAGCCGCAGCATCTCCGGTACCGCCGGTGCGTGTCCCAGCCTGCCGAGCGCGAACAGCAGCGGCACCGCACGGTCGTAGGTGTCGAGGGCGTCGAGGGGGACCTCGCGGAGCCGCTCGCGCAGCAGCGGAGCGAGTGTGGCCGCCGCCGGACCCAAGTGCTGGACTTCGTACCCGGCTTCGGGGGGCACGACCGGCCCGTCCAGCAGCTCGGCGAGTGCCGCCACCGCGCGCGGATCGCCGGCTCTGGCCAGCGCTTTGAGCGGGGCGGCGAGGGCCGGTGCCCCGTGCTCCCACTGGCGTATTCGGTGCTCGGGGCCGACCGCCACCAGGGCGGCCAGGTGGTCGGCGGCCGGGGCGGCCAGACCGAAGAGTGTCTCCAGGACGGAGGCCGCGGCATCGCGCAGCCGCTGCTCCTCGGTGACGACCTGTTCGCCGATCAACACGACCAGCTCTTCGTACGAGCCCCGCCATTCGCGAAGCAGCCCCGCCGCCATCCACACGCCGTTGCACCGGTCTGCCGACTCGTCGCTGCTCAACTGCCCCTTGAGCAGGGCGATCCGATCGGCGGTGCGGCCGCCGAGCGCGGTGTGCAGGGTCCGCAGGAGATGACCGCCCTCCTCGTCGGCGGGGCGCAGGCGTCGCAGGTGGCCGATGAGGGTGTCGGTGTCGGGTCGCTCGGGCTGGTCCGGCACCCGGGGGCGTGGTGATCTGGCCCGGAGCAGTGCGATGACGGTGGGAACGAGGTCGGCCGGAAGGCGATCGGGTGCGCAGCCGGCGAGTTGGCCGAGGGCGGCGAGCCGCAGCCCGGCGTCGTGCGGAGCGGCACCGAGTTCGACCAGGTACTCCACCGCGGGAGCGGCGGACGCGGGGTGCAGGCGCGCGAACAGTCCCAGGCTCTCGGCCAGGGCCGGCCGGACCTGTTCCTCCTCTTCCTCCTCAAGTCGTCCCGCCAACAGCCCGAGCACGCGCTCCGGTTGGCCGAGGAACCGCACGAGCGCCGTCGGTGCCGCCCGGCGCACCTCCGGGTCCCGGTCCGCGAGCAGGCCGATGAAGGCCGCGGCGCCCGACCGTATCGCCGTGCGGGCCATGGCGTAGTTGCCCTCGGCGCCGTCCCCGTCTTCGAGCGGGCCGCCGTCGAAGGCGTCCCCGCCGCCGATGCTGACGAGCAGCTCCACGACGCCGCCCCGGTCGCGGACTTCTTCGTGCCCGACGAGTTCGAACAGGAACGGGATGCACGCGAGCGTCGAGTCGTAGACATCGCCCTGGTGGTGCACGGCTCCGTACATCCCGTCGAGCGCTCTCTCACGCTCCTGAGGGCACGTGGAGGCCAGTCCGCGGAGCAACTCCGGGACGTCCTCGGCGCTTCCGTAGGCATGTTTCATCGAGGCCCAGCCGACCTCGTCCATCCCGGTGAACACGGCATCCTCCCCAGGCGTACGACAGCTCATCGTGAGTGTGCACCAAGGCACTGACAGTCACGTGTGCCTTTTGGGGCGTGTTCCGGCGACAGGGCCGGCAACGGCCCGCCGCCCGCGCCCAGGGGATTCGCATCGGGGCGGGGACGGCGGGGAGCCGGCGGGACGCGTCAGACGCCGACGCCGAAGTCGGAGGCGATCCCGGACAGACCCGAGGCGTACCCCTGGCCCACCGCACGGAACTTCCACTCCACGCCGTTGCGGTACAACTCGCCGAAGATCATCGCGGTTTCGGACGCGGCGTCCTCCGACAGGTCGTAGCGCGCGAGTTCGGTGCCGCCGGCCTGGTTCACGACACGGATGAACGCGTTGCGGACCTGGCCGAAGCTCTGTCCGCGCGCGTCGGCGTCGTGGATCGAGACCGGGAACACGATCTTGGCGACCTCGGCCGGTACGCCGGCCAGGTTCACCTTGATCGACTCGTCGTCGCCCTCGCCCTCACCGGTCAGGTTGTCGCCGGTGTGCTCGACCGAACCGTCCGGGCTCTTCAGGTTGTTGTAGAAGACGAAGTGCTGGTCCGAGAGGACCTTGCCCGACTCGTCGACCAGCAGCGCGGACGCGTCGAGGTCGTAGTCGGTGCCCGTCGTGGTCCGCACGTCCCAGCCCAGACCGACCAGCACCGCGGTCAGGCCCGGCGCCTCCTTGCTGAGCGAGACATTGCCGCCTTTGGACAGGGAAACTCCCACGCTGATCTCCTTCGTGCTGCCGTCGGCCGGGCGAGTGGATGCCGGGCGCTGGATGGATCGACACCAAAAAACTACATCACTGTAGAAATGAACCGGGGGTTGGCGGCCGGAACTCGTCGGTCCTACGTGCTCCTCGCCACGGTGCCGGGCGTGACCAGGCCAGGTGGGGGTGGGCGGCGGGTTCGGCGTTGGTCAGGCCCTGGGCCGGCAGACGCAGGACTTCGAGTTCTCGCGGGGCCAAAGGGGCCAGGTCGCGAGGGGCGTGGCCGTCTCCGGGGACCGGCGGGCCTGGCGTTCGACCAGACGGCGGAGACCACGTGTTCGGGGGTGACGTCCTTGAGGAGGAACCCGCCGGCCCCGGCGGACGGCGCCGCGTACACGAGGTCGTCGAGATCGAAGGTCGTCAGGATGATCACGCGGGGCGGGTCGGACGCGCCGGTCGGGGTGCGGCGAACCGCCTCCACGGCTTCGGCGCCGTCGGCCGCCTCCGCGACCACGTCGATGCCGTCGCCGATGAGGATCGCCCGAGTCCGTCATCGCCGTCTACGGCACGCCGGAACTGATCCTGCTCGCGCTCGGTGGACTGCTGACCGCCGTCCTGGGCGCACTGCTGCCCGCGGGCTGGGCCGCCCGGACCCGCACCGCCGCCGCCCTGCGCACGGAATAGTGGCGGAACAGGAGCGGAACGGGAACGGAAGGGAGACGGAAGGGGGAGTCGGGAGCCCTCCGATCCGCACCGATGGTTGTACTGTTGCGCAAAGCGGCAATCTTCAAGTGGGTGGCGGCCAGTGCGGCGTGCCCTCGACCGAGGCGACGAAAGGCGGGCGCGCGATGCTCCGCAACGGACTGGAACCCTGGCACCTGCTGATCGTGGCGATCGTGCTCATCGTGCTGTTCGGTTCGAAGAAACTGCCGGACACCGCCCGCGCGCTGGGCAAGTCGATGCGCATCCTCAAGAGCGAGACCAGGGCGATGAAGGACGAGAACCCCGCGTCCGCCGCCACCGCCGAACAGGGCACGGCTCCGGTGACTCCCACGGCGGTCATCAAGAACTCCGCCGAGCAGGCCGCCCCGCGCGTGACGACCGAGGCCCAGGGCGCCGCGCACTGAGCCCGCGTGGTCCGTGTCCGGGGACGGCGCACACCGCCCCCGGACACGGACACGTCTGAGGACTCAGTCCTCTTCGCCGCCTTCGTCGTCGCCCTCGAAGAAGTCACCCACCTCGTCGACGACTTCGGCCGCGACCAGCCCGCCGACCACGCCCACCGCGAGTCCCGCCGCGCCTGCCGCGACCGCGGTACCGAGGCCGGGACCGGAGCGGTGTCCCTCATGACCTGACCCGTGGCCGGATTCATGGCCGGACCCATAGCCTGACTCATGGCCGGACCCGTGGGCCGAGTGGTGCCCGTACCCGCTTCCGGCGGCATACGGATCGGCGTGGCCGTACGTGGCGTGGGAGCCGTACGACGCCCGGTGCTCGACCAACTGCCTGATCCAGCCGTCGACCTCGCCGTTCCAGTCGCGGGCCCCGACATCGTGATGGCTCACCGAGAAGCGGGTGAGGGTGTCCTGCCCGGACTCGAAGAGCCCGCCGCGCTTGTCGGCCTCCAGGACGATCTCCATGCCGGCCGGGGTGGCGAGGAAGGTCAGCTCGATCTCGTTCACCGCGTGCGCGTACTGCGGCGCGGGCGTCAGCTCGATCTCCTGGTAGAAGGGCAACTGCTGCCCCGTACCCCCGATGTGGCCGCGTTCGAGGTCTGCGGACTTGAAGCCGAAGCCCAGCTGCCCCAGCGCCTCCAGGACCGCTTCCTGGACCGGCAGCGGACGCACCGCGAGCGGATCCAGGTCGCCCTTGTCCCTCGCACCGGCCACCGCGAGCTCGGTGCGCACACCGAGGACGATGCCCAGCGGCTGCCCGTACAGCTCGCTGACCGGTGTCTCCCACGGCAGGGACACGCTGAACGGAACGCTGTGCCGCTCCTGCTCGGCGAGGCGGAAACCGCCGCCGACCGTGAACCGCTCGAAGACGACGGCGCCCTCGCTCTCACCGTCCTCGTGCTCGGCCTCCACCCGGGCGATCAGTTCGAGCCCGATGTGCTCGATCTCCACGTCCGCGCTGCCACCCTGGAGATGGACCTGCCCGGACAGGATCCCGCCGGGCGCCACCGCGCCGCCGTCGAGAACCGTGTCCACCGAGGGGCCGCCTGCGCCCATCGCGCCGAGCAGCCGTTTGAACACCATGTCGGTGTGGCTCCTTCACTGATCGCACTCATCGCTTCGAACCGGCTCGGAGCGATCCCGAGCCGGTGTGATCAGAACTGACGGCATCGGCAAAGAAGTTCCCAAGTCACCTGGACGGAGGCATCTTTCACGACTTCGTGCGCCCGAAGCAGCGCTCCAGCTCGGCCAGGTCGTAGAACGCGCTGCCCTTCGTCACGGGCGCGCAGCCCGCCTTGAACGCGGTCTCCTTCTCGTTGTAGAGCATCCGCACCAGATAGGTGTCGCCCTTGCGGAACACGTCCCACTGGATGTTCGCGGCCATCGGCGCCACCGAGCCGCCCCGCCAGGGGTTGTCCGTATAGGTGTACGACTGAGTCGTCGTCACCGGCTTCGTGCTGCCCGGCAGCCGCATCAGAGTGGCGAGCGGGATGATCTCCTCGGCGTGGGTGAATCGCAGCTCCGCGCCGAGGCCGCCGGTTCCGTCACGCTTGGCCTCGGCCTTCTTGAAGAAGTCGTCGAGCAGGACGTCCGCCATCTTGTACGTGATGTCGCTGTCCGCGAAGCCGGGTCCCTTCTCGTAGAAGTCCTCGGCGTCGCTGAGGTAGGCGAACCAGGCGGCGTCGCGCGGGTCGAGGTAGCGCTCCAGGTGCCAGCTGCCCTCGTCGGTCATGGCCGGGGCGATGCTGTAGAGGTTGTAGACCGCCTGGGCCGCGTCCACCTCGCTGCCGATGGAGGCGAACTCCCCTGCCGAGATCCGCCGCACGAAGGCCGGGGTGAAGATCCTCTTCAGGATGTCGCGGGCCGCGCGGTGGGTGGCCGGCTGCTCGGAGACGCTCTGGAGAGTGGTGGCCAGCCGCTGGTCGTGGGCGATGTAGTCGCGGTAGGCGGCACCGCCCGCGGACTTGTGGAAGTAGAGCAGGTCGGGGTCGGTGCGCGCCGGGCCGATGAGGGGAGCGAGAGCCGGGTCGGCGTCGGCGAGGGCCGAGGCGAAGAGGGCGCCGCTGTCGACGGCGCGGCCCTGGCCCGAGCTGACCACGTCGATCGGCTCGGAGTCCTTGGCGATCCGCGCGAACAGTCCGGGCAGCCGCTGCGCCATGCGGGCCGCCGTGCCCTGGATCTCCCGCTTGCCCCGGCCGCTGAGGTTGCCGTATCCGACCTTCTCCATCGCCGCTTGCAGCGAGCGGACCTGCGGGCCGAACTCCGCTCCGGCACGGGTGAGTTCGCCCTCGCTCTCGGCCTTGTCCCACAGCTGGAGGATCAACTCTCCGTCCTCGCCGCTCGTCGCCGCGCGTGAACCGTGCCGGGACACGTTCTCGGTGAACACCGGGACGAACCCCTTCGGTGCCCGCTGGTACGTACGGGCGTTCTGCTGCGGCGCGTACGGCGTCTTCGTCCCGTAACTGCCCGCCGCCCCGCCCGCCGCCTGCGTCGGGAGCGGGGACATGAGGAGGACGGAGAGCGCGGAGAGGGTGAGGGCCAGGGCGGCCGCGATGCGTTTCATGGGGGCGTCGATTCGTCCGGGGGCGGGCTCGGTGACCGGCCGCATCGTTTCCGGACGACGTGAACGTCGGGTGACTGTGACATGGCGGGCGCCGGGTGCGCGTGCCCCGGCGCCCGTACCTCGAACAGGCCCGAAAAGTTACCTGGTTGACGAGGTTTTGGTCGAGGAACTGCTCTGCTGTCCGGGGATCTGCCCGCTCCCGTGCGGGGGTTGTGACCGTCCTCCCGGCCTGCGCAGGAGTGAGCGGCGGCCGAGCGCGGGCAGCGCGGGCGGGGTGAGGAAGCCCTCCGCGCGGGCGGCGGCGATCCCGATGCGGGGCAGGTCGCTGCTCTTCTCGAACAAGAGGTAACGGGGCTCCCAGACGGGCCGGTACTTTGCGTTGGCCCGGTACAGGGACTCGAGTTGCCACCAGCGGGAGAGGAACGTCAGCACCGAGCACCACAGACGCAGCACCGGTCCGGCGCCCAGCCGGGAGCCGCGCTCGAAGACGGAACGGAACATGGCGAAGTTCAGTGAGACCCGCTGCACCCCGATCTCCTCGGCGCGCAGCAGGAGTTCGATGACCATGAACTCCATAAGACCGTTCTCGGAGTCACGGTCCCGGCGCATCAGGTCGAGCGACAGTCCCTTGTCTCCCCACGGTACGAAGCTCAGCACGGCCCGCGGTTCGTCCTGGCTGTCGCGGCACTCCAGCATCACGCACCGGCCGTCGCCCGGGTCGCCGAGACGGCCGAGCGCCATGGAGAACCCGCGCTCGGTCTCGCCGTCCCGCCAGTGGTCCGCCTTGTCGATGAGGGTGGCCATGTCGGCCTCGGGGATGTCCTCGTGGCGGCGGATGCCGACGGTGTACCCGGCCCGGCGGATGCGGTTGTGCGCCTGGCGCACTCCGCGCATCGCGCGCCCTTCGAGGGTGAAGTCGGCACGGTCCACGATGGCTTCGTCGCCGAGTTCGAGGGCGTCGAGGCCGTGCCGGGCGTAGATGGTGCCGGCCTCCTCGCCGGCGCCCATCACGGCCGGCGTCCAGGCGTGCCGCCGCGCCTCGTGCAGCCATGCCTCGATCGCACCGGGCCAGGCCTCGGGGTCGCCGATCGGGTCGCCGGAGGCCAGGGTCACTCCGCCGACCACCCGGTAGGCGATCGCCGCCTTGCCGCTCGGGGACCACATGACGGCCTTGTCGCGGCGCAGCGCGAAGTAGCCCAGCGAGTCCCGCTCACCGTGCTTGGCGAGAAGGCCGCGCAGACGCCGCTCGTCGTCCTCGCCGAGGAGTTCCCGCCCGCGCGGGGCGCGGAAGCAGGCGTAGAGCACGAGCAGGAATGAGGCCGCGATCAGGATGTTGACGATCACGTCCACCCAGCGGGGCGCGACCACCGTGTCGAGGCGGTCGGCGAGCGGGCCGACGCTGACCCCACGCAGCAGCGTGTACGCGATCCGGTCGCTCAGTGGTGCCCCGGACACCTTGTTGGTGGCGCTCACCAGCAGCGTTCCGAGGGTGCCGCTGACCAGGAAGCCACCGGCGCCGACGGCCAGCGCCAGCCGGGGGTTGGAGCGGTCCCCGACGGCCTGGAACTCCCTTCGCCCCACCAGCAGCGCGACGACGAAGAGCCCGGTGAACACGGTCGAGAACCAGTTGAAGCCGTGCCGTCGGTACTGCTCCTGCGTGAGAGCCAGGACGTACAGCCCGAAGAGCGGTCCGGCCAGCAGCATGTTGAAGATCCACGCGGCCCGTTTGCGGCGCCGCATCACCAGGGCCAGGAACAGCGCCAGCGCGGCCGAGACGAGTCCGGCGGTGGCCAGGTACGGGGTGAAGAACTCGCCTCCGTTGTGCTCGTGCACCTCTTCCCGGAACGGCAGCGACGTGACCGCCACCAGGTTGAGCAGCGCGAGCAGTCGCAGGTACCAGACCGTGGCCGCGGCCGCCCGTGGTCGCAACCGGTCGCCGATGCCCGGCCGTCCGGCCGGGTCCGTCCGACGCGACTTCGAGTTCCTCTGTTCCGGGACGAGTACTGGCTGTTGTGCAGACACCGTGGAGCATCACCTTGGGGAGAGGGCGGTGGGGGAGAGCTGCGGGAGCGGGGGCGGGTAACCCTGTGTGTTCCCTGAGAGGGGCAGAGCGGGGAAACCCTACATGCTGTAAGAAAAGGTGAGTTGTGGTCGCGGTGAGGATTGCCACCGAGGGTCTTAACGAGTGGCGGTCAGCGGTGTTGCGGGGAAAGACTGCCTGGTCCCGGCGGTGCCGAGGGGTAAGTAACTGGTAAGAATCGAAGCGCGGACCGAATCTTCGTGGCCTGGGTGCGACCGCGCCGCCACGCTGTCGCCGTGCGCCCCGCGCGGGGACGCGGGCGCGGGGCCTCTTGTCCACCGCTCTCGTGTTACCGCAGCTCAGAGGCGTGATTCTCGCCTTGCGTGGCCCTCGCGACGACTGATCGGCCGATCCATCCTCCATGCGGCCGACCCGGGCTCGGCGGGTGATCCGCGTCCACTGTGTCGCGATTTGCGCGCTCTCTTGACCGTTAGTTAGGCATGCCTACACTAAGCCCCGCCCTTGGCCGTCCGGCCTGGTATTTGCTGCATCGGAGAGAGGCCCGAGGTGTGGGACGACGCGTTTCCCAGCTTTCTGATCGGTCTGCGTGAGGGGCTGGAAGCGGGACTGATCGTCTCGGTTCTGGTAGCCACGCTCGTACGGTCCGAGCAGCGCGCCCGGCTGCCTCATGTATGGACGGGAGTTGCCGCCGCCATCGGCTTGTCGATGAGCTTCGGTGCGGTCCTCACGTTCACGGCGGCGAACCTGCCCGGGAAGTCGCAGGAGGCGTTCGGGGGCACGCTGAGTCTGGTCGCGGTCGTGTTCGTCACCGCCATGGTGTTCTGGATGCGGCGCTCGGCCCGTACGTTCTCCGGCGAGATCAAGCAGAAGGTCACCGCCGCGCTGGGCATGGGCGCGGGCGTACTGATCGCCACGTCGTTCCTCGCCGTCGGCCGCGAGGGCCTGGAGACCGCGCTGTTCCTGTGGACCACAGCGCAGGCCGCGGGGAGTTCCTCGGGTCCGCTGGCCGGAGCGGCGGTCGGACTGCTGATCGCCGCGGCGCTGTGCTGGGGCCTGTACCGGCGCGTCCTGCACATCAACCTCACGCGGTTCTTCAGCATCACCGGCGCCGTACTCATCGTCATCGCCGCGGGCGTCCTCGGCTACGGCATGCGCGACCTCCAGGAAGCCACGGTGATCCCGGGCGGCACGTCGTACGCCTTCGATCTGTCGGCGCATGTCGACCCGGCCTCCTGGTACGTCACCGTCGTCCAGGGCACGCTCAACCTCACCCCGCAGATGACCTGGCTTCAGGTCGGTTTCTACGGCGCGTACCTGGCGATCGTGATGACGCTGTTCGTGCGCGGCGTCCGCGGGGCGGCCCCGGCGAAGCCGGTGCCCGTGGTACCCACCGCCGCGGTGGCCGCCGAGCCGACGACCGGCGCGTCCGCACCCGCCGAGGGTACGAAGCCCGCGACGCTCGCCGCGACGGACGTCGCGGGGGCAGCCGAGCGCGTGTCCGTCCCTCTTGACTCCGCCGAGGCGGAGCAGCCCGCGACGCGGGCCGGGAGTGCCGCCGACCCCGACCCCGACCCCGGCGCCGGGAGTGCCGTCGCGTCGACCGCCGTCGAGGCCGAGCGGTCCACCGCGCCCGCTCCGGTCGGGGGTGAGGCCGGGTCTGTGTCCGCCGACGCGGACAAGGC
Organism: Streptomyces sp. NPDC107454; assembly: GCF_055582885.1. NCBI lineage: Bacteria > Bacillati > Actinomycetota > Actinomycetes > Kitasatosporales > Streptomycetaceae > Streptomyces > Streptomyces sp. NPDC107454. The sequence continues at coordinate 612,979 of NZ_JBVJPA010000002.1, read as the reverse complement.
CGCCACGTCGGCCGCGACAGAGGCCGAGGCCGGCCGTTCCGCCATGTCCGCCGCCGAGGGCGAGCCCGCCTCCGAAGGCGAGAAGTCCGCCGAGCCTGTCTCCTCCGGCCCCGAGGAGCTGTCCGCTCCCGCCGAAGGCGCCACGGCCACGCCGTCCACCCCCCGTCGCTTCCCCCGCTGGACGGTCCCCGCCGCTCTCGTCGCCGCGCCCGCACTCATCGCGGGGATCACCATCGCCGTCAGCAGCGGAAAGCCCGCGTCCGGGACGTCCGTCGTCGAGGTGTCCGCGGCCGCCTGCGGCAAGGGCTTCACCGCGCCCAAGCCGGGCCGGCAGACCTTCCAGGTGCGCAACACCGGCTCCCGTACCTCCGAGATCTATCTGATCGACCCGGTCAGCAACGCCGTCTACGGCGAGGTCGAGGGCATCGCCCCCGGCACCACCCGCGCCCTGATCGCCACCGTCGGGACGGGCTCGTACGCCTGGCGTTGTGTGCCCAACGGCGGGAAGGCCGTCACCTCGGCTGCTGTCCGCGTCAGCGCGGGCGGCGGCTCCGTCCAGGCCGTACTGCCGGTCTCCGACAAGGACCTCGCCGCACCGCTGGCCGCCTACCGGACGTACGTCGACCAGGGTCTGGCCGACCTGCAGACCAGGGCGCGCACCCTCCAGAGCGACCTCGACGCCGGCAAGCTCGACCAGGCCCGCAAGGACTGGCTGCCCGCGCACACGCGGTACGCCTCGCTCGGCGCCGCCTACGGGACGTTCGCCGACTTCGACGCGAAGATCAACGGCCGTACGGCCGGACTCGCGGGCGGGGTCGACGACCCGGCCTTCACCGGCTTCCACCGCATCGAGTACGGCCTGTGGCACGGCCAGTCCGCCGCCACCCTCGCGCCGTACGCCAAGCAACTCGCCGCCGATGTGGACGCCCTGCGCAAGGACTTCCCGAAGCAGGACTTCGACCCGGCCGACCTCCCGCTGCGCACCCACGAGATCCTCGAGAACACCCTGCACCGCGAACTGAGCGGCAACGCCGACTACGGCAGCGGCACCGAGCTGGCCACCACCGAGGCCAACCTCGACGGCACCCGCGAACTGCTCACCCTGCTCCGCCCGCTGATCGACCAGCGCAACGCCAAGGTGACCCCGGCCGTCGACACGTGGATGCGGCGCACCGAGCAACTCGTGCTCGCCCAGCGGGCTGAGGACGGCACCTGGACGCCGCTGGACAAGCTGTCCGACACCGACCGGCAGCGCCTCGACGGCGCGGTCGGCCAGTTGCTGGAAGAGCTCGCCCCGATCCCGGACCTCCTGGAGATCCGCAAGGCCGCGTGAGCGGCCCAACGCCTGCTCGAGCGACCCCAAGGCCGCGTCAGCAGCCCGGCGCGGCGGCGCCGCCCCGAGACCGTCGGCCCACCCGCACCGCACCACCGCCCCCGCAGTACCGGGACCATGTGCCCACAGGAGAGGACCTCCCCCGATGACGACCCCGAGCCAGGACGACCAGGCCGCGCCGGGCGGCTGCCCCTTCGGCCGCCGTACGTTCACCAAGACCGCCCTCGGTGTCGGCGCGGCCGGAGCCGCCCTGGCGGGCGCCGGGCTCGTCGGGGCCCAGGTGGCGGCGGGCAGCACTCCCGCCGCGGCGGCCGACTCGGGCAGCGGCAAGGTGTCCTTCCACGGCGCCCACCAGGCCGGCATCACCACCCCCGCGCCCACGGCCGCCGTCTTCGTCTCCTTCGACGTCATCGCCGAGGACCGCACCCAACTGGTCACCCTGCTGCGCACGATCACCGAACGGGCCCGCTTCCTGACCACCGGTGGCACCCCGGTCGACCTCGGCGTGGGAGCGCCGCCCTCCGACAGCGGTCTGCTGGGACCGGACCTGCCCGCGGACGACCTCACCGTCACCGTGGGCGTCGGGGCCTCGCTCTTCGACGACCGCTACGGTCTCGCCGACCGCATGCCGCGCCACCTCAAGCCGATGCGCACCTTCCCCAACGACAACCTCGACGCCGCCGAGTGCCACGGCGACCTGTCGTTGCAGCTGTGCGCCGCCAACTCCGACACGGTGCTGCACGCCCTGCGCGACATCACCCGGCACACCCGCGGGGCGATGCAGATCAAGTGGCGCATCGACGGCTTCCAGAACCCGTCCCGTCCGACCGGCGCGCAGCGCAACTTCCTCGGGTTCAAGGACGGCATCGCCAACCCCGACACGACCTCGTCCCGCGAGATGGACAAGCTGGTCTGGGTCACCGCGGCCGACGGCGAGCCGGCCTGGGCGGTCGGCGGCAGCTACCAGGTCATCCGGATCATCCGGATGCTGGTCGAGTTCTGGGACCGGGTCTCGCTCACCGAGCAGGAGAAGATGATAGGCCGCCGCCGTGACACCGGCGCACCGCTGGACGGCGCCCAGGAGACCGACCTCCCGCGCTACACCAAGGACCCCAAGGGCGAGGCGATCCCGCTGGACGCCCACATCCGGCTCGCCAACCCCCGTACGGCCAAGACCGACACCGCCCGGATCCTGCGCCGTGGCTACAACTACGACCGGGGCGTGGACAAGGCGGGCAACCTCGACATGGGCCTGGCCTTCTGCTCCTACCAGCAGGACGTGGTCCGTCAGTTCGAGGCGACCCAGACGCGTCTGATCGACGAGCCGCTCGTCGACTACATCAGCCCCACCGGGGGCGGCTACTTCTTCGCGCTGCCCGGGGTGAAGGACAAGTCCGACTGGCTGGGCCGCTCCCTCGTGGAGGGCTGAGGCGAAGGGGGAAGAGGGGGCTGGGCCGCGCCCGGCAGCGGGGGCAGGCACGAGGCCGTCCCGTCCAGGGTGCCGAGCAGAAACGGCATCACTCCGCGCTCCAGCAGGGCCAGTTGCCACTCCTCATGGGCACGCCTCACCTCGGGATCGTGATCCTCCGAGGTGGGGCGGTCGCGCGTCGCCAGTGACCAGAGGAGGTCGCCCAGCGCCGCGCCCGCCGTCACCGCGGCCAGGATCACCACCACCATGATCAGCCCGTCGTTCAGATGCGGGCGTACGTCGAGGGCGTGCAGGTCGAACCCGCTCAGGACGTACACGCCCGCGGCGACGACACCGAGGCTCGGCACGAGCAGCGCCGAGACGGACACGGAGCCATCTCCCACACGCACGGTGGCCTTTGAGGGGCCCTCATGCCGTCCGGACGCCCGCACCCGGAGGTACCGGTCGTACTCGACCGCCGCCGTCCGGGAGAGCGAGGGGCGCGCCTGAAGGGCTTCGGCGCGCAGGCGCTCGCGCGTGTCCCGCGCGCCGACGCGTTCCACGGCTGCCATGATCTCGGGGGAGTGGAGGGCCCGGTCCAGGATCCGCTCGAAGGTGCCGTCGCTCGGCGCCGCCGGACCGTCGTCACGTTCCTTCATTTGGGGGTCCCCCGAGACGTAAGAGGCTCACGATGAGGCAAACCCTACAGTATGTAGGGTTTGCGCTCGTCAACCGCTTCGGTGTCGGGTCTCCATCGGGTCGCGGGATCTTCCCGGGCAATTCGGCCGGGACGCGTCGCCCTGCGCCGAGCGTCACGACCTCCCGGTGGCCCGGTGCACGAAGGCCGGCGGGAGGTTCGGCCACACCACGGGCGAGCGTTCCAACCGGCCGAAGCGGCAGGCCAGTTCGGCGGTGAAGTCACGGGCGGGCGGAGTCCAGGCCGCGTGCAGATAGGCGAAGGTGGTGAACCGGCCGCCGGGCGCCAGGACTTCGCTCACGGCGTCCAGGATGTGCCCGCGCCGCTGCCGCGACATGACCGTCCACGGCAGCCCGGAGACCACCGCGTCCACCGGTCCGCTCACCACGGCGGGCAGCTCGGCGGCCGAACCCCGCACCACGGTCAGCCGTCCGTCGGGCCGTGCGGCCGACAGCCGTGCCGCGAGCACCGGATTGAGCTCGACCGCGACGAGCCGCGCCCCGGGCGCGAGCCGGGCGAGGATCGCATCGGTGAACACCCCGGTCCCCGGGCCCAGTTCGACGACGAGCCGGGCTTGCTCCAGACCGATGCCTTCGGTCATCGCGTGGGCCAGCCGACGTGAACTGGCCGCCACGGCACCGGTCATGAGGGGCCGTCTGAGGAACTCGGTGGTGATCGACATGGCGGCCATGCTGGAAGCGCGCCGGGTGGCCGCACGTCGTATCCCCGGCCGGTGCGCGTACGACCGCGGGAGGACCCCGTGACGCCCCGCAGGACGATGCGGCGGAGCGGGCCCCGGTCATAGCGTGAGGCGGTGCATCGGCTGATCGAGACCCTGCTCCGCCGGTGGCGCGGCCACCCGTGGCTGACCGACGTCCTGTTGGTCGTGCTGGTGGCCGTGCCCCCGGTCATCCGCCCGGAGCCGGGCTGGCGGCCGGTCTGGGTACAGGGGGGCGTGTACGTCGCCCTGGTGCTGCCGCTGCTGTGGCGCCGCCGTCGGCCGGTGCTCGTCGCGGCCCTGGTGACGGCGGCCTTCTGGGCGCAGTACCTCGGACACGTGTGGGGACAGGAACCGGGGCGCGGCGCCGTCGCCGTGGCCGCGGTCCTGGCCACCCTGACCGTGCGCGGTCTGCGCCGCGCCGCCGCGCTGACGGTGGTCAGTGCCGCCGCCTGCGTAGCGCTCTGGATTCCCGCGTGGCAGCGGGAGTACGTGGGTCCGGGCGCCCGAGGTGCCTGGCTCACCCCGCTCGCGGTGGGGCTGCTGCTGAGCGGGGCCTGGGTGTTCGGCGAGTACGTCCGTGCCCGGCGCGCCTATCTCGCCGAGTTCGAGCGGCGGGCCGTACTCGTCGAGTCGGAGCGCCTCGCCCTGGCCCGGGTCGCCGTCGCCGAGGAACGGGCGCGCATCGCCCGCGAGATCCACGACGTCCTCGCGCACAGCGTGAGCGTGATGGTGGTCAACGCCGAGGGCGGCAGGCTGATGCGGCATGTCGACCCCGCCGTCGTCGACCGCACCCTCGGCGTCATCAGCGCGACCGGCCGCGAGGCCCTCGGCGAACTGCGCCGGCTGCTGGAGGTGCTGCGTACGCCCGACGCGGACGCCTCAGCCGATCCCGATCCCGACCTCGACGTCGACCTCGACCGCAGCCCCGACTCCGCCCGCGACTGTGGCCCCGATGCGGCTCCCGAGCCCCTCGCGGCCGATCTGCGTCGGCTGATCGGACGCCTCAACACCAACGGCACGCGCGCCCGGCTGGACCTGCGCGGTGAGCGGGGCGGCCTTCCGGCGGACCTCACCGTGCAGACGTACCGCATCGTGCAGGAGGCGCTCACCAACATCGTCAAGCACGCGCCGCCGGACGCCACGATCCACGTACGGGTCGACACGGGCACTCAGGGACCCGGGCGGCAGGTCCGCGTGCGCGTGGAGAACTCGGCCGGAGCCGGAGCCGGAGCCTCAGCCGCAGGGGGTGCCGTCGCCGAGCGCCCCGCCCCCCTGCCCTCGTCCGGTCGCGGTCTCACCGGCATGCGCGAACGCACCGCCCTGTACGGCGGGAGTGTCGACGCCGGGCCCACACCCGACGGCGGCTACCAGGTCGCCGCCACCCTGCGCGTCGCCGGGCCCGAGCCCACCGGGACGGCCCCATGACCGGCCCGACCCCAACCCCGACCGCGGTCCCGTCCCCGTTCCGCGTACTGATCTGCGACGACCAGGAGCTGATCCGGATGGGGCTGCGCATGGTCGTCGACAGCCAGCCCGACCTGACCGTGGTGGGCGAGGCCGCCGACGGCGACGCGGCGATCGCGGGCGCTGCGGCCCTGGCGCCGGACCTCGTCCTGATGGACGTACGCATGCCCGGTCTGGACGGACTCGCCGCCACCGAGCACCTCTGCGCGCAGCCCCACGGGCCCCGGATCCTCGTCGTCACCACCTTCGACCTCGACGAGTACGCCTACGCGGCCCTGCGTGCCGGCGCGAACGGCTTCCTGGTCAAGGACGCCCCGGCCGAGGAGATCCTGGTGACGGTGCGGGCGGTGCTGCGGGGCGAGGTCATGGTGGCGCCCTCGCTCACCCGGCGGCTGGTCGAACGCTTCGTCCTGCACGGGCCCGCGTCCGCGTCCACGCCCGCCCAGCGCCGCCGCCTCGCCGCTCTCACCGAGCGGGAACGGGAGGTCCTCGCCCTGGTCGCCCGGGGACTGGCCAACGGCGAGATCGCGGCCCGCCTCTTCGTCGGCGAGACGACCGTCAAGACCCACCTCGGCCGCATCCTGACCAAGCTCGGCCTCCGGGACCGTATCCACGCGGTGATCTTCGCCTACGAGAGCGGGCTCGTACGGGTCGGGGACTGAGCGGCGACGGGCATCCCGCCGTCCGGCGGGACTTCTCCGCCGTCTGGCGCTGCCGTGGGACCGCGGGCGCGCGGCACGATGACAGCCAGTGGTCACAGGGACGTGGCCCGGACGCAGGGAGAGCCGATGACCACCAATCCGTCCGCCGAGGCACAGGGCTCCCAGGTCGGGCCGCCTCCGCCGTTCGACCCGGAGCTCGCCGCCGCCCTCGAGATCATCCGCGAACAGCTGCCGTCCTCGTTCAGCATCGAGATGATCCCGGCGCTGCGCGAGGGCATCGCCCTGTCCGAAGGAGCGGACCTGGACCTGACCCGCGACGGCGCCTTCGCGGTGGAGGAGCGCACGGTGCCCGGGCCCCAGGGCGCACCGGACATCTCCCTGCTCATCTGCCGGCCGACCCGGGCCGCCGGGGCCGTGCCCGTCGTCTACAACGTGCACGGCGGCGGCATGGTGATCGGCGACAACCGCACCGGCGTCGGGGAAATGCTCGACTGGGCCGAGGAACTGGGCACGGCCGTGGTGTCGGTGGAGTACCGCCTCGCGCCCGAACACCCGCATCCGGCCCTCGTCGAGGACTGCTACGCCGGACTGAAGTGGATGGCCGAGCATGCCGGGGAACTGGGGTTCGACCCCGAGCGGATCATCGTCGCGGGCGCGAGCGCAGGGGGCGGTCTGACCGCGGCGGTCGCCCTGCTCGCCCGGGATCGCGGCGCACCGGCGCTCCTGGGGCAGGTGCTGCTGTGCCCGATGCTCGACGACCGCAACGACACCCCCTCCAGTCATCAGATGGCCGGTCTCGGCGTGTGGGACCGCGCCGCGAACCACATGGGGTGGACGGCTCTCCTCGGTGACGCCCGCGGCGGCCCGGACGTCTCTCCCTACGCCGCCCCGGCCCGCGCCGACGACCTCTCCGGGCTGCCCCCGGCCTTCATCGACGTCGGCTCGGCCGAGACCTTCCGGGACGAGGCCGTCGCCTACGCGAGCGGCCTGTGGCAGGCGGGCGGCCGGGCCGAACTCCACGTGTGGCCCGGTGGCTTCCACGGATACGACCTGATGGCGCCGCAGGCCGCCCTGTCCCAGGACACCAAGGCGGCACGGCTGCGCTGGCTGCGCCGACTCCTGGAGAACTGACCCCCTCCACCGGGTGTTCCTGCCGGTGACGGCTTGGCACCGGGCGCCCGAGGACGGAGCATGAGGGGCGACGCATTCCGGTGGCCCGTGCGAGGTGAGTGAGTTCGGTGAAGGAGCTGGCGGGCAGGCTCGCGGCGCTCGACCCCGACGCAGGTGCCGCACTCCAGGTGATCTCCTACTTCGACCGGCTGATCGAGGGCCGGGCGGGTCTGGAGTCCCTGGTGCGGGGCGCGGCCGTGCTGTCCGGCAGCCCGGCGCGGCTCGTCGACGAGGAGCGCGGGGTCCGCGTCCGGGTCGAGGCCGACGGGACGCGCCGGGACGACGGCGGCCCCCTCGACCCGGCCTGGCCCTCGGCCCCCTTGACGCCGGACGGACCCCCTGCCGTCTGGCTGGAGCGCACGGGAATCTCCGACCGCACGGGAGTCTCCGAAGGGGTCCACGCGATGGTCCTCGAGCGCGCCGCGGCCGCCGCCCGGGTGGTGCTGGACCGGACGCGCGGGCGGGCTCCGGCGGAGACCCGCCAGGCCGACCCCGCCTCGGTCGAAGTGCTCCTGGACGCCTCCGCCACCGAGCACGCCCGGTGGCAGGCGGCCGTCCGGCTCGGCCTGCGGGACGTGGCCGCCGCCCGTGTGGTGGCGACCGCCGAGGGCGGGCCGCTCGTCGAAGCGGTGCCCGCCACCGGCGACAGCACGCCCACCACCGGTGGCCGTCGCGCGGGCATCGGCCCCGCGGTGCCCGTACGGGACCTCCCGACGTCGTGGGCCGCCGCCCGAACCGCCCTGCGGTTCACCGCGGAGGGCACCGACCAGGACCCCGGCCCCCGCACGGTGTACGCGGACGAGCTGGGCGGCCTTGCGTTGCTCGCGGACACGGTCGGCCCGACCACGGAACCCTTGCCCGACGTCCGCGCCCTCGAACACGCCGTCGCGACGGCCCCCTGGGCGGCGAGCACGCTGAACGCGGTCGCCTTCAGCACGAGTCTGCGCGCCGCCGCGGCGGAGCTGAACGTGCACCACTCCACACTCCAGGACCGCCTGGTCCAGGCCGAGCACTGGCTCGACTGGCCGGTCCACGACCCGCACGGCCGACTCCGCCTCCAACTGGCGCTGGTCCTACGACGGTTGCACCGGAACGCGGCACGCTAGCGCGCGCTCCCGGGACGGCTCACGCGGGGCGGTGGTACCGCTACACGGAGCGGTGGTACTGGTCGGGGACGTGGGCCTGGACCTCGGGGCCCAGTTCACGGGCCGCCAGGCGCGCGAACGAGGGGTTGCGCAGCAGCTCGCGCCCCAGCAGCACGGCGTCGGCCTCGTCGTTGGCGAGGATCTTCGCGGCCTGTTCGGCGTCGGTGATGAGACCGACGGCGGCGACGGGCAGCGAGGTCTCCGCCTTGACCCGGGCGGCGAAGGGTACTTGGTAGCCCGGCCCGACCGGAATGCGTACGCCCGAGACGTTGCCGCCGGTGGACACGTCCAGCAGGTCGATGCCGTGCGCGCGCAGCTCGCCCGCGAAGCGGACGGTGTCGTCGGCGCTCCAGCCGCCCTCCTCCAGCCAGTCGGTGGCGGAGATCCGGAACAACAGCGGCTTGTCGTCGGGCCAGACCTCCCGCACGGCGTCCACGACCTCGAGGGCGAAGCGGACACGGTTCTCGTACGAGCCGCCGTACGCGTCGGTGCGGCGGTTGGAGTGCGGGGAGAGGAACTCATTGACGAGGTATCCGTGGGCGCCGTGGATCTCGGCGATCTCGAAACCGGCGTCCAGGGCGCGCCGCGCCGCGTCCGCGAACTGGCCCACGATCTCCCGGATCCCGGCCACGGTCAGCTCGGTCGGCACCGGGTGCCGCTCGTCGAAGGCCAGCGGGCTGGGAGCGAGCGGCTGCCAGCCGTACGCGTCCTCGCCGACCGGCGCGCCGCCCTTCCAGGGACGGTCGGTGGCGGCCTTGCGGCCGCTGTGCGCGAGCTGGATCGCGGGCACGGTGCCCTGGCCCTTGAGGAAGCGGGTGATCCTGCGGAAGGCCTCGACCTGCGTGTTGTTCCAGATGCCCAGGTCGTAGGGGCTGATCCGGCCCTCGGGGGAGACGGCGGTGGCCTCGACGACGATCAGCCCCGTGCCGCCGGTGGCGCGGGCGGCGTAGTGGGCGAAGTGCCAGTCGTTCGGCGCGCCCGTCGAGGGTCCCTGCGGCGCGGCCGAGTACTGGCACATCGGGGGCATCCACACCCGGTTCGGGATGGTCACCTCGCGCAGGGTGATGGGCGCGAAGAGCGTGCTCACGGCGGACTCCGTTCGTCGAGGGTACCGAGCTGCACCTCGTACGATAGGCATCGTAGTACGGCATGTGTCAAACTATGAGAGATGTCGAACAAAGCTAGTACGCTGAGGTTCTTGGGCGAAGATGAGGTTCCTGAACGAAGTGGAGCCATCGTGACGACCGCAGACCCCGCCGGCAGCAGCCGCGACCTGCCGCACCCCGTGCGTGCGGACATCCGCCTGGAATCGGTGCTGCACGCGCTCTCCGACCCGATGCGGCTGCGGATCGTGCGCGAGCTCGCCGCCGTCGGCGACGAGCTCTCCTGTTCGCACTTCGACCTGCCGGTCACCAAGTCCACCACCACGCACCATTTCCGGGTGCTCCGTGAGAGCGGGGTGATCCGGCAGGTCTACCGGGGAACGGCCAAGATGAACGCCCTGCGCGGAGCCGATCTGGAGGCGCTGTTCCCCGGGTTCCTCGACAGCGTCCTCGCCGCGATCGAGCGGCAGGGCGAGCGGCTCGGCGAACCCCGGCGAACGGCTGGGTGACCGGTCGGGCGATCGGCCGAGCGCCCGGCGGGGCTCAGACTGAGGCGGCCTCCGGTTCGGCGGCGGCCCCGGCCGAGCCCGCCTTCCCCGGCAGATGGTTGAAGAGCAGGTTCAGGACGATCGCCGTCAGGCACCCGGCGCTGATCCCGCTGTTCATCACCGTCTGGAACCAGTCGGGGAACTTCGCGTAGATCGTCGGCACGCCGACGGGGAGCATGCCCACGGCGACCGAGACGGCCACCACCGTCAGGTTGTTGTTGCCCTTGAAGTCCACCTCGGCCAGCGTTCGCAGCCCGCTCGCGGCGACCGTCCCGAACATGACCAGACCCGCGCCGCCGAGGACCGGCGCCGGCACCGCCGCGACCACCGCGCCCAGTTTGGGCAGCAGACCGAGCAGGACGAGGAGGCCGCCCGCGGTCGCCACCACCCAGCGGCTGCGCACCCGGGTCATGCCGACCAGACCCACGTTCTGCGCGAACGCCGTGTAGGGGAAGGTGTTGAACACACCGCCGAGCACCGTCGAGAGACCGTCGGCGCGCAGACCGTCGGCCAGCGTGCGCGGTTCGACCTTCCGGTCGGTCATCTCGCCGACCGCGATGAGGTCACCGGTCGTCTCCGTCATCGTCACCAGCACCACGACCAGCATCGACACGATCGCGGAGGCGTGGAAGGTCGGCGTGCCGAAGTGGAACGGCGTGCTGATCCCGACCCAGTCGGCGTCCCCGACCCCGCCGAAGTCCGTGAATCCGAACGGCACCGCCACGGCGAGGCCCACCGCGATGCCGACCAGCACCGCGATCCGGCTCAGGAAGGGCGGCGCGAACCGCTGCACAGCCAGCACCACGGCCAGGACGAAGCCCGCGAGCGCCAGGTTCTTCGGTTCCCCGAAGTCCTTCGCGCCCACGCCGCCGGCCGCCCAGTTGCCCGCCACCGGCAGCAGCGAGACCCCGATGATCAGGATGACGGTGCCGGTGACCAGCGGCGGGAAGAAGCGCAGCAGCCTGCCGAAGACCGGCGCCAGCAACATGATCGCGAGCCCCGCGACGATCACCGATCCGTAGATCGCGGGCAGTCCGCCGCCCGTCGTCCCGATCAGGACCATCGGCGTGACCGCCGCGAAGGTGCAGCCCTGCATGATCGGCAGTCGTACACCGAACCGCCAGAAGCCCACGCACTGGATGAGGGTCGCGAGACCGCACACCAGCAGGTCCGCGGTGATCAGATACGCGAGGTCGGCGGGCGAGAGCTTCATCGCCCCGCCCACGATCAGCGGCACGGCCACCGCGCCCGCGTACATCGCGAGCACGTGCTGCAGCCCGAAGGCGGCCAGGTGGCGTACGGGTGGGACCTCGTCGACGGGATGCACGGGATGCGCGGGTGCGGTGGTCGCCATGGGCACTCCAGGAGCGGCGGGTGGGGACGGGGGCGGCCGGACGGCGCGAGGAACGTCCGAACAGCACGAGACCGTAAGGGGCTTGAACAGTTTGTTGATTTCAGGCCCGTTGCCGCTATGTGTCATGCCCACCGAGTCGCGCCCGACCCCGCCGGAACCGCCCTAGGACGAAGTCGCCGTCCGCGCCGCCGCCAGCAGTGACGTCCAGTCGGGCAGCTTGACCACACCCCGCCCGAGCGAGGCCCCGAGCTCCGCCTCCGCCCGCTCGATCGCCTCCCATCCGGCCCACGGAACCGGTGTCGCTCCGTCCCCCCGCAGCGCCGCGAGGGGATCCTCGGCCAGCTCCCGTCGTGTGAGTTCGGGGGCGTCCTCGACGAGCGAGGTCACCGTCTCCTTGGCGCACGGCCGGTTGGTGCCGATGACACCGGTCGGGCCCCGCTTGATCCAGCCCGCCACATACTCGCCCGGCGCGACCACGCCGTCCCGCAGCACCCGGCCCGCGCGGTGCGGCACCGTGCCGTGGTCCGTGTCGAAGGGCAGTCCTTCGAGGGGGACGCCCCGATAGCCGACCGAGCGCAGCACCAGCTGCGCCTCGATGTCCTCGTACCGCCCCGTGCCCGTCACCCCGCCGTGCCCGTCGGGCGCCGTACGCTCGAAGCGCACCGCGCCCACCCGGGTGCCGTCGCCCTCGTCGGGCAGCAACTCGGCCGGGCGCAGGAAGAAGCGCAGCCGGATCCGGCGGGCCCGGTCCTGCGCCGGCGCGGCGGCCCACCCCCGCAGCACCTCCACATTGCGGCGCTGCGCGGCGGGCAGGTCCGACGGGTCGGTGTACTGCGGGTCGAGCGCCAACTCCTCAGGATCCACCACGACTTCGGTGTCCGGCAGCGAGCCGAGCTCGCGCAGCTCCTTGGTGGTGAACCGGGCCTGCGAGGGACCGCGCCGCCCGATCATGCTGATCTCGGTCACCTTGCTCGCGGCCAGCGCGCTCAGCGCCGCCTGCGGCACGTCCGTGGGGCTCAGCTCGGACGCGCCGCGGGCCAGCATCCGGGTCACGTCCACGGCGACGTTCCCGACGCCGACGACCACCGCCGAGCGCGCGCCGAGGACGAAGCCGTCGGTGACGGAGTCGGGGTGCGCGCTGTACCAGGACACGAACTCGGTCGCCGAGCAGCTGCCCGACAGCGCCTCGCCCGGCACTCCGAGATGGCGGTCGGTGGCGGCGCCCACGCAGTAGACCACCGCGTGGTACAGCTCCCGCAGCCGGGTCACGGGCACCCCGCCCGGGCCGACCTGGACACCGCCCAGGAACCGCACCCGGTTGTCCTCCAGGACCGTCCGCAGATTGTTCTGCAGCGACTTGATCTTCTCGTGGTCCGGCGCCACGCCGTAGCGCACCAGGCCGTACGGGCACGGCAGCCGGTCCAGGACGTCCACCCGGACCTCGGACAGCCCGCTCTGGACGAGGCTCTGGGCGGTGTAGACCCCGCTGGGCCCCGAGCCGACGACGGCGACATACAGCACGGCGGAACTCCCAATCCGAAACCCGAACAGCTCGAGGAGATCGCTGATGGCTCCAGCATCGCACCACCGACGCTCCGCTGACAGGGTCCGGCGCGCGGCACACGCCTACGGGTTCATCCGCACGGAAAGTCATGACAAGAATACATATGGTGATCGTTCCGGCGGTCGCCGGAGGTGTCGCCGAGCGTCACCGCAACGCGCGCATCCTGCTGATCTCGCTCGTCTGCTGGGCGATCACGTCGTCGGCCATCTCCTCGACCTGGATGTTGTTGCCCTGGGCCTTCACCTCCGTGGCCATGGCGATCGCCCCGTCGTGATGTGTGATCATCAGCTTCAGGAAGAGCGCGTCGAAGGCCTTGCCGCGCGCCGCGCGCAACTCCTTCAGCTGTGCCTCGGTCGCCATGCCGGGCATCGCCTCGTGCCGGTGCGCCGTGGCCCGCTTGTCGCCGTCGTGGGCCGTGAGCCAGCCCTTCATCGTGGTGATCTCCGGCCCCTGCGCGGCCGCGATCCGCGCGGCGAGTCGCTTCACCTGGCCCGACGCTGCCTGCTTCGGGGTGAGTGCGGTCATCTCCAGGGCCTGGGTGTGATGTTCGATCATCATCCGGGCGTAGGCGAAGTCCGCCGTGTTGGGGGAGTCGTCCTCGTTGCGCTGCTTCGCGGCGTCCGCGGCGGAGAGTGTCTCGGCCGCCTCGCCCGGCTTGCCGGGGGCGATCACCGAAGGCCCGCTCGTCCCGGCGGACCTGGGCGCGGAGGCCGAGCCGGAGTCGCAGCCCCCGAGCGTGAGCACGGCGACCGTCAGCGAGGCCGCGCCCAGGAGCGCACGGGACGCGCGGGACGTACGACGGAGCAACACATCGACCTCCAGGGGCACATGAATCGCCGGACACCTCACGGGTGGTTCATGTCCGTCCTAGCACGCCGGTGAACGTTACCGATTGAAAACCTTCATTACGAGTGCGTTGCCATCTGTTGATCAGCGCATGGTCCGGACGATACTTCTGGGGTCCGTGAACCGTTCGACTGCGAACGGCTACAAGGGAGGACGCAGTGACCCTGTTGATCGATCCCCGAACGCGGCGCAGACGTCTGGGAGTTGCCGCGGCCGCGGCCGGACTTCTGGCCGCGCTGCTCACGGCCGGCCCGGCGGCCGCGACCCCCGATCCCGGGGACGGCCCCGGCGTTCCGGCGAAGGTGTCCCGCAGTGACGCCAACGAGACCAGGACGGCGATCGCGAACGGAGAGATACCCGGGCAGGACGAGATCGTCCACTCCGACAACATCGAACACCTCACCAACATCCCCAAGGACGCTCTGCCCGGCACCAATTCCGATCTCGCCTTCCAGGGCAAGTACGCCTTCGCAGGCAACTACGACGGCTTCCGCATCTTCGACATCAGCAACCCGAAGGCGCCCAGGACGGTGGCGCAGGTGCTCTGCCCGGGTTCGCAGAACGACGTGTCCGTCTCCGGCAACCTGCTCTTCCTGTCCACCGACTCCTCGCGCAGCGACGACTCCTGCAACAGCACCACGCAGCCTGCGACCGAGAAGTCCTCGTGGGAGGGCATGAAGGTCTTCGACATCACCGACAAGGCGAACCCGAAGTACGTCGCCGCCGTCGAGACCGCCTGCGGCTCGCACACCCACACGCTGGTGCCCGAGCGCAAGAACGTCTACATCTACGTCGCCTCGTACTCGCCGAGCGCCACCTTCCCCGACTGCCAGCCCCCGCACGACGGCATCTCGGTCATCAAGGTGCCGCGCAAAGCCCCTGAGAAGGCCGCCGTGGTGAACTTCCCGGTGCTGTTCCCGGGCGAGGGACCGGACGGCGGCGGCAACCCGGGCGCGCCCACCAACCCGGGCGTCTCCAAGACCACCGGCTGCCACGACATCACGGTCCTGCCCTCCGAGGGCCTGGCCGCCGGTGCCTGCATGGGCGACGGCATCCTGTTCTCCATCAAGGACCCGGAGCACCCGAAGGTCATCGACCAGGTCGAGGACAACGTCAACTTCGCGTTCTGGCACTCGGCGACCTTCAACCAGAAGGCCAACAAGGTGGTGTTCACCGACGAGTTGGGCGGCGGTGGGGCGGCCACCTGCAACGCGGCCATCGGTCCGAACCGCGGCGCCGACGGGATCTACGACATCGTCGGCAAGGGCGACAAGCGCAAGCTCGTGTTCAAGAACTACTTCAAGATTCCTCGCCACCAGGCCGACACCGAGAACTGCGTGGCCCACAACGGCTCGCTGATCCCCGTCAAGGGCAAGGACCTCATGGTTCAGGCCTGGTATCAGGGCGGTGTCTCCGTCTGGGACTTCACCGACTCCTCGAACCCGAAGGAGATCGCCTACTTCGAGCGCGGACCGCTGACCACCGACAAGCTCACGGTCGGCGGCTCCTGGTCGGCGTACTACTACAACGGCTACATCTACTCGAACGACATCGCCAAGGGCTTCGACGTCCTCAAGCTCAGCGACCGGCGCACCGACCCGGCCAAGCGGGTCCACCTGCGCGAGCTCAACGTGCAGACGCAGCCGGACTACCTCGACTGATCGTCGGGCGGCTGCTCGTCCGGTCGCCGGCCGGTCGTGAAGAACCGCGACAGATCGCTCTCGCGCGTCCCGCCGGGCACCTCGGTGTCCGGCGGGACACCCATCTCCCAGTCGAGGTGGTAGCGCTCGAACAGCTCGGCCCGCAGCCTCGGCACCGGCATCGGCGCACCCGGCACCAGGGCCGCGTACACCGCGCCCATGAGCACCGCCCGCAGCATCGGGTAGTCGGTGTCGGCGTCCTGGGAGCCGTACTCGGCGACGGTCTCCCGCAGGAGCTGCGCGAGGCGCTGCTGCTCCGGACACTGCACGAACCCCTCGCCCTGCAATATGCCCGCCATGTGCTGACGCATCAGCACGGGCCGGTCCCGCGCCAGGCCCAGAATCGCGTCGATGGCCCGCGCCAGCCGCTCCCGGCCGTCCTTCGTACGCGGCTCGCGCTCCAGCCCCTCCTCCAGCGTGCGGTGCATCATCCGGTGCACGGCGGACTGCAGGAGCTGGCGTTTACCGGGGAAGTAGTACGACACCAGTCCGCGCGCCGATCCGGCGCGATCCGCGATGTCCCCGAGCGTCGTCGCCTCGTAGCCGCGCTCGTTCACCAGCTCCACCGCGGCCTGCAACAGCCGTTCCCGGGATCGCCGCCGCAACTCTTCATTGACCGACGGGCTGCGCGGGGACATGCTGGAACTCCTGTGTTGACTGGCTGCCAGCCAACTATACTCAGAGCGTCCGGGCCACGACCCACCGCGGGGGAGGCTTCGGGCTGCCGTCCGCCTGGGGCGACGCGGGGGATCGTCTCAGGCGGACGGGCACAGGACGAGCGGAAATTCCCGGCCGGGCAGGATTCCCGAGCGAGTCGCACAGCCGCCGTGGCCTCCTTAGAGTGGGCGAAAGTGCCGAGGAGGCGGGTGGAGATGGATCAAGACCAGATCCTGGCCAAGATCACGGCGATGGTGGACGACGAGCGTCGGCTGCGCGACGCCGTCGCATCAGGGCAGATCGACAGCGCCACGGAACACGAACGGCTCGGACAGCTGGAGCGCGACCTCGACCAGTGCTGGGACCTGCTGCGCCAGCGGCGCGCGAAGTCCGAGTTCGGGGAGAACCCCGACGAGGCGCGCGTGCGACCGTCTTCGCAGGTCGAGGGCTATCAAAGCTGATCGCGAGGGGCCGCCCCCGAGCCTGTCGGCCGACATCGACGGCCTTCGGGCCCGTGGGTGGTCCCAGGAAGCGGTACGGGTCAGCCGACCAGGTCCAGTACCGGCCGCAGTCCCTCCGGGCGCCGCGCCGCGGGCAGGTGGTCCACGAAGTGCACCGCGCAGCCCAGCGCCGCCGCACCCCCGTCCGCGCGGCGGTCGTCCCCGACCATCAGCGTGTCCTCGGGGGCGATGCCCAGCGCGTCGCAGGCGGTCGCGAACAGCCGGGCGTCCGGCTTCTGGATGCCGTGCTCGTACGACAGCACGTACGCGTCCACGTACCGGTCGAGGCCGTGCTCACGGAAGACGGGCCGCAGATCCCAGCCGATGTTGCTGACCACCCCGACCGCGACCCCGCGCTCGCACAGGGCGTCGAGCACCTCGGCCGTGTCGGGGTAGGGCCCCCATGCCGCCGGGAGCATGTGACGGGCGTACAGCGCGTCGTGCAGCCGGACATCGGGCAGCGGCACCTGGCGGGAGATCGCGGTGAACATGGCCCGGTGCCCCTCGGCGCTCTCGTCCCGCCTGCGCCACAAGTCCTCCGAGCCCTCCGGCAGTCGGGGCGCGACGCCACCGCCGGGCAGCGCGCCCACCGCCTCCAGGGCATCCGCCGCCTCGGTCAACTCCCGCTCCGGCAAGGTGAGATCGGCGTCCCTGAGCACCGCGCGCAGCCAGGACTCGGTCGGTTCGGCACGGAACAGGGTTCCGGAGAAGTCGAAGAGCACGCCTTTGATCGTCATGAGGGAGATCCTTCGGGGCGCGCTCCGCGCCGGTCAAGCACGCTCCGGGCGGGTCGCGCACACTCCGCGCCGGTCAAGTACGTTCCGAGCCGAAGAGGCGCTCATGGGTCATCACCGCCAGGGCGACCACCAGCGCGCCGAGCAGCCAGCCGCCCAGGACGTCCGAGGGCCAGTGGACGCCCAGCCAGACACGGGTCAGGCCGACACCCACGACGCAGACCACGGCCAGCGCCAGTGCCGTACGCCGCAGCGCGCGCCCGGCGCCGTACAGCTGGAGCAGCCACAGCAGCAGCCCGCACACCACCGTCGCGGTCATGGCGTGGCCCGAGGGGAAGGCCGCGTAGTGCGCGGAGTCCACGGGGTCGGGCCAGACGGGGCGTGCGCGGCCGACCGCCGCCTTCAGTGACTGCTGCACCACCGTGCCCAGCACACAGGCGGCCGTCACCCACAGCGCCGGCCGCCACGCCGAACAACGCCACACCAGCCGGAGCACGACCAGCGCACCCAGCGCGCGCATCGTCCACGGGTCCCACACCCAGTCCGTCAGAACGCGGAACACCTGGGTGGTACCCGGTTCGTCGACCGCCCAGCGGTGTGTGGTGCGCGCGATGTCGCCGTCGAGGGCCAGCAGCGGTCGCCAGGAGAACGCGATCAGCAGGAGAAGCAGCGCGGATGGAACGGCGAGCACCGCCGCGGTGAGTGCCGCGGTCCGTAGGGTCGGGGTGCGAAGCGGTGGGTCGAGGGGCGCGGAGCGCATACGGTGATCCTCGCCGACGTACGGGGCCGGAGGCCAGCCCCGTGGCGCCGAACCGCCGCCGGCGCGGCTAGCCGAGCGCCCGCAGGCCCGGTACGAACGCCACCAGCAGGGGGATCACCGGCACCAGCGTGGCCGCCGCCGTCAGTCGCAGCCGCCGCGACGGCGTCAGCCGGTCCGGGGGAGCAAGCAGGCGGTGCACTCGCTGCGGGACATGGGCCTGCGGAGTCGGACAGGGGCCGAACACGCCCCGGTCCTCGTTCAGTTCCACCAGCGCGAGGGCGGTCGTGAGGCGGCCGAAGCGGCGGGAGGCCATGTCGTCGGCGGCGAGTTCGACCAGGCGGTGCATCTCGTCGCGGAACGCGGCGAACACGGGCACCTGCGGAAAGCCGACGGCGAGCGCGGCCGAACAGTGCAGCAGCCAGTCGTGCCGGGCCTGCGCGTGACCCTGTTCGTGGGCGAGCACGGCGTCCAGCTGACGCCCTTTGAGACGGCGCAACGCGGCTGTGGTGACGACCAGTCGGGGAGTGGTCCCGGGCAGCCACCAGGCGTCGGGACGCTCGCCCTCCAGCACCACCAGCCGGTCACTGCTCGGCTCCTCACCGGGCAACAGCGGCGCGCGTACGAGGAGTTCATCACGGCTCTGCCGATGGTGGGCCCGGGCCCGCAGCACCTCGCGGACCAGCATCGCCGCGGTCCAGGCACCGCCGCAGGCGAGCGCCACGGCGGTCGTCGCGGCCCACGGGCTCCCCTTGCTCAACGCGTAGGCGTCCACGACGGAGTGCGGAGCGGGGGCGAAGACATGGCCGCGCACCGCCACCCACGCGGCGGCCGCGCTGAGCGTCATCGACAGGACGCAGCACAGCAGAACGGCCGCCACCACGCACTGCCACGCCCACAGGGCGACCACGGGTTCATGGTCCGGCCAGTCCGCCCGGGCGAGCAGTCGTGGAGCGACCACGGCGGCCAGGGCGCCGAGCAGCAACAGTGCCGCGGGGACCATCATGGGGTGAAGCCTATGAGCGGAGCGTCGCCGGGGGATACGGCCCGCGACGACAAAGTGACGTACGCCACGGTTTCACATGACCGGGGCGGGAGCGGCGCTCAGAGCGTGACCAGCATGGCCAGCATCGCGATCCCCATGGACAGACGGCACGCCTGTGACAGCTCGGGGCGGTCGCCCCAGCCGAGGGGCCGGGGGGCGCCGCGGAGTGTCCCCGAGTCGCCGGCCACCGCCGCGACCGGCAGCAGCCGGGCCCCGGAGCGCAGCACGTAGCCGACGAAGTAGACCAGGAGCGCCCCCGTGACCAGCGGAATCCCGGAACCGCCGCCGCCGTGCTCGTGGTGCCCGGGGGAGGCGGCCATCGCGGCGGCCATGTAGACCATGGCGCAGGCCCCGACCAGATGGTGCAGATGGTGCGGGCTGCTGCGGACCGACCACAGGGCACGCACGGCGGCGGCAGCGAACACCACGGCGTACGCGAACCAGGCCCAGCGCGGCGGAGTGGCCGCCGCGGCGGGCACGGCCATCGCGGCCATGCCGAACCCCATGAGCGCCTCGGCGCCCGCGGTGCGGCGCTGTTCCTCGACGGGGCTGCGCATCCGCAACAGGCAGTAGGCCCCGCTCGCCGCGCACAGCGCTACGAGCAGCCAGCCGGGTGACGCCGGTCCGTGCACCGCGTACCTCCCCGCTCGACGGAGTCGGACAGTCGTTGATGTCGGACAGTCGGTCAGGGCATGCCCGGGCGGGGCGGTGCGCAAGCGAGCGCACAGGTGTACACGGGGAGCGTGCGGGGGTGCGTCGCAGGTGGGTGGCTAGGAGAGAATATATTTCACGAGTAAAACACCTGCTAAGCTTGAAGGTATGAGCAGTGCGACCCCCCAGACCCCCCGCGTACGCCGACGCCCCCATGGACGTCACCGCTCTCGTGGACGTCGTCTCCCGCTGGCCGGTGTGCTGCGGCTCGGCCGCCCCGCCGACATCTGGTTCAAGCCCGCGCTGAGCGCGGTCGCCTCGATCGCCCCGCCGAATCTGACGCTTCTCGCGCTCGGGCGGCTCGATCTGGCGATGTACACCATGGCCGGATCGCTCTGCGCGCTCTACGCCCACAACCGTCCGTACGCCGCCCGCGCCCGCGCGCTCGCCTGGGTCGTCCTCGGCATGCTCGGCGGCCTCGCCGTCGCGCTGACCGCGGCCTCGCTCACGACGAACGCCGTCGTGCTGGTCACCCTCGGCGCGCTGCTGGCCGCCGTGCAGAAGGCGCTGTGCGACGCCACGCGCATCGGGCCGCCCGGTCACGTGGTCCTCGCCTTCATCAGCTCCGCGTCCCTGTTCGTGCCGCAGACGCTCGGCCAGGTTCCCGGCCATCTCGCGCTGGGCGCCGCGGCGGGTGCCTGGGCGTGGATCGTCGGCATGGCACCCGGACTCGTCCGCCCGCACGGGCCCGAGCGCCGCGCGACGGCGCACGCGCTGAACGCCGCGGCCACCTACGCCGAGACAGTGGGCACCGGTGACGGGGCCGCCCGGGCGCGCGCCGCCGCGGCCGCCGCCGTGCACGGAGCCTGGCAGTCGCTGCTCTCCACCGGCGCCCGCAGCGCGCCCCGGCGCGCCCTGGAACTGCTAGTCGTGCGTGCCGAGGTGGCGATCGCCGCGCCCGCCGACACAGAGCCCGAGCGGCTGCGGGCGTGGGCGCGCGAGGTGCGGGGCGCCGGGCTCGTACCTCGTCCGGACGACCTCGGGGAAGCCGCCGACGAACTCCTGGGCGTGGACGTCGAACTCGCCGTGCCCCCGACCCCCTTGTTCCGTCGCCTGGGCCCACTCGCCCCGATCGCCCTGCGCACCGCGCTCGGCTGTGCCCTCGCCGGATACGCGTCGCTCGCGCTCGGCGTCGGCCGCCCCTACTGGGCGCTGGTCACCGCCGCCTCGCTCTACCAGGCCAACATCACCCTGACCTGGAGTCGGGGAGTGCAGCGCGTCGTCGGCAACCTGATCGGCGTCCTGTTGTTCGCCGTGCTCGCCCCACTGGCCCATCTCAGCCAGGCGGTCCTCGTCCTGCTGTGCCTCGCCCTCAACTTCGGCGCCGAGGCCCTGATCGGCCGCAACTACTGGCTCGGCAGCATCTGTGTGACCCCCATGGCGCTGCTCATCACCGAGTTCGCCCGCGTCCAGCAGCCCGGTGAGCTGATGACCGACCGGGTCGCGGACACCCTGGTGGGTGCGCTGGTCGGCTTCGTCGCGGCCGTCGCGGTCACCAACCGGCGGGCCGGCGCCCGTATCGAGGACGCCCTCGACGCCGTCGAGCGGGCCCGTGAACGTGCCGTGGGCCTGCTCGACGCCGAGCGTCCCGAACCCGGCGCCCTGGAGTCCGCCCGTCGCGCGCTGTCCGGTGCCGTCGTGGAACTGCGCGCCACCGCCGACGCCGCCGCCGGCGAATGGTGGCAACGCGCTCTTCCGGAGGAGCGGGTGATGCGGGCCGAACAGTCCGGACACCGTACGCTCGCGGCGACGGTACGGCGGCAGGGACTGCACTCCTTGGAGGGCGCACAGGCATGACGGCAGCGGATGGGCGCGCGACGGACGCGGCACTCGGCCGGAGCGGCACTGCGAGCCCGGCGACACCTCGGCACGCGGCGCCGCACGGGCAGCCGGCCACCTCAGGCCCCCAAACCACCTCAGGTACCCCCACCCCCACACCCCCCGGCACCCCACCCCCGGTCGACACCATGGCTGCCGTGGTGCGGCAGTGGCAGGCCGTGCATCCCGGGATCGACACCGGGCCGATGGAGATCATCGGCCGGATCAACCGTTCGGCCGCGCTGCTCCAGCAGGCCGAGGACGCTCCGTTGCGCCGGGCCGGGCTCACCCGTCCGGAGTTCGACGTCCTCGGGACCCTGCGCCGCACCGGTCACGAGCTGACCCCCAGTGAGATCGCCCGCGAGACGTTCTCCTCCGGTGCCGCCGTCACCAAGCGCCTGAAGCAGCTGACCGAGCGCGGCCTGGTCGAGCGCCGCGGTGACACCCGCGACCGCCGGGTCGCGCACGTCCGGCTCACGGACGCGGGCCGCGACCTCGTCGACGGCATCCTGCCCCAGCAGCTCGCGTACGAGACGGCGGCCCTGTCCGGGATAGACCTCGGCCGTCAACGCGAACTCGCCGATCTGCTCGGTGAGTTGCTCGGTCAGCTCGAAGGCCGTCTCGGGGTGCCACGCGTCTGAGGCGGCCCGGGGGGGACTGGCTTCGGGGGCACGCGCCGTTGACATGAGCAGCGCGCCGCTCCTACGTTCAGCCTCGCCCGGTTCGGAGTTCCGGCTGACGTACGGGATGTCGAACATGCAGTGTGACCGCGGAGGCGCAGTGGCAGCAGACACCGAGACGCTCACCATCGACCTCGGCACCGACACCGGCGCCTTCCACGGCGGGGCGAGCGGCACGCTCTACGGCCTGTACGGCGACGGGGTGCCCAGCCGCAACGTGGTCGAGGGCATGTACGTGCGCACGGTGTCGACCAAGGCCCAGGACGGCACCCAGCACCCCGGCGCCGACGCCCTCGACATCCTGCCCTCCTTCGTGGACTGCGGCGGCAGGGACGTCTACCTCTACATGACCGACATCTACCGCGGCTTCCCCTACCAGTGGCCCGGCGCCACCGGCGAGGAACGCCTCGCCGACTACCGGGCCAGGGTGGAGAAGCAGGTCAGGCAGGTCCTGACGACGGGTGCCCTCAAGTCCCACATCGTCTACGTACCGTTCAACGAACCCGAAGGCAACATGTTCGGCACGGGGGAGTGGAGCTACGACAGGACTTCCTGGCACACCGACCCGCGGCACTACTTCGCCGCCTGGAAGGACCTCCACCACCTCATCAAGGGCCTCGACCCGCACGCGCGCATCGCGGGCCCCAACACCTGCGTCCTGTACGAGGAGGTACGAGGCTTCCTGGAGTTCGCCAAGGCCCACGACGTCCTCCCGGACGTGGTGACCTGGCACGAGCTGTCGACACCCGCCGCGATCCGTACGAACGTCGCCAAGTACCGCGCCATGGAACGGGAGGTGGGGATCGGCCCCCTCCCCGTCAACATCAACGAGTACGCGCACAACTACCACCTCTCCGTGCCCGGGCAGATGATCCAGTGGATCTCCGCCATCGAGGAGTCGAAGATCGACGCCGACATGGCGTACTGGAACATCGACGGCAACCTCAACGACTCGGCGGTCGAGGCGAACAAGGGCAACGGCCAGTGGTGGCTGTTCCACACCTACGGCCGGATGACCGGCCGCACGGTCCAGGTGCGGGCGCCGCACCCCAACGCCCAGTACACCCTCCAGGGCGTCGCCACGCTCGACCCGGACAAGCGCCAGGCCCGTGCCCTGTTCGGCGGCAGCGGCGGCGCCGCGGATCTCGTCTTCGAGAACGTCCCCACCCAGCTCTTCGGCGGCACGGTCCACGCCAGGCTCCACGAGATCCCGTGGACCGGCCAAGTCGGCGCCTCGGCACAGCCCTTGCGCATCAAGGATCTCGAACTGCCAGTCGGCGAAGGCAGGGTGGTCCTTCCCCTCGCCGACCTCGACGCGATGTCCGCCTACGAGGTGATCCTCTCGCCCGGCGGGGACGGGGTCCTCGCCCCGCCCTCGATCGGCTGGCGCCGGTCGTACCACGCGGAGAACGCGACCTGCACGGGCGAGGGGCACACGAGGAACGGGCCCGAGGGATCCCCCTGCGACGTCGACAGGTTCGCCACCTCGGGCACCTACCACGTCGCCGGCCTCCGCACCGGCTCCGACCTCGCCGTCGCCTTCTCCATCGAGGTCCCGCGGGACGGGACGTACGACCTGAGCGTCCTCGCGGGCTCCCACAACCTCCACGAACTCGTGCGGGAGCAGGGCCCCACCAACGTCTTCCTGCGGGTCGACGGAGCGGACCCCCAGGAACTGCGGCTCCCCCTCGGCTACAAGCCGGTCGTCTGGGGGCACACCGACACCCGGGTGGAACTGACGGCGGGCGCGCACACGCTCACCCTCTCCGCGCGGGACCCCGACCTCGGCGCCACCAAGGGCGACGCGCTCATCGACCGGATCGACCTCGTCCTGCAGGACGCTCAAGTGACCGCGCCCGCGCTGTACGAGGCCGCGTACGCGGGCCTCGGCGCCGGCGCCCGCGTCACGTACGAGCACCACGGCGCCCGCGGGCCGGGTGCCGTACTGCTGCCGCCAGGAGGAAGCGCCACGTTCTGGGCGCACGCGGCCGCCGACGGCGAGGCCCTGGTGACGGTCGATCACATCGGCCCGGGGGAAGGGCTGTTGACGGTCAACGGGGTGGAGGTGGGAGGCCTCGACCCGGACGGGATCCCGCTGTTCCTGGCCGGCGGCATCAACAAACTGACGGTGACCGGCACTTCGGAGCGCCTCGTCCTCGACCGGCTGTGGGTGGGACCGGGAACCGGACGCCTCAATACCACCGTGTACCCCGCCGAGGAGGGCACGGTGACCGGCGAGGCCAAGGTGACGGGCGCCCACACCTTCGCCACCGGCGGGAAGGCGGTCGAGGGCATCGGCAGGGGGCCGGACAACGCCCTCACCCTGACCGTCACGGCGGCACGCACCGGACGTCATGCCGTGACCGTCCGCTACTCCAACGGCGAGCAGCCCCCGGCCACCCACTACAACCCCGATCCGGTCTGCCGCCACGCGGACCTGTCCGTGAACGGGGCGCCGGCGCACCGGATCCTCTTCCCCACCACCTTCCACTTCAACAACTTCTGGGACCTCACCGTCCCCGTCACCCTGAACAAGGGCACCAACACCCTCACCTTCACCGCCGACGAACGGCCCGACTTCGACGGCGACACCACCAACGCCCACCAGCAGCGCTCCGCGTACGCGCCGGTCATCGACCAGGTGGCGGTGACACCCCTGGCATGAGTTCCGGTCGAGCGTCCCCCTCGTCCCCCTAGCCCTCCTCGCCCGCCACATGAACCCCGAAGTACGCCCCCTGCGGGTCCCGCAGGACGGCGATCCGGGGGCCCTGCGGCACGGACGTGGGCTCCATGAGGATGCTGCCGCCCGCCCCGACGGTGGCGTTCGCGGCGGCGTCCACGTCCTCGACGGCGAAGTACGGCAGCCAGTGCGGCGGCAGCGCGTGCGGGAAGTTGTCGTCCATCGCCACCATGCCGCCGAAGTCGGCTCCCCCGATGCCCCACTGCGTGTAGTGCTCGGAGGCGTTCACGGTCCAGCCGAAGACCGTGGTGTAGAACTCGACGGCCCGGTCCGGGGCGCGCGTCAGCAACTCCACCCAGCCGAGCGCGCCGGGCGCGTTGAACAGCCCCGCGCCCGGGAAGGCCCGCGCCTGCCACAGCTGGAAGGCCGCGCCGGTCGGGTCGAACGCCACTGCGAAACGCCCGACGTCGAACACGTCCATCGGGCCGAGGACGACCGTGCCGCCCGCGGCCTGCACCGCGTCCACGGCGGTGTCCGCGTCGGCCACGGCGAACGACACGTTCCAGGCGACGGGCTGCGACTCCTGGTACAGCGGGGAGATCGCGGCGACCGGCGCGTCGCCGAGGTGCGCGACCGTGTAGCCGCCCGCCTCCTGGCGCGGGTCGGTCTCCGGGCGCCAGCCGAACAGATCGGCGTAGAAGCGCTTGGCCGCCTCCAGATCGCTGGTCCCGAGCTCGGTCCAGCACGGACCGCCGGGCACCGGCTTGTCGAGCTTCATGACGTTCCTCCGCCCTTCCGCCAGAAGGCCCCTCCAGCACGCTATGCCCGTGCCCGGGCCGTGGCCATCCGGTGCCGGGCGTCGTGCGCTCAGATTCCGGGGCGGTAGCGCAGCGGATGATCCGCCGGGATCTCCACGAGCACGATCTCGACACCGTCAGGATCCGCGATCCACATCTCGATCAGCCCCCACGGCTCCTTCACCGGCGGGCGCACGATGTCGACCCCGGCCGCCGACAGCTCCTCGTACGCCGCGTCGGCGTCGGCCACCTGGAGCCACAGCCTGAGCGCGGGTGAGGGCGGGGCCTCGGAGCGGCCCGAGACCTCCAGGAAGCCGCCGCCGAGGAAGTAGACCGTGCCGCGCTCGGGCCCCGTCCCGAACTCCCGGTGGACGGCGAGCCCCAGCCGCTCGCCGTAGAAGGAGCGGGAGCGTTCCGGGTCGGTGGGCCGCAGAAGGATCCGACTGCTCAGTACATGCACCATGCACCCGGAGCCTAGGGCCTCAAGGGCGGGGGCGTTACGCTCAGCGGTGCCCGAGCCGCGCCAGAGATTTCGGAGAACCGTTCCATGGACACCGCCGCCGCCACCGGACTGACCTTCCGCGATGCCACCGACGCCGATGTGGACGCCCTCGTCGCGCTGATCGAGTCGGCCTACCGCGGGGACTCCAGCCGGACCGGCTGGACCACCGAGGCGGACATCCTCGAAGGTCAGCGGACCGACCCGGAGGGCGTGCGCGCCGTCATCAAGTCGCCGGACAGCCGCCTGCTGACCGTGGAGCGGGACGGCGTCGTCGTCGCCTGCTGCCAACTCGAACACCGTGGCGACCACGCCTACTTCGGCATGTTCGCGGTCAGCCCCGCCCTCCAGGGCGGCGGCCTCGGCAAGGTCATCATCGCCGAGGCGGAACGGCACGCCCACGAGACCTGGGGGGTCACGGAGATGCACATGACCGTGATCTCCGCGCGCGAGGACCTCATCGCCTGGTACGAGCGGCGCGGCTACCGCCGTACGGGACAGATGACGCCCTTCCCGTACGGCGACGAGCGCTTCGGCATTCCGCAGCGCGCCGACCTGCAGTTCGAGCTGCTGGTCAAGCCCCTGGCGTAACCGCCGAAGTGATCCTCAGGCCGTGAAGCGGCCGGTGCGTTTGATCTGGGGGTAGTCGGTGGTCGCGCCGTCCAGCTCCAGGGCGCGCACCAGCCGCAGGTGGTCCTGGGTGTTCACCACCCAGCCGATGATCCTGAGATCGGCCTTACGGGCGTGCTCGACGACCTCCAGGGTCAGCCGGCGGATGTTGAGGCAGACGGTGGCGGCGCCGGCCTCCACGGCGCGGTCCACGACATCGACGCCGTAGCGGCTCGCGATGAGCGCCGTGCGGACGCCCGGCACGAGCCGTGTGATCTCGGCGATCGCCTCGTCGTGGAACGACGACACCTCGACCCGCCCCACCAGATCGCGCCGGTGCATCACCTCGGCGAGCGCCCGTGCCGCCGCCGTGTCCTTGATCTCGGCCTGCAGCGGCGCCCTGACGGCGTCCAGGACCTCTTCGAAGACGGGCACGCGCTCACCGTGCCCGGCGTCCAGGGCGCGCAGCTCGGCGAGGGTCATCTCGGCGATCGGCCCCGAGCCGTCGGTCGTACGGTCCACGTCCGCGTCATGCATGACGACCAGCGCGCCGTCCTTGCTCAGATGCAGATCGAGTTCGATCAGGTCGAGGCCCGCGTGCTGGGCGGCGATGAAGGAACGGAGGGTGTTCTCGGGTTCGACACCCATCACTCCGCGATGACCGATGGTGAGGAAGTTCAAGATTCGACTCGCTTCCGTCGACGGCGGCTCGGCTCGCGCGTGGTTTCGGCGGCACCCACGCGGCAAGGCCGCAGCCTAATCGTCCCGCCGCGCGATGTACCCGCTCGTACGCCAGGCAGGGCGTGTCTGCCGCATGGGGAGGCGGGCCGTTGCCGCCGGCGCGCGTCACCCGGGCGTGGGCGAGTCTTTCGGCGGTTGACCCCGAGCGCCCCGGAGCCGTTGCTCCTGCCACTTCCCGGCCCTTCCCGCGGATGCCCGTGTGCGCGGCGCCGTATAGGGGAAGTAGTCGCCTTCACGGTATCCGGCAGGAAAAAGAGCGGTGAAGACAGGGTGGTGCAGGATAATCTGTCGAGTCTCCCCTTGCGGGAAGGAACCTCATTTACATACGGTGTGCATACGCGAGGTTCTCCCGTGGAGGGTGAGAGATGACGGAAATTCTTGTGCCAGTGGGTGTGGAGGAGCGGGTTCCTCCCGTGGGCAGGGTGGTGGAGCACCCGGCTTGGCCTGTGCTCAAGGATGCCGTGGAGCAGATCCGGCCCTGGCAGTCCAAGGACGGGTCGATCGACTTCGAAGCCGAGGGCGCCCCGGACACGGCCGACGCCGATCTGGCCGTACGCCGTGCCGTCGATGCCATCGAGCAGCTCGCCCCGCTGCTGCCGCACGACGCCGAGTACCACGAGGCGCTCGTGAAGGATCTGCGCCGCTGGGCCGACGGTGGCTTCCAGGTGCCGGACTTCCTGGACTCCCTGCTGGCCTTCCAGCCCGCCGCGCACCGCGAGGACGGCCTCCAGCACCTGGTCGTCTTCCCGATGTACACGCAGAACGGCAACCCGGACCGCAACTTCGAGGCGGTCGTGCTGCGCATGGTCTGGCCGGAGTGGCTGGCGGAGCTGGAGCGCACCCGCTACGACAATCCGCTGTTCTGCGGCATCACCTTCGAGGACTTCACGGCGGGCTACGACACCAACTCGGCCGTCCTCTTCCCGGAGACGATCGCCGTGCGTGAGGCGCCGGAACGTTTCTCCTGGGGTGGCATCTTCTGCGACCGCGAGGCCGCCCGCTTCCGCGCCGTCACCGACGCCGCCGTGGACGTCCTGGGCCTTCAGCTGCCCGAGGACATCGCCGCGATGGTGCAGGACCAGGAGCGCTGCGAGCAGGCCTTCGTGCTGTGGGACATGGTCCACGACCGCACCCACAGCCACGGTGACCTGCCGTTCGACCCCTTCATGATCAAGCAGCGGCAGCCGTTCTGGATGTACGGCCTCGAAGAGCTGCGCTGCGACCTCACCGCCTTCAAGGAGGCCGTGAAGCTGGAGGCCGAGGGCCACCAGCACGGCCGTGACGTGCAGTACGCGGTGCTCTTCGACCGGATGTTCCGCTTCCCGGTCACCGGCGACCGCGTCCGCAACTACGACGGTCTCGGCGGCCAGCTCCTCTTCGCCTATCTGCACCAGCACGACGTCGTGCGCTGGACCGACAACAAGCTGCAGATCGACTGGCAGCGTGCCCCGCAGATCACCAACGAGCTGTGCGCCGAGATCGAGGAGCTCTACCGGGCCGGCATCGACCGTCCCAAGCTCGTCCACTGGTTCAAGGCGTACGAGCTCGTCTCCACCTATCTCGCCCCGCACCCCGGCTCCCGCTGGGCCAAGGGCCCGGACGCCCTCGATCTGACCCAGCCGCCCCGTAAGCTCGTCGACGACGTGCTTCCGGACGAGTTTCCGCTGAGCATGTTCTATGAGGCGCTCTCCAAGAAACTGAAGAACGTGATCGCCTCCACCAAGGGCATCACCGCGACGAGCGCCGAGCGGGCCGCCGCGTGAGCGCTCGTACCGGGGATGTTCAGGAGGCGAAGGCGATGTCACACGGAAACGGCAACGGACCTCTCAGCGGCGCGGTGATCGCGGTCGCCGGAGCGGGTGGACCCGCCGGGCGCGCGACGCTGGCCCGGCTCGCCGACGCGGGCGCGACCGTCATCGGATCGGACAACGATCCCGAGCGGCTCGCGGAGGCCGTGGACGCCGCCCGCTACGGGCACGGCGGCGCCACCGTCGTGGGCGACACGGTCGACCTGCTCGATCTCGAATCGACCCGCGACTGGGCCGTCCGCATCGAGAAGGACTTCGGCCACGTCGACGGCCTGGTCCACCTGGTCGGTGGCTGGCGGGGCAGCGAGACCTTCACCAGGACGAGCCTCGACGACTGGGACTTCCTGGAGCTGCTGCTCATCCGCACGGTGCAGAACACGTCCCTCGCGTTCCACGAGGCCTTGCAGCGAAGCGACCGTGGCCGCTACCTCCTGATCAGCGCCGCGGGCGCGAGCAAGCCCACCGCGGGCAACGCCGCCTACTCCGCCGCCAAGGCCGCCGCCGAGGCGTGGACGCTGGCCATGGCCGACTACTTCCGCAAGGCGGGGGGCGAGCAGGGCCCCACTTCCGCGGCTGCCATCCTGGTGGTCAAGGCACTGGTGCACGACGCGATGCGCGCCGAGCGCCCGAACGCGAAGTTCGCGGGCTTCACGGACGTCGAGGATCTGGCCGAGGCCATCGCCGACGTCTGGACACGGCCCGCCGGTGAAGTGAACGGAAACCGTCTGTGGCTGACCGAGAAGCCGTGAACCCTCCGAAGACCGACGCCCGGCGTCACCACGACCCGGCCGTCCGCGGCTTCGCCAGCGACAACTACGCGGGGGCCCACCCCGAGGTGCTCGCCGCCGTGGCCCTGGCCAACGGCGGGCACCAGGTCGCGTACGGCGAGGACGACTACACGGCGAACCTCCAGCAGATCATCCGCAGCCACTTCGGCGCCACCGCCGAGGCCTTCCCGGTCTTCAACGGGACCGGCGCGAACGTGGTCGCGCTCCAGGCGGTCACCGACCGCTGGGGCGCGGTGATCTGCGCGGAGAGCGCGCACATCAACGTCGACGAGGGCGGCGCCCCCGAGCGCATGGGCGGCCTCAAGCTGCTCACCGTGCCCACGCCCGACGGCAAGCTCACCCCCGAGCTGATCGACCGTCAGGCCTACGGCTGGGACGACGAGCACCGTGCGATGCCGCAGGTCGTCTCGATCACCCAGAGCACCGAACTGGGCACCCTCTACACGCCCGACGAGATCCGGGCGATCTGCGACCACGCCCACGCGCACGGCATGAAGGTGCACCTGGACGGGTCCCGGATAGCCAACGCGGCCGCCTCCCTGGACGTCCCCATGCGGACGTTCACCAACGCGGTCGGCGTCGACCTGCTGAGTCTCGGCGGGACGAAGAACGGCGCGCTGTACGGCGAGGCCGTCGTCGTCCTCAACCAGGACGCGGTCAGTCACATGAAGCACCTGCGCAAGCTGTCCATGCAGCTCGCCTCCAAGATGCGCTTCGTCTCCGTGCAGTTGGAGGCGCTGCTCGCCAAGGACCTGTGGCTGCGCAACGCCCGCCACTCCAACCAGATGGCCCAGCGGCTGGCCGAGGGCGTGCGTGCGGTGCACGGCGTGGAGATCCTCCACCCGGTCCAGGCCAATGCCGTCTTCGCGCGTCTGCCGCACGACGTGAGCGAGCGGCTCCAGAAGCGCTACCGCTTCTACTTCTGGGACGAGGCGGCGGGCGACGTCCGCTGGATGTGCTCCTTCGACACGACCGAGGACGACGTCGACGGGTTCGTGGCGGCGCTCAAGGAAGAGATGGCTCACGTGTAGCCCGAGCGCAGCTCCTGCATAGATATGCGGTCACCTGAAAAGTCATTGACTCTCGGGTGATCGCATTCCTATGCTCTCCGGGCATGGAGCTGATCCAGAACACCGCCGACCTGTCCGCCTACTTGGCCGCCGACGAGGTCATCGACCATCACCATCCGCTCGTACGGGAGACGGCCGCGCGGCTGGCCAAGGAGGCCGCCGACTCGTATGCCTATGCGCGGGCGGCCTTCGAATTCGTGCGCGACACCATCCCGCACTCGCAGGACTCCGGCGATCTCCGGGTCACCTGGCGTGCCTCCGACGTGCTGGAGCGGCGTACCGGCATCTGCTACGCGAAGGCCCACGCCCTGGCCGCGCTGCTGCGGGCCGAGGACATCCCGACGGCGTTCTGCTACCAGAAGTTCGACGAGGTGCACGGGCTCGTCGCCGTGCGGTTCAACGGCGCCTGGCACCGGCAGGACCCCCGCGGCAACAAGCCGGGTGTGGACGCCCAGTTCTCCCTGGACGGCGAGCGGCTGGCCTTCACGCCCGACCCCGAGTTCGATGAGCTCGACCATCCGGTCCTGTACGCCGAACCGCACCCGGTCGTGCTGAGCGCCCTCAAGGCCGCCCCCGACCGGCCGTACCTCTGGAAGACGCTGCCCAGCGCACTCTGAGTGCCTGTTCCTGAACCCTGGATCAGCAGGTGGAGGCGCGTCAGCCAGAAATGGTGGCTTTGCCCCAAATGTTCGGGGAACGGTCGCCGTGGCAGTTCCCCGAACGGCAACGGCTGAGGTGGGTGCGTCTGGTGGATCAGGAGATCGCGGTGGGGAGGCTGCGCTGAGACCGAGCTGGCCCCGCGCTGGCGGCGACACTGGTCGAGTCGGTCGTACCGTGTGATCGCAGTCCTGCCGGTTCGGGCTCCGGCCACCTACGCGGTGAACGGGGCATCGGGCATGGGCTGCCGCGGAACAGTCTCGTTGCCGCCGACGTCGGCCTGCTCGCCCTCATGACCAACGGGGTGTTCGACGACGAGCGGCTCGACCGTGTGCTTCGCGGCCTCTGTGGCAGGGGGTCCCTCGGGTATGCCGATGGCGAGGGCCACGTGGGCCGTGGCTGCGTCGGGCGTCGCTGGCCGGGCAGAGTTGTGACTGGGCTGCTCAGACCTTGAACTCGAACCGGTGCCGCACGAAGGCCCCGTAGTTTCCATGGCCGTCGTACTGGTAGGGCCGGGGTGGACCGCCGTTCGAGCGCGGTCCACTGCTCGCGGCGGTGTGTGACGAGGGCCTGGCGGGTCCGGAAGGAAGTGTTCGGCGAACGGTCACGGTGACCGCATCGCGAGCGCATCCGGATCCCGACTCCGGTCAGAACCCGGTCAATTGCGGTCGCACGTTGTGATCGTCGTATTTACGGTCTGGCTCTCGGGCTTGAGCGGGACAGGTCTCGCCGCGGCCGAGGGGTCGCGCCCCGGGCCCGCGGTGGGTGGTGGATGCCATGCCTGAAGAGATCAACGGCGCGGACAAGGTGGGCAGTGAGCCTTTTCCAACCTGTTCGCCGCGAGCGTGGTACTCGGCTGGTCACGCACCTTCGGTGTCAAGTCGCTCCGCGGACTGGAGCAGGTACTCGGGCAGTTTTGAACTGGCCGCCAACACCTCGATGCCGATGAGGCGGCCCTGCTCGTCGAAGTCGAGGTTGATCATGCCGTCGACGTCCACTGGATCGCAGGGATACATGCGCGCGGACGTCACGCAGGCCTGCGGTTCGGTGAGGTATACGTACGCTGCGTTGACAGTCTTGTCGTAGGTGACTCTGACGTCTGTCACGGTGAGCAATCTCCCTTGCTGTCGTCGATGGTGGCACTGTCCTTGTCCATGCCTCCAGCCGCAGCGATCTCAGGCTGTCGTGGCGAGGTGCAAGGCCAGGACGGCCTTGACGATGTCGGTGATGCGGGTGGTGCTGCAACGGAGTTTGCACAGGAGCCGCCAACTCTTCAGGGTGGCGTTGGCCTGCTCTCCGACGGCTCGGATCCTGGCGTGGGAGGAGTTCACCGCCCGCTTCCCTGCTGGGAGGGTGCTCCAGCAGCCGCGGTAAGGCACCCCGATCGTCCCCCGGGCTCCCTGATATCCCTTGTCTGCCCACGTCCGGACGCCGGCTCGGGTGAGTGCTTCGATGATGCCGTGGGTGCGGGCGGCCTTGATGTCGTGGACGGCACCTGGCAGGGCAGGTGAGGCCCAGAGCAGCCGTCCGAACGCGTCGGCGATGACCTGGACGTTCATGCCGTGGCGCTTGTGCTTGCCGGAATAATAGGGGCGGTCGATGGCAATGCGGTCGATGTGCAGCAGGGTGCCGTCCAGGATTACGAATGCCTTGTTGGCGGCGGCGGTCATGGCCTGCGGGAGGGTGGGGGCGAGGGCGGCCAGGACCTCAACCGCCTCGGAGATGTACCGGTAAACGGTGGCCGGCCCGATCCCGAAGCCGGCCGCGAGCTGGGCGTACGTGTGCCCGCAGCGCAGATGTGCCAGCGCGAGCAGAGCCTGTCGGTCCGCGGTCAGGCGGCGCCAGCGCGTGCCGCGCTCACGACGCCGGGCTCTCAGCAGGTCGGACAGGTAGCGCAGGGTCGAGTCGGACAGGTCGATCCCCGATGGGTAGACAAGCACATGAAGCTCCGGGCGGACAGGTTGATCTTGGTCGACAACCCATCTACCAGGAGCTTCACCTTTTTCTTGACGCGGTCTTCAGCCAACCGACGTGCCACGCAACCAGGTTGGAAAAACCTCGCTGCACCAGGCCGTGGTGCTGCACTCGGGGCGCTCTGCGGTAGGTTGACACTGATGGGGTGATGCGTCGGAACGCCCCGTTGCCATGGGGTGGCTCGGTTGGCGCGTAGTTTCTACGCGCATTGGAGTCCGTCATGGCAACCGTATCCCTTAAGCCCACCCTGGTCATGGGTGCTCGAGGCAGCGTGGGTCGGCGTGTCCTTGCTGAGCTGCTCGACCGGCAGAGTCCGGTCCGTGCATCGGCGCGACGTCCGGAGCCGGGGCAGTTCCCCGCCGGCGTTGAGGTGTTCGCTGCGGATCTGACCGACCCGAAGAGTCTCCTGCCCGCATTCGACGGAGCCGGACAGGTGTTCCTGTACGCCCACCACGAGGGCGTGCACGGTGTGATCGCCGCTGCCCGTACCGCTGGTGTTGAGCGGATCGTTTTGATGTCGTCCGGCAGTGTGATCCACCCCTCGTCGCGCGGGAACGCGATAACCGAAGAGCACCGGGAGGTGGAGGAGGCGTTTCGGGCGGCACCGGATCTGATGGTGGTGCCGATCCGGCCCCTGGTGCTCGCGACGAACGCGCTCGGGTGGGCATATCCGATCAAGACTTCGGGACGACTGCCGCTGTATCAGCCGGAGGCGCTGACCGCGCCGGTCCACGAACGCGACATCGCCGCGGTTGCCGTCGCAGCGCTGCTCGGCAACGACGACACCACCGGTCTCCTGACCGGCCCGGCCCGAATCTCCCAGCGCGACCAGGCCCACGCCATCGCCGACGCCACCGGCCGGGACATAGCGGTCGACAGGCTTACTCGCGAGGCTGCCCTGGCGCAGTTTGCTCGGTTCATGCCACCGGTCGAGGCGGAAGCCGTCTTGCTGTTTCTCGATGATGCCGCTGCAGGGAACTCGCCCGCGACGGACACCGTCGAAGGGATCCTGGGCCGCCCGGCTTTGGGGTTCGATGTGTGGGCTGCGGACCACGCCGCGGACTTTCCCGTGAGCTGAGCCGACGCGACACCGAGAGGGAAGGCAACATGCCGGAAGTCGCGATGGGGACATTTCTCCTGGCCCTCAGTGCCCGTGCCTGGTCCTTCATGACAGGCTGAGTAGTCTGTTTGCACAGGTCAGCGCCTCGTTGTCTATGGCCACCCGGCCATAGACAACGGCTGGGCGGATGGGGTCGGCCGCCGTACGGTGCTCCTATGGGCAGGGACAAGGTGCCCCGGCTGCGTTTGGCCGTCGCCGCAAACGATGAGGGCGGGCCGAGGTTGTGCCGGGGGTGTGGTGGCCCGTTGATGCCGTCGGCGAAGGCGACGGCGGTGTTCTGTTCGTCGGCCTGCCGGTCGAGGAACTGGCGTGGGACGCGGCGGACGAGGGCGCGGACCGAGGCGGTGACGGCCGGCGTGAGGGCCGAGTGCCCGCAGTGCGGGGCCGAGTGGACGGTCGGGGTCGACCGCCTGGTTTCGGCGGTCTACTGCTCTTCCGTCTGCCGCAAACGGGCCTGGCATACGCGGCGCGCGCAGGCGGACGAGGTGTGAGCCCGCACGCCGCCGGGCTGCGGGAGGTCTTCGGGCGCCGGGTCCGTACGCTCTTCCCGCCGGGGGCGAGGCGGTCGGATGGTGCGAAGTGGAGGGTTTCCAGGGCAAGTTGACGGCACGGGTCGGGTGTCGTCCCTGGGGGCTCGTGGGGGTGGTGTCCGGATGGCCGGGATAGTCGGCAGTGTGACCCGGCAGCGCTACGACGAGCTGGTGAAGCTGGGCCGGGACTGGGTCGCGGAGATGAGTTCCGTCCAGTGGCGGCTGGGAACGCGGCCGGGGGAGATCGAGCCTATGCGCGCCCACGGCGGGGTGAACCCGCCGGGGAGCGAGGAGTTGTTCACCGTCAGTGAGGCGCTGCGGATGTTCGCCGAGGACGTCGGCCTCGCCTACACTACGGTGCGGGACTACCGGTGGGTGGCCTCGCGCTGGCCCAAGGAGCACCGCCGCGCGGACGTCTCGCACACCATCCACAAGATCCTCGCGTCGATCCCGGACGAGGAGGAGCGGTTCGAGGCGGTCGCCAGTCCTCCGGCCCACCCGCGCGGGGGTCCGGCGCGGTGGACGCACGACAGCGCGAAGCGGATCGTGGGCTGGAAGGTCGACACCCCCGAGAGCGTCCAGGAGAAGGTGGACGCGATCCACGACCTGGCCGCCGACGACCAGGTCGCCGCGAAGGTGACGACGGACTTCTTGCGCCGGCCCGCGGTCGCCTCGAAGGCGATGGCCGACGATTATCCGGACTACCGGCTGGTGGCTTGAGCTCAGCCTGCGTGTTGTCCTGGCTGGATGGTGTGGACGCTGAGGACGGGGTCGAGTTCGGGGACGAGGGCCTTGGTGGAGATAGCCACGAGATGGGCCGGTGCTGAGCCGCTCTGCAGAGCACTGACGTATTCAATGACCTCCGCGTGAGCAAGCACCGGAACCTTCTGCCGCAGGACGTGCAGAGCGAAGATCCGCCCGCGAGTTGCTGTTGTCTGGCGAATCTCGTCGTGGAGGTCGTCCACCGTCGTTCGTGTGGCCGTCTTCCGGATGCGGGTCCGGTAGTCCTCTTCCCATGCGCCCGTGTGCGCGGACACCACACCGATGGAGTGCAGCCCGCCATCAACGCGATCAACGAGAAATGGGCCATTGCCCACCAGCAGCTGAGAGGGGTCTCCCGTCCGCACGTACTCCGCGGACTGGTAGGAGACAACCCACGCCAGTTCGTGCTCCTCGACATGTGTCACCAGCAGCTGCCCCGGCGACTCACGCTCCAGCTGCGCCTCCACCAGCCGGACGGCTTGGTGATGACGGGCATGCCGAGGTCGCTGGGACCGCCCTGGCCGGTGCTGCGGCTGCGTTCCAGAGTGCGGTCGAGGGTAACGAGCTTCTCCTTGGCCTTGCCGAGCTGCACCAGATGGTCCGTGTTCACGACGGTCTCAATCCCCGCACCGTCGCGGTGATCCTGGACTCCCAGTCCGTCAAGGGCGCCGAGACCGTGGGCCTGGACACCCGCGGCTTCGACGGCGGGAAGCTGATCAACGGGCGGAAACGGCACCTGGCCGTCGACATGCGTGGCATGGCTCTGGCCGTCATGGTCACCAAGGCCTCACCGCACGACAGCATCCCCGACCGCGACCAGCTGTTCCGCCTGCGCCTGACGCATCCCGAACTCGCCGTCGCCTGGGCGGACTCCGCCTGCAGCGGAACCCTCGTCGACTGGTCCCACACCTTCCTCGGCATCACCCTCAAGACGGTGCCCCGCCGCAAGGACCAGGACGGCTTCGCCGTCCTCGCCAAACGGTGGCGAGTCGAACGGGCCATCTCGTGGATCATGAGAGCCCGCAGAAACGTGCGCGACTACGAGCGGCTCATCTCCCGCAGCGAGGCCCACATCATCTGGACCCTCATCACCCTCATGGTCCGCCGCCTCACCCGCCCTCCCCGACCACCCCGTACGTCACCGCACCCTGTCGAGCCGGTGAAAGCGGCCGGCAAGCCCAAGCCCATACGCATCCGGATGCAGCAACCACAGACGATCCGGCTGGCTCCCACCACCTTGCGCTGACCTCGGATTACCTTTCGCTCGCTGGCAGCAGCGTGGAGCGGTCCGGGCACGGCACTCGCGCGGCTGGCAGGCTGCCGTCCCACTCCTGTAACCGCCGGGTCAATCGGCGCGGGCATATCCCCCGGTGGCGGGTCATCGAGCGGTGAGGACGTGCGCCCACGGCTCATCGATGTCGGCCAGACCCAGCACGGCGACCACGTTGTCGAGCATTCCGGCGCCGAACCAGCGCCGCACGGCGTCGTCGTCGCCCAGCAGCTGCCGGACGGTGTCAACCTGCTTGGCGTAGCACCGGCGCACGGCCTGCGCCACCAGCGGCTCGCCGGCGGCACAGTTCGCGTGCATGAGGAAACGCAGGATGTTCCGGTCCGCGACGAGCGCGGCGTATGCGCCGCGTGCGGCATCCAACGCCGCGTCGGGCGCCAACCCTGCCCCGCCCGACGCCGGCGAGTGAGCGACCAGCGTGTCGGTCATGACGACGGACACGTGGTCGACCACCGCCGCGAACAGCGCTTCCTTGTTCGGGTACAGGCGATAGAGATACGGCTGAGAGATGCCGACCCACTCGGCGATCTCGTGCGTCGTCGTACCGTAGAAACCTTTTTGCGCGAAGCAGTCGACCGCGGCGGCCATGATGGTCCGACGTCGTTCGTCGCTCTTCGTGCTGGTACCGGCGGCAGGCATGGGCGTCAGTCAAACACGGCTCCCCTCAGCCTCCAAACGTCACGCTGAGGTCAGAGTCGGACGGCACGTCGTTGGGCGTGAGCGCCTCGATCGCCACCAGCGGGTTCCAGTAGTCCAGGTAGTGGGTGATGCGCGCGTCGTCATCGGTCCGGACGACGGAGATGCACGTCTGCTCGTACGGCTTGCCGGTCGGCAGCGCAGTGCCCTTCGAGCGGAATTCGGCGATCACCAGACTCGGATCGACCGTGTTGTGGAACACCAGGTCGACGAACTCCACGTCAAAGGTCTCGGGAAAGTTGCTCATGTGTGC
This sequence comes from Streptomyces sp. NPDC107454, assembly GCF_055582885.1. Classification (NCBI taxonomy): domain Bacteria; kingdom Bacillati; phylum Actinomycetota; class Actinomycetes; order Kitasatosporales; family Streptomycetaceae; genus Streptomyces; species Streptomyces sp. NPDC107454. The sequence goes on along the minus strand of NZ_JBVJPA010000002.1, from coordinate 574,090 downwards.
GACCAGCGCCTCTCGCCCCGACACCCGCTGGGGCACACCGGCCGGCGCGTACGGGAACTCGAGCACCGCGTCCGGGGCGAACAGCTCCACCCATTCATCGACGCGTCCTGCGGCGGTAAGACGCAGGTGCTCGGCCAGGGCGTGCTGGGCAGCGGCGCGGCGGTTGGCGTCGTCTTCCTTGACTGTCATCTTCACTCCTACGTTAGTGGTCGACCTATAACCTACTACGTCGGCAGCCGTTGCGGGTAGTCGAGCAAGAGGTGACGCCAGGAGATCCCGTTCCGGTTCACGTAGAGGATGGCGTCCAGAAAACGCCCCGTAGGCGGCTGGCGGTGGCCCGGTACCATCGGCGCCCGTCACGCCGCGCCACGGATCACCGGTTCTGACACAGCTTCTAAGCTTGTTATTTAACCTTTGCGAGGTTTGAGGCGGTTGTGTTCGGCGATGGTCTCGGGTCGTCTGGTTGTTTTGCCCGCGTCGTGGCGGGCAGCTGGGTGACGGTTCTTCGAGCCAGGTGGGCTGCCTGGTCCGGGTGTTGAGGGTTTCGGTGCACGGGCTGGGCAGTGCAGGTGCGGGCGGAGGTTCCGAAACCCCCGCCGGACCCGCGCCGGGGTCAGGCGGTCAGGCTCGGCCGGTTTTTCCCAGGGACGCCGGAGATCGGCGGCGGCCTCGCGAGTGAGCCTGAGCTGGGTATGGGCCGCGATCACGTCGCGATCACGAGCCACGTCCAGCGGTCCGCGGCCTCGGGCGTGCGAAGCTTCGGGCGGGTCCAGCCGAGGGTCTGTTTGATCATGCGGAAGGTGTGTTCCAAGTCGAAGCGGCGGAGGAATGCCTGCCAGTGCAGGTCGACGTCGCTGCTGGTCATGCCGGTCTTTGAGGACCACAGCCATAGCGGCAGCGGGTCCTGGCCGCCGGGCAGGTGGGCGACCTCCAGACGGATCAATGTGCCCTCGATCAGCGGGAGTTCGCCGGTGTGGTCGATCCAGGCTGAGCGGGTGGTGAGCCGGGGGTGGATGCGGTCCCAGGCCATCGCATGGGCGGTGCCGTACCGGTCGGTGACCTGCACGGTCTCCGCGTTGAGGGTGCCCCAGGTCTCGGGCTTGGCGAAGCGGAACTCTTTGCCGTGCTTCGGAGGTCGGCCGCCCTGGGGATAGCAAAGGGCGTACTCCTTGGGCGAGGGTGCCGACCGTCGCATGACCCGGTCCGAGCGCATCCGTCCGAGGACCTCGACGGGCAGCCCGGCCAGGAGGCAGGCCATGCGCGGGGCGTCGTAGCCGGCGTCGAAGACGATCAGGACGTCCGGATCCCCCGACTCCCACTGGCCGCCCTCGATCAGGTCAGTCACCACCCGGCGGACCTGGGCAGCGGTGACCTCGGCGACATCGTCATCAGGGCCGAGGCGGACCGCGTCCCGCAACTGGCACCAGGAGGTGCGGCCGGTTTCCAGTGCGGCGACGAACGAGTACGGCCAGCCGGGAACGAACTGGTCACTGGAGCGTCCACTGCGTCCGTAGACGTGGCAGAACAGCCGCTCCGGGCTGCACGGAGCGTCCGGGCGCAGCCAGTTGGTGACGTCGACCGCGAGGACGATGCGGTCGTCGGCCGCCTTGGGCTGCGGCAGCACCGTCAGGGCGTGGCGAAGCGCGTTCGCGTCGATGCGGCCGCAGTTCAGCGCGTCATACAACGCACCGTGACCACGGCGGTGCTCGGCCAGCAACGTCAGGTTCACCGGCGAGGTCACCGGCCCGTTCTCGCACAGCATCGCGTCGGTGATCTCGAACGGGGTGTCACCGCGTCGGGTCAGGCACGCGTGCAGGTCCTCCCGGAAGTGTGACGTGAAGTCGAACGCGTCCCGCCGGGCATGGTGGTCCAGCACACTCACCTCTGCGGCCTTCGTATGAAACTGATTCCGTGGCGGAACGCAGGTTCATGCGAGGGCCGTCCGCTTGCCTGGCGAATCCCCGGACGAGCGAACCCGTTCGAGGTGTCGTTCGGAGTCATGGCACCATGTTCGGCATGACGACGAACCGAAAGGTCCATGCCGCGTAGACGGCCAGGACACATCCGGGCCGGCATCTCCCGCCGCCACCGGACACCAGACGCAAACCCCGTCATCGACGGCCTGTCTTCGCGTGCACTGTCAGAGATCTACCGTCTCGAGTGCACTCGGAATTATCTGCAGCCAGGCGACGTCAGCGCAGCCGTGCGCTTGTGGAAGGACTACGTCCGTCGTCCCGAGCGCGAGCTGTGGCACGACTACGAGTGGGGCAACGTGCACTGGTTCTGCTGCGGCAATCCCCTTGAAGCGCGTGCTCTCCTCGACGCCGTGACGCAGGCCATGTCGCCTCGAACTGCCCGCGAGCTCCGTCAGATCATCAGCAGGTGTGATGACGTCTGGAACCAACCGTCACCGCCGTACGACAGGGGCAGAGGATAAAAGACAAGCTGAGACCGGCCGCCCATCACCCGGACGCGGGCGGGACGGTGCGGTGCGACGGGGCCGAACTCGCCGCACTCCTGGAGGACTTCAACCCCGGGGCGCGGACCACCGTCCACACCCCGGCGTGACGATTCAGCGGGCCTCGGCCGCCTTCACCTCTTCGGGGGTCGGCGCCGTGCCGCCGAGGTGTGCGGGCATCCACCAGGTGTCGTCCGGGCCCTTGGGGCGGACCGGATAGGAGCGCTGCGCGGCCTCCAGGAGCTCCTGTGCGCGCTCGCGCAGCCGCCGGGTGATGGCGCCCGCGTACTGGTCCTGCGGCGCCTCTACCGGCTCGCCGACCCGGATGGTGATCGGGGTGTGGCTGCGCTTGAAGTTGCGCGGGTGGCCCTTGGTCCACAGTCGCTGGGTGCCCCACAGGGCCATCGGGATCAGCGGTACGCCGGCTTCCTGGGCCATGCGCGCGGCACCCGACTTGAAACTCTTCAGGGTGAAGGACTGGGAGATGGTCGCTTCGGGGAAGACGCCGACGATCTCGCCGGACCGCAGTGAATCCAGCGCGTGCTGATACGCCGTCTCGCCCTGCTTGCGGTCCACCGGGATGTGCTTCATGCCCCGCATCAGCGGACCGGAGATCTTGTGCCGGAAGACCGACTCTTTCGCCATGAAACGCACCAGGCGCTTCTGCGGCAGGGCGGCCAGACCGTCGAAGATGAAGTCCAGATAGCTGATGTGGTTGCTGACCAGCACGGCGCCGCCCGAGCGCGGAATGTTCTCCGATCCCTTGCAGTCGATCTTGAGGTCCCAGGCCTTGAACAACACTTGGGCGAGACCGACGACGGGACGGTAGACAAGCTCTGCCATGGACGGGGTGGACCCTTTCTCTCTGCTCGGGAAGGGGTCTCCCGGCGGGAAAGTTACGCAGCCGTAGGTTTACGGCATTGCGCAGATCGTGCCCCAAGAACGCACGAGTGGCCAGTCCCAGTGCCGCGATGCGGCGAGATCCTCGTCACGTGTCCCCTGATCGACCTCGGAGTTCTAACTCACCGTCACTGGGTGCGTACCGTCACTCGACGTAGGAGCAGGTACGTCTCACAGCCGAGGCAGTACCCGAATGCCGCGTTGAGGAACGCGGCCGCCAGCGCGCAGCCGGTCGCGGCGAACCCCAGCCAGTCGGGCCCCGCCGTGAAACCGATCAGCCCCACCACGGCGAACACGAGCCCGACGGCCTGCGCGAACTGCGGCGGCTGCGGCGACTCGAACTGTGCGGGCGGCCCGAGTCGGGGGCGAACGGCCTGCCGGAACAGCCAGCCGTAGGGAGAGCGCGCCACGCCACCCGAGGCACCCAGTGCGAACGCCAGTACCTGCCAGGCCAACAGCCAGGTGCTGCCGCTGATCAGAACGGCCGCCAGTACGACAGTCGTCACGGCCGCACCGAACCGCGGCCCTCTTGCGTCAATGTCCATGAATCAAGCATTCCGTATGAAGGGCGGTCCAGGGACCCGGGAATCTTTGCGGTCTCGTGAATGCTTGTGCTGGAGATGACCGGACTTGTGGTGTGCGTGGTGGTGCTCGCGGCGGCAAGCGTGTTCGGAGTGCTGCATCGGCGGCGGAACGGGAGGGTGAGAGTGCGCGGGCGTGACGGTGGAAAGCGGCTCGGCGCGGCGGAGTTGGGGGAGGGGCTCGGTGAACGGGCCACGCTCGTCCAGTTCTCCAGTGCGTTCTGCGCTCCGTGCCGGGCGACCCGGCGGGTGCTCACCGAGGTGGCCGGAATGGTCCCGGGCGTGCACCACGTGGAGATCGACGCCGAGGACCGACTCGAACTCGTCCGGGAACTCGAGATCCTCAAGACCCCGACCGTGCTCGTCCTCGACGCCGACGGACGGATCGTGCGGCGCGCCACCGGACAGCCGCGCAAGGCGGATGTGATCGCGGCGCTGGGAGAGGCCGTCTGACCCGTGGCGATCATGGTGAGGCATCTCGCAGATGACCGGACGTACTTGACTGCACGCACCACCTATCGTCAACCTGACCGTATGCCCCTGGAACTCCTTCTCTTCGAGCGCGTCCACGTGGACCTGGCCCGCACCGCGAGTGCGCGCTGTCCGGCCTGTTGAGCACCGACGGATCTGCTCTTCACCACTCGCAGAAGGACGACTCCATGACGGCCACGCCCGACCTGGACACTTTTCGGCTCGCCTCTCCCGATGCGCAACTCGCCTCACCCGACCTCCTGCGCTCCGTCTTCCGGCAGCACGCGGCCGGTGTCGCCGTGATCACGGCGCAGGGCGGCTCGGGTCCCGTGGGCTTCACCGCCACCTCGCTCAGCTCGGTCTCCGCCGAGCCGCCGATCGTCTCCTTCGGCATCGGTGTCGGCGCCTCCAGCTGGCCCGCGATCTCCGAGTCCGACCACGTCGGCATCCACATACTCGGCGAGCACCAGCAGGAACTCGCCGCCACCTTCGCCCGCAGCGGCGCCGACCGCTTCGGCGCGCCCACCCGTTGGCGCAAGGGCCCGGAAGGTGTTCCCGTCCTCGACGGCGTACTGGCCTGGCTGGTCTGCCGGGTCGCGGCGCGGGTGCCGGCCGGGGATCATCGCATCGTGCTGGCGGAGGTCGTCCTCGGTGATCCGTCGGGCGTGGGCCGCCCGCTGCTGTACCACCAGGGGCGTTTCAACGGCCTGCGCGACTGAAGCTACTCGCCGGTCCTACCGGTGAGTCCTACTCGCCGGTTACGCAGCGTTGCCAAGGTCACAGTTCAAAGCGCTTGCTTAGTGGGCAGGAACTGGGTGTACTGGCGAGTAATATTTCGTTCGGAGCGCGGGCCGCCCCGACCGGGATCGGCCGCTTCAGGCGCCTATGCTGCCTGAAAGAAGGCAGCCCAGAAATGACGATGCAGTAGGAGAGCCGGCGTGAGCTTGAGGATCGTTGTCACTGTGAAGTACGTGCCCGACGCCACTGGCGACCGGCACTTCGCCGATGACCTGACCGTGGACCGTGACGACGTGGACGGTCTGCTTTCGGAGCTCGACGAATACGCGGTGGAGCAGGCGCTGCAGATCGCCGACGAAGCGGACGACGCCGAGATCACCGTGCTGACCGTCGGCCCCGAGGACGCCAAGGACGCGCTGCGCAAGGCGCTTTCCATGGGCGCGGACAAGGCCATCCACGTCGAGGACGACGACCTGCACGGCACCGACGCGATCGGTACGTCGCTGGTGCTCGCGAAGGCGATCGAGAAGGCCGGCTACGACCTGGTCATCTCCGGCATGGCGTCGACCGACGGCACCGCCGGTATCGTCCCCGCCCTGCTGGCGGAGCGCCTGGGTGTCCCGCAGGTCACCCTGCTCTCTGAGGTCTCCGTCGAGGACGGCGTCGTCAAGGGCCGCCGTGACGGTGACAGCGCGTCCGAGCAGCTGGAGGCCTCCCTCCCGGCGGTCGTGTCGGTGACCGACCAGTCGGGTGAGGCGCGCTACCCCTCCTTCAAGGGCATCATGGCCGCCAAGAAGAAGCCGGTGGAGTCCTGGGATCTGGAGGACCTGGAGATCGAGGCGGACGAGGTCGGTCTCGAGGGCGCCTGGACCAAGGTCGACTCCGCGACCGAGCGCCCGGCGCGCACGGCCGGCACGATCGTCAAGGACGAGGGCGAGGGCGGCAAGCAGCTCGCCGAGTTCCTCGCGGGCCAGAAGTTCATCTAAAGGCCCGTTCGAGGCTCGCTGAACCTCCACTCGCTGACCGCCCCTCATCTTTCGTAAGCAGGAGAGAAGAAGTCCCATGGCTGAAGTTCTCGTCTACGTCGACCACGTGGACGGCGCCGTCCGCAAGCCCACCCTGGAGCTGCTGACGCTGGCCCGCCGCATCGGTGAGCCCGTCGCCGTCGCCCTCGGCTCCGGCGCCGAGGCCACCGCCCCCGCGCTCGCCGAGCACGGTGCGGTCAAGGTCCTCACGCACGACGCCGCCGAGTACGCCGACTACCTGGTCGTCCCGAAGGTGGACGCGCTCCAGGCCGCGTACGAGGCTGTCTCCCCGGCCGCCGTGCTCGTGCCGTCCTCCGCCGAGGGCAAGGAGATCGCGGCGCGCCTCGCGGTCCGCATCGGCTCCGGCATCATCACGGACGCGACCGACCTGGAGGCCGGTGACGAGGGTCCGGTGGCCACGCAGTCCGCGTTCGCCGCCTCCTTCACCACCAAGTCCCGTGTCGCCAAGGGCACCCCGGTCATCACGGTCAAGCCGAACTCGGCCGCCGTGGAGGCCGCCCCGGCCGCGGGCGCCGTCGAGGCCCTCGCGGTCTCCTTCTCCGAGAAGGCCACCGGCACCAAGGTCACCGCGCGCACCCCGCGCGAGTCGACCGGCCGCCCCGAGCTGACCGAGGCCGCGATCGTGGTCTCCGGCGGCCGTGGCGTCAACGGCGCCGAGAACTTCTCGATCATCGAGGCGCTCGCCGACTCCCTCGGCGCGGCCGTGGGTGCCTCGCGTGCCGCGGTGGACGCCGGCTGGTACCCGCACACCAACCAGGTCGGCCAGACCGGCAAGTCCGTCTCGCCGCAGCTGTACATCGCCTCCGGCATCTCGGGCGCGATCCAGCACCGCGCCGGTATGCAGACGTCGAAGACGATCGTGGCGATCAACAAGGACGCCGAGGCGCCCATCTTCGACCTGGTCGACTACGGCGTGGTCGGCGACCTCTTCGAGGTCGTCCCGCAGCTCACCGAGGAGATCAAGACCCGCAAGGGCTGATCGAGTCCGGCTCCGGCCGTACGAGGCCCCTGTGACCGCCGACGCGGTCACGGGGGCCTCGCTCATGCCAGGCTCAGCCAGGCCTGCACGGGCAGATGGTCGCTCGGGAACTGGCCGTCCACCGAGAAGGTGCTGACGGCCGCCCGGTGCACGGTCACCCCGGGTCCCACCAGGATCCAGTCGATACGGTCGCCGTCCGGTGCCAACGGCTGGTAGCCGTGGAAGGTCCCGTAGAGCGTGCCGCGCTCGGCCGCCGCGTCCCAGGTGTCGACGAGCCCGGCACCCAGCATCGCTTCGTACACCGGGTTCTGGTGGGCGACGGCATTGAAGTCGCCGGTCACGACGACCGGCAGAGCGCGGTCGAAGCGCGCGATGCGTTCGGAAATCAGACGCGCGGCACGCATGCGTGCGTACTGACTCGCGTGGTCCAGATGGGTGTTGAGCACATAGAACTCCCGTGCGTCCCGCAGGTCGCGGAAGCGGACCCAGGTGACGATGCGGGGGAAGGCGGCGCCCCAGGTGTTCGAGCCGATCAGTTCGGGGGTGTCGGAGAGCCAGAAGCTGTCGTGCTCGACCGGTGCCAGCCGACGGGTGTCGAAGAAGATCGCCACCGCCTCGTCGTGGCTGCCGCCCACGCGGCCCGTGCCGATCCAGTCGTAGTGCGGTCCGAGGTCGGATTCGATGTCACGCAGTTGCTGGTAGATGCCCTCCTGGGTGCCGATGACGTGGGGCGCCTCCCGGCGCAACAACTCGCGCATCACCGGGCGGCGCACGGCCCAGCTGTTGGGCTCGGCGGTGCTCGCGAAGCGCAGGTTGAACGTCATGACCTCCAGACGGTGGCCGCCGCGCCGGCTGGCGGAGGCGGACGCCGTGGTGAGCAGGGGTACGACGACCGCGGCGGCCACCACCGTCCGCAGACCCATGCGTCGCGTCACTCTGCGGGTGTTCGACATGTGTGATCCCCTCCCCTCGGGGCCAGCATGAGGGGTGTGCCCGCGACGCGAAAGAAGGCGTGGGGCAGGAGCGCACATGACGGACCATGCCGTGGACAGGTGTTGACCATCGGGAAGGGCCATGGATAACTTCGCCTTACGGATTATTGATTCCGTGGAGCGGAAAACTGGAGGGTGTGGGATGGGTCAGGGCCAGCAGGAGAACGTGGCGACGAGCCTCGCGGGCGCCGTCAGCGAGGAGATCAGCGCCTCCCTCGCCCCGGTCGACGCCGAACTGGCGCGGCGCTACCCCGGAGACCCCGGCACCCGGCAGCCCGTCCACACCGTGTACGTCCCCGGCGATGTGTTCGCCGCCGACACCATCCGCTCCTGGGGCGACCGGGCCCTCGCCGCCCTCGACGAGCACGCCCCCGACGCGGCGTCCTTCGCCGCCGTCCTCGGCCTCACCGACGACCTCGCCGAACCCGTGTACGACCGCGTACGCGCCAAGCTGGAGCGCGAGCCCATCGAGGACCTGCGGGTCGACTTCGAGGACGGCTACGGCCCGCGCCCGGACGCCGAGGAGGACGAGGCGGCGGCCCGCGCGGCCCGTCTGATCGCCGAGGCGTACGAGAACGGCACGGCTGCCCCGTACATGGGCATCCGCATGAAGTGCATGGAGGCGCCGGTGCGAGACCGGGGCATCCGCACGCTCGACATCTTCCTGACGGGCCTGATGGAGTCGGGAGGCCTGCCCGCGGGGCTCGTGCTGACGCTGCCGAAGGTGACGTACGCCGAGCAGGTCACCGCGATGGTCCGGCTCCTGGAGGAGTTCGAGAAGGCGCGCGGTCTGGAGCCCGGCCGCATCGGCTTCGAGATCCAGATCGAGACCAGCCAGTCCATCCTCGCGACCGACGGCACCGCGACCGTCGCCCGGATGATCCAGGCCGCCGAGGGCCGCGCCACCGGACTGCACTACGGCACCTTCGACTACAGCGCCTGCCTCGGCGTCAGCGCCGCCTATCAGGCCAGCGACCATCCGGCCGCCGACCACGCCAAGGCGATCATGCAGGTCGCGGCCGCCGGCACCGGCGTACGCGTCTCGGACGGCTCCACCAACGTGCTGCCGATCGGCCCCACCGAGAAGGTCCACGACGCCTGGCGCCTCCACTACGGCCTCACCCGCCGCGCCCTGGCCCGCGCCTACTACCAGGGCTGGGACATGCACCCCGGCCACATCCCGACCCGTTACGCCGCCGTCTTCGCCTTCTACCGCGAGGGCTTCGAACAGGCGGCCGCCCGCCTCTCCCGGTACGCCAACCACACCGACGGCGACGTCATGGACGAGCCCGCCACCGCCAAGGCCCTCAGCGGCTACCTCCTGCGCGGCCTGGACTGCGGTGCCCTCGACATCGCGGAGGTGGCGCGGGTGACGGGTCTGACGAGGGCCGACCTGGAGGGTTTTGCCGTGCCGAGGCGGGGCGATCTGACCATCTCGGGGAAGTGAAACTCCCTGCTCTCAAGGGCGCGAGGCCGTGACACCGTGCGGCTCCGCCGCGTGGGCGCGACCAGCCACATGCGGCCCGCACGGTGACGACGGACCCTCTACGCGTATCTCTCAAGCCCCGAAGCCATGGTGAGCCCCTCTGCGGCGAACAACTGCGTGCCCCGCGCACAGAGCGCGGCGTCGCCGCGAGCCCGCGCACAGAACTCCTCCGGCGTCTGTCCGAACAGCTCCCGCAGCCGCTCCGACCCGGCGAGCAGTGAGGCGAGCAGCGGGCGCTCGCCGGGGTGCGAGCGAGGTGATCCGGAGCCGCTGTGGAGCACTCCGCGGCGGTTGACGTACACATGGGCACCTGGCAGGAGCTCACCGGAGTCCAGCTCGATCCGCACGTCGGAGGCGGACAGCCACGCCCGGCCGTACGCCCCGTCAGCCACCGGAACGCCCTCGCTCGCGTCCACCACCGCGAGCTGCGCCTCGTCCAGCCACGTGAGGAACAACTCGCCGACGGCGCCCGGCGCGTGGAAGGGCGACGCGGACACGTACCCCATCAGACTCACATGGGCCGAGACGCCGACCCCGAGGCCGAAGACCCGCGTCTTGACCATCGGGATCGCGCCCGACACCCCGGACTGCGCCATCTTGTGCCGGAGTTGGGCCGGGCAGGCGTTCGAGCCGACCGCGAGGACCGGGACGCGGTCCTCGTACACCCTGCGCGTGAGCGGCAACAGCCGGTCCCCGTCGAGGAGTACGGACTCCTCGGGCCGGGCGCCCGGGTAGCTCAGCGGGTGCTCGCGGGGCGCCTCGGCGAGGCCGAGCGCTTCGAGAGTGCGCGGGTCCGGCTCGGCCACGGCTCAGTCAGCGGGCGGCAGTTCGCCCGAGCCGCGGGTGATCAGACGGGTCGGGAGTTCGATGCGTTCCGGGGTGATGAGGGTGCCCTCCAGCTGGCGGAAGAGGCGTTCGGCGGCGGTGCGGCCGAGGGTGGCGGCGTCCTGGGCGACGACGGTCACGCCGGGCTCGAGAAGGTCGGCGAGCTCGATGTCGTCGAAGCCGACGAGAGCGACGGGCCGGCCGCGCTCGGCGATGACACGGACGACCGTGACGGTGACGCGGTTGTTGCCGGCGAAGACCGCGGTGACGGGGGAGGGGCCGGACAGCATGTCCTCGGCCGCCTTCCGCACCCGCTGCGGGTCGGTGACGCCCAGGGACATCCAGGCGTCCTCGACGAGTATGCCCGCCTCCTCCATGGCCGCCCGGTAGCCGCGCAGCCGCTCGGCGGCGGTGTGGATACGCGGCATGTCGCCGATGAAGCCGATCCGGCGGTGGCCGTGGGCGATCAGATGGGCGACGCCGTCGCGGGCCCCGCCGAAGCTGTCGGACAGCACCACGTCGGCGTCGATCTGTCCCGCCGGGCGGTCCACGAACACCGTGGCGACGCCCGCCTTGATCTCGGGCTCCAGATAGCGGTGGTCGTCACCGGCCGGGATGATCACCAGCCCGTCCACGCGGCGTGCGCACAGGGCGAGAACCAGTTCCTGTTCGCGGTCGGGGTCCTCGGCGCTCGAGCCGTTGATGAGCAGCGCGCCGTGGGCGCGGGCCACCTCCTCGACCGCGCGGCTGAGGGGGCCGTAGAAGGGGTCGGCGAGGTCCTCCAGGACGAGGCCGATGCTCGCGGTGCGGCCCTTGCGCAGCACCCGGGCGCTGTCGTTGCGGCGGAAACCCAGCGCGTCAATGGCCTCCTGGACGCGGCGCTCGGTGTCCGGAGTGACTCCGGGCTCACCGTTGACGACCCGCGAGACCGTCTTGAGGCCCACCCCGGCTCGTGCCGCCACGTCCTTCATGGTCGGACGGTTGCCGTAGCGGTTCTCGGATCGGCGGGCGGTCTCTGCCACGATGCGCTGTCCTGTCCTGTCGTCCACGGTTCCCGTCGTCCACGCGGCGGTCCCTGTCGGCCACGGGTCCTGTTGTCCACGGGGGTGCGTCGGTCCATGGGGTTGTATGAGGATGTGGCGTCGAGCATAGAGCCTGGACAACGTTGTCAGATGCGGGAGACACTGTCCACCGCATTCTCCGGCCTGCGCCCCCCATCGCGAGACCGGTCTGCCCCTTTCACCAGGTTCACCGGGAGAACTGACACTGATGCACACCGACCTCGTGGCCGCGCTCGACATCGGCGGCACCAAGATCGCCGGAGCGCTGGTGGACGGCCGCGGCCGCATTCTTCTGCGCGCGCAGCGCGCGACGCCCGCGCAGGAGGACGGCGACACCGTGATGGGGGCCGTCGAGGAGGTGCTCGGCGAGCTGACCGCGTCACCGCTGTGGAGCCGGGCGGGGAGCGTCGGCATCGGCAGCGCGGGGCCGGTGGACGCCTCCGCGGGCACGGTGAGTCCGGTGAACGTGGCGGGCTGGCGCGACTACCCGCTCGTCGAGCGGGTCCGTGCGGCGACCGGGGACCTGCCGGTCGAGCTGATCGGCGACGGGGTGGCCATCACGGCCGCCGAGCACTGGCAGGGTGCGGCGCGCGGCCATGACAACGCCCTGTGCATGGTGGTCTCGACGGGTGTCGGGGGCGGGCTGGTCCTGAACGGTCAGCTCCACCCCGGTCCCACGGGCAACGCGGGCCACATCGGGCACATCAGCGTGGACCTCGACGGTGACCCCTGCCCGTGCGGTTCGCGCGGCTGCGTGGAGCGCATCGCGAGCGGTCCGAACATCGCGCGGCGGGCGCTGGAGGGCGGCTGGCGGCCGGGGCCCGACGGCGACACCTCGGCCGCCGCGGTGGCCGCCGCCGCGCGCGAGGGCGACCCGGTGGCGGTGGCCTCGTTCGCACGCGCGGCGAAGGCGCTGGCGGCGGGCATCGCGGCGACCGCGACCCTCGTCGAGATCGACATCGCCGTCATCGGCGGGGGAGTGGGCAAGGCCGGGGACGTGCTCTTCGAGCCACTCCGCAAGGCGCTGGCCGACTACGCCACCCTGTCGTTCGTGCAGCGGCTGACCGTGGCGCCCGCACTGATGGGCACGGACGCCGGTCTTGTCGGCGCGGCGGCGGCCGCGCTCAGCAGGCAGCCGAGCACGTCCGCGGAGCGGGTCGCGGGCTGACGCCGCGCCGGGCCGCGGCTGATCGGCCGGGGTCTGGGTCTGGCCTGCTGGGTCGGGGGTCGATGGCCTGGGCTGGGGCGGTTGGGCGGGTGTGCGCTGCGGTTTGTGTGTGCGGGCCGGGTGTGCCGCCCGGAGGTGCGGGTGATCCGACGGAGGCCAGGGGAGCGCGGTTGCGGCTCGAGTCGTGACCGGGCGTGCGGGCCGGGACCGATGCCCCCTGCGGGGAGCCTGCTTGGGGCAAGGCATCCGGCGCGGTCGGCCCGGCCCCGGTCGTGCCGAGTACTTCGGTGGTCGGCGGGGTGCCGGCGTGAGGTGGCCCGGCGACCGACAGCGGGCCCATCGGCCGGGTTTCCGTCCGCTGCCGAGCCGGAGGAGACCCCCGGCTCGGCGCATCGGTCAGCAGGTCAGTCGGGCGTCCGCCCAGTCCGCGTGGTCCGAGTCGACGCCGTCGCCGCCGTCGGTGACGACGAGGCGAACCACCTGGGCGCCGGTCACGTCGGCCGAGACCGGCTGGGCCGGCATGGCGTTGGTGAGGACCCCGGTCGAGGCGACCAACGCGTCATCCGCCCAGATCTCGAACGCGACGGTGCCCTTGGCGCCCTTCTCGTCGTCGACGCCGACCTCCGCGGTGACGGTCCGGCACCGCTTGCCGGTGTAGTACTCGATGGCGCTCGGGGCGTGCGCACCGAGTCCCTTGGCGTAGACGACTCCGCCGAGAGTGATCGGATGACCGTCGCCCGCGGCGCTCTCCCCGTTGCTGGTGTTGCGCTCAACCGGGCCGAATCCATTGGTCGTCGACAGCCATGGCAGGTCGCCGAGGTAGGACACGCCCGAAGGGGGAGCCACGACGACCGACACCGTGAGCGGGAGCACGCTCTCGGCGCGTATGCCGCTCGGTGAGCGGTACGTGGCCTTGAGCGTCAGGTCGTACGATCCCGTGGCCGTGCCCTCGGGCGCGGTGACCCGCCACTTCGTACGCAGGGAGTGTCCCGTGCGTACCGTGCCCGCCGTGGTGGGTGAGGCGGCCGCGACCTTCCAGCCCGCCGGACCGCTCAGCGCCACCGAGACGTGCCGCGCGGCCGTACGGCCGAGGTCGGTCACCGCCGACGTCAGGGAGACCGGCTTGGCCGCCTCCATCAACGGGCTGCCGTCCACGCCGAGTTCGACGGCGGGCGGGTTCTTGGCCCAGTGGCGGTCGGCCGAGACGCGGACGAGGACCGTGCCGTGCGCGGGGACGGTCGCGGAGATGGCGCCGGCGGTGTTGTAGCTCCGGTGCTGCCACAGGTCGCGCACGGTGTAGCCGTGGGCGGCCGGCAGTCCCACGGCCGCCGTGGTCGTGGCGATGTGCTGGGCGCTGCCGGTCTCGTTGAACAGCGCGACCGTCCGGCTGCCGTCCTTCATCTCCTTGGCGACGACCCAGCGTCCGCCCTCGGAGGAGAGCACGGTGCCCTGCTGGCCCAGTGGGTCCTGGTCGACCGCGATGACTTCCTTGTTGTCGAGGATGTCGAAGGTGGCGGGCGACGCCTTGCGCAGATCCGAGCCGATGAGCAGCGGAGCCGCCATGACCGACCACATCGAGAAGTGTGAGCGGTACTCGGTGTCGGTCATGCCGCCGTTGCCGACCTCCAGCATGTCCGGGTCGTTCCAGTGACCGGGACCCGCGTGCGGGGCGAGGGGCAGGTTCTGCTTGAGGATCGACAGCATCGAGCCCCAGTTGTCGCTGATGTCACCGGTCGTGCGCCACAGATGTCCGACGTCCGAAGCCCACTCCCAGGGCTTGTTCTGGCCCCATTCGCAGAGGCTGTAGACGATGGGCCGCCCGGTCGCCTTCAGTGCGTCCCGCATGGTCGTGTAGCGCAGCTTGGCGTCCACGCCCTGGTTGTTGCAGTTGTCGTACTTGAGGTAGTCGACGCCCCAGTCCGCGAACTGCTGGGCGTCGCTGTACTCGTGGCCGAGGGCGCCCGGGAACCCGACGCTGCTGCACGTCTTCGTGCCCGCGCTGGTGTAGATGCCGAGCTTGAGCCCCTTGGCGTGCACGTAGTCGGCGACCGCCTTGATCCCGTTCGGGAAGCGCACCGGGTCGGGTACCAGCTTGCCGTCGGCGTCCCGGGACGGCAGGGCCCAGCAGTCGTCCAGATTGACGTACTGGTACCCGGCGTCCTTGAGCCCCTTCTCCACGAAGAGGTCCGCGATCCCCTTGACCATGGTCTCGTTGAACTCGGCCCGGCAGTGTGTGGAGTTCCAGTTGTTGAAACCCATCGGAGGGGTGAGCGCGAGGCCGTCGGCCAGGGCGGGGGACGTGGGGGCCTCGGTGGGGGCGGAGGCGGCCAGGGCCTCCGGGGCGGTCAGGCCGGTCGTACACAACAGGGCCGTCGCGAGTGCTCCGACCACTCTTCGGCGGGTTGTGCGGGTGGGAAGGTGACGCATCGTTACGTTCCTCCGAACTCGCGAAAGATAGGATGACTGCATGTCCGCGACAAGGGTGCGCGCTTACGGTAGGACCTGTCCAACTCTGTTGGAAGAGAAGTGGTAACGGTTGTTCGATATCTCGTCTGAACCCTTGACGACACTCCGACATGGGAGTGAGATCCAAGCCTCGCGTTCGGTTGTGTTGGGTGGCACCCCGAGGAGGGGGACATGGCACAGTCATCGTTGAAGGGGATTGTCGTGCCCGAAGGCACCTCAGGTCATCGGATGTCCCGGCGAAATCTCTTGCGTGGCGCGGCTGTCGGAGCCGGCGCGCTCACGCTCCCCGCCCTGCTGTCCGCCTGCGGCGACGGGCCCGGCGGAAACAAGAACGAAGTCACCGTGGGGTCCAACGCCTCGGACCCGGTCCCCAAGAAGGCGTACGCGGCGGCCTTCTCGGCGTACGAGAAGGAGTCCGGCAAGAAGGTCAAGGCCAACACCAAGGACCACAACGACTTCCAGGAGAACATCAACCGCTATCTCCAGGGCACGCCCGACGACGTCTTCATGTGGTTCGCGGGGTATCGCATGCAGTACTTCGCGGAGAAGGGGCTCCTGCACGAGATCAGCGACGTGTGGAGCGGCTTCACCGGCTTCTCCGACGCCCTGAAGGAGCAGTCCACCCACTCCGGCAAGCAGTACTTCGTGCCGTACTACTACTATCCGTGGGCCGTTTTCCACCGCAAGAGCCTCTTCCAGTCCAAGGGCTACCAACAGCCCAAGACCTGGGACGACTTCATCGCGCTGGCCAAGCGGATGTCCAAGGACGGGACGCCGGTCGCCTTCTGTGACAAGGACGGCTGGCCCGCGATGGGCACCTTCGACTACATCAACATGCGCCTGAACGGCTACGACTTCCACAAGTCCCTGATGGCCGGCACGGAGGCATGGACCGACAGCAAGGTGAAGAACGTCTTCGACACCTGGCGCGAGGTCATGCCCTACTACCAGAAGGGCGCCCTCGGCCGGACCTGGGAGGAGGCCGGGCAGAGCCTGCAGCAGCGCAAGACGGGGATGGCGGTCTTCGGAATGCCGCATCCGGGCACCCAGTTCCCCGAGAACGAACGCGACGACATCGACTTCTTCGCCTTCCCCGAGATCGATCCGCAGTACGCGCAGGACGCCGTGGAAGCACCGATCGACGGCTTCCTGGTCGCCAAGAAGTCGAAGAACCTCGACGGGGCCAAGGCCCTCCTGAAATGGCTGGGCACCCCCACCGCCGAGAACACCTACCTCGCCCTCGACCCCAACAACGTGGCAGTCAACGACGGGGCCGACACCACGAAGTACAGCGCCCTGCAGAAGAAGTCGGCCCAGCTCGTCTCGGGCGCCAAGCAGATCTCGCAGTTCATGGACCGTGACACCCGTCCGGACTTCGCCTCGACCGTGATGATCAAGGCGATCCAGGACTTCATCGGCAACCCGAAGGACGTCGACGGTCTCTGCAACAGCATCGAACGACAGAAGAAGACCATCTTCTCGTCGCCCGTCGGCTGATCACTGGGGGAAGACGTTCCGTGGCGCTCAACATCCCACGGCGCGCCGGACGACGGCGGCTGCGGCGGTTCACCCGCCGCGACACCGTCGTCCTCGGCGTGCTCCTCGGCATACCCGTCCTGCTCGACATCGTCATCGTCTGGGGCCCGACCCTCGCCTCCATCGGGCTCTCCTTCACCTCCTGGGACGGCGTCGGCGACATCCACTGGGTGGGCGGCGACAACTACAAGAACGTGTTCGAGAACTACCCGGCGTTCTGGCCCGCCGTCCGCCACAACGTTCTGTGGCTGCTCTTCCTCGGCCTGATCGCCACCCCGTTCGGACTGTTCCTCGCGGTGCTCATCGACCGCGGAGTGCGCTTCAGCCGCTTCTACCAGTCCGTGATCTATCTGCCGGTCGTGCTCTCGCTCGCCATCGTCGGCTTCATCGCCCAGCTGATCCTCGGCACCGACCAGGGCGTGGTCAACACGATCCTCAACAACCACGAGAACCCGATCGACTGGCTCGGCGACGCGCACCTCAACATCTGGATGATGATGATCGCGGCGAGCTGGCGGCACACGGGTTACGTCATGATCCTCTACCTCGCCGGACTCAAGTCCGTCGACCCGCAGCTGAAGGAAGCCGCCGCGATCGACGGCGCCAACGCCCGCCAGACCTTCTTCCGCGTCGTCTTCCCGACGCTGCGCCCGGTCAACGTGATCGTCGGCGTCATCACCGTCATCGAGGCGCTGCGCGCGTTCGACATCGTCTACGCGGTCAACAAGGGCCGCAACGGCCTGGAACTGCTTTCCGTCCTGATCACCGACAACATCATCGGGGAAGCCAGCCGCATCGGATTCGGCTCCGCCATCGCGGTCGTCCTGCTCACCGTCTCCCTGGGGTTCATCGTGACGTTCCTGGTCCAAGAGCTGCGAGGTGCGCGCGAACGATGACCGCCGACATCCGCACCGGCGCCCCCGTGCGCCCGGCACCCGCTCCGGAGCCGACGCCCGCTCCCCGCCGCCGGCCGCGCGCCGGCCGCTTCGGCGTCCACATCTTCCTGATGGGCGTCTCGCTCGCCTTCCTCGCGCCGCTCCTGCTCGCCGTCTACGCCTCGCTGCGCCCGTACGAGGAGACGGCGCAGAACGGCTACTTCTCCTTCCCGAAGCACCTGTCCTTCGAGTACTACCGCCGCGCCTACAGCGAATCCGGCATGGGCAAGTACTTCACCAACACCCTGCTCATCGCCGTGCCCGCCGTCCTCGTGACCCTCTTCCTCGCCTCGTTCGTCGCCTTCGCCGTGTCCCGGCTGAAGCTGCGCGGGGGCCTCGTCCTGCTGATGTTCTTCACCGCGGGCAACCTGCTGCCCCAGCAGGTCATCGTCACCCCGCTGTACGTCCTGTTCAACAAGATCCCGCTGCCCTGGTGGATGTCCGACTCGCTGACGATGTACGACTCCTACTGGGCCGTCATCATCGTCAACATCGGGTTCCAGATGGGCTTCTGCGTCTTCGTGCTGGCCAATTTCATGCGGACGCTGCCGCAGGAGATCCTCGAGGCCGCCATCGTCGACGGCGCGGGCGTGTGGACGCAGTTCTGGCGCATCACCCTTCCGCTGTGCCGCCCCGCCCTCGCGGCCCTCGGGACCCTCGAGTTCACCTGGATCTACAACGACTTCCTCTGGGCCCTGATCTTCATCTCCAACCCCGACAAGCTTCCGATCACGTCATCCCTCAACAACCTCCGCGGCCAGTTCTTCACCGACTACAACCTGCTGGCCGCGGGCTCCGTCCTGGTCGCCCTCCCCACGATCCTGGTCTTCCTGCTCCTGCAACGGCACTTCGTCGCGGGCCTGACCCTGGGCTCCACCAAGGGGTAGGTCCTGACCTGCAGATTCAAGGCTTGTTGAAGGTGTCGGCCTCGGGCTCGGCCGCTCGTCACGTCGGCGGAGACCACGCTTCAGGCCCGCCGCCGTGCCACTCGATCACCTTTGAGTTGGCTACATCGACTTCGTCGATCCCTTCCAGTCCGGCGTAGCGGAGGAAGGCGGCCAGGTCGCGCAGCGAGTGTGCGGTGAGCAGCTCTCCGTTGACGCGCACCTGTCGGCTGCCGTCGGTCGGCGATGGTGGGTACACGATCACGTGCAGCTCTCCGGGCATGGTTTCAGGCTCGCTCGGCCCGCCCGGATGCGCATCCGGAGCGCGGGCTCAGCGCGCCTCGCGCAGCGCGTGCCGGACGGCGTGGGCGCTCGTAGGCTGATCCAGTTCGCTGATGTAGTTTCTCGCCACACACGTCATGTTGATCTTCTGTGACCTGCGGGTTCTGGGTGGCCTTACACCCTGGTCGTGGATGCGCGGGCGGCTCCGGCGACAGTGTCACCGTTCCGGGCCGATGGCGCGGTGCTGCTCGCGCGCGCTCACTTCCGCTCCAGCGCGGCCAGCCGCAGCTCAAGCTGGTCGACCCGGTGCCGTAGCAGGGTGACCTGGGCTTCCAGGCTGACTTCCCGTTCCGCCCGGCGCTGAATCCGCGGTGACGCTGCTGCGCGCTCGATCACCGCGTCCAGCTGGACCAGGCGCTGCGGCCCGTTCGGGCCGTCCACCAGCCGGGACTGTATCTCGCCATTGCGGTACCAGGACCGCAGGGCCGAGCGGGAAACGCCGGTCTCGGCTTCCGCCTTGGCCAGCGTGACCCAGGGTGTCTCGTCCAGCTGCTCGAACAGCTCCAGCTCGTTCTGCCAGCGCGCGAGCCGGTCCTCCCAGTCCGACGGTGTCTCCATCACACCCTCCCTTCAGCAGAGTGACCCTGTCAATAACAGTGTATTGACAGGGGTTGAGAGCATAGAACCATGCCATTTGAACGGTTCACGGTGGAAGCCCGCAAGGTGGTCGTCACGGCTCAGGAGGAGGCGAGGCTGCTCAAGCACAACCACATCGGCACGGAGCACATCCTGTTGGGGTTGCTCGACGCGCCGGACAGCACGGCGGCGAAAGTTCTGCGCCAGCTCGGCTACGACAAGGAGACGGCGCAGGTCGACATCGCCGCGGTCGCCAAGCCCGGCACGGAGCAGCTGAGCGGCCATATCCCGTTCGCGCCGGGCGCGAAGAAGACGCTGGACCTCGCCCTGCGAGAGGCGCAGCAGCTGCACCACACCTCCATCGGTACGGAACACATCCTGCTTGCCCTGGTCACCGGGGAAGGTGAGGGCCTCGGCGCGAAGGTGCTTGCCGAGCGGATCGATCCGGTCAGCAAGATCCGTGCCGCGGTGTTGGCATCACTGGAGGGATCGCAGGACGCCGCGACCGGACCATGGCCGGCCGGCACACCTGCCACCCAGGACACCGTGTCCGCCGCCAGCGCGCTGGCGGGTGGTGCGCCGGTCGGCAGCCATCACCTGCTTGAGGCGATGCTGCGGGCGGAGAACAGCATGGCGGCCAGGGTGCTGCGCGAACTCGGGGTCGACCCTGACGCGGTCGCCGCCAAGATCGACGAACTGGATCCGGAGACGACCACGGACGCGAACCCGGAGGAGGCCGCTGCGCGCAAGATGGAAATCCGGCTGGTCGACGACGAGGTGCACCTGATCCTGCGGGACCCGGCAACGGTCACGCTCGCCAAGAAGGTCACCGAGCTGTCCGACGGCCCGATCCAAGGCGTCGGGCCGGTGGCCGGCATGTTCGTCCCGCTCTGGCGGTCGACCCACCAGGTGCTGCTGCAGATCCAGCGTGTGCTGGAACCGGAACCCGAGGAAGAGGACGGATCCGCCGGGAGCAAGGCGGCCAAGGTCGTGCGCACGGTCCTCGCGCCCCGGCTCCGCCGGTGAACCGGCTGGACAACGGGCCGGAACCGGTCCGTGGGACAGGCGAGGACGGGGGCGCGGTGAGCGACGATGCGCCGACGCCGTTCTCGTCGACGACCAGGGCGTCGTTCACAGGCGCGTGCGCCGCGCCCACCGAGGTGCAGCGCGGCGTCTGTCAGGCCGTCGCCGCCGGCCGGCGCGCGCTGCTGGTCGCGCCTCGCCGAGCCCGTCGAGGCCGGTTGGCCGACCAGGTTCCGGGCCGAGGCGATCGGCGAGTCCGGTGTCGCGTGCGGCGCCCCGCCGGTGGTGGCCCGCGCGCACCACGGGTTGATGTCCCGCGAGCAGGCCATACGGCGAATCGGAGCCACCCATGACCGTCACCATCGTCGGAGCAGGACTGGGCGGGCTGGCTCTTGCCCGTGTGCTGCACATGAACGGCATCGACGCCGTCGTGTACGAACGGGAATCGTCGCGCGGCGCGCGCGGTCAGGGCGGCATGCTCGATCTGCACTCCGGGACCGGGCAGCGGGCGATGCGCGAGGCCGGTCTGATCGACCAGTTCCACGCGATCGCCCGTCGTGAAGGCCAGGACCTGCGACTTCTCGAGCCGGACGGCACCCTGCTGCTCCAGGAGGACACGCCCGACGACGCCCCGCTCGAGCGGCCCGAGGTCGACCGTGCCGATCTGCGCAACCTGCTGCTGGACTCTCTCCCCGAACACGCGGTGCGCTGGGGGCACGCGCTCGAGGCCGCCGACCACGGCCTGCTGCACTTCGCCGACGGCAGCAGTGCGACGTACGACCTGCTGGTCGGCGCCGATGGTGTGGACTCCCGGGTCCGCGCGCTGCTCACCGACGCCCGCCCGGCGCACACGGGCCACCACGTCGTCGAGCTCGGTATTCCGGACATCGACCGCACCCACCCGGACCTCGCGGCGATGGTGGGGCGCGGCAACTACTGGGTGCTCGGCAACGGGCAGTCCCTGTCGGCGCAGCGCAACGGCGACGGCCGCGTACGCGTCTACCTCGGCTTCTACAACACCACCGAGGACTGGTTCGCCACCAGTGGGGTCCCGTTCGGCGACCCGGCCGCCGCCCGGGTGCGGCTGATCGACCTGCTGACCGGCTGGGACTCACGGTTCACCGCACTGATCGCAGCCTGCGACGACACGGTCGTGCCGCGGTCGATCACCACTCTCCCGGTCGGTCTGACCTGGCCGTCTAGGCCGGACGTCACACTGCTCGGCGATGCCGCGCACCTCATGCCGCCGGTGGGGCAAGGCGCCAACATGGCGCTGCTCGACGGCGCCCTGCTCGGCCTCGCGCTGGCCGCGCACCCGGACGACTTTCCCGCCGCCGTCAAAGACTACGAACGCGAGATGTTCGAACGCACCAGCGCCGCCGGTCGGCAGTCCGCGCGCGTCCAGGACATCCTGATGTCGCCGGACGCCAGTCGGAAAATGCTCGCGTTCTTCCAACCTGGCGTCTGACAGGCCCGTCCTGATCGCTTTCGTCCGCCGGCCCGCGTTGTCAGTGGCCGCCCGTAGCATTGTCGTCAACATCCCAACGATCCAGTCGGGTTGTTGCTGATGCCCCGCCCGGAACAGCGCCCGGTGCGGGGCTCGCTGCTGGAGGAGCGGGAGTTGCGTGCCCCACCCGTGACTCCTCGTCGCGTGCGGAGTTGAACCGGGCATGAAGAAGCGCAGCATGCTCGCCATCGCCTCCCTCGCCACTGGATTCGTCGTCGCGGCGATCACCCCGTCCCACGCCGTCGACAGGGACTCCCTGGGCGACCTGCCAGTCAAGGACACGCTCAGCAGCCTCGACCACACGCTCAGCAGCGACAGCCTGGCCGTGGACGACACCGCGCTCGGCCAGGACGGCTGAGGCGCCGGGACGGACACACGGCGCCGGTGCTCCCCGGGACGGAACACCGGCGCCGCGCCGTCGGCTCCCTCATCTGCGGCTGGTTTCCGTGGCAGGGTGAAGCGGGCAAGCCTCAGGGGGCCAATAGAAGAGGGGGAACTGTCCGTGATCGTCTGGATCAACGGAGCGTTCGGTGCGGGGAAGACCACCACCGCACGGGAACTGATCGACCTGATCCCGAACAGCACGCTCTTCGACCCCGAGGTGATCGGCGGCGAGCTCGCGCACCTGCTGCCCGCCAAACGCCTCGCCGAAGTCGGCGACTTCCAGGACCTGCCGATCTGGCGGCGCCTGGTGGTCGACACTGCGGCCGCCCTGCTCGCGGAGCTCGGCGGCGTGCTCGTGGTTCCCATGACCCTGCTGCGCCAGGAGTACCGTGACGAGATCTTCGGCGGCCTCGCCTCGCGCCGGATCGAAGTACGCCATGTGCTCCTCGCCCCGGCGGAAACGATCCTGCGGGCGCGCATAGCCGACCGGGAGATACCCGAGGACCTCCCCGACGGCGAGATACGGGTGCGCCAGTGGTCCTACGACCACATCGAGCCCTACCGCGCTGCGCTCGCCTCCTGGCTCACCGCCGACGCCCACCTCGTCGACACCAGCGCCCTCACCCCGTACGACACCGCGCTGCGCGTCGCCGAAGCCGTACGCACCGGTGACGCGTCGGCGTGCGACATCGTGCAGACCCCCGAACCGACCTCCGAGACCGTCGCCGCCGGAGTCCTCCTCTTCGACGAGGAGGACCGGGTGCTGCTCGTCGACCCCACCTACAAGGCGGGCTGGGAGTTTCCCGGCGGCGTCGTCGAACCGGGGGAGGCTCCCGCGCGCGGCGGCATGCGCGAGGTCGCCGAGGAGACCGGCATACGGCTCGAGGACGTACCCGGTCTGCTGGTGGTGGACTGGGAGCCGCCCGCACCCCCGGGCTACGGCGGTCTGCGCCTTCTCTTCGACGGCGGCCGCCTCGGCTCCGACGAGGCCCGCCGGCTGCTGCTCCCCGGCCCCGAACTGCGCGCCTGGCGCTTCGTGACCGAGCGGGAGGCGGCGGACCTGCTGCCACCGGTGCGCTACGAGCGACTGCGGTGGGCCCTGCGGGCGCGGGAGCGCGGCGCCGCACTCTACCTGGAGGCCGGCATACCGCTCGGCTGACGTCGATGCCGGGCCACCCCACGACTGACGTCGACGGTGTACGGACACCTGGTGATCCGGCGCCGACGGTGTACGGACACCGGGTGATCGGGTGTCGACGGTCAACGGCGCACGGAGTGGAGGCTGTTCAGACGGCCGAGCCAGAGGGTCCTCGCCGGGTGGCGAGGACCCTCTCGGCCGGGTGGTCAGCTCGCCGCGTACTTCTGGAGGAACAGCGCCTCCGTGACCGAGAGACGCTCCAGCTCGTCGGGGGAGACGCTCTCGTTCACGGCGTGGATCTGCGCCTTCGGCTCACTCAGGCCGATGAGGAGGATCTCCGCGTGCGGGTAGAGCGAGGCGAGGGTGTTGCACAGCGGGATGGAACCGCCCTGTCCCGCGGACTGCATCTCCTCGCCCGGGTAGGCGACCGCCATCGCCTCGGCCATCGCCGTGTACGCCGGGCTGGAGGTGTCGGCGCGGAACGGCTGGCCCTGGCCGATCTGCTCGGTGCTCACCCGCGCGCCCCACGGCGTGCGCGCCTCCAGATGCGCCTGCAGGAGCTTGGTCGCCTCGACCGCGTCCACGCCCGGCGGCACCCGCAGGCTCACCAGCGCCCGCGCGCCCGCCTGTACGGACGGGGTGGCGCCGACGACCGGCGGGCAGTCGATGCCGAGCACGGTGACGGCGGGACGCGCCCAGATGCGGTCGGCGACCGTACCCGAGCCGATCAACTCGACTCCGTCCAGCACCTTGGCGTCCTTGCGGAACGCCTCTTCCTCGTACTGCAACCCATCCCAGCGCGCGTCCCCGGACAGTCCGTCGATCGTCGTCGAGCCGTCCTCGGCGCGCAGCGAGTCCAGTACGCGGATCAGCGCGCCCAGCGCGTCGGGCGCCGCCCCGCCGAACTGACCCGAGTGCAGATTGCCTTCCAGCGTGTCGATCTGCACGCGAACGAGCGTCATCCCGCGCAGGGTCGAGGTGACCGTCGGCAGACCCAGCCGGAAGTTGCCGACATCGCCGATGACGATGGTGTCGGCGGTCAGCAACTCCGGGTGCTGTTCGGCGTACTGCTCAAGACCGCCCGTGCCCTGCTCCTCCGAACCCTCGACGATCACCTTGACGCTCACCGGGACGCCACCGTTCGCCTTCAGCGCGCGCAGCGCGAGCAGGTGCATGATGAACCCGCCCTTGCAGTCGGCGGCGCCGCGCCCGTACCAGCGGCCGTCGCGCTCCGTCAGCTCGAACGCCGGGGTCGTCCAGGCAGCCTCGTCCAGCGGCGGCTGCACGTCGTAGTGCGCGTACAGCAGCACGGTCTTGGCGCCCTCGGGCCCGGGCAGGAAGCCGTACACCGACTGCGTGCCGTCCGGGGTGTCCAGCAGCGCCACGTCCTGAAAACCCTCGGCGCGCAGCGCGTCGGCGATCCAGTTCGCGGCGCCCTCGCTCTCACTCCTGGGGTACTGGTCGAAGTCCGCCACCGACTTGAAGGCCACCAGTTCGGTGAGCTCCGCCTGCGCCCTGGGCATGAGCGAGGCGACGGTCTCGGCGACCGGATTCGACGACATGGGCACGCTCCTTGTAGGTGCGACGTTGTACTTCTGTGTACAAGTGATCGGGTGGTGCGTACGCGCGTTCCTGGTGTGCAGGGCGCATACGCCCCCGATCCTCCCACAGTGGCCTGCGGCGATGCCCGCCGTAGGATGCTCGGGACCGTGGCGGCAGACGGCTGGACTGGGAGCAGTAGACCATCGTGAGCAGCGAGAACTCTTCGGCGGACGACGAACAGCGGGTGTGGGACGTCGTCGTGGTCGGCGCGGGGCCCGCGGGCGCCTCGGCCGCCTATGCGGCAGCGGTCGCGGGACGCAGCGTCCTGCTGCTGGAGAAGGCGGAACTGCCCCGCTACAAGACGTGTGGCGGCGGCATCATCGGCCCCTCGCGCGACGCCCTGCCACCCGGCTTCGAGCTACCGCTCCAGGACCGGGTGCACGCGGTCACGTTCTCGCTCGACGGCAAGTTCACCCGCACCCGGCGCTCCAAGCAGATGCTGTTCGGGCTCATCAACCGGCCCGAGTTCGACCAGCAGCTCGTCGAGCACGCCCAGAAGGCGGGCGCCGAGCTGCGCACGGGAGTGACGGTCTCGCGGGTCGAACAGCACGGGTCCGCCGTGCCCGACCGGCGCACCGTCGCCGTCGTCCTCCAGGGCGGCGAGGCCGTGCTGGCGCGGGCGGTCGTCGGCGCGGACGGCAGCGCCAGCCGTATAGGGGCGCACGTCGGGGTGAAGCTCGACCAGGTCGACCTCGGCCTGGAGGCGGAGATCCCGGTGCCGGAGACCGTCGCCGAGGACTGGCAGGGACGGGTCCTGATCGACTGGGGTCCCATGCCGGGCAGTTACGGCTGGGTGTTCCCCAAGGGGGACACGCTCACCGTCGGCGTGATCTCCGCGCGCGGCGAAGGCGCCGCCACCAAGCGGTACTTGGAGGACTTCATCGCCCGGCTCGGGCTCGCCGGCTTCGAGCCGAGCGTCTCCTCCGGACACCTGACGCGCTGCCGCGCCGACGACTCTCCGCTGTCGCGCGGGCGGGTGCTGGTCTGCGGCGACGCGGCGGGGCTGCTCGAACCCTGGACCCGCGAGGGCATCTCCTTCGCGCTGCGCTCCGGACGGCTCGCGGGGGAGTGGTCGGTACGGATCGCCGAGGCGCACGACGCGGTGGACACCCGGCGCCAGGCGCTCAACTACGCCTTCGCCATCAAGGCGGGGCTCGGCGTGGAGATGGCCGTCGGCAAGAGCATGCTCGCGGCCTTCGAGCGTCGGCCGGGCATGCTCCACGCGGCGATCACCAGTTTCCGGCCCGCCTGGAAGGCGTTCGCCGGGATCACCCGCGGTTCGACCACGCTGGGCGAGATGGTGCGTTCCCACCCGATGGCAGGGCGCGCCCTGTCCGCGCTCGACCGGCGACCGGCCGTCGCCGCGCCGACGGCCGTCGACAGCGCTCCGACCACGGAGTGACCGTTGGCCGCGGAGCCTGCCCGTGGAGTGGCCGGCGGCTGACGGGGGTGGCGGTCGGCTTCCGGCCGGTCAGCTCGTGACCGTGATCCGGAAGACCGGGTGGTCGGGGGCGATGCGCCGCAGCTCCTCGGGGGACGAGTCGGGACCGACGCCACCGAAGAAGACACCGACCTCCGCCTTCCAGCGCTTGAGGTAGGCACGCAGCAGCGGAACCTTGTCGTCGTCACCGACCTCGGTCGCGGTGAACGTGTCCACCCTCTTGCCGAGGCGCAGCTCGCCGCCGCCCGCGGCCCGCATGTTGTGCGTCCACTGGACGTGGCCGCGGGGGGCGACCAAGTACTGCTGTCCGTCCACGGTGAGCAGATTGACCGGGGTCGTGCGCCACGCTCCGCTCTTGCGGCCACGGACGGCCAGGACCCGGGAGCCCCAGATGCTGAGACCGCGGCGGGTCATGAACGCCACGCAGCGGTTGAAGACGTTGACGGTGAACCAGCCGGGCTTCTGGACGTGCGTGGACATGATGACCCCCATCGGTTGCGAGAGCGCTGCTCTCTGAGTGGGAGCGCTGCTCGCTTTTGTGAGCACTGCTCTCGCTTGTGAGCAGTCTGCATGAGATCGGTGATCCAAATCAAGAGCGGTGCTCTCGTTTATGTGCACCGCTCTCGTTTGTGTGCACTGCTCTGAAAACGTGGCACACTTTCCCGCATGAGCACCGCACGCGGAGCACGCGCCCGAGCCAGGATCGAGGTCACCGCGGCCATCAAGGAAGAGGCGCGCAGACAGCTCGCCGCGGAGGGCGCCGCCAAGCTCTCGCTCAGAGCCGTCGCCCGGGAGCTCGGCATGGTCTCCTCCGCGCTCTACCGCTACTTCCCCAGCCGTGACGACCTGCTGACCGCGCTCATCATCGACGCCTACGACTCGCTCGGCGAGAGTGCGGAGGCGGCGCACGCGCAGGTCGCGGGCGCAGGGCCGCGCGAACGCTGGATCGCGGTGTGCGTGGCGGCGCGCCGTTGGGCCTTGGCGCAGCCGCACGAGTACGCGCTCATCTACGGTTCGCCCGTGCCCGGCTACACCGCACCGGACACGACCATCCCGGCCGCCTCCCGCGTGGGGCTGCTACTGGTCGGCATCGTGCGTGACGCGTATCGGGGCAAGGGGGTGGCCCGCACCCCGCTGTCGCCCGAGCTGAAGGCCGAGGCGCAGCGGATGGCCGCCGACCTCGCGCCCGACCTGCCGCCCGAGGCGGTGGCGGGGCTCGTCGCCGCCTGGGCCCAGCTCTACGGGCTGATCGGGTTCGAGCTCTTCGGGCAGTTCAACCGGCTCGTGGAGGACCGCGAGCCGTTCTTCCGGCACGCGGTGGACCAACTCGCCCACGGCGTGGGCCTGGTGTACCCCGAGCCGACCGGGTCCTCGGGCAAGGGGAACGCCACGGGCGGTCCCTGATGCCGACCGGGTGGTACTCCGTGGGGAGTACGCGTGATCACCTCGCCCGGCTGACGCTCCCGGCGGCCCGTGCCGTCTAGCGTGACCGTCATGGAAGAGCAGCGAACCCCCAGGTCCCCGGCGTGGGGCGGGGTGCCGCCGTGGTGGCGGCACGGGCCACCGGGGTGGCACCGATGGAGTGGCGAGGACCATGGTGGCGGGCGAGGCGGCCGCGGTGACCGGTGGCCGTGGCGTTCCACCCTGCTGCTGACCGTCTTCGTGCTGGTCGGCTCCCAGTTCGCGGCGCACGCCCAGGACGGCGGACGCGCCCCCCTGGACCTCTTCGCGAGGGCGCTGCTGATCCTCGGCACCGGCCTGCTGCTGTGGCGGCAGCGGTACCCGGTGCTCGTCGCCTTCGGCACCTCCGCGGCGGCGCTGGTCTATCTGGCCGCCGGATATCCGTACGGGCCCGTCTTCGTCACCGTGGCCGTCGGCTGCTTCGGCGCGGTCGTCGCGGGGCACCGCTGGGCCGCCTGGACGGCCGTCGGCATGCTGTGGGCCAGTCATCTGCTGGTGGGGCACTGGCTCTACCGTTGGTTGCCGCCCACGGGGGACCGGGCCGCCTCCTGGAACCAGGAACTCGGCATCGTCACCTGGGGCGTGGTGATCATGGTCGTGTCGGAGCTGGCCCGGATACGCCGTGAGCAGTGGGCCCGCGACCGCGCCGAACGCGCGCGGGCCGCCGCCCGGCGCGCCGACGAGGAGCGGCTGCGGATCGCCCGTGAACTGCACGACGTCCTCGCCCACAGCATCTCCGTGATCAACGTCCAGGCGGGCGTCGGCCTGGCGCTTCTCGACTCCGACCCGGAACAGGCGCGCACAGCTCTCACCACCATCAAGGAGGCCAGCAAGGAGGCGCTCGGAGAGGTCCGCCAGGTGCTCGACACACTCCGTACGCCGGGGGAGGCGCCGCGCGCGCCGGCGCCCGGGCTCGACCGGCTCCCCGAACTCGTCGAACAGGCGGCGAGCGCGGGTCTGACGGTCGGGATCGAGCAACCCGGCGGCGTTCCGAAGCTTCCGCCGGGTACCGACCTCGCCGCGTTCCGTATCGTCCAGGAGGCCCTCACCAATGTCGTACGGCACTCGGGGTCGCGGCACGCGCGCGTGCGGCTCGAAGCCGCACAGGGCACGCTGCGGCTGCGGATCGACGACGACGGGCCCGCGACCGGCACCGACGCGGGCGGCAGCGGCAACGGGCTGGCCGGTATGCGGGAGCGGGCCGTCGCCCTCGGTGGCACGATCGAGGCGGGCCCGCGCGACGACGGAGGCTTCCGGGTGCTGGCCGTGCTCCCGCTGAAGGTCAAGGAGGACCGGTGAACGGTGAAGGAGAGCCGGCAGATGGCGCAGGGGAGCCGGCGGATGGTGCGGGAGAGCCGGTGGGTAGCCGGGGAGGGTCGGTGGACGGCGCGGAGCGACCGGTGATCCGCGTCCTGCTCGCCGACGACCAGTCACTGGTCAGGGCGGGCTTCAAGGCGCTGCTCGACGCACAGGCGGACCTGGAGGTGGCCGGTGAGGCGGCCGACGGCGAGGAGGCGGTGCGCAAGGTGCGCGAACTGCGCCCCGACGTCGTCCTGATGGACATCCGCATGCCGCTGCTCGACGGCCTCGCCGCGACCCGCCGTCTCACCGACGACCCGGACCTGAAGGACGTGAAGGTGGTCATGCTCACCACCTTCGAGCTCGACGAGTACGTCTTCGAGGCGATCCGTTCCGGCGCGTCCGGCTTCCTCGTCAAGGACACCGAACCGGACGAACTCCTCCGCGCGGTACGGGCGGTGGTCGGTGGCGACGCGCTGCTGTCACCGGGCGTGACGCGCCGTCTGATCGCGGAGTTCGCGGCCCGCTCCAAGGAGCCCGCGGCCGCGGAGTCGCTCGTCCGGCTCACCGAGCGGGAGCGGGAGGTCATGGCCCTGGTCGGTATCGGACTGTCCAACGACGAGATCGCGCGGCGTCTGGTCGTCAGCCCGCTCACGGCCAAGACCCATGTCAGTCGCACCATGGTGAAGCTCGGCGCCCGTGACCGGGCCCAACTGGTCGTGCTGGCCTATGAGTCGGGGTTGGTGCGGCCGGGGTGGCTCGGGTGAGTGCCGGCCGCGCGGCCGAAGCGGACAAGTACCGTGACCACGCGTACCGCGAAGAGCGCGGTCGCCAGCAGTACCCCCGAGGTGATCAGGCCCTTCTCGATGGTGAGCGGGAGATCGAAGAGCAGCGCGGGGCCTGAAACGGCGCCCAGCGCCAGGCCCGCCGCGAAGGTCGCGCTGAGGAGCGCGTACCCGATCTCGATCGTCATCGCGTCCCGCTGCTCCTGCCCGCGTCTCCCCATGGTCCGAGTCTGTCACGACAGCGCGCCCGGCGGGCAAGGGGTTGCCGGCCGGGCGCGTCGGATCGAAGCGCGGGTTCGAAGTGCCGCGTCGACGACGTGAGTTGAGGTCACCGGCGAACCGGGTCAGTCGCCGATCGCCACCCGCCCCTGCGACTCCTCCCGTACGGAGTCGTTCCCCATGGACCGTGCGACCACGACGGTCTGCCGCGGGCGCCGGGTCCGCAGCCCCGGCAGTGTGATCAGCAGCCCCGCCACGGCGATCCCCGTCACCACGATCAGACCGGGCCGGTAGCTGTCGAGGACGGCCTGCGGCGAGTCACCCGCCGAGGAGTTCGCGGTCACGACGGCCGTCACCACGGCCAGGAAGAGGGCGCCGCCCACCTGGACGGAGGTGTTGAGCAGACCCGAGACCATGCCCTGCTCGTGGTCGTCGACACCGTTGGTGGCCTGGATGTTGAGCGAGGGGAAGATCAGCGCGCAGGCCGCGCCGATCAGCAGCATGGTGGGCAGGATCACTGCGGCGTACCCCGGGTCGAGGCTGATGCGCAGGAACAGCGCGTAGCCGACGACCATCAGCACGAAGCCCACCGCGATGAGCCGCGGGGTCCCGAAGCGGTCGACGACGGCGCCGACCTTCGTGGAGGAGAGCGCGACCAGCGCCCCGGCGGGCAGGAAGGCGAGCGCGGTGTGCAGGGCCGACCAGCCGAGCAGCGACTGCATGTACAGCGTCACCAGGAACTGGAATCCGACGTACGAGCCGAAGAACGCCATCGCGCCGAGCTGGGCGCGGATCTGACTGCCGGAGCGGAGCACGCCGAGCCGGATCAGCGGCCCTGCCGAGCGCCGCTCGACACGGACGAAGACGGTGAGCAGGACGGCCACGGCGAGGAAGGACAGGAGGGTACGGGTCGAGGCCCAGCCGACCTCGGGGGCCTGGACGACGGTGAACACCAGCAGCAGCATCGAGGCCGTGCCGAGGACGGCGCCGGGGATGTCGTAGCCGTTGTGGTCCTTCTCGCGTTCGCTGCGCGGCAGCAGCTTCAGACCGACGAGCAGGGCGAGCAGCGCGATGGGGGCGGGCAGCAGCATCGTGAGGCGCCAACTGGCCTCGGTGAGCAGGCCGGACAGGACGAGGCCCATCGAGAAGCCGGTGGCCGCGCAGGTCGTGTAGATCGACAGGGCGCGATTGCGCAGGGGGCCCTCGGCGAAGGTCGTGGTGATGATCGACAGGCCCGCCGGGGCGGTGAACGCCGCGCTCAGGCCCTTGATGAAGCGGCTGGCGATCAGCAGCGGGCCCGAGTCGACGAGCCCGCCGAGCAGCGAGGCGAGCGCGAAGACACCCAGGGCCACCAGGAAGACCTCGCGGCGGCCCAGCAGGTCGGCGGTGCGGCCGCCGAGGAGGAGCAGTCCGCCGTATCCCAGGATGTAGCCGCTGACGATCCATTGCAGCGTCGAGGTGGAGAGGTCGAGTTCGGAGCCGATGGACGGCAGGGCGACGCCGACCATCGACACGTCCAGCGCGTCCAGGAACATCGCGGCGCAGAGCACCAGCAGGGTGCCCCACAGCCGCGGGGTCCAGCGTCCCTCGGTGGTGGGGGTGGTGAGCGGAGAGGTCATGCGGGAGACAGTGCATGCGCATGCATCGAATGCAAGTGCATTTAATTCCGATGCAACAAACTCGATTCTTTGCTACGGTGCGCCCATGGCGGCGAAGAAGGCCGAGCAGGTGCTCGTGGACCAGTGGCGTGACATCCTCGCGGTGCATGCGCGCACCCTGTGCGAGCTCGACCGCGAGCTGCACCGACACGGCCTGGGTGCGAGCGACTTCGAGGTGCTGGACGTGCTGGCCGGGGGTGCCGCGTCCGACGGTGACTGCTCCTACCGCGTCCAGGAGATCTCCGACCGCGTCCATCTGAGCCAGAGCGCCCTCTCCAGGCTGATCGCCCGCCTGGAGAAGGACGGTCTCGTGACGCGCGGCATGTGCCAGGAGGACCGGCGGGGGGTGCGCGTCTGCCTCACTCCGAAGGGGCGAACGCTCCATACCGAGGTGCTGCCGGCGCAGCGGGCGGTGCTGACGCGGATGCTGGCGGGCGGGACGGCCACCGGCGACTGACACCGCGGACCGCGAGCCGGAGGCAGCCACGTGCGGACCGCTGGTCGGAGGCAGGCACACGCGGACCGCTGGTCGGAGGCAGCCACGTGCGGACCGCTGGTCGGAGGCGGCCGCGTGCGGACCGGCGGTCGGAGGCGGCCGCGTGCGGACCGGCGGTCGGAGGCGGCCGCGTGCGGACCGGCGGTCGGAGGCGGCCGCGTGCGGACCGCTGGTCGGAGGCAGGCACACGCGGACCGCTGGTCGGAGGCAGCCGCGTGCGGACCGGCGGTCGGAGGCAGCCACGTGCGGACCGCCACCGTATGCG
Source organism: Streptomyces sp. NPDC107454 (assembly GCF_055582885.1). Taxonomy (NCBI): domain Bacteria; kingdom Bacillati; phylum Actinomycetota; class Actinomycetes; order Kitasatosporales; family Streptomycetaceae; genus Streptomyces; species Streptomyces sp. NPDC107454. Next base: position 541,368 of record NZ_JBVJPA010000002.1, on the reverse strand, counting down.
GACCGATCAGGATCGACCCGTTCGGGCCCCGGTGTCTCAGCCCCAGGTGATGCCGGACTTCTCGCGCCACAGCGCGGCGAGCGAGGCGTCACCGGTCACGTCCGGGAACGGCAGCCGGTTCCACAGCGCCAGATAGAGCCGTGCCGCGGGCCCCGCCAGCTCGCAGTCGACGTCCCCGCCCGCCGCCGCGCCCCGCTCGCTGACCGGCGGCTCGGGCGACAGCCGTACGGTCCACACCGCGTCCACGTCGGTGGCGCGCACCCGCAGCACGCGGGGCGTTTGGGAACGCACCTGGCTCCTCGGACGTCCGTGGAAGCCGCGCAGCAACTCGTCGATCCCGTCCACCGCGAAGCCCCGCGTCACCGTGTCCGGCGTCTCGCCGAGCGCCGACTGCGCGTCGACCCGGTGCATGGTCGTCTCGTGCGCCTGCCGCCGTGCCCAGAAGGCGAGCGGCGAGGGCGCGGGCAGAAAGCTCCAGCAGGACAGGTCGGGCGGAGCGGTCGCGAGCGTGTCGACCAGGCGACGGTGGCCGTCCCCGAACCAGGCCAGCAGTTCGGTGCCGTCCAGCTCGGGCAGGCCGCCGTCCGGGTGGTACGCGGCGTACCCCTCGGCGACGAACGCCGTCGCCCACCGGTGCACCATGCCCGTGTGCCGCACCAGATCCCGCACCTGCCACCCCGGGCAGGTCGCCACCTTGGCGTCGGGCCCCGCCTGCTCGGCCGCCGCGGCGAGCGACCGGCCTTCCTCGTCCAGGGTCTCCACGAACTCCGGAATCTCCATGCGGCGAGTGTGCCGGACGGAGTGGGCTGCGGGGGACCGCGGACGCGGATCGCGTCACCTGGCGGGGATCACTGCCGACGGCCCGGTGGGCCGCCGCCCCGGCGGCCGGCGTCGGCGGGCAAGGAGAAGCCCCGGCTGGACGGGGGAGACCAGCCGGGGCCGTATGTCGTGGCCGACGGAGGGCGGTCGCCTCGCGGCGGAATGCTCCATGGGGCTTCAGCCGGACGATCGTCCCCATGGGCTGTAGGTGAGACCCGGGGACACTGTCCCCTCCGCAGCCACGTACGGATCAACGGCCGACCCCCCTGAGTTGTTCCCGCCCGGCCCCGTCGCCCGCTGTGAGGTGGAGCACGCCGGCCCGGTCCGCGGGGGGCATCCCTCCAGGGCCCGGGGGCGACACGCCGTCAGCTCACGGCGGCCCGGCGCGTCCCGAATCCGATGAGTGCGGCCAGCGCCGCCAGCACCGCCACGCTGGTGAGGGCGATGGGCAGCGAGAACCAGCCGGCCATGAACCCGATCGCGGGCGGGCCCAGGAGCATGCCGCCGTAGCCGAGCGTCGAGGCGATGGCGACACCGCCGGGGCCGGCGAGGGAGCCCGCGCGTTCGACGGCGACGGGGAAGATGTTGGCGAGTCCGAGCCCCGTGATCGCGAAGCCGAGCAGGGCCGCCCACACGGAGGGGGCGAGCGCGCCGAGCAGCATGCCGGTGGCGGCCGTGGCACCGCCCCCCACCAGCGTCCGTGTGCGGCCCAGCCGTTCCAGCAGCGTCGTACCGCCGGCCCGGCCGATGGTCATGGCGAGCGCGAAGCAGGAGTAGCCGACGGCCGCGACGCCCGGGTGGGCCCGCAGGTCCTGTTCCAGGTGGAGGGCTCCCCAGTCGGCCAGGGCGCCCTCGCCGTACGCGGTGCACAGGGCGATCAGGCCGAAGACGAACACCAGCCGCCGGGTGGGTGCGTCGAGGCGACGCGGGGCGCGCTCCTCGTGCGACTGTCCGTGCTCCGGGGGTGCCGGAGGCTCGTGGCTCAGCAGGATGCGTCCGGCGAGGGCGGTCACCAACAGGCCGATCACGGTGAGCGCGAGCAGGTGCCGGGTGGGGGACAAGGAACCCGCCACCAGTGCGCCGAGCCCCGCGCCGACCATGCCGCCCAGGCTGAACGCCGCGTGGAAGCTCGGCATGACAGGCCGCCGCAGCGCGGCCACCAGGTCGACGGCGGCGCTGTTCATGGCGACGTTGATACCGCCGTACGCCGCTCCGAACACGAGCAGGACCAGCCCCAGCGCGACCACCGAATGCGTCAGCGGGGGCAGGGCCACGCTGAGCGCCAGCAGGATGCCGCAGGCGACGGTCACCGGATGGCTGCCGAAGCGGCGGCACAGTCGCCCGGTGAGCGTCATCGTGATCACCGCTCCGGCGGAGACGCCGAGCAGCGCGAGCCCCAGGGCGCTCACCGAGGCGCCGGTCTGCTCCTTGATGGCCGGGATGCGGACGACCCAGCCCGCGAAGACGAAGCCGTCGAGGGCGAAGAAGGCGGTGATGGCGCCACGCAGGCGGGTGAGGTCGTCGGGGCCCCGCACGACACTGTGCGATCGGGTTTTGTTTATTAGCGGCACAAACTCAGCGTAGGTGGTGGGCGGGGGTGGGGCAAGGAGAGGTACCGGGTGGCATCCCCCGGGGTGCCTCGGCGACCCCGAGGAGGACATCGGGGTCGCCCCCCCCGTTGTGACGTCGTGCCTCAGTCGGCCGGTTCGCGAGCGAACGTGCGAGTGGTGCACGAGGTACGAAGGAGGTCTCAGCGCCGCAGGTGCCCCAGCACGGATCGCACCGCGCGCTCCACCGCCTCGCGCGCCCGGTCGGTACGGTCGATGGTCTCGAAACCGTGGTGGCCGAGCGGGACGTCGATCACCTCGACATCGGCGTCGTACTTCTCGGCGGCGGCCAGGAATTCCTCGACCGTCGCCGCGATCTCCGCGTGCTCCAGCTCCACCCGGGTCAACACGATCGGCAACCGTCCCGCGGTACGCACCGCGTCCGCCGGACGGAACCGGGAGTCGACGAGCGCCCAGCTCGGCATCGGCGCGAGTATCGGATAACTCGCCGCGACGCACCGCAACCACGGCGGGGGCGCCGCGAGCCAGTCCGCCGACAACAGCCCGCCACCGGAGAAGCACCACAGCGCCACGCGATCCCCGTCGACGCGCGGATCGGCCCGTACGAGGTCGATCGCATCGGCTACGTCCTCGGCGGCCCGCGCGAAGTCGGCGAGATCGTGCAGCCGATGGTCCAGCGTCACGCCGACGGCCCCCATACCCGCCACGTACCGGCCGTAGCCGACGAGACCCGGCCAGTCCCGCGGAGTCGGCCGCACGTCGGGGTGGACCGGCCCACCGTGGACGAACACCACCGCAGGCCGCGGGCGGTCGGTTTCAGCGAGGTCGTCGGGGAGGTGGAGATCGACCCGTCCCACCCGCTCGCGAGGCCGCTCCGGTACATCCATCAGGAAGGGGCGGAGGTGCGCCGGTTGTTCGTTCACCTTCGCGGCCACCCGGTGCCCTTCTCCCGCGGCGGCCCGGACCAGGGTCTCGGCCACCTCGTCGGGGCAGGAGAGCATCGGCCAGTGCCCGGTGCCCAGTTCGAAGAAACTCACCCGGGGGTCGGTGAGCACCTGGAAGCGGGGATCCCCCATCCCCACCAGGGCCTCGACCATGGCGATGCTCGAACCGTTGGCGGTGCACAGCACGCCGGTCCTCGGCAGCTCGGAGACCGCTTTCGACAGGCGGAGCGGCTGGGTGAGCGTGCCCACCGGCTGCGGAACGGCGTTTGCCGCCAGCCGAGCCAGCACGGCGGGCGAGAGGCCGGCGACGCTGCCCCAGCGCTGCCACTCCTCAAGCGGCGGCGGGGGGATGTGCCGGTCGTCGTCGCCCGGCCCGGCCCGGTGCAGCAGCCGGTCGCGGACCGCCTGGTCGGGCACCAGGGTGAGAGCCTGATCGCCGTGCTGGGGCATGCCCGCGTCCAGGTGGACGATCCGGGCGACCCGTTCCGGGCGCCGGTCGGCGGCGCCGAGCACCGGGTAGATGCCGTAGCAGTGACCGACCAGCACCACCTCTGCCGCGTCCGTCCGGTCGATCACCCGCAGCAGGTCGTGGATGTGCGTCTCCAGGTCCGTGTCAGGTCCGGCCGCATGGCCGTGGTCCTCCATGCCGGTGAGCGTCACCGGATACGCCTGTGCCCCCGACTCCCTCAGCCGAGCGGCCACCGCCTGCCAAATCCAGCTGCCGGTGTGGGCGCCCGCCACCAGGATGAATGCCGTCATCGATGTCTCCTCTTACGCCGTGGTCGCAGGGCCGTCCGTACCGGCCGTCCGCGCTCGTCGGTACGGTAGGAACTCCCCCTGAGGGAGGTTCAAGACGTGCGCCCTGAAAGCACATGGAGTATCGGAGAGCTCGCCGAGCACGCGGGCGTCACCGTCAAGACCGTCCGCTTCTACTCGGACCGCGGTCTGCTGCCCGAGGCCGCCCGCAGCGCGGGCGGCCATCGCAGGTACGGCCCCGAGGCACTCGACCGGCTCCACCTGATCCGCTCCCTGCGCACCCTCGACCTGCCGGTCCCCGCAGTAGGCCGGGTCCTCGACCAGGAGGACACGCTGGAGGACGTCGTCGCGGGGCAGCTGCGGCAGATCGGCTCGCGGCTGGCTGCCCTGCGCTGGCAGGAGGCAGCCCTCCAGCTGCTCCAGGAGTGTGCCCCCGAGGAACGCGCCGAGCGGCTGCGGCTGATCGGCGCCGTGTCCGTCCCGCCCAGCACGGCCGCGCTGGCACGCTTCTGGCGGCGCTGGCTGCCGGCGCGGCTGCCGGCCCGGCTGGTCTCCGCCATCGTCGAACAGGCGGTGCCGCAGCTCCCCGAAGGCCCGACGCCGGCCCAGGTGCTGGCCTTCACCCGGCTGCACGCCTTCGTGTCCGCCCCCTGCACCGGCGGCGGTCGCGGCCAGCCCGTGGCACACGGGCCCGACGGGGGCCGCCCGGCCGTGCTCTACGACGGTCTCGCCGAGGCGTATGCGCTGGCATCGCCGTGGCTGCGGGCGGGGCGGCCACCGCACGAGGGTGAGGCACTCGACTGCTTCGTCTCCGCCTACGCCCGCTCACGCGGCACGCGGGACACTCCCGCCTTCCGCCGGGGACTCAGCCGGGTGCTGGCCGCGGATCCCCGTATCGACCGCTACTGGGAACTCACCGCCGAGCTGTCCGGCTCGTCGGAACCGACCGCAGGTGCCACCCACGACTGGCTCTGCGCCGCGCTGGACACCCAGACCGCCCGATCGGCGGACTGACGGCCGGTCGGCGGTGTGCCGGCGGGGCGACTCCGGCCGGGTGAGAACCGGGCAGGCCCTGGAACTCTTCCCCGAACTCGACAAACGCCTCCGGACGGGCGCGGGCATGCTGTCGGGCGGTGAACAGCAGATGCTGGCACTGGCACTGGCCCGGGCCAGTGCCAGTGCCAGTGCCCGGCGTCGAGCCCCCGGCTCCTCCTCGCCGACGAACTGCCGCTCGGCCTCGCTCCGTTGGTCGTCGAACGCCTGCACTCCACGGGAGGACTGAGTCCGTCGCCCCGGAGTCACTCGGCCGTAAGGGCAGCCTGCGAGGCTTCGCCGATGGACATGACGGCGCTCGCGCGCACCCTGCTCGACCCCATCCAGGCCCATCGCACCGCCGCTATCGAGGTGATCTCCGCCGCCGACGGCGCGGCCGAGATCGCGCTGGAGACACCCCGGGCGCTGACGAACGTCATCGGCTCGCTGCATTCCTCGGGGCTCATCACCCTCGTCGACGCGGCGGGGCTGGGCGCGATTCTCGCCGCGAGCGCGGACGCCGCCGACTTCGAGGGCGTCGTACCGCTGGGCAGGTCCGCGTCCCTGGAGTTCCTCGCTCCCGCGCGAGGACGGCTGGTGGCCCGCTGCCGCCTCTCCGAGGAGGCGCTCGGCGTCCTGCGCCCGCTGCTGCGGGGCGAGACCGACCGGGCCAGATTCGCCACGCACGCCGAGATCACCGATGCGACGGGCACACCCGTGTGCCGCGGGGGCTTCGACTGGAGCGTGCGCCGCATGGCTTGACGCTTCCCGGTCGGCGCCGGGGCAGCGGAACGACGCGCCGTGGAAGCGCGAGGCCTTCGCCGCCCACCGCGAGCGCGTCCCGCTGCTTCGCACCCGGGCGGAGGAGACCGGCGTACGGGACATCGACGAGTGGACGGCAGCGCCTCTTGCGCTGGGTGAACGGTGAGTGAATCGGCCTCCGATCCGCGGTCGGACGCGAGCGCCGGACGGCCCGGCCGGGTCCGGCGGGCCAATTCCCACTCTTCCGTTACGACAGACACCCTTGACAGCTTGCGTACTGATTCGCGACGTTTGAGCCTCGCGGAACAGTTCGAGACGCGTCATGGGGGAATGGGGGGCGATCGGCCGTGCGATCGATGAACAACGATCCTCACGCCTTAGGGGTCCGCGCTGCGAACGGTACGTCCCTCGCGGAGCCCGCGGAAGGGCGGTTGATCTGAGGTGGAGATCACGATCCACAGACCGGAGGAGCTGGACAGTTCGCTCCTCCTGGCCTGGCATCGGGTGATGGACGAGTCGCCCGACTACGCCAACCCGTTCCTGGCCCCGGAGTTCGCGGCGGGGATCGACAGGTACCGAGGCGGGGCGCACGTGGCGGTCCTCCACGAGAGAGGGGAGCCCGTCGGCTTCTTCCCTTACGAGCGCAACTCCCTGGGCGTCGGCCGGGCCATCGGTCTCGGTCTCTCCGACTGTCAGGCCCTGGTGCACCGCCCCGGGGTCACCTGGGACACACAGGAACTGCTGCGGGCCTGCGGGCTGTCCGTCTTCGAGTTCGACCACCTCGTCGAGGAGCAGAAACCCTTCGGCAGACATGTCACCGGGACGTTCGCCTCACCGGTGATAGACCTGAAGGTCGGCGAGGGCACCTACGCCGAGTGGCTGCGCGGCGCCTACCCGGGACTGGCCAAGACGACGCTGAAGAAGGAACGCCGCCTGGGACGCGACCTGGGCGAGATGCGGTTCGTCTACGACGAGCGTGACCCGCGGGTGCTGCGCACCCTCATGCGCTGGAAGTCCGCCCAGTACCGCAGGACGGGACGGATGGACCGGTTCGCGCGGCCCTGGATCGTGGACCTGGTGGACCATCTCTTCCGGGTCCGTGAGGAGCACTTCAACGGCGTGCTGTCCGTGCTGTACGCGGGTGACCGGCCGGTGGCCGCACACTTCGGACCGACCTCGCGCACGCTGTTCGCGGCCTGGTTCACCGCGTACGACCCCGAACTCCGCTACTACTCGCCCGGGTTGATCATGCACCTCCGGATGGCCGAGGCCGCCGGGCGGGAGGGCGTGCGGCTCATGGATCTGGGCCGTGGCGACAAGGAGTGGAAGGACTGGCTCAAGACCCGGGAGCTGCGCGTGGGCGAAGGGTTCGCGACCCGCCCCCATCCGATGGCCACGGCACACCGGCTCTGGCGCAGGCCGGTGCGGGGCCTGCGCAACACGGTCCTGGCCCATCCCAGGCTGCGGGATCCGGCCGACCGACTGCTGAAGACGGTGGGCACGCTGCGTACCTCGGGCCGGCCGGACTCCGGTGCGGCGGGCCCGCGCGCCCGCTGAGCCGGCTTCTCCACCGAGGGTCCGGGTGGCCGTGCGGCATCGGTGGACGCGTCCACCCGGAGGGTTTCCGGGTGGTGTCGCGTGGCTCGCGGTGGCATGGGCGACGTGGTGGGTAATCTCGCGCTCCGACCGGCGGCATCGCTGCGAGCGGACCCAGGAGAAGACCCATCACCGAACCGGAGCCCGTACCGGGGGAGTCCGCCCCGGGAGATCAGCCCCGCGAGGCCGAGCAGCTGAGGGACATGCTGCGGCAGCCCGCGTACCGGCGGACGTTGCTGTTCTGCGGCCTGATCGGGATCCCGGTGTCGTTGGTCGCGTTCTGGTTCCTCGTCCTGCTGCACGAGCTGGAACACCTGATCTGGGTGGACTGGCCGCACCATCTCGGGTGGTCGAAGCCGCCGTGGTGGTGGCCGTTGCCGCCCGCTCTGGTATCGGGTGCGGTCGTCGCCCTGGTCGTCCTGCGGTTTCCCGGCCGGGGCGGGCACATCCCGGCGGGGGGCCTGCAGCCCGGAGGCGCGTCGAAGGCCGCCGTTCCCGGCGTGGTCCTCGCCGCGCTGGCGAGTCTGCCGCTGGGAGCCGTGCTCGGACCCGAGGCGCCCCTGATCGCCCTGGGCGGCGGTCTGGCGCTGCTGTTCCGGGATCTCGTACGCGTTCCCGCGACCGGGACGAACACGGCGATGCTCGGTGCCGCGGGCGCCGCGTCGGCCATCTCCGTGATCTTCGGAAGCCCGGTGGTGGCGGCCGTGCTGCTGATGGAGGCGTCCGGAGTGGGCGGGCCGCAGCTGTTCGCGGTGATGCTCCCCGTCCTGCTGGCCGGCGGCATCGGCGCCATCGTGTTCACCGGCTTCGGACACTGGACCGGACTGAAGACCGGGAGCCTGGAGATCGGACTGCCCGCGCCGTCCGTCCTCGACGCCGGGGACGTGGTGTGGTCGGTGCTCCTGGCGGTCGTCATCGGGGCGGCCATCCACTGGATCATCGCGGGCGGGCGGATCGCGGCGCGCCTCGTGGTCGCGCGTCCGTTGCGCAACACGGTGCTCTGCGCATTCGGCGCGGCCGTCTGTGCGGCGCTCTACGCGGTTCTCACCGGCCGTTCGCCGTCCGACGTGGCCCTGTCGGGCCAGTCCATCCTGGGTCAGCTCGCCACCGACCCGCACGCCTGGTCGGTCGGCAGTCTGGTGGCGGTCCTGGTGTTCAAGGGCGTCGCGTACGCGCTCTGCCTGGGCAGCCTGCGTGGTGGTCCGGTGTTCCCCGCGCTGTTCCTGGGCGGCGCGATGGGCGCCCTGCTCGCGCCGCTGCCGGGGCTCGGCGTCGTGCCGGGCGTGGCGGCGGGCATGGCGGCCTCGTCCGCCGCCGCGCTCCGGCTGCCGGTCAGCTGTGTGGTGCTGGTCGTGCTGATGGTGGGCAACTCGGACACGGTACCGGTGATCGTGCTCGCCGCCGTGGTGTCCTTCGTGACCACCGAACTGCTGCCGCAGGGGCAGCCCATCCCGGTGTTCAGCGAGGAAGAGCGTCGAGCGCCTCGTCCAGCGTCGTCGCGGCCATGATCAGGGAGAGATGGGTGAAGGCCTGCGGGAAGTTGCCGAGTTGCTCCCCGCTGGGACCGATCTCCTCGGCGAACAGGCCGACGTGGTTCGCGTACGTCTGCATCTTCTCGAAGGCATAGCGGGCCTGGGGGAGGCGCCCCGCGCGGGCGAGGGCGTCGACGTACAGGAAGGTGCACAGACTGAAGGTTCCTTCGGAGCCGCGCAGTCCGTCGGGCGAGGCCCCGGGGTCGTAGCGGTAGACCAGGCTGTCGGAGACGAGGACGCGGTCCATGGCGTCGAGGGTGTTGAGCCAGCCGGGGCTGCGGGGGGCCAGGAATCCGACCCGGGGGACGAGCAGCAGGGAGGCGTCCAGGACGTCGCCGCCGTAGTACTGGACGAGGGCCTGCTCCTTGTCGTTCCAGCCGCGCTCCATGACCTGTTCGAGGATGGCGTCCCGGGCCCGGGTCCAGCGCACGGTGTCGGCCGGCCTGCTGAACTCCTGCGCCAGCTTCAGCCCGCGGTCGAACGCGGCCCAGCACATCACCCGGCTGTAGGTGAAGTCCTTGCGCCCGCCCCGGGTCTCCCAGATGCCCTCGTCGGGCCGGTCCCAGGAGTCGGCGAGCCAGTCGAGGGTGGCGGCGAGCCCCTTCCAGCCGTGGTAGCCCGCCTGCTCGCCGACCTGGCGGCCCTCGGCCAGGGCGTAGAGGGCCTCGCCGTAGATGTCGAGCTGCAGTTGGTCACAGGCGGCGTTGCCGGCCCGGACCGGGTAGGAACCGCGATAGCCCTCGAAGTGCTCCAGGATCTCCTCCGTCAGATGGGGGTCGCCGTCGACCCGGTACATGATCTGGAGGGGTTCGTCGTCGGGGCCCTCGCGGGCGCCCAGACGGTCGCCCAGCCAGCGGGTGAAGCGGGTGGCCTCCTCCACGAAGCCGAGGTCGAGCAGGGCCCGTACCGACAGGGAGCCGTCCCGCACCCAGGTGTAGCGGTAGTCCCAGTTGCGCTCCCCGCCGACCTGCTCGGGCAGTCCCATGGTGGCGGCGGCGACCGGGGCGCCCGTGGGGGCGTAGGTGAGGAGCTTGAGGGTGATCGCGGAGCGGTGCACCATGTCCGTCCAGCGGCCGTGGTAGCGCGAGGTGCGCACCCACTTCTGCCAGAAGTCGACGTTCTCCCAGAGAGCTTCGGTGATCCCTTCGACGGTGGGGGGCGGTGGCGCCGCCCCGTCCGGCGCGCAGACGGTGAACACCACGGCCGCCGTCTCCCCGGCGTTGAGGGTGAAGGCCCCACGGACGTCCTGTCCGTCCCGTTCGAGCGGGATGCTGCCCTGGAGGTAGGCGGTCGTTCCGGGAGCCCGGAACGTCGCCGTCTCCTGCAGCGGCCTGTCGTGCGTCAGGTCGAGTTCGTGGGAGGCCCGCGCGTAGTCGAACCGCGGCCGGCATTCGAGTGTGAAGCGCACGGTGCCGCGCACCGAGCGGACGACCCGCACCAGGCTGTGCCGGTCGGTCGCCGTCGGGCCCGGCTGGACCGGCATGTGGTCGACGATCTCGCCGACTCCGTCGGGCGACATGAAGCGGGTCACCACGACGGCGGTGTCCGGGTAGTAGAGCTGTCTCCAGGTGCCCTCGGGGTGTTCGGGCGCGATGACGAAGTAGCCGCCGCCGTCGTGGTCGAGCAGCGCGGCGAAGATGCTCGGTGAGTCGAAGCGCGGTGCCGCGAACCAGTCGATCACTCCCTGGGACGAGACCAGAGCCGCGGTCTGAAGGTCCCCGACGAGCCCGTGGTCGGCGATGGGCGGATAGCGATCCATGCTGCTCTCCTTGTCAGGCGTGTCAGGCGGTTTCAGCCTTGACCCGCCCGGAACGGACGGCGTCGACGAGTGCCCGGTGGTCCTGCTCGTTCTGGTCGGCATAGCGCTCGGCGAACGTCACCAGCGCCTGGTCGAAGACCTCGCCCCCGCCGAGGTAGGCGGCGATGGCGATCCGGTCCCCCGACCTCGCGTGCGCGCGGGCCAGCGTGGCACCGCACAGTTCACCGAAGGACCGCATCCCGTCCGGCACCATCGACTCGGGCTCCGCGATGCCCTTCCAGTCCCGCAACTGCCGCACGTAGAAGTCCCGTCGGCCGCCGTCGATGCCGTCAGCCCTGGCCCAGCCGAGGAAGATGTCGCTGGTGGCCTGCATGAGCCGCTGACCGCAGACCACGCGCTCCCCCTGGGTCCGGCAGCCGCTCGCCCCGGTGAACGGCGCGAGTACCGACTCGTCGGCCTCCTTGGCCTGCAGGAGCAGGGGATCCTGGTCGTCGCGGCCGAGCAGCAGAATGATCCAGCAGCGGGTGCCCACGCTGCCGACCCCGACCACCTTGCGGGCCACGTCGACCAGCCGGTACTGCTCCAGCAGCAACCGCCGGTCCGACGGGAGGCTCTGGCCGTACCGTTCGATCATCCGGCGGATCAGCTCCTCCATCGCGTCGCGTTCGACGTCCCCAAGCAGGTCCCGGAGCGGTGTGAGCAGTGGGGGATCCGCAGCGATGCGGACCCTTCCGTCGACGACGTGGGTGAGTTTGTCGAAGGCCTGGAGGCTGTCGCGGGTGCGTGCCTTCGCCACCGACCACGACCAGCGCTCGCGGGCCCGCGCGCTCACCTCCTGGAAGACGTGGGTCCGCACCCAGTCCTCGTCGAACCGGGCGCACCACACGCGGAGATTGCCCAGCGCGGCGAAGCGCCGATGCCACTCGCGGTACGACCGCACCGTCGCCCGCACGACGTCGGCCCGCTCCTTGGCGCTGAAGCCGTTCGCCCGGCCGGCGATGACGAGACTCGTGGACAGCCGCTTGACGTCCCACTCCCACGGGCCGGGCAGTGTCTCGTCGAAGTCGTTGATGTCGAACATCAGGCGGCGCCCGGGCGAGGTCAGCAGCCGGAAGTTCAGCAGGTGCGCGTCGCCGCACACCTGCGTCGTGATCCCGCTGCGGGGAGTGTGGGCGAGGTCCCCGGCCATGATGGCGGCGGCCCCCCGAAAGAAGCGGAACGGCGACTCGATCATCCTCCCGTAGCGGATCGGTACGAGCTCGGGCACCCGGGTCGCGGACTGCGCCTCGATGACGTCCACGGGGTCGGGCCGCTTCCGAGCGGGAGCGAACTCCGCGTGACTGGAGCGGGGTACGGCGGCCCGGGCGGCCTTGCCGGTCTCGGCACGCTCGCGGGGCGTGCGGTGCGGGACGACACCGTCGGCCGGGTGGTGCGAGGTCATCGCGGTCGGTCCGCGATGCGATCACCGGCGATGTCGTTCTTCTCGGCCAGGGCCAGGTGGATGCCGCCGTCCCGGTCCAGCGTGACGCGGTTGTCGGGGGCGGGCAGGTCCTCTCCGCACGGCCAGAAGTCGACCGCGTCGTGGACCGGTACCTCGAAGGGCATGTCGGGACGGACGGCCCCGGCCCCGCGGGGCGCCTCGCCGTGGATCAGGGCGAGGTTGTTGTGCCGCATGTAGGGGCGGCCCACGACATCCGGGCTGTTGGCCGGCCCCTGCGGATGCCGGTCGTTCGCCGAACGCAGCAGAAGGGCAGCGGAGTTGACGGCGCCGCAGGCGACGACCGAGGTGACGCTCTCCAGCTCTCTGTGTTTGTCGAACCCCATGGGCGCCAGCCGGTGGGTGATCGTGCCACCGCCCGCACCGGTGCCGACCACGATGACGTCGTAGTGCTGTGCCTCGGTCATGCAGGCCACCGTCCCCACTGTCCACCGTGGGCATCTGCCTCAAAGCCCAAGGTATCCCTGGGGGGTATTTCCGGCGAGTTGGACTATTCGGGTGAACCGAGGCGCCGGGACACGGCGGGTTCCCGCGCGATCACCGCCCCGGCGGTGATCGCGGCGGCGATGACGACACACAGCCCGATCAGCCATGACAGCACCGTGAAGACCGCACCCAGCGACCCGTAGCGGTCCAGGCTGCGGTTGAGCGCGCTGGGCACGTACAGCTTCGCGACCACCGACAGAGTGGTCATGGCCACCCCGGTCAGGAGCGCACCGGGCAGCAGGGGCAGCCAGGGGACGCGCGCGGCCAGCAGCAGGTGCTGGGACCACCACCAGACGCCCACCTGGGCGACCAGCAGGAGCGGCACGCCCAGCCACGCCCCCACGCCGAACCCGGTGCGCAGCGGTCCCTGCAGGGCGAGGACGACCAGCCAGGCCGCGATCCACACGAGCCATCTCCAGGCGGCGATCCGCGCGCTCGCACCCGGCAGTCGCCAGGCGCGTTGGCACAGACGCTGCATCGCCCGGCTGCACGCCGTGGCGGAGAGCAGCACCATCAGCGAACTGACCACTCCCGCGCTCTGCTGCAGGTTCGCGGGATCGGCGTCGAAGACCTTCTTCAGCTCGAGTTCGGAGGAGCCGTTGATACCGAAGACGTCATGGAGAGAGGCGACGATCTCGTCGCGCACCGCCCGCGGGGCGAAGGACGCGACCACGAAGAGCAGCGGGACGGCGGTCAGGAACAGCTGGGCCGCCAGCCGGGTCGCGGAATCCAGCAGGTTCACCGCGATCAGGTGCGAGCTGAGACGGGTGATCACCGGGAAGCGCTCCTCGGCGCTGCCGCGCAGCCGCCGCAGCCGCGCCCCCAGCTCCGCGGCCCGCCCGCGCAGGCGGCCCGCCCCTCCGTCGGTGGACGGGCCGGGTCCTCTGCCTGCGTGCACTTCCGCTCCCCGGGTCCGGACTGGGCTCCACGCCCCGAGGCGTGACCACGCCACCAGGGTGCCGTCCCGGGCAGCCGCCCGCCTGCGGCGCGAGCGCCGTTGCGCCGTACGGGGGAGAGGCCGCCCGAGGCCTTCCGGACGGCACCGCTGAATGGTGGGTGCGGGCGGGAGCGGTGACGATGGGGCCATGCGCGCATCCGGCGGCGCCCCGAACCTCGCGCGGCCCTGCGGAGGCAGCGATGGTCCTTGACCTGGTCCTCATCGGTCTGGCGATCGCCGTGAACCCCTTCTCGGTCACCGCGTTCGTGCTGGTGCTGTCCGCGCGGGGCGGGATCTGGAACGGCCTGGCCTTCGTCCTCACCTGGCTGGCCAGTTTCGTCGCGATCATCGCCGTGGTGCTGCTGATGACGGGCGGGAAACCGCCGCCGCCCAAGTCGGCGCCCTCTACGGCCGCCCTGGCCGCCAAACTTGCCATCGGCGTGGGCCTCGTCTGGTACGGGGAGCGCACCCGCCGCAGGAGGGGCATGCGGCGCACGTCATCCGGGATGATGTCCCGGCTCGACCGGATCTCCCCGTGGACGGCGGCCGGGCTGGCGCTGTTCCTCCAGCCCTGGGGGCTGGTGGCCGCCGGCGCCGCCACCGTGGTGGAGGCCGACCTCTCCCACGCCGCCTCGTACGCGGCGTTGATGGGCTACTGCCTGCTGGCCAGCTCCAGCCTGCTGGCCATGGAGATCTACGCGACCTTCGCCCCCGACTCGTCCCGCGTGCGGCTCGGGCGGCTGCGGACGTGGTTGGAGGGCCATCAGGACCAGGCGATCGTGACGGTGTGCCTGCTGCTGGGGCTGTGGCTCGTGGGCAAGAGCATCTACCAGCTGACCGCCTGACCCTGACCGGCCATCACCGCACCACCCGGGTGACGGCCGCGATCACGGCACCACCAGGGCGAGCGCCGGCCACTACGGGCGCCGGGTGATGACCGTCGTCACAGGATCGCCAGGGGATTGACGGGCGAGCCGGTGGCCGCGGTCAGCCGGAGCGGAGCGATCACGCACAGGAATGACCAGCGGCCTTCCCGCGCGCAGATCGGCGCGAGGTCCTCGAACCGCAGATAGTCGAGCAGATGCAGTCCCAGGGCGTGGACGGCGAGCACATGCACCGGGAACGCGACCCCTCGCACCGCGCTCGGGGCCGTGTCGTTGTTGCTGTCGCTGCCGAGCACCGCCACCTCCCGGTCGGCCACGAACTCCATCGCGGTCGGATGGAGCCCGGCACGGGCGGCGGCCACGTCCCAGGGGCCCAGCTCCTCGCGGCGCCTGCGGTGTCCGACCCGTACGAGCAGGATGTCGCCGCGGCCGACCCGTAACCCCTGCCGGGTCTCGGCGGCGCTCAGGTCCTCGGCGGTCACGTTCGATCCGGGCTCGAGCCAGGAGAGGCCGTGCACCCGGGGTATGTCGAGGAGGACCCCGCGTCCGACGATGCCGTCGCGGGCCAGCTCGACGGACAGGACGCTCGCGCCCTCCGGCGACAGCGCGTCCGCCGCCGGTATGCCGCCGTGCAGCGTGCCGTCGTAGATGACATGGCACAGCGCGTCGAGGTGACTGTCCACATCGCCGTGAACGTTCATGGCGAAGCGGTCCCGCGCGAAGTCCAGGCCCTTCTCGACCGGTTCGCCGTCCGCCGGAGCGGTGAGCCGGTGCTCGGCCGGATCGGCGTCGTCGGGTTCGGCACGGGTCTCCACGGGGGCGGCGAGCGACACCGTATGTCCCGACCGCACCTCGCGGAGGGCCGCCAGCACCTGTTCCGCGGTGATCGTGTCCAGGGCGCCCCGGCGCCTGCCACCGCCGGAGACCGTGCCGCGCAGTCGGCGGTAGAGCGACCGGAACTCGGCCTCGCTCAGCTCGTCGGGCATCGGCATGGCACCAGCCTCCGACAGAAGCCGGATTCCGGCACGCCGAGTTGCCGGGGGCAGGTGCCACCGCGTCAATGAACAAGCGACCTGTCCACATCACGAGTCGGCGTACCGCACCGGAACGCGGAGGGCGGGTGGTCTGGCGGGGGCGAACGCAGGCACCGGCGCGAGGTCAGGTGGACGGCGCCAGAGGTGACGGTGTCGAAGCGGCCGTGGCCGAGGGAGCGCCCGTGTCCAGGAACTCGCGGATCGCGAAGGCGACCAGCACGATCACCACGGTCCACACCACGACCCATGTGGTCGGGTAGTTCCAGGTGAACAGCACGATCGCGGCGACCGCCAGGATCGCGGCGCCGATCCACCGCTTGAAGCGGTGCACGAACCCGCCGACCGGACCCAGCGGGAGCCCCGCCGACACGGCGACGTCGCGCAGGGCGCCGATGCCCCGGCGACAGCCCGTACGGATGAGGACGGCGATCCCGGACGGCCCGATGAGGAAGGCGCCTACAGCCGTCACGAGCGCGAGCGCGCCGACCGCGCGAACACCCGCGCGCAGGAACCTGACGAGGGAGTCGAACACCGTGGCGGCGGCGTCCTCGGACGTCCCGACGGGCAGGTGGTCGAGATAGACCGCCCGCGCGACGGCCAGCACGATGCCGAGCACCACCATGGCGGCGAACACCCCGAGCGCGGCCCCGATCAGGGCCCGGCGACGGTTGGTGGCCAGATACACGCCCGCGGCGGCGATCAGCACGGCGATGACGGGGAGCCAGCCGCCGATGATGTCCAGCACCCGCAGATACGTCTTGATCTTGCCGATGTCCTCCGACGCGAACACCACGAAGTCCGTGTGGACGGCCGGGATCCGAGCGGCCGGCTTGAAGCCGGCGCTGACCAGCCGGTCCTTGACCTGGGCCACGATCGGCGCCACGTCGATGCTGACCTGACCGTTCTTGGCGGACACCGCACCGGTGGCGTTGCCCGTGAGGGCCTTGTCCAGCGCGCTGTGGGCCCGGCGGTTGGCGTCCACCCAGACGGTGTCGAAGGCCTTGCTGGCGACCACGCGCTGCACGGTGTCGCCGACCAGACTCTTCAGCCCGCTGGTGATCGGGCCGCCCAGGTCGCCGAGCAGCGTGGCGACCCTCGGCGGGGCACCCTTCTCCGCAGCAGCCCGCTCCAGATCCTTGACCAGCGCGTCCACGTCGATCTGCGCCAGCACCGCGGTGGTGACCCGGTTGGTGACCGCCTTCTGCACATCCGGATCTCTCGCCAGCGGCCCCACGGTGGCGACATAGCGGTCGGTGTCCCGGACGATGCTGTTCGCCCAGACCGCTACGACGGCCAGCAGCGACAGCAGCGAGGCGAGGAGAATCAGCAGGACCGAACCCGTCGAGCGAAGCCAGTGGTGCCGCGCGGCCCCCGACGGCCCCCCGGTCTCCAGAGCGCTCACCCGGTGCCGCAGCTCGTCCAGTTCGTTGCGCTCCCGCGCCGAGAGCCGCTGCTCGCCGGACGGTTCTGGGGGCTTTTGATCCGGGTCCGGAGGAGGCGGGCTGCTCGTCATGGTTACAGCAGAGGCGGACGGATCCGATCCCGCGACCCGGAACCGGCCCGGCGGGTGAACACCGCACCGAAGTGCGGCGCCTTCCGTCCGATGCTGCAATGGAATTCGGGCCCGTGGATGCGCAGGCATTCGGGGACTGGGGAAATTCCATGACCACCCAGGGGTGAAGCCGTGAGCGATTCTTCCATGAGCGATGAATTCGCCGAAATGGGCCCAATCGACTATATAGTCGTCGAGTTCCCCGGCAACCGCATGACCGGCGAAGGATTTCCCCTGCTGGTCGACCTCGTGGACCGCGGCGTCATCCGGATCCTCGATCTGATGTTTGTCAGAAAGGAGGAGGACGGATCCGTGGCCGGCCTGGAGATCGCCGACCTCACCGGCGACGGAGCCCTCGACCTCGCCGTCTTCGAGGGCGCCTCCTCCGGCCTGCTGGGCGAGGACGACATCGAAGAAGCCGGCAGCGCCCTGGAGCCCGGCAACTCGGCCGGAATCCTCGTCTACGAGAACCTGTGGGCCGCTCCCTTCGCCACCGCCCTGCGCCGCGGCGGTGCGCAACTGGTCGCCTCCGGGCGCATCCCGGTGCCGGCCGTGCTGGCCGCGCTGGACGCGACGGAATAGCACACGCCCGCCCTCCGCGCGTTCGGGAGGCATCGTCGCCGTACTCGTGAGCGCCTGATCCCTCAGGGGCCCGGGCGCCCGGCGCAGCGCTCGACGGCGGCCCGCACCCGGGAGAGGTTCACCGGCAGGCCGGCCGTGGCATCCAGGGTCATGCCCGGCTCGTCCCGCTCCAGCGGCTCCAGCGTCTCGAACTGCGAGTCGACCAGGTGGGCGGGCATGAAGTGGCCGGTGCGCCGGGCCACCCGGTCCCGGGCCGTCGCCCGGTCCAGGGCGAGGTACACGTACCGCAACGCCGGCCCCCCGGCCTCCCGGAACTCGTCGCGATAGGCCCGCTTGAGGGCCGAACAGGCGACCACCAGTCCCTCGCGGGCCTCGGCGGAGCGACGGATGCGCTCGCAGAGGGCACGCAGCCAGGGCGCGCGGTCGGTGTCGTCCAGGGCGTGGCCCGCGGTCATCTTCGCGATGTTCGCCGCGGGATGGAAGTCGTCGCCCTCGACGAACGTCAGGCCGAGGTCCACGGCGACCGCCTGGCCGAAGGTGGTCTTCCCGGATCCCGACACGCCGAGGACCACGATGATCGGGGGCCTTTTCCCGTCTCCTTCGCCGCCTCCGGCGCTGCCCCCGGCCCCGGTCACGGGCTCTCGGGTTCCCGCCCTGGTGCCGTCTGCCGCAGGTCCGCCTCGCTGAGGGGCTGGAGGGCTCCGCGGGTGTCCAGCCGGTAGAGCAGCACGAGCGGCGGCCCCACGAGCACCACCGCGATGACCGTGACCAGCATCAGCCAGCGCAGCGTCGTCGCCGCGCCGGCCGCCTGGGACACCGTCAGCGAGGTGGGGATGAGATAGGGCCGCTGGGCCAGTCCCCAGGCCACGACGACGAGGGCCACGCTGCCGATCGCGGTGATCCTCGCCCATCCCGTCGCGACGCGGTACAGCAGCCAGGCGGTGGTCGACGCGCTGACGACGGCGATGATGACGAGGACGAGACCGATTCCGCCGGTCAGCCCGTCGTAGACGTAGGGCGCGTCGTCGTGGGTCACGGTGAGGCCGACGACCGCCAGCACGGCGAGGACGACGAGAGTGCACCAGGCCCGCCGCCGGAAGTAACCGACGAGGTCGGGGGCGTCGAAGCGGCGCGCGTCGGCGGTCAGGAACACCGCCCCGAGGAAGGCGGTCGCGGCGACGGTGAGCAGCCCGGCGATCACGGAGGTCCCGTTGGACCAGGCGTCGGCGGACGCCTGTGTGCCGGGAGCCACCCGGCCCGTGGCGATCCCCCCGACCGCCGCGCCGAGGAAGAAGGGGGTCAGCAGCGAGGAGACGGCGAAGGCGGCGCCGTAGACCCTGCGCCCGGCGAGGCGCCGCGTGGGCTTGCGCAGGGCGAAGCCGGCACCGCGCAGGACGAGTCCCACGGCCGCGAGTGCCAGCGGGAGCCACATGGCGGAGAAGACCGTCTGGAACAGGACAGGGAACCCGGTCCACATGATGACCAGGACGAAGATGAGCCAGACGTTGTTGGTCTCCCAGACGGGTTCCATGGCGTGGTCGATGAGCCACCTCGGGCGCTTGCCGCGTTCGGCGCCGCCCGCGACGAGGTCCCAGAATCCGGCACCGTAGTCCGTGCCACCGGCACACGCGTAGGCGGCCACCGCCACCAGCAGCACCCAGGCGACGACGTCCTGGATCATTCGTCTCCCCTGTCCTTGCTCGCGGTGGCAGACAAGGGGCGGGGCCCGTAGGGAGTGTCGCCCTCCACGTCCTCGGCGGCGGCACCCGCGGGCGCGCCCTCGTCGGCCAGCCGCCAGCGGTGGCTCATCTTCGCGAGGACGGTCAGGAAGGAACCGAAAGCGAGGACGTAGACCACCACGACGATGCCGAACATCGTCCACAGGGACGCGGCGCGGGTGCCCGTGACCGCCTCCGAGACCCGCATGTTCTGGTAGACGATCCAGGGCTGCCGGCCCACCTCGGTCGTGATCCAGCCGCACTCCACGGTCAGCAGACAGGCGGCGCCGGCGAGGGCGGCACACCGCAGGAACCAGGGCGACCGGGGCAGTTCACGACGCCGCAGCCGGCACCAGGCGTACCAGAGCGCGAGCAGCACGAGCAGGCTCCCGACGGTCACCATGATGTCGAACGCCCAGTGGGCGATGGTGGCCTGGATCACCGTCGGGCGGTCGCTCGCCGGGACCGACGTCAGTCCGGTCACCTCGGTGGCCGGTCTGAATCCGGCGAGGACCGAGTCCAGTTGGGGGATCTTGATCCCGCCGGATACCGATCCGTCGGCATGCAGACGTCCGAAGACGTACTCCGGTACGTGGGTGTCGGTCTTCCACACCAGCTCGGTGGCCGCGAACTTCACGGGCTGCTTGAGGAAGACGGAGCGGGCGATGGAGTCCCCGAGCACGAACTGCACGGGGGTGAGGATCGCGGCGACGGTGAACGGCACGGTGAAGCCGAGCCGGTGGTAGCGGTCCCGGCGGCCGCGCAGCAGGCCGACCGCGTACACCCCGGCGACGACATATCCGGCGGTCAGGACCACGCCGACCACGAAGTGCCAGTACTCGGGGCCGAACATCGGTGTGAAGACCGCCCGCCGCACATCGACGTTCACCGGCCGGCCGGACGCGTCGAGAGTGAAGCCGCGCGGGGTGTTCATCCAGGCGTTCGCCGCCACGATGCCGAACGCCCCCATCAGGGCGGCCAGCGGCAGCGGCAGGCCGAGCCAGAAGTGCGTCCACGGCTTGAGCCTGCGCCAGCCGTACAGATAGATGGCGATGAGGATCGCCTCGAGGAAGAACGCCCAGGCCTCGATCCCGAAGCCGAGGCCGAAGACATCGCCCCACCGGCCCATCATCCCCGGCCACAGCAGACCGAATTCGAAGGACAGCACGGTGCCCGTCACGATGCCGATCGCGAACTGGACGGCCATGACCGCCGACCAGCGCCGTGCGAGCAGCAGGGCGACGGCGTCGCCCTTGCGCAGCCCGCGGTAGTGCATGAGGAGCGTGATGGCGGGCAGGGCCACGCCGAAGGGTACGAGCAGGATGTGAGAAGCCAGGGTGAAGGCCATCAGCTCCCGGGCCGGCAGGAGTTGTGGTGGACCGTCCGCGAGAAGGTGGCCGATTGCGCTGTTCACATGACCTCGGTGGTTCGTACGGGATGGCTGAGGGGTCCTGCGCTTCAGCCGCCGGTGGCGAAACCGGGGAACAGCGTCATGCCGCCGTCCACGTAGATCGTGGTGCCCACGACGTAGTCGAAGAGGTCGGACGCGAGCGCCGCCACCGCGTTCGCGATGTCGTCCGGGTCGCCCACGCGGCGGTAGGGGATGAGCCGGAGGAGGTCGGCCTCGGCCTCGGGGGTGTCCCAGGCGTCGCGGTTGATGGGCGTGCGGATCGCGCCCGGGGCGACGGCGTTCACCCTGATCCCCTGCGGCGCGAGCTCCTGCGCGAGGGTCGCCATGAGCATCTGCACCCCGCCCTTGGACGACGCGTAGTTCACATGGCCCGCCCACGGGATGATCTGGTGGACCGAACTCATGCAGATGATCTTCCCGGCCGAACGGGAGACCTCGGGGACGACGCCCCGCCGCAGGAACTCCTTGGTCGCTTCGCGGGCGCACAGGAACTGTCCGGTCAGATTGACGTCCAGCACCTTCTGCCACTGGGCCGTGGTCATCTCGGTGACGGGGGCGTCACGCTGGAGCCCGGCGTTCGCCACCATGATGTCGATGGTCCCGAACTCCTCGACCATGCGGGACACCATGTCGACGACCTGGTCCTCCTGGGACACGTCCGCCTCGTGCGCGTAGGCGCGCACCCCGAAGCCCTCGATCTCGCGTACGACCTCTTCCGCGGCGTCCCGCCCGGACACGTAGTTCACCACCACGTCGGCGCCCACCCGGCCGAGGCCGATGGCCGTCGCCTTGCCGATGCCGGAATTCGCGCCCGTCACCAGCGCCTTCTGCCCCTTGAGGAGCGGGAAGGCAAGGGGTTGGCGACCATCACTGCCGCTGGTTTCCACTCGTGTCTCCCTGTGGGTGCCGACGCGGACCATCGGAGGAATCCGCTTTTCGGAGGAATCCGCCCCACAACGAAAACACTGGTGAGTCGGGCCGGCTCGTCGGCACGTCCGCTGTCAGCCGCTCGGGGGGCCGACCCGGGCTGAACGGCCGAATGCCCACCCGCGGGGTCCACACGGGACGGCGCGCCCGGCTACTCGGTACGGGGCTGCCGGCTGATTCCGACGCACAGCGCCCAGATGACGAAGGCGTCCACGGCGATCAGCACGATGGCCCAGACGGGGTAGTACGGCAGCCACATGAAGTTGGCGATCATCGACAGGCCCGCCAGGACGACTCCGACCACGCGTGCCCACATCGCTCCGGTGAACAGCGCGGCACCCGCGAGAACGACCAGGACGCCGAGGGAGAGGTGGATCCAGCCCCAACTCGTCAGATTGAAGTTGTACGCGTAGTTGCGGGTGACGACGAAGACGTCGTCCTCGGCGATGGCGGAGATTCCCTCGAATATCGCCATCACTCCGCCGAAGATCATCATGACTGCGGCGAAGGCGGTCCAGCTGGACGCCCACGCTCCGCCGCTCCCGGTCTCGTGTCGCTGGTGCGTTCCGGTCGTGGCCATATCGAGCTCCTCCCACGTAGACCTCACCACTGACCTGTGACCGGTCGGTGGTCCACATTTCAGCTTGCCATGAGAGTCACCGACCGGCAGAACGGCGGAATTCCCGTGGGGTGGCGCCGACGCCGATGTGCGGGGGAATCCGTGCGGTGCTCCAATGGAGGTGTCCCATGCGCCGAGAATTGCCCGCCGAGAATTGCCCGTCGTTCAGGGAGTGTGGATATTCCGCAGGCCGCCCCCCGGATTCACGGGCCGCTTTTCCAGAAAGGAAACCGCCGTGCCAGGTCTCCTTCGCGGGGTCGCCCGCACAGCCGTGGTGGCCGGTACCGCGACCGCCGTGTCGAACCGTGTGTCACGCCGTCAGCAGGGGCGATGGGCTCAGCAGGAGTACCAGGAGGCCCCGCCGCAACCCATGCCCGCCGCGCCGCCCCCGCCGCCCGCCCCGTCGGCCGGCGACATGAGCGGCAGGATCGATCAGCTGAAGCAACTCGGGGAACTCAAGGCCCAGGGTGTCCTGACCGAGGCCGAGTTCGAGGAGCAGAAGCGCCGGATCCTTGGGTAGTGAGGTGCCATGAACCTCACAACTCCGCAAGGCCTGCGATGGGAACCCAGCGGGCGCTGGGTGCGCGGGTGCAAGCGCGAGGTCACGGTCGTCGACAGCCGGCACCCGGTCCTCGTCTGGGAGCCCGAAGTGCCCGTTCCGCTCTACGCGTTCCCGCGCGAGGAGGTCCGCGAGGACCTGCTCCGCCCGGCGAAGAACCCGCCGACCGGCACCCACAGCGGATCGCGGGTCTTCTACGACCTCGAAGTCGACGGCGAACTGCTGGAGAACGCGGCCTGGACGTTTCCCGCCGACGACCTGGCCGGCCACATCGCCTTCGAGTGGTTCAGCCGCAGCGGCCGGGGGCTCGACCACTGGTACGAGGAGGACGAGGAGATCTTCATCCACCCCCGCGATCCGCACAAACGGGTGGACGCCCTCCCGAGCAGCCGTCACGTCCGGGTCGAGATCGACGGCACGGTCGTCGCGGACACCCGCCGTCCGGTGCTGCTCTTCGAGACCGGCCTGCCGACGCGGTACTACATCCCGCGTGAGGACGTCCGCCTCGACCTGTTCGTCCCCAGCGACCTCAGCACGGGGTGCCCCTACAAGGGCACCGCCGCGTACTGGTCGTGGCGGGGTGGCGGCGACGCCCCCGCGCACCTCGTCTGGAGCTACCCGGAGCCACTGCCCGCGGTGGGCGCCGTCAAAGACCTCCTCGCCTTCTACAACGAAGCGGTCGACATCACCGTGGACGGGGAACGACTGGAGCGCCCCGTCACCCCGTTCACCTCGGCACTCCCGGCGCGACCGGCACCGTGACGGCGGCGTGGGCTGTCAGCCGGCCTTGTCGACGAAGTCGTTGGTGTAGGTCTTGGACACGTCGACGGTGTGACCCTTGACCGTCGGGTCGAAGGCGGAGAGGACCCTGTAAACGGTCTTGGGACCGTCGGCGGGCATCAGACCGTCGGGGGAGTACATGCCCTTCTCGTTCTGGAGCGCCTCGGTGTAGACGGCCTTGCCGACGCCCGCGTAGTAGGCGGCCGGCATCTTGTCGGCGATCTCGGTGGCGGAGTGGGCCTGGATCCACTTGAGCGTCTCGACGTAGACGTTGACCAGCTTCTGCACCACCTCCGGGTTCTTCCGGACGTACCCGGTGGTGAGGTAGAGACAGGAGGCCGGGTAGGTGCCGCCGAGCGTGGCCTTCGTGCCCGCGGTCGTGCGCAGGTCGATCAGCGGCTTGGCCAGCTTCTTCCGCTCCAGCAGCGAGATGGTCGGCTCGGTGGTCATACCGGCGTCGATCTGTTTGTTCCGCATCGCCGCCACGAAGGTGGAGCCTGCGCCGACGGCGACCGACGTGGCGCTGTCCCCACTGACGCCGTTCGTCTCCTCCAGGTACCGGGTGAGGAAGTTGGTGGAGGAGCCGAGGCCGGTCACGCCCAGGTGCTTGCCGCCGAAGTCCGCCGGGCTCCTGACGCTGCCCGCCTCGTCGGTGCGGACCATCTCGACCTCGCCGGGGGCGCGGAGCAACTGCACGACGGACTCGGTGGACCTGCCCTTGGACCGCAGGTCGACGGTGTGGTCGTAGAACCCGACCACCGCGTCCACCTGGCCGGAGATCATGGCGGTCTCGGCCTCGACCCCGTCCGGCTCGTCGTAGAACCGCACATCCAGGCCCTGCGCCTGGTAGTAGCCGAGCTCCCGAGCGAGCGTCACCGGCAGATAGATCTGCTTGTCGAGGCCGCCGGTCATGATCCGCACCGTGGGCGTGCCGTCGTCGTTCCCGGACGCGACCGCGGCGCCGGACCTGCCCCCTGCGCCGCAGGCGGGCACGGCCAGCGCGAGAGCGACGCAGGCGGCCCTGGCGAGCAAGGGCGCGGTGACCGGCTTCATCACTGGTCTCCTTTGCGAGCGGGTGGGCGGGGAGATGCGGGCGCGGCGCAGAAAGTACCCGCCCGGGGGCTCGTGCCGACGGCCTGGGGCCGCCCGGGTGGCAGGCACCTGGGCGGCCCCGTGGTCGGCGACGGCTCAGCCGTTCGGCCCTGCCGGGGTCGTGGTGGTCTTGAAGCCCTCGGTCTTGTTGGCCTGGAGGGCGAAGTCATTGGTGAACGTCTTGCCGAGGTCCACCGACCCCTTCACATTGCCGACCAACTGCTCTGTCGCCAGAGAGGTCTTCGGACCGCCGGCCGGCATGAGACCGTCCGGGAGGAACTGCCCCTTGTCCTCGGTCAGGGCCGAGATGTAGTCGGCCTTGGTCACCAACTGGTTCGACACGAACGACGCCGGCAGCTTGTTCGCGATGTCGGCCGCGCTGTGCGTGTTGATCCAGTGCATGGTGGCGACGAGCGCGTCGACGACCTTCTGCGTCGCGTCCTTGTGCGAGTTCACCCAGTCGGTGCGGGCGATCACACCAGCCGCGGGATAGGCACCGCCCATCGCCGCCGTGGCACCGTTGGTGGTGGCCAGGTCGATCGCGGAGGCACCGACACCCTTCTTCTCGATCGCGGCGACCGTCGGCTGCGTCGTCATGACACAGTCGACCTTGCCGTTCTGCAGCGCGGCGATGGCCGTGGATCCGGCGCCGACCCCGATCCGGTGGTACTGGCTGGTCTTGACGCCCTTCTTGGCGGCCAGGAACTGGGTGAGGGTGTCGGTGCCCGAACCCAGGTCGGTGACGCCGACGGTCTTGCCCTTCAGGTCGGCGCCCGAGGTGACGCCCGACTTCTTGGTGCACATCTCACGCTCGCCCGGCGCGCCCGAGAGCTGGACGACGTCCTCGACCGCCTTCCCCTTCGCCTGGAACTCGATCGTGTGGTTGTACCAGGCGCCCGCCATGTCCACCTGCCCCGAGGCCATGGCCTCCTCGGCGCCGACACCGCCGTCCTGCTCGGTGCTCAGCTGGACGTTGACGCCGTACTTCTTGTAGAAGCCGAGCTGCTGGGCGAGCTGGTACGGCAGGTAGATCTGCTTGTCGAGACCGCCGGCCATGAGCTTGACGGTCGGTGTGGAGCCCGAACCGCCGCTCGTGCCGGAGGAGTTGCCGGAACAGGCACTGACCGTGCCGAGGGCGAGAACGGTGAGCACAGACGCGGCGACGGCGACGGGTCGTCTGGACATGGCTGATCACATTCCTTTGCTGAGGGTTCGAAGACGAAGCTGAGGGTTCTGAGATGAAGGAGGGGAAGTGCGGAGGCGTCAGAGGGAGTTGGCCTCGGTCGGCGCCGGCGGGCGCCACGACAGCAGCCGGCGCTCCAGCTTGCTGATCAGCCACTCGGCGCCGAGCACGATGACCGAGATGACGAGCATCGTCGCGAACACGCCGTTGGGGTCGAACTGGTTCTGCGCGGTCTTGATGACCAGGCCGAGCCCGCTCTGCGCGCCGAGCACCTCGCCGACCAGCGCGCCGACGATGGCGAAGCCGAAGGCGCTGTGCAGGCTGGCGATGATCCAGGTGAGCGCGGAGGGCACGGTGACGTGCCGGATGATCTGCGTCTGCGAGGCGCCGAGCACCTTGGCGTTGGCGAGGATGTTGCGGTCGACCTCACGGACGCCCTGGAAGGCGTTGAAGAAGACGATGAAGAACACCAGCACCGCGGCGAGCAGGATCTTCGGCAGCACACCGATGCCGAACGCGACGATGAAGATCGAGCCGAGCACGATACGCGGGATCGCGTTGACCACCTTGATGTAGGGGCCGAGCACATCGGCGAGGAACCGGCTCTGGCCGAGTGCGACGCCGAAGATCACGCCGGCGACGGCCCCGAGGGCGAAGCCGGCGAGTGCCTCCTGGATCGTTGTCCAGATGTTCGAGTAGAAGGACCCGAACTCGGTGCCGTGCTGGAAGAGGTCCACCAGCCGCTTGGCGATGCCCGACGGCTGCCCGAAGAAGAACGGGTCGACGATCCCCCAGGTGGTGAACGCCTGCCAGCCGCCGATGACGAAGGCCGCGAGGCCGATACGGCCCACCCACACCAGCGCGGTGCGCCGCCGGGCGGCCCGCTTCGCGGTGGCCGCGGCCGAGGACGGTGCGCCGTCCTTGACCAGCGCGGCGGAAACTGCGGACGTCGTGCTCATGCCGTACCTCCTGCGGTGCGTGCGTAGGCGCGCTCCACCTCCTCGCGCAGCGTTTCCCAGATCTGGTGCTGAAGTTCGATGAAGCGGGGCTGGAAGCGGATCTCCTGGACCGCGCCGCGCGGGCGGGGCAGGTCGATGTCGAAGACCGCCTTGACCGATCCGGGGCTGGACGTCATGACGACGACCCGGTCGGCGAGCGCCACGGCCTCGTCGAGGTCGTGGGTGATGAAGATGACCGACGGACGGATCTGCTCCCACAGGCCCAGCAGCTCGGTCGACATGATCGCCTTGGTCTGCACGTCCAGGGCGCCGAACGGCTCGTCCATGATCAGGATCTTCGGTTCGTTGATCAGCGCCGCGGCCATCGCCACGCGCTTGCGCATGCCGCCGGAGAGCTGGTGCGGGTAGCGGTCCTCGAACCCGGACAGGCCCACCCGCCGCAGCCAGTCGCGCGCCGAGACCTGGGCCTTCTGCTTGGGAACGCCGCGGAAGACCGGGCCCATCAGCACATTGCCGAGGACGGTCTTCCAGGGCAGCAGCGCGTCGGTCTGGAACATGAAGCTGACGCCGTCGGTGACACCGTCCACCTCACGGCCGCCGACCTTGACCGAGCCCTCGCTGGGCCGGTCGAGCCCGGAGACCATGCTCAGGGTCGTCGACTTGCCGCAGCCCGTCGGGCCCACCACCGCGCAGAACTGGCCAGGCTCCACGGTGAACGAAACGTCCTGCAGCGCCGTGAACACCTCACCCGCGGGAGTCAGAAATCGTTTGGTGAGCCCTGAAATCTCGACTCGCGCGCTGTCCTGGCCGCTTTTGTCGGCGACCGTGCTCAACGCGGCATCGTTTCGCGAAGCCATCTGAGGCCGTCTCCTTCCCTAACCTCGGGGTCGAGGAAGGCAGACGCTAGAGGCCGCCCCGCATTACGTCGCTGTTTCAGACGTATCTCGCGTTAGTTGTGTTAACCGGGGTTCTGCACGTTCTGCTCAGTGGGCCAGGGGTGGGCAGCATGTCCCCGGTGGGGCACAATCACGCCACCACGGGTTACGGCGAAGGGGCCGGGCCCGGCAGCAAGACAAGGGCGAAGGCACCTGTGATGCCCATCCGAATCCGTCTCGGCCGCGCCAGGAAGGGGAGGCTCTCCGCGCGGATTCTGGCCAACCAACTGGCCATCCTGGCCCTCACTGGCGCCATCGGTTTCGTACTGTTCGCGTTCGCTCAGCGGGCCGAGATCGACCGCTCCTACGAGCAGCGGGCGCTGGCCATCGCCCAGACCACAGCCGCGGAGCCGCAGATCCAGCAGGCCATGGAGTACGGCGGTGGCGGCGACATCGTGCAGACCGTCGCCGAACGGATACGGAGAGCGTCCGGGGCGTCGTACGTGGTCGTGATCGACCTGCACGGCATCCGCCACTCGCACCCCACCCCGGCACTGATCGGCGAGCCGGTGGGCGAGCCGATCGCGGTGCTGGACGGCCTCCCCCACGTCGGCTCCGACCACGGCGCGACCGGGCGGTCCGCCAACGGCAAGGCTCCGCTCAAGGGGCCCACGGGCACGCTGGTCGGCGAGGTGTCGGCCGGCATCCCGGAACACGACGTACTCGGTGAGCTCTGGCGGGAGCTGCCCACCTTCGGCCTGTACGCCACGATCGCCACCGCGCTCGGTTCGGTGGCCGCGTTCCTGCTGGCCAGACGCCTGAAGCGGACGACGTTCGGGCTGGAGCTGGAAGAGATCGCCGGGCTGCTGCAGGACCGGGAGGCGATGCTGCACGGCATCCGGGAGGGCGTGGTCGCCTTCGACCCCGAGGGCCGGGTCACCGTCATCAACGACGAGGCGCGCCATCTGCTCGGTCTGGGCACGGCACTGGGCGGCCGGCTGGACGAACTTCTGCCCGAGGGTCGGCTGCGCCGTGCACTGGACGGCAGCCTCAGCGGGACGGACATCACGGTCCTCACCGACGACCACTGCCTGGCCGTAAACCGCATGCCGGTGACGCTGCACGGCCGGGCGCTGGGAGCGGTGGTCACCGTGCGCGACCGCACCGAACTGGTCGGACTGCTCAGGGAACTGGACTCGGTGCGCGGGCTGACGGACGCGCTGCGGGCCCAGCAGCACGAGTTCACCAACCGGATGCACACCCTGGCCGGGCTGCTGGACGTGGGGGAGCACGAGTCCGCGTACGAGTACGCCGTCGAGCTGGCCGGAGCCGACCAGGAGCTGACCGAGTCGGTGCGCGAGCACATCGGGAACGCCCTGATGGTGGGTCTGGTCGTGGCCAAGACGACGGTCGCCGCCGAGCGCGGCGTACGGATCGTGCTGGGCGAGGACTCCGCGCTCGGCGAGCAGCCGCCGCATCTGCACCGGCTGCTGACCATCGTCGGCAACCTGCTGGAGAACGCCCTCGACGCCGCGGTCGGCGGACCGGCCCCGGCGGGCGGCCGGGAGGTACGGCTCACGGTCGTCGAGGCCACCACGGAGGTGCTGGTGCGGGTGGCCGACACCGGACCCGGCATCCCGCCGGGCGCGGCCGAGTCCATCTTCGAGGACGGCTGGTCGACCCGGCCGGACCGCGGCACCGCCCGGCGCGGCCTCGGACTGGCCCTGGTCCACCGGCTGGTCCAGCGGCACGGCGGCACCATCACGGTCAGCGAGGGACCCGGGGCGGTCTTCACCGTGACGCTGCCCCTGCCGGACGCCGCGCCCGCGCCGCGGGGCGCACTGTTCACGACGGCCCTGCCGGTACCGGCGGGCGCCCTGGCCGCGGCCGATGGAGGGGAGCGCTGGTGATACGGACCCTGGTGGTGGACGACGACTTCCGGGTGAACGGACTCCACTGCACCTACGTGGCCCGCGTCGAGGGCTTCGAGGTCGTCGGCCAGGTGGCGAACGTGGCCGAGGCGCTGGACGCCGTCCGTACGCTCCGCCCGGAACTGCTGCTCCTCGACATCTTCCTGCCCGACGGCAGCGGCCTCGACGTGCTGCGACAGCTGACCGGCGACGCGGGCGGCGCCCGCCCGGACGCCATCGTGATCACGGCCGACCGGGACATCACCTCCGTACGGACCGCGATGAAGCTCGGAGCCGTCGGATATCTCGTCAAGCCCTTCGGCGCCGACGCCCTGGCCGAGCGGCTCGCCGCCTACCGCGCACTCCAGCACCGGGTGGACGTCCTGGGCCCGGAGGCGGAGACCGACCAGGCCGACGTGGACGCCCTGTTCAGCGTCGTCCGCCCGACCGCCCTGCCCGCCGTCCCGGCCAAGGGCCACTCCGCGCCGACCCTCGCCCTGCTCCACGAGACGGTCCGCACCGCCCGCCGGGACGTGTCGGCGGCCGAGGCGGCGGAACTCACCGGCGTCTCCCGCGCCACGGCCCAGCGCTACCTGTCCTACCTCGTCCGGGAGGGCATGGTCCGACTGGAACTGCGCTACGGCGCGACCGGCCGCCCCGAACACCGCTACCGCACCGTGTCCTGACATCGCGGCCGATGCTTGCGGCGCACACTGAGGGCATGCTCACGGCGGGCCGCTCCCGCTCGCCGTGGCAGCCCGCGATCGAGGCCGGTCTTCGGGAGTCGTGCCGGGCGGTCACCTACGACCGCCGGGGTCACGGGAAGAGCGAAGCGGGGCCGGGCCAGGGCACCCGCCGACAGGACGAGGACGGCCTGGCAGTTCGTGGAGGAAGTGGCCGTGGGACCCGGCACCTGGGACCGGCTGCCCGCCGCCGTGCGCGAGACGTTCGTGCACAACGCGCCCACCTGGCTGGACGAACAGTCCGACTCCGACTGTGCGGAGATCGATACCGACGCCCTCGCCCGGTGCGCCGCACCGGTACTGCTCAGCGGAGGCACGCAGAGCCCGGTGTGGTGGGCGACGATCCTCGACCGGTCGGCCGCGGCCCTGCCGCGGGCGCGGCGGCAGACCGTCGAAGGAGTGGGACACATTCCCCACGTCACCCGTCCGCGGCCGTGCGCCGCCGCCCTCACGCGCTTCGTCCGGACGTCCTGAGACGCGGGCCCCGTCACTCGTCGGTACTGTCGGAAGTGATCGCCGCTCGCTCTCCGCTCCTGGTTCACCGACCGGGCGGCGGAGCGAAGGAGGCAGGGTGTCGTGACCGTGATCTCCCTGAAGTCCGCCCAGGTGCGGGAAGGGCTCACGCTGCCCTACGCCGAGGCCGGCTACCCCGGTGGCACACCGGTCGTTTTCGTGCACGGGCTCGGCGACTCCTGGTGGGCCTTCGAGCCCCTCCTCAGGCGCCTTCCGGCCGCACTGCGCGGCTACGCGCCCACCCAGCGCGGCCATGGCGACGCCGACCGCCCGGCCGAGGGCTACACACCCGAGGACTACGCCGCCGACCTCGTCGCCTTCCTGGACGCCGTCGACATCGACCGCGCCGTGCTCGTCGCGTCCTCGAGCGGCGGCGTGCCCGCCCGGATGGTCGCGGGCAGCCATCCCGACCGGATCTCGGGGCTGGTGCTGATCGGCGTACCCGGCACACTCGAGGACAAGCCGGCGGTGACCGGGATGCGGGAGGCCGTCGAGGGGCTCTCGGACCCCGTCCCCCGGGAGTTCGTCAGGGAGTTCGTCTCCGGCGCGGTGGACCGCCCCGTCGCCAGGGGCCTCGTCGAGACGATGATCGAAGAAAACCTCAAGGTCCCCGCGTACGTCTGGCGGGAGACCCTGCGCGCACTGCTCGACACCGATCTGCGCGCGACCCTCGCGGGCATCCTGGTGCCCACTCTCGTCATCTGGGGTGACCAGGACGACCTGCTGCCCCGCGGCGACCAGCAGACCATCCTGGACGCCATCCACGGTTCACGCCTGATCGCCTACGAGGGCGTCGGGCACGACGTCCACTGGGAGCAGCCCGAGCGCGTGGTCGCCGACCTCGCCGCCTTCGCCGCGCACATCGAACACCCTGGGGCTCCCGACACGTCATGAAGGCGTGGGGGACGGCAGATTGGCCAGTTACCTATTGAATACCCGGGGTTACATCCACTGGGCCGACAAGACTTGCTATCGTGTTACTCGTTAGTAGCAAGCCGAGCGGGAGGCGCGAGGGGCCGGCGTATGCATCGTCGCCGTTCCTCGGGCGGGTTGGTCGAGACGGACTGTCCGGCAAGGGGGCCGGGCGGCCACGGCACCTGTGCGTACGCACCCCGCGGCCTTCGAACTCCACTTTTCTCGCTCACTCATTCGAACAGGTGAGACTCCTCATATGGCTCGTTCCCTGGTCGACTTACTGACCACGCACGCCTCGCAACAGCCGGAGCGGACGGCATACCGCTACCTCCTCACGGGCGACTGCGACGGAGAGATCCAGGACATCTCGTACGGACGTCTGGCCCGTCGGTCCCGAGCCGTCGCTGCCTGGCTGCAGGAACGCGGCCTGGCCGGATCCCGCGCCCTGCTGCTGTACCCGCCCGGCCTGGAGTTCATCTGCGGCTACCTGGGCTGTCTTTCGGCCGGGGTCGTCGCCGTGCCGGGCGTTCCCCCGCAGGGGCGGTCGCAGAACCACCGTGCCCTGACCCGCATGAAGCGCCTCATCGCCGACGCGGACGCCAAGGTGATCCTGGGCGGCCGTGAGGTGCTCGCCACCCTGGCCGCCCAGGCGGAACACCTGCCCGAACTGGACGGGCTCACCTGCGTCGCCACCGAGGACATACCCGACAAGGCGGCCGACTCCTGGCGTGAACCCGACCTCACCGCCGACTCGGTCGCCTTCCTCCAGTACACCTCCGGCTCCACCTCCGCCCCGCGCGGCGTCATGGTGACGCACGGGAACGTGCTGGACAACCAGCGGGCCGTCACCGAGCGGATGGGCCACACTCCCGACACGCTCGCGGAGTACGAGCGCGAACTGTTCGTCAGCTGGCTGCCCGTGTACCACGACATGGGCCTCATCGGCCCGGTCCTGAACACCGTCCACCTCGGCGCCACCGCCACGCTCTTCTCGCCCCTGCACTTCCTCCAGCGGCCTGCGCGTTGGCTGACAGCCCTCAGCCGCTACCGCCCGCACACCAGCGGCGGCCCCAACTTCGCCTACGAGCTGTGCCTCAAGCACGCCACCCCCGAACTCCTCGACGGACTCGACCTCGGCCGGTGGAAGGTCGCCTTCAACGGCGCCGAACCGGTACGGGCCGCCACCCTGCGGCGCTTCACCGAGACCTTCGCCCCGGCCGGCTTCCGACGCGAGGCCCTCTATCCGTGCTACGGCCTCGCCGAAGCCACGCTCATCGTCACCGGCGGCTCGGTCGACACCCCGCCCACCCTCGCCCCGGCCCCCGGGGCAGGGCCGCACGTGGGAGCCGCCGACGCGGCCGCCGTCGGCTCCGGGCGGCCGGTCCCCGGTACGACCGTGGTGATCGCCGACCCCGAACGGCGTGAGGAGTTGCCCGAGGGGGAGGTCGGCGAGATCTGGGTGAGCGGCGCGGGCGTCGCCAAGGGCTACTGGCGCAACGCCCTCGCCACCCGCGAGACCTTCCGGGCCATGCTGAAGGACCGTCCGGACCGTTTCCTGCGGACCGGGGACCTCGGATTCCTGCGCGAGGGCGAGCTGTTCGTCACCGGCCGCCTCAAGGACCTGATGGTCATCGACGGACGCAACCACTACCCGCAGGACCTGGAGCTGTCCGCCGAGATGTCCCACGGGGCGCTCCGGCCGGGCTGCACCGCCGCGTTCTCCGTGGACGGCGGTGTCGAGGGCGAGCAGCCCGTCATCGTCGCCGAGACGGCTTTGGACGCGGCGGCCGACTCCGAGCGGATCACCGAAGTGATCCGCAGCGCGATCGGCGAGGCCCACGGCCTCGCGGTGCGTGACGTCGTGCTGGTCCACCCCGGCACCATCCCCAAGACGTCCAGCGGGAAGATCCAGCGCCACGCCTCCCGGGCGGCCTACCTGGCCGACGCCCTCGCGGTGGTCGGCGCGCCCGCCGCGACATGAGGTAGACGAGGTCACCCCCGTCGGCGCGGACACCCTCGCCGACGGGGCACCCCGGTCGTACCCGCCGTACGCCAGGGCTTCCTCAGTCGCGCGCCGGTGTCGCCGCCTTCACCCATCGCCGTCCACCAATTGCCGTCCACCGGTCGCCGTCCACGGTCGTCGCCGTACCCGTCGTACGGAATCCGCCTGAACCCGAGTTCACGAGGACACCTTTCCCGATGCCTGCGAGCGAGTCCCCGAAGCAGTTCCCCGAGATGTCCCTCACGGCCTCCGAGGACGTGACCTCCGAGGACGTGCGGGCCTGGCTGACGTCGGCCGTCGCCGAGGCGGCCGGGCTCGACCCCCTGGCCGTCGACCCCGAGCGGCCGATTGCCGAATTCGGTCTGGGATCACGCCAGTTGGTGACCCTGGCCGCGGAGCTCTCCGGGCGGATCGGCCGCGCCGTGGAGCCGTCCCTCGTCTTCGACCACCCCACCATCGCGGCGCTCGCCGCGGCGGTCCTCGGCGAAGGGCCCGTCGGCGCGGCGGCGCCGGTGCCGGCGGACGCGCCCGTACGCGGCGACGAGGACATCGCCGTCATCTCCATGGGCTGCCGCTACCCCGGCGGCGCCGACGACCCCGAGGCGCTGTGGCGGCTGCTCGCCTCCGGCGAGGACGCCATCACCGAGGTGCCCGCGGGCCGTTGGGACACCCGGGGGCTCTACGACCCCGACCCGGAGGCCCCCGGCAAGGCGTACACCCTGCGCGGCGGCTTCCTCTCCGGCATCGACCGTTTCGACGCGTCCTTCTTCGGGATCTCACCGCGCGAGGCCGCGGCCATGGACCCCCAGCAGCGGCTGCTGCTCGGGACCGCCTGGGAGACGATCGAGCGCGCCGGGATCGTGCCGGACACGCTGAACGGCAGCTCCACGGGCGTCTACATCGGGCTGTACGACAGCGGCTACCAGGCCTCGGCCGCGCTCGGCCGGCTCGACGGGCACGTGGGCACCGGTTCCGCGTCCAGCGTCGCCTCCGGACGCATCGCCTACACCCTCGGACTCCAGGGCCCTGCGGTCACCGTCGACACCGCCTGCTCCTCCTCCCTCGTCGCCCTGCACCTGGCCGCGCGGGCGCTGGCGAGCGGCGAGTGCGACCTGGCGCTGGCGGGCGGCGCGACGCTCCTTGTCACCCCGCGCGGACACGTCGAGTTCAGCCGGCTGCGCGGGCTGTCGCCGTCCGGGCGGTGCAGCCCGTTCTCGACCGACGCGGACGGCGTGGTGTGGGCCGAGGGCTGCGGTCTGGTGCTGCTCAAGCGGCTCGCGGACGCGCGCCGCGACGGCGACCGGGTCCTCGCCGTCGTCAAGGGGTCGGCCATCAACCAGGACGGCCGCAGCCAGGGTCTGAGCGCCCCGAGCGGCCCGGCGCAGGAACGGGTGGTGCGCGCCGCCCTCGACGCGGCCGGACTCCGCCCGGACGACCTGGACCACGTCGAGGCGCACGGCACGGGCACCCGGCTCGGCGACCCCATCGAGGGCCGGGCGCTCGCCGCCGTCTTCGGGCCGGGGCGCCCGGCCGACCGGCCGCTCGGCGTCGGCTCCCTCAAATCCCAGATCGGTCACACCCAGGCCGCGGCGGGCATCGGCGGTGTCATCAAGACGGTCCTGGCCCTCGGCCACGAACTGCTCCCCGCCTCGCTGCACGCCGACACCCCGACCGAGCATGTGGACTGGGCGGGCGGCGGCCTGCGGGTGCACAGCGCGGCCCGGGCATGGCCGCGGGGCGGCGACCGGGTGCGGCGGGCCGGGGTGAGCGCGTTCGGGATCAGCGGTACGAACGCGCACGTGGTGCTGGAGGAGGCGCCGCGGGACCTCGTACGGCCGGCCACCGGGACACCCCTGGCGGAGCTCCCCGGCGCGACCCTCTTCCCGCTCTCCGCCCGCACCCTCCGCGCCCTCCGGGGCCAGGCCGCGCGCCTCCTCGAAGCGCTTGACGGACAGCCGCGGCCGGCCCTGCCCGAGGTGGCCGCGACGCTGGCCCACCACCGCACGCACTTCGAGCACCGGGCCGTCGTCCGGGCGGCCGACCACGACGGCCTGCTGACCGCCCTGCGCGCACTCGCCGAGGGCCGAACCGACAGCGGCACGGACTCCGGCACCGGCACCGGCACCGGCACCGGCACCGGCACCGGCACCGGCACAGGCATCGGTATCGATACGGTCGTCGGACCCCAGCAGGCGCTCCCCGCCGGCAAGTTGGCCTTCGTCTTCCCCGGCCAGGGCTCCCAGTGGACCGGTATGGCCCGCGATCTGCTCGACCACGACCCGGTGTTCACGGACGAACTCGACCGCTGCGACGCCGCCCTGCGCCCTTTCACCACCTGGTCGGTGGCGGCCGTGCTGCGTGGTGGCGAGGGCGCCCCGCCCCTGGACCGTGTGGACGTCGTGCAACCGGTCCTGTTCGCCGTGATGGTGTCCCTGGCCGCGGTGTGGCGGGCCCGCGGCGTACGGCCGGACGCCGTGGTCGGGCACAGCCAGGGCGAGGTCGCCGCGGCCTGCGTCGCGGGCGCGCTCAGCCTGAACGACGCCGCCGCGGTGGTCGCCCTGCGCAGCCAGGCCCTGACCGGGCTGTCGGGCACCGGCACCATGGCCGTCGTCGCCCTCCCGCACACCGAGGTCGAGGACCGCCTCGCCGACCTCGACGGACGGGTCTGCGTCGCCGCCGTGAACAGCGGCCGCTCGACGGTGATCGCCGGTGACGTCGAGCCCCTGGAAACCCTGCTCGCCGACCTCGACCGCGAGCAGGTCTTCGCCCGCCGCCTCGATGTCGACTACGCCTCCCACAGCCCCGGGGTCGAGCCGGTCCGCGCGACGGTCCTCGACGAACTCGACGGCGTCACCACCTGCCCGACCTCCGTCGCCTGGTACTCCACCGTCACCGGCGAGCCGGTCACGCAGGAGCTGGAAGCCGACTACTGGTACACCAATCTGCGCGAGCCCGTGCGCTTCGCACCCACCGTGGAGCGCATGGCCGCGGACGGCTACCGCTGCTTCGTCGAACTCGGCCCCCACCCCTCCCTCGTCACCGCCCTGCACACCGTCGCCGAGGACTCCGGCCACGAGAACCTGGTCGCCGTCGGCTCGCTGCGCCGCGACGAGGACGGGCCCGCCTGTCTGGACCGGGCCGCCGCCGAACTCCACGTCCACGGACGGCGGATCGACTGGCGCAGGCTGGTTCCCGACACCGCCCCCGCCGACCTGCCGACGTACGCCTGGGATCCGCGGCGCCACTGGATCGAGCCCGAGTCCACGACCGGTGCCCCCGGCCTCTTCGACCGTGCCGCGCACCCCCTGCTCGGTATCCAGCTCCAGTCGCCGGACGAGACCCGCTGGACCTTCCGGGGCGAGTGGTCCAAGGACACCGCAGCCTGGCTGCCCGACCACACCGTGTTCGGCCGGACCGTTGTTTCCGGCACCACCCTGATGGAACTCTGCCGCGCCGCGCTCGCCGTGGCCCGCCCGGCCGACCCGGCCGACCTCACCGACCTGCTCCTCCTCAGCCCTCTCACCCTCCCCGACTCCGGCACGGTCGAGGTGTCCGTCGAGGTCGTCACCGCCGGTGACGTACCGGAGATCACCGTGCACAGCCGCCCGCGCACCCAGGAGGCCACGGGCTGGACCCTGCACGCCACCGCGTCCGCGTCCGCGCCCGCCGCGCCGACGGGGGAACGGCCTCCGACGTGGCCGGAGGCAGCCGAACCGGCCTGGACCCCGGGGACGTACGAGCGGCTCACCGAACTGGGCCTCGGCTACGGCCCGGCCTTCCAGGGAGTACGGTCGGCGATCACGACCGGCGACGGTGAACTGCTGGCCCGGCTCTCGCTGCCGCCCACGGCCCGCGACGCGGCAGACCCGTACCCCCTCCACCCCGCCCTGCTGGACGCCGCGCTGCACGTGGCCGCCGGGCTCGACGCGTCCGACGGCCGGGTGCCGCTCCCGGTCGCGGTGGGCCGGTGCGTCCTGCCGCCCGTCGACGCGAGGGACCTCACCGCGGCCGTACGACGCACGGGCGGCTCCGGCACGGACCTCACCCTGGACGTCACGCTGTGGGACACCGACGGCTTCCCGGCCGGTCGTCTGGAGGGCGTACGACTGCGGGCCGCGGGCCCGGCGGACCTGACCGGCGCCCCGGAGAACGCCCGGCACCTGTACGAGGTGGTCTGGACGGCCGTACCCGAACAGCCCGCCGCGGCGCCGGGCACCGAGTGGGCCGTCGTCGGCGACCCCTCGGACCCGGAGGTCGCCGGGACCCTGCGCGGCCTCGCGGCGGCAGGGACCCACGTCCGGAGCGGGACGGGCGGTGCGGACGTGAGCGGGACGGGCGGCGTCGACGTGCTCGTACGGTTCTGGCCGCGCCCGGCGGCGGACGCCGAACCAGCCGCCGCGGCACAGGAGTTGGCGGCCGCGGCCCTGGCCGAACTGCATGCCCTGATCGCCCTCCCGCAGGACGCGGCACCTGCCCGGACCGTGTGGGTGACGCGCGGTGCGGTCGGGGCCGTCGACGAGGACACCGTGCCCGGCCTCGCCCAGTCCGTGCTGTGGGGACTCGCCCGCAGCGCCCGCGCCGAACACCCGGAACTCGGCCTGACCCTCCTCGACCTCGACGACTCCGACCCGGCCGACGCGCTCCCCACCGCCGTCACCCACGCCGAGGAGCCCGAACTCGCCTTCCGCGCGGGCACTCTGCTCGCGCCGCGACTCGTCCGCGCCCGCAACCGGGACGCGACCGCCACCCCGGCCGTCCTCGACCTGGCCGGCCGCCCCACCCTCGTACCCACCGACGGCACGGTGCTGATCACCGGAGGTCTCGGTGCCGTCGGGCGGCACCTCGCCCGGCTGCTCGCCGAACACGGCGTTCCTCGCTTGCTCCTGACCTCTCGTCAAGGACCCGACGATCCGCGCGCCGCCGAGGTAGCCGCCGAACTGACCGCGCTCGGCGCCGAGGTCGAGGTCGCGGCCTGCGACATCGGGGACGCGGCGGCCGTGGCCGGGCTGCTCGGCCGGATCGGGGAGGAGACGCCACTGCGCGGTGTCGTGCACTGCGCCGGAGTCCTGGCCGACGGGGTGGTCGCCGAGCTGACGCCCGAACGCCTCGCACAGGTGTTGCGCCCCAAGGTCGACGGCGCCGCCCACCTGCACCGGCTCACCGCCGACGCGCGAGTCGAACT
This sequence comes from Streptomyces sp. NPDC107454, assembly GCF_055582885.1. Lineage (NCBI taxonomy): Bacteria > Bacillati > Actinomycetota > Actinomycetes > Kitasatosporales > Streptomycetaceae > Streptomyces > Streptomyces sp. NPDC107454. The sequence continues at coordinate 502,239 of NZ_JBVJPA010000002.1, read as the reverse complement.
GTTCCTGCTGGTCTCCTCGGCCGCCGGAGTCGTCGGCAACGCGGGCCAGGGCAACTACGCGGCGGCCAACGTCTTCCTCGACCAACTCGCCCACCACCGGCGGGCCCTGGGCCTGCCCGGCGTCTCCCTCGCCTTCGGCGCATGGGCGGGCGAGGGCCTCGCCGCCGCACACGCCGACCTGGACCGGATGGCCCGCCTCGGCCACCACGCCCTCACCCCCGACCAGGGCCGCACACTCGCCGAACTCGCCCTGCGGCAGGGCGCCCCGCACCTGGTCGCCTGGGCCCTGGACCTGCCCCGCCTGCGCGAGACCGTGACCACCACCGACGGCGGCACAGCGGCGCTGTGGCGCTCGTTGTTGCCCGCGCCCCGCACCGGCCGCGGCGGCGGCGACGGTCTGGCCGACCGCCTGGCCCGGCTGCCCGAGGCCGAACGCGCCGAACGCGTCCTGGCCCTGGTCCGCGAGGAGATCTCCCGCGCCCTCGGTCTGCGCTCGACGGAGTCCGTCCGCCCCGACCAGCCACTGCGCGAACTCGGCATGGACTCGGTGACGGCGGTCGAACTCCGCAACCGCATCGGCGCCCGGATCGGCGCCAAGCTCCCGGCCACCCTGCTGTTCGACCACCCCACCGCGGCCAGGCTCGCCGCGCACCTGCTGTCCACCGCCCTCGCGGCGGGCGACCGCACCACTCCCGTCACACGGTCCACACGGCCCACACGCGCCACGTTGCCGGCCTGCGACGAGCCGGTGGCCCTGGTCGCCATGGCCTGCCGGCTGCCGGGCGGTGTGAGCGATCCGGAAGGCCTGTGGAACCTGGTCGCGGAGGGGCGCGACGCGGTGGGTCCCTTCCCGGCCGAACGCTGGGACGTGGCGGCGCTGTACGACCCCGACCCGGACGCCGTCGGCAAGTCGTACGCCCGTGAGGGCGGCTTCCTGAACCACGACGACCTGGCGTCCTTCGACGCGGGCTTCTTCGGGATCACCCCGAAGGAAGCGGCCGCGATGGACCCGCAGCAACGGCTGCTGATGGAGACGGCGTGGGAGGCGCTGGAGCGCGCCGGGATCGTGCCCGCCGAACTCGCGGGCAGCACCACCGGTGTGTACGTCGGCATGTTCGGCAGCGACTATCTGGCGGGGTCCCGCCTCGACCAGCTGGACGGGTACGTCGGTACGGGCTCGGCGCTGAGCGTGGCCTCGGGGCGGCTCGCCTACGCGCTGGGGCTGGGCGGCCCCGCGCTGACGGTGGACACGGCGTGCTCCTCGTCGCTGGTGGCACTGCACCTTGCGGCGCAGGCGCTGCGGTCAGGAGAGTGCGACCTCGCGCTCGCCGGTGGCGTGACGGTGATGGTGACCCCGGGAACCTTCGTGGAGTTCAGCCGGCTGCGGGGTCTGTCCCCGACCGGCCGCTGCCGCTCCTTCTCCGACGACGCCGACGGCGCCATCTGGGCCGAGGGCGCCGGCATGGTCGTACTGAAGCGACTGAGCGACGCCCGGCGCGACGGTGACGAGGTGCTCGCGGTGCTGCGCGGCACGGCCGTCAACCAGGACGGCCGCAGCCAGGGGCTGTCCGCGCCGAACGGTCCGGCGCAGGAACAGGTGATCCGGCGGGCACTGGAGCTGTCCGGGCTGGAGCCCGCCGACATCGACTACGTGGAGGCGCACGGCACGGGCACCACGCTGGGCGACCCGATCGAGGCGAACGCCCTGGCGGAGGTCTTCGGCGACTCACGTCCGCAGGACCACCCCCTGTACCTGGGCTCGCTCAAGTCCAACATCGGACACGCACAGGCGGCTTCGGGTGTGATCGGGCTCGTCAAGGTGGTGCAGTCGCTGCGCCACCGGACCCTGCCGCGCACCCTGCACGCCGACACGCCCAGCCGGCACGTCGACTGGGAGAACAGCGGGCTGCGGCTGGTGCGGGACACGGTGGCCTGGCCGTCGCCGCCCGGGCGGACACGACGGGCCGGAGTGAGTGCCTTCGGGATCAGCGGGACCAACGCGCATGTGATCGTGGAGGAGGCCCCGCCGGTCGAGAAGGCGGACGCGAAGGACGAAGTCCCGCCGGGGAAGCGGCTGTTCGTGTTGTCGGGGCGCAGCGAGGCCGCCCTGCGGGGGCAGGCCGCGCGACTGGCGAACCACCTGACCGAGGAGGCCGACGAGGACCTCACTCTCCTCGATGTCGCCCACACCCTGGCCCGGCACCGCAGCCACTTCGAACGGCGCGCGGCCCTCGTCGCGGGTGACCGGGACGAACTGCTGCTACGCCTTGACGCGTTGGCGAGCGGGCGGGCGCCCCGTGCCGCGCACCGCGACGAGGGGGCGGGCAAGGTGGCCTTCGTCTTCGCCGGGCACGGCGGTCAATGGCCCGGAATGGGCGTGGAGTTGATGGCCGGGTCGGAGGCGTTCCGCGCGGAGCTGGTCCGCATCGACGAGGCCGTTCGCCGACGGGTCGGCTGGTCGGTGCTCAATGCCCTGCGGGCGCCGGAGGAGTTCGCCCCGCTCGGCCGCACCGAGTTCCTGCAACCGGTGCTGTTCGCGGTCAACGCCTCGCTGGCCGCCGCCTGGCGCGCGCTCGGTGTCCGCCCGGACGCCGTCGTCGGGCACAGCCTGGGCGAGATCGCCGCCGCGTACAGCGTGGGCGCCCTCACCCTGGACGAGGCCGTGACCGTCGTGACCGGGCGCGGGCAGGCCGTCGTACCGCTGGTGGGCCAGGGCGGCATGCTGTCCCTGGAACTGCCGTCCGCGCGGGTCGAGGAGCTGCTCGCGCCGTTCGCGGGCCGCCTGTTCGTCGCGGCGGTCAACAGCGCCCGGTCCACGGCCGTCTCCGGCGAGGCCGACGCGCTGGCCGAGCTGCGCCACCGCCTCGACGAGCGGGGCATCACCGCACGCCCGCTGTCGACACCGTTCGCCTCGCACACCCCCTGGATGGACCCGCTCCAGGCGGAGCTGCTCGAGCGTTTCTCCGGCGTCAGGGGCTCCCGGACACCGACCCCGCTGTACTCGGCGGTGCTGGCCGAACCTGTCCCCGGCGACCGGCTGGACGCCGACCACTGGTACGCCAACCTCAGGGAGCCGGTCCGGTTCGCGGACACGATCCGACGGATGCTGGACGACGGCTACCGCTACTTCGTCGAGCTGAGCCCGCACCCTTCGCTCACCTCGTCGATCGAGGCGGTGGCGGCGGAGGCCGGGATCGACGCGGTCGGCATCGGCTCGCTGCGCCGGCAGAGCGACGGACACGACGTACTGCTGCGCGGGCTGGGGGAGTTGTACACGGCCGGGCACACGCCCGACTGGCCGCTGCTGTTCCCGGAGGGCCGCCGGGTCGGCCTGCCCACCTACGCCTTCGCCCGCGAACGCCACTGGCTCGCGCCCGCCCCGGCCACCGCCTCGGCCGGTGGATCACCGCTGCTCGGCACGCACCTGGAGGCCAGCGACGCACCCGACCGGCACCTCTTCCAGGCCGACGTCGACCTCGACGACAGCCGCTTCGCCTATCTCACCGACCATCGGGTCACCGGTGAGGTCTGGCTGCCCGGCGCCGCCTTCCTCGACATGGCCCTGGAGGCCGCGTCCGCGCTGCGGGGCGGCGGCGAGGTACGGCTGGCCGACGTCAGGTTCGTACAGCCGCTGCCGCTCGAGGTGGACCGGCCCGTACGGCTGCAACTGGTCCTGAGCCCGGCCGAGGACGGCTTCCGGGACTTCACCATCGCCTCGACACCCGCCGGTGGGCACGGCGCCCCGTGGCAGCGGCACGTCAGCGGACGGCTCGCGGTCGCCGCGGAAACCGCCGCCGAGGACGAAGAGCGGCTCGACGCCGTGCGCGAAAGGTGCGACGAGCAGGTCGATCTGTCAGCGGTCTACGCCGGGCTCGCGGCCCTGGGCATCGACTACGGCCCCGCCTTCCGGGCGCTGGAGGAGGGCCGCCGTACGGACGTGGCCGCCCTCGGCCGCCTGGCCCGCACGCCCGCCGCCGGTCATCTGCTGCATCCCGCCGTCCTCGACGCGGCCTTCCACACGGCCGCCCTGCCGGGCGGTGCTCCCGGGGGCCGGGCGTTCGTGCCCGCGGCCGTCGGACAGCTGAGGTTCACCGGACTGCGCACGCCGCCCGTGTGGGCGACCTGCCGTCTGCGATCCGTGGACGGCGACACGGCGACCGTGGACCTGCGGCTGTGGGACGAGGCCGAGCAACTGGTGCTGGAGGTCAGGGAGTTCGAACTGGCCGCACTGTCTGCGCTGGACGGCGCGCTCTTCGAGACCCACTGGCAGCCGCGCCCGGCCGCGCAACAGCCGCCCGCCGAGGGCAGTTTGCTGATCCTCGCGGACGACACGGGTGTCGCGGCCGAACTGGAGGAGCGGCTCGGTTCGACCGTGCCGCGGGTGATCGCCCGCAGCGGTGAGTCGTTCGGCGTCGAGGGACCCGGTCGTTACGTGCTGGACCCCGCCGATCCGCGGCACCTGGCCCGCCTCCTGGACGAGGCCTTCCCCGACGGGCCGCCCGCGCGGGTGGTCCAGCTGTCCGCGCTCGACGCCCCGGCGATCACCGATGCCGGTACGGCCGAGGAGGCGGCGCGGCTGTGCTGCCTGAGCACGCTGCACCTGGTACGGGCGCTGGCGGACCGGCCGCGGGGCAGGGCCCCCCGTCTCTTCGTCGTCGCGCGGGGCAGCCAGGCCGCCGGTGGCAGCACACGGGTGACGCACCCGCAGCAGGCCCTCGCCTGGGGCTTCGGCCTGGCGGTGGCGCAGGAGTACCCGGAGCTGTCGGCCACCCTGATCGACCTGCCGCCCACCGACGGTGTCGACGCGCTGTGGACACAACTGCGGCACGCGGACGACGAACGGCTCGTCGCGCTGCGGGAGTCGGGCCGACTGGTCCCGCGCCTGGCCCGCACCCGCCCCGACGACGGCGGCGACGGCGAGATCACCCCCGACGACGCGTACCTGATCACCGGCGGTCTTGGCGGCCTCGGCCGGGTCGTCGCCGAACGACTGGTCCGCCGCGGCGCCCGCCGACTGGCCCTGATGAGCCGCGGCGAGCCCGACGCGCACACCGCGAGCTGGATCAGGGGCCTCGAAGAACACGGGACCACCGTCCACCTCGCTCGCGCCGACGTGGCCGACCGCGAGGAACTGACGGCAGCCCTGGACGCCGTACGACGGGAAGCGGGGCCGATCGCCGGAGTCGTCCACGCGGCCGGTGTCCTCGACGACGCGACGGTGGCGAACCTGACCGACGAGCGCGTCCTGCGCGTGCTCGCCCCCAAGGTCCTCGGCACCACACTGCTCACGGAACTGATCCCGGAGGCCGGGAGCCTCGTCCTGTTCGCCTCGGCGGCCGGTCTCCTCGGCTCCGCCGGACAGAGCCCGTACGCGGCGGCGAACGCCTTCCTCGACGCCTGGGCGCACCACCTCTCCCGAGTCGACCGCCGGGCGCTGAGCCTGGACTGGGGCGCCTGGGCGGGCGTGGGCATGGCCGCCGAGTCCGGTCCCCGGGCCGCCGAGGTCGGCCGGTCGGGGCTGCTCGCCCTCTCCCCGCAGGACGGGGGCGAGCTCTTCGAACGAGTGCTGGCCACCTCCCGCCGCCAACTCGCCCCCCTCGCCCTGGACTGGGAGGCACTCGCGCACGATCCGGACGCGGCCCGCACCCGTCCGATCCTCGGCGACCTGATCACCGTACCGACCGGCGGTGACGGCGCGGACGACCTCGTCGCGAGCGTGTTCGCGGCGACGACGGAACGGGACCGCGCGGACCGCCTCGAAGCGTATGTACGGGCCCGGGTCGGCCAGGTCTCCGAAGGCACGGTGGACGTCTCCGCGACCACGGCCCTGAAGGAACTCGGCCTGGACTCCCTCATGCTGGTCCGGCTGCGCAACGCCTTCGCCCGCGAGCTGGGCGCCGAACTCCCGGCCGCCACCGTGTTCTCCGCCTCCGACATCCGCGGCCTGGCCCGGGCGCTCGGCGAGGTGCTGCCCGAACGGGACACGGTCGCGCGGGCCGGGGAACGGCGGCCCGAGGTCGCCGTCGAGGTGCCCGAGAGCGACCCGCGGCCCGCGACCCGCGATGTCCTGCGACTGCTGCGCAGCGCCCGGCCGGGCATGCCGGACGCGGCCCACGCCGTCGGCCTGGCCCTCCGGCTCACCACGCCCACCACCCGCGAGGCGCTCACCGACATCCTCACCCGCCTCGCCGGACGGCACGCCGCACTGCGCACCGCGATCGTGACCGGTGCCGGAGGCGAACACGCGCGGCTGCTCCGGGTGGACCGGGAGCTCGCACGGCCGGTGCTGCGCTGGACGGACGTGCCCGGCGACGACGAACTCGACGCGGCCGACCGGCTGCGGCGGCTGCTGGAACCCTCCTTCGACCTGGGGAACCCTCCGTTGTGGCGGTTCGAGCTGCTCGACGCCGGCGCCCGGGGCCAGATCCTGGCGTACGGCGCGCACCACGCGGTGAGCGATCTGCAGTCGCTGCTGCTCGTGGCGGGGGAACTCGACGCCGAACTGTCCGGCAGCTCGCTCGGCGACGCCGTCACCAACCGGGACATCGATCTCATGATCGAGGCGCAGCGGACGGACGACACCCCCGGCGAGGGCGTGACCGCATGGCGCGAGGCCTTCCAGGGCAGTGCCCGACTCGACCTGACGCTCGCCCGGCCCCGTCCGGCGACACGCTCGTACCGGGCCGGCAGCGTGAGCGTGACGATCCCCGACGGGCTCATGGAACGGGTGTCGGCCGCCGCGAGCGGGCTCGCGATCACGCCCGCCGCCTACTGCCTCGGCACCCTGACCGTGCTGCTCGCCAGGATGCGGCAGAAGGAACGTTTCGTTCTCGCCGTGCCCGTCGACACCCGCATCCACGCCGACGCGTACGACGCGGTGGGCTTCTTCGGAGTGCCGGTGCCGTTCCCGGCCGAGGCCGGGGCGGACGAACGGATCGAGCAGGTGCTGCGCCGCACCGACGGCCGCCTCGACCGGGTCCTCGCGAAGGGCGCCATGTTCTCGGACGTACTGTCGACCCTCGCCCGACAGGGGCTGCACCGGGCGAACGCACCGTTGGTGGAGGTGTACTTCAACTACGTGCGCTCTTCGGCGGGCCGCCTCGCCCACCTGGAGGTCCTGCCCGCCGGGACCGGGTACTCCGACCTCGACCTGATGATCACCATGACCCCGGACGCGGGCCGGATCCGGCTCGACCACAACCTCGACATCCTGGACGCGGCGACCTCAGTCGAACTGGGGGAGGAGTTCCTGCGGCTGCTCGCGGAGGCGGCGGACGATCCGACGACGGCGGTCCGTCCGACGCCGGGTACGGCGGGCGAGGCGACCTCGGAGATCCGTACGGCGACAGCTACGGCGGTGGGGGTGCCCCAGGGGGTGACCGAGGACACTCGCCGCTCCCCGCGCCGGTCGCTCGCCCTCGCCGCCACCTTCGCCCTCGGGAATCTGCCCGTGCTGTGCGAGGCGGCGGTCGAGGAGGGCGCGCGGGACGGCGGCCTGACCGTCGCGGAAGCCCCGTACCACCAGGTGCTCGCCGCCCTGCGTGACCCCTCCGGCGTCTTCGCCGACCCCACCGCGGAGGTGGGCGTGGCGCTGCTGCGGGCGGCGGACCTGGAACGGTTCGGCCCGGTGGACGACGCGCTGCTCGCCGAGTTGCGGACCGCGTTCCCGGCCGCGCTGCGTGCCCTGTCCGAACGGACGCGAAAGCCGCTGGTCGTCGGCTTCCCGCCGGCCGCGCACGCGCAGGACCGTTTCGCAGGGTGGGAGCGCGAGATCGCCGACGAACTGGCCGAGGCGCCCGGCATCGCGGTGCTCCGCCCCGACGACTGGACCCGATGCCACGCCGTCGAGGAACCCTTCGACGAGCGGACCGAGCGCATCGCCCACCTCCCGTTCACCCCGCACTTCCAGGCGGCGGTGGCGCTGTGCCTCGCCGACGTCGTACGTGCGGTACGGCGCCCCGCGCCCAAGGTGATCGCGGTGGACGGCGACGAGACGCTGTGGGGTGGAGTGGCCGGGGAGATCGGCCCGGAGGCGGTGGACCTGACCGGGCCGCGTGCCCTGCTCGCCCGCCGGCTCCTTCAGTGGCGTGCGGCGGGTGCGCTGTTGGCACTGGTCAGCAACAACGACGAGGCCACGGTACGGGCCGTCCTGGACCGCCCGGACAGCCTGCTCAAGGCCGAACACTTCAGCGTGCTCTCCGCGGCCTGGGGTCCGAAGTCCGGCCGGCTCGCCGAGGCGGCCCGGACGCTCGGCCTCGGCTTGGACAGCTTCCTGTTCCTCGACGACAACCCGGTCGAGATCGCGGGAGTGCGGTCCGCGCTGCCGGAGGTGCTGTCGGTGACGTGCCCGCCGTCGGCCGAACTCGGCGCGTTCCTGGGCAGGTTGTGGCCGCTCGTCCCGGCCGCGGCGACGGCCGAGGACGCGCTGCGGGCGCGGTTCTACGAACAGGAGCGGCACCGGGACGCGGTGCGCGCGCAGGCCGGATTCGAGGAGTTCCTCGCCCGGTTGGACCTTGAGGTCGACATCCGGGCCCTGTCCGGGGCCGATGCCGAGCGGGCCGAACAACTCGTCCGCCGTACCAACCAGTTCACCCTGCGGGCCCGGTCCGCCGACGGGGGTGATCTCGGACGGTGGCGGGAGCGCGGTGAGGTGTGGACGGCCGCGGCCCGGGACCGGTTCGGCGACTACGGCCAGATCGGGCTGCTCGCCCTGCGTGCGGAGGGCGACCAACTCGACGTACTGGCCTGGCTGATGAGCTGCCGGGCGCTCGGCCGGGGAGTCGAGGAACGGCTGCTGGGGTGGCTGGCCGACCGTGCCGACGAGCTGGGCTGCGTCAAGGTCCGGCTGACGGCGGAGCGCACCCGGCGCAACGTACCGGCCCGGCGGATGCTGGCCGCGCTTGGTGGCGGGGACCAGGAAGACGAACGCCTGGAGACCGTGGTCACGCCGGAACACCTGCGGGCCTTCCGGTCCTGGCGGCGGGGGTGAACCGGCGGCGCCGACGGGGGAGATCCGCGGCAGTGGTGGCAATGCGCGAAAGGACAAGTCACGGGGTGAAGGGCTCTCATGCGTGAGGTGAACGAGGACGCGTCGGCGTACGCCGGACAGCGGGCGACGGCCGAGGCGGTCGAGCGGGGTGGTGGCGGGCTGAGCGTGGACGCCCTGCTGGCGAAGGTGAGGACGGCCGCGGCGCCCACGCCGACCGGTGCCGACGGGGGCGTCGCGGCGGCAGCGGTTCCGGACGTGGTGCCGGACGTGACGGGTCCGGCGGCAGCGGTCCCGGATGTGAAGCGTCCGGCGGCAGCGGTCCCGGACGTGAAGTGTCCGAGGGCAGAGGTCCCGGACGTGGAGGCTCTGGCGGCAGCCATCGCCGCCGTGGCGGGCCGCCATCTGCCCGAAGGGCATCTGTCGCCCGACGCCGACTTCTTCGACGCCGGGGGCACCTCGGTGGGGGCCGTGGAACTCGTCGCGGCGCTGGAGGACGAGCTGGGCATGGAGATCGCCCTCGACGACGTCTTCGCCGACGCCCGTCCGACCAGCCTGGCCCAGCGCCGGCTGTCGACGGCGAGCGCCACCGCCCTCCTCCCGGCCGCATCGCAAACGCCGACGCCCGGGACGACTTGGGCCCCGGACACGGCAGGTACAGCCATGCCCGTGGGGACCTCGGCCCCGGTCACGGTGGGAAGTCCGCTTCCGCCGTCCGCCGCGGGTACCCGTCCGGCGCCCGCACCCGGCATCCTCCCCGTCCCGGCCCCCCGCACCGCCCCCGCGGTGGCCGTCACCCCCGCCCCGTACGCCACGGCCCGTCCCGAGGACCTCGACCAGATCCTGGCCGACCTGTCGCTCGCCGACCGGCTGCCCTGGACCGGCGACCCCGAGCCGCTGCCGCCCCGCCGGATCCTGCTGACCGGCGCCACCGGCTTCCTCGGCAGCCATATGCTCCTCGACCTGCTGCGGCACAGCGACGCCCACGTCTACTGCCTGGTCCGTGCCGCCGACGAGGAGGCGGCCCTCGGGCGGCTCGGTCAGGCGCTCAAGCGGTACGAGCTGCCCTGGTCGTCGGAGGTCCGCCGCCGGGTGACCGTGCTCCCCGGCGACATCCGGCGCCCGCACCTGGGCCTGTCGGACGACCTGTGGACCACGCTCACCCACGAGCTGGACAGCGTCGTCGGCGTGGCGGCGGCCGTGGACTTCCTGCGCGGCTACCAGTCGCTGCGGCAGAGCAACGTCGTCGGCTCGCTGACCCTCGCCGAGCTCGCGGCGACCGGCCGGCCGAAACCGCTGCACCACATCTCCTCCATCGCGGTCTTCAACGAGGTCGGCATCACCGCGATGGGCGAGGACGACCCGCTCGCCCACGTCGACCGACTCGTCGCGGGCTATGACCAGACGAAGTGGGCGGCGGAGGTCGCCCTACGACGGGCCCGCGACCACGGCCTGATCGTCACGGCCCTGCGTCCCGGCGGCATCGGCGGCCACACCAGGACCGGCGCCTACAACCCGCAGGACCTCAGCAGCGGTCTCCTCTCGGCCTTCGGCCGCTTCCGCACGGTCCCCGCCTTCAGCCACCTGAACGCGGCCCCGGTGGACTGGGTGAGCCGGGTCGCGGTCGGAGTCGTCTGCGAACCCGACGCGTGGGGCTACGACTACCACCTGACCGGCGTACCCAACACCCTCGACGACGTCGTACGGGACATGGCGCTCGGCGGGATGCACGTACGCGTACAGGACTGGGACGAGTGGCGGACCCATGCCCTGGCCCGGCTGGAAGCCGAGCCGGTGCCCGAACTGGCCTTCCTCACCCGGGTGTTGCGGAGTCCCACCGCCCTCAAACTGTGCGAGGCGACCCTGAAGGGCCCGGCGGCCACCGCCGAGCGCACCACCGCGCTCGTCGAGGCGCTCGGGTTGCGGCCCGCCGCCCGCTACGACGCCCAGGCCCAGCTGAGGACCTTCGAGCGGCTCGCCGAGGACGGATTGGCCCGGCTGCCGCACAAGGACGACCAGCCCTACTTGTGGTTCTCCGAGACGACCGAGGGCGGTGTCGGCCCGGTCGGTGCCCCCGCCGTCACTCCCTGCTCGATGGCGCTCACCCTCTCCCTCGCGAGCATGTACCAGCTGGTGAAGGAGCGCCGGGTCGATGTCACCGGCGAGTTGACGTGCGCGGCGGTGCATCCCGAACCGCTGGTCGTCGAGCACGGCGACGTCTGGATCCGGCCACAGGAGGGCATCCCGCAGCGGCACGGTATCCGCCACCGACTCCTCAGCTACCGGCTGACCCTGCGTGACGCGGAAGGCGGCCGCTGGTGGCTGGAGGGCCACAAGTACGCCCGGGCCCGTCGTGACGTGTGGCGCCAGACCCGGGCGCTCACCGTCGAGATCGGCCGTGAGGGCGCACCGGCGGCCCTGGCGGGCGAACTCGTCGTGCCCGCCGGCACCTATCTGCGCGACCAGGTCGACGGCATCAAGGTCGATCCGCGCCTGACCAGCCAGGAGAAACGGGCCGCCAAGCTGACCTGGCTCGCCTGGTTCGGCCTGGAGATGGGCCGCGGTCTGCTCGGCCCCTTCGCCCGGGCCGCCGCCGACCTCCTCGACCTGCGCCGCACCCCGACCCCCTCGGAGCACCACCGATGATCCTCCGGAGCAGTGACTCCCGCACCAGGCCGACGCTCCGCAGGGTCAGGAGCACCACGACCCTGCGCCCCCTCCACCACCGCCTCGACCCGGCGCGGGTCGAGGAGATCCCCTTCCGGGCGGACGACGGCGTACGCCTCGGCCTGACCCGCGTCGACAGCGGCGACACGGACCGCCCCGCCGTGCTGCTCCTGCACGGGCACACCGCGTCCGCCGACATGTTCCTGCTGCCCGAGACCCGCAACCTGGTCGACGTCCTGCTCGACGACGGCTACGAGCCCTGGCTGCTCGACTGGCGGGGCAGCTGCCGGCTGCCGTACAACGAGACCGGCCAGAAGTACACGTACGACGACGTCGCCCTGTACGACATCCCCGCCGCCGTCGCCCACATCCGCCGCCGCATCGGCGACCGGCCGCTGTTCGTGGTCGCCCACTGCGTCGGCTCCCTCACGCTGTCGCTCAGCATGACCGCCGGGCTGGTCCCGGGCCTCGCGGGCGTGGTGTCCCAGGGCGTGTTCCTGACACCGAAGCTCGCGGGCCGCACCTCGTTGCGCATGTCGCTGGCCGGGGAGCTGCTCAGGTCCCGCATCGATCACCTACCGGTCGACATCCGCAAGGCCGGCCTGTGGTCGAAGTACACCCCCCTGTTCGCGCTCGCCTCGCGCGGGGCGAGCTGCCCGGATCCGACCTGCCAGATCCTGCACAACTCGGCGTGGGGGACGGGCGCCTCGCTGTTCGTGCACGAGCACCTGTCCGAGGCCACCCACCACCGGCTCGCCGAGCTGCTGGGCCCCGCCCCGCTGTGGATCCTGCCGCATCTGCGCCGCATCGAACTGGCCCGCACCGTGGTGCGCTGGCACGACGGCGACCACCGCTACCGGGCGCTGCCGCAGAACGCGCTGGACGCGGCGGCCCGTATCGACACCCCCGTCCTGCTGCTCGCCGGCAGCGAGAACGGTCTGTGGCTCGACTCCCAGAAGCTCTGTCACGACGTACTGGCTCGCAGACAGCCGCAGTTGGACGTCGCGTACACCGAGATTCCCGGCTACGGCCATTTGGACACGTTCCTCGGCCGGGGCGCGGCCCTCGACGTGTTCGGGCACATCCTCGAATTCCTCGGCGAACGACGGTGACGGAGGCCAGGGCGGCCGGTTACCGTACCCGTCAGTAACCGGACCGCACCGCAGGAGGCCACCCATGCCGCAGCTCGAAGTCGACGGCGCCAGACTGACGTACGACGACGAGGGCCCCCGCGACGGTGCGGGCACGCCCCTGGTGTTCATCCACGGCTGGACCGCCAACCGGCACCGCTGGGACCACCAGCTGGCGCACTTCTCCGCCACGCGGCGGGTCATACGTGTCGATCTGCGCGGCCACGGCGAGAGCGACGGGTCGGGGCGGCGGAGCATCGGGGAGCTGGCGGAAGACGTCCTCGCCGTCCTCGATCACCTGAAGGTCGAACGGTTCGTCCCCGTCGGTCACTCGATGGGCGGGATGATCGCGCAGACCCTGGCGCTGGGCCACCCGGACCGGATCGAGCGCATGGTCCTGGTGAACTCGATCAGCCGGATGACGTACAGCCGGGGGAGGGGCCTGCTGATGGCGGTGTCCACGCAGGTGCCGTTCAAGCTGTTCGTCGCCGCCAACATCCAGCGGGCCTTCGCCCCCGGGTACCCGCGCGAGGAGATCAAGGAGTACATCCGGACCTCCGCGGCCACACCGCGGGAGGTGGTCATGACCTGTTACGGCGCGATGCGGTCCTTCGACGTCCTCGACCGGGTCGGGGAGATCCGTGTCCCCACCCTCATGATCCACGGCTACTACGACATCCAGCTGCCCGTCTCCCAGATGCTGCGGATGGCGAAGGCGTACCCGGACGCGGAGGTGCGCATCCTGGACGCCGGCCACGAACTCCCGGTGGAGAAGCCCGAGGAACTCACCTCGACCATCGACCGGTTCCTGACCGAGCGCCCCTGAGACACCTGCGAACCTACGAGGTCGCCCCGGGCCCTGTCGTCGGGACCGGCAGTGGGCGCCGGGCGACCTCGTGGGCCTCCTCGGGGGGCAGGCCCAACATGCGCAGGACGAGTTCGGCCATCTCCTCGTCGGCGCCGGGGCCCGACTGCTCGGACTTGGCGGACGACTTCAGCTGGAGCAGCCCGAGGAGGGCGCCGCCGACGGCGCTGAGGGCGACGAGGGGACTGTCCACCTGGAAGCGGCCGGAGGCGTTGCCCCTCTCGATGTCCCGCAGGGCGCGGGGGCCCAGGCCGAAGTCGGCGTGGATGTAGGGGAGGCCGCCGTAGCGCAGGACGCGGGTGAGTTCCGGGTGGGTGTCGGCGAGCCGGAAGGTCAGCCGGACGCTCACCGCGAACACCTCGGCGGGGTCGCCGAGGTCGCCGGTGATCGAGTCGATCAGCTTGCCGTACTCCTCCAGCGCCTCGACGACCGCCGCCTCGAAGAGCTCCGCCTTCGTCTGGAAGTGGTTGTAGAAGGAGCCGAACCCGACGTCGGCACGCTCGGCGATCTGCTGGATGCTGACATCGCTCGTGCCCTGCTCGGCCAGGATCCCCTGGGCGGCGGTGATCAGGGCATGGCGGGTCTGGGCGCGCCTGCGTTCGAAGCGGTTGGCGGGCTGGGCGGCGGCTTGATCGGGCATGCGCTCATCCTAGTCGCGGCCCCTTCAGAACTGATGAGGAGATCAGTCGGCGGGCGTGAGTGATCTCGCGACGGACGGGCCAACCGTCCCGCCCCGCAGACCCCGCGGCACGGCAAAGGCCGGAGCGGCGGATCCCCGCCCCGGCCTGCGCACCTCCGTCAGAACTACAGTCCGGCGGTCGACAGCCAGCTCTTGGCCACGTCCAGGGGGTCCTTGTTGTCGTTCTGCACCTGGGCGTTGAGCTTGACCAGGGTGTCCGTGTCGAGCTTCGCCGACACGGCGTTGAGTGCGGAAACTCCGGCGGAGGAGAGACCGCTCTTGTAGGCCAGCGGCGTCACGTTCTCAAAACCGAAGAGGTTCTTCGGGTCTTGAAGGACCACGAACTTGTTCTTGGTGATTCCGGGGTCGGTCGTGAAAATATCTGCGGCCTGAATGTTGTTGCCCTTGAGGGCGGCCACGGTCAACGGCCCACCCGCGTCCAGTGCCTTGAACGACTTGAATTCAAGGCTGTATTCGGACTTGAGGCCCACCAGTCCCTGCTTGCGCGTCTGGAACTCCGGCGATCCCCCGATGACCAGGTCCTTGGCCGAGGCGGAGAGGTCGGCGATCGTCGACGAGGTCGTGAGCTTGTACTTCTTGGCGGTCTCCGCGTTGACCGCGATCGCGTCCTTGTCCTCCGCCTTGGAGGGCTCGAGCAGGGTCAGCTTGGAATCGAGCGCGGCCGTGATGGCCTTGCTGGTGTCCTCGACCGTGGTCGGGGCCGCCTTGGCGTTCAGATAGGCCAGCAGCGCGCCGTTGTACTCGGGCAGGACGGTGATCGTGCCGTTCTTGATCAGACCGTAGGTGGTCTCACGGCTGCCGATGTTCAACTTGTAACTGACCTTGATGCCCTTGGCCTTCAGGGCCTCGCCGTAGATGTCGGCGAGCAGGATGCTCTCGGGGAAGTTGTTGGAGCCGACCACGACCGTGCCGCCCTTGGCGGTGTCGCCCTTCAACGGGTCCTTGTTGTCGGAGTTGTCGGAGGAACCGCAGCCCGTGAGGGCGGCCGTAGCCACAACCAGCAGGGATACAGCGTACGTTGCGGTCGTTCTGGTGCTTCTGGCGTGGGTCACGTTGGTCATCCAGACTTGTGCATGGGCGGTCGGCGGCCGGAAGGCATGGCGTGATGACGATCCAATCGAGCCCAGTAACGCACCGTCAAGACACGAATAGATCACCGATGGAGACCACACGGCTTCGCCGCGTGGGCGCAACCTGACCGAAACAGGCGTGAATCCGACGTATCGCCATGTCAGTTTTTGGTTGATCATGGCCGTACTCTTGCGGCAGCCGCTAATGTTGGCCGAGTCGGGGGACCTGGTTCCACTTGCTCGGCCCGAGCGTGCTGACATGACCCACGTCCACGCAGCCCGGGCTGCGGGCTTCCAATTGGGAATGAAGTCAAGGAGGTTTGGTGCCCGCGCACAGAAAAGCCGCCCGGGGGCCGCAGACCACGGCTCCCCGAATAGGCCGGACGCCTTCCCTCCTCGACCGTTGGCCTTTCCGCAGGAAACTCAACGTCCTGGTGATTGTCCCGCTCGCCGTCGTTTCGGCGATGATCGCCTATGTCGTGTACGCCGAGATCGACTCGGCCCGTTCCGCCGCCTCCACCGCCCAACTCGTGCGGGACAGCGCGCAGGTCACCCAGCTCATCGACGGCGTGCAGACCGAACACCGCCAGGCACTCCTCGTCTCCCTGCGCTACGAGGCCGCCCGCTCAGGCGACAAGGCACCCAACACCTCCGCCTTCCTCCAGGCGCAGCAGAAGGTCACCGCCCAGGCGGAGGCCGTGCGGTCCGCCTACGGGGACCGACTGCCCGACGCCGAGGCCCAGGCCCTCAAGGAGCTGGAAGGCCTCGACAGCCTCCGCAAGACCATCGAAGAGGGTCCGATCCCCGCCGACAACATCGACCCGGCGTACGGATCGGTCATCGAGGGCCTCATCAACGGCCTCGGGCTCGGTCAGTCGGGCGGCGAGTCCTCGGAGTCCGCGGGCAATCTGCTGGACGCGCTACTGCGCGCCGACACCGCCCACGCCTCCTTCGAGACCAGCGTGTTCGCGGCCCGGACCCGTGACCCCAACGCGCTCATCGAGTACACCGGAGCTGTCGGCGACTACGAGCAGTACACCTACCAGGCCGAGCGGTTCACCCGGTTCGCCAGCCAGGAACAGGGCGCCGAACTCGCCGCGATCGAGCACAGCCCGTACCAGAGCGTCGTCGCCCAGCACTACGCCGCGCTGCAGGTCGACCCCAGCGGTCTGGTCGCCGAGAACGCCTCGCAGCTGCGCGCCGCGCTCGACGACGCCCTGGCCGCCGACCCGACGTACCAGCGTCAGGCGGAGAACCGGCTGAAGATCACCGAGTCGCTGATCCACCAGATCGCCGCCGACACCCAGAAGGCGTCCAGCGACGCCTGGTGGCAGGTGCTGTGGCTGGTGGCCGCCAACCTCGCCGCCTTCGCGGCCTGGATCCTGTTCTCCGTACTGGTCCGTCGCTCCGTGGTGCGGACCGTGCGGAGCCTCACCGAGGCGGCCCAGCACGTGGCCGACGCGGCCGAGACCGAGCTGGCCCGGGTCGCCGACGACGACGCCGACGACGCGAGCCCGCCGCGCCTCGAGGCCGTGCCCGTGCCGGTCCGCGACGAACTCGGCGAACTCGCCGAAGCCTTCAACCAGGTGCAGGTCACCGCGACCGCCCTGCTGGAGCGCCAGGTCATCAGCCGCCGCAACATCGCCGAGATGTTCGGCAACGTCGGCCACCGCGTCAGCAACCTGACCGCTCGCCAGCTCGCGCTGATCGACTCGGTGGAGCGCGGCGAGACCGACCCGGAGGTACTGGACCGGCTCTACCGCATCGACCACATCGCGGTACGTCTCCAGCGCAACGCCGACAGCCTGATGCTGCTCGCCGGCATCCGCGAGACGGGCCTCAACACCGGGCCCATGCGGCTCAGCAACATCGTCCGCGCCGCGCTCGGCCAGATCGAGGGCTACCAGCGGGTCACCCCGCACGCCGAGGGCGATGTCACCGTCGCCCCCGACATCGTCGGCGACCTCACGCTGATGCTCGCCGAACTGCTGGAGAACGCGGTGACGTTCTCACCGGCGTCCAGCAGCGTCGAAGTCGTCCTGCGGCCCCGGCACGGCTCCAGCGGCGGCGCCCTGATCGAGATCATCGACCACGGGCTCGGGATGAGCGCCGAGCGGCTGGAGGAGGAGAACGCCCGCCTGATCCGCCGCGAACGGCTCGACCTGGCCCCGACCGAGGTCCTGGGCCTCTTCGTGGTCGGCGGCCTGTCCCGGCGCTGGGGCATCGAGGTCGTCCTGACCCGCACCCCGGGCGGCGGCGTCACCGTCACCGTCGCGGTGCCCGGCTCCCATCTGCTGCTCGCCGATCCCACGGGGGCCGCGACCAGGGCCCCGCACATCCTGCCGCCGCCACGCCGCCCCGGCGGGACCGAACCGCGCCCCGCGGCGGTCGACCCGGAACCCGGCCCCTCGTCCCTGCCGCGCAGGATCCCCGCGCGCAGCCGGGGAGCGGACGGCCACACGGGCCGTCAGGAACCGACGGGCGACGGCGCCTCGGGGGGCTACGGCGCGTCCCGGCCCCGGCCGGGCGGCACACCGGGCACCACGACTCCGGGGGCGGCGCAGCCCGCGGAGCGCGAGACAGCGGGACGCGGCATGCCTCAGGACGCGGTCGGCGGCCCGGGCCACCAGCGTGGCGCCGGCATGGAGAGCGGACAGGGCCGGCCGTCACGCGCCGCGGGCAGCGGTATGGACAGCGGGCTCGTGCAGAGGTCACGCGGCGCGAGCACCGGCCCGGGGAATGCGGCGGGGCAGCCGCCGCGCGGCCCGAACACGGGCACGAACGGGGGGCTCGGCCTGCCGCCCCGCGGCGCGAGCACCGCGCGCGGCTCCGGTTCGGCCCCGTCGGCACCCGGCAGCGCCCCGGCGCGACCGGGCGAGGGCGGCCCCAGTCCGCTCAGGCGGCGCGTGCGCGGCGCGACCCTGCAGGCCACCACCGCCTCGACCCGGCTGCCCAAACAGACCATCACCAACCCACGGCCGCCCGCCTGGCAGACCGCCGACGCGGAAGCGGCACGATCCGAGATCGACGAGTTCGAGGAAGCCGTTCTGCGGGCCGAGCGCGAGAGCGCGACAGAGGCTCGCGGTACCGGCTTCGGGTCGGCCCGTTCAGGGGGCCGTCCCGACAGCTCTGGCGATTCCAGCACAGAGAACAACAGACCCTCATTCCCGGAAGGCATGAGCAAGTGACCATGTGGACAGGTGGACCGGAGTCCGCGGCCGTGGAACAGGCGACGGACGTGAAGGCCGCCGCTGCCGACTTCAATTGGCTGCTCAATCGTTTCGCCACCGAGACCGCCGGCGTCGTCGACGTGATCGGGGTGTCCTCCGACGGCCTGCTGATCGCGGTGTCCCAACTGCGCGGCAAGGCGGACTCGGAGCGGCTCGCGGCCATCGTCTCCGGGATCACGAGCCTCGCCATGGGCGCCTCCGGCAACTACGGCCTCGGCGGGCTCAACAAGGTCATCATCGACCTGGAGGAGGGGCACGTCCTGGTGTCCGCCCTCGGCGCGGGCGCGGTGCTCGGCGTGGTCGCCTCCAAGGAGGCGAAGCTCGGGAACATCGCGTACGAGATGACCCTCTTCGCCAACCGCGCCGGTGCCGCTCTGAGCCCGCAACTGGTCATGGAGCTCAAGAACACCGTGGGGATCGCGCCGACCGGTTGACGGTCGGCGGGGGCGTCACGAAGGCCGGGACGACCCGCGAGGTGAAGGGTGAGGACGAGATGACGGCCGGCGAGCCATCAGCCGCCGACGACGACGCGTGGGGAGCGGAGCACCCCCCGTCGATCGTCCGGCCATTCCTGCTGACCGCGGGGCGGATCGCCGGCGGTGACAGTCTGGTGCCGACGATTCCGATCGAGACGCAGGTCGTCGCGACGGATCTCGGTCTGGCCACGCTGGACGCGTTCGTCTTCGACCAGCACCGCGACATCATCACGGTCTGCCGCCAGCCGCAGTCGCTGGCGGAGATCGCGGCGAAACTGCGGATGCATTTGAATGTGATCAGGGTGCTCGCCGACGATCTGCGCGCCGACGGTCAACTGGCCTTGTACGCACCGCAGGCCGAATCCGCCCGCGACGCCACCGTATTGCGAAGGGTTATCGATGGTCTCCGAGCTATCCCCGACTCCCGGGGCGCGATCCGTGAGCGCTGACACCGAGGGTCCCCGGCCGCCGATGCCGGTGAAGATGGTGATCGCGGGCGGCTTCGGCGTGGGCAAGACCACCACCGTGGGTGCCATCTCCGAAATCGAGCCGCTCACCACCGAGGCGTCCATCACCTCGGTCGCCGCGGGCATCGACGACCTCTCCCACACCCCGGAGAAGATGACGACCACCGTCGCCATGGACTTCGGCTGTGTCACGCTCGACCCGACCCTGAAGCTCTATCTGTTCGGCACCCCCGGCCAGGAGCGCTTCGGGTTCATGTGGGACGACCTGGTCGAGGGCGCCCTCGGCGGGCTCGTCATCGTCGACACCCGCCGGCTCGACGACTGCTACGCGGCCGTCGACTACTTCGAGCATCGCGAGATCCCCTTCGCGGTGGCCGTCAACGCCTTCGACGGCAAGGTCGAACACGATCTGAACGACGTACGGTGGGCTCTCGACGTCGGCGACCATGTGCCGCTCACCGTGTTCGACGCCCGCGAGCGCGGGTCCGTACGGGATGCGCTCCTCGTCGTCCTCGAACACGCCCTGGCGACCGCGCAGCAGTGAACGAGGGAAGAGGGGGGACGGGCCTTGCGGCTCGTCCCCCCTCTTCCCATTCCTCAGACCGTACGGCGCCTGCGCACCCCCGGGGACACCGCCACCCGGGCGATGGCCCAGAACAGCACCAGCACGAGCAGCGCGAGGATCGCGGTGAGGGCCGCGCCGCCCACCACCTTCTCGTAGTTGCGCTGGTAGAGGCCGTCCAGGATGTAACGGCCCACCCCGCCGAGGCTCACATAGGCCGCGATGGTCGCCGTGGACACGATCTGGATCGCCGCCGAACGCAGACCACTGAGGATCAGCGGCAGCGCCGCCGGCACCTCGACCTGGAACAGGACCTTCCCCTCCGGCATGCCCATGCCGCGGGCGGCGTCGACGGGGGAGGGATCCAGGGTGCGGATCGCCTCGTAGGTGGTGATGAGGATCGGCGGGACCGCCAGCACCACGAGCGGGATCATCACGGGCACGATGCCGAGGCCGAGCCAGACGAACATCAGCACCAGCAGCCCGAAGGTGGGCAGCGCCCGGGCACCCGCCGACACGAAGGCCAGCGCGTTGCCGCCGCGTCCGGTGTGTCCGGTGACCAGGCCGATGGGCAGGCCGACGGCCGCGGCGATCGCGAGCGCCCCGGCGGTGTACTGGAGGTGTTCCCACACGCGCTGCGGGATCCCGTCGTACCCGTGCCAGTGGGAGCCGTCGGAGAAGAAGGACTGGATGAAGTTGAGTACGTTCACGAGACGCTCTCCGGAGTGCGGGCGGCGCCCGCGATCGTGGACGTACGGCGTGCGGCCTTGCGGCCGGAGGCCGGCTGCCAGGGGGTGAGCACGCGGCGCAGCAGGACGAGCACGGCGTCGACCAGCACCGCGAGAACGGCGGTGGTGACCACCGAGTTCACGGCGAGGAGAGGTCGGTGGTAGAGCATCGCGGTGGTGAGCAGATTGCCGAGCGCCCCCTGGTTGCCGATCAGCGAACCGACGCTGACCAGACTGATGCTGGAGGCGGTCGCCACGCGCAGACCGGCCATGATCGCGGGTACGGCGATGGGCAGTTGGACCTGGAGGTAGCGCCGCAGCGAACCGATGCCCATCGCCGCGGCGGCGGCGTTCGTCTCCTCGGGGACCGAGCGGACGCCGTCGACGACCGCCGGGACCAGAACCACGAGACTGTAGAGGGTCAGCGGGATCATCACGGTGGTCTTGCTCAGGCCGGTGTAGTCGATGAGCACCACGAAGAAGGCGATCGACGGGATCGCGTACAGCACCGTGGTGATCCAGAGGACCGGCGGATAGATCCAGTTGACCCGGACGCACAACAGGCCGATCGGCAGCGCCAGCAGGAGGCCGAGGAGAACCGGGACCAGCGCCTCCTGCATGTGGGTGGAGATCAGGCCGAGATAGCTGCTCTGGAGGTCGCTCGGGATGTCGAAGAAGCCGTTCATCGCGCGGCCTTCACCGTGGAGACGCCCTCGGAGTCCACGGCGCGGCGCTGCCTGGCCGCGCGGATCGCCGCGGCGACCGTCTCCTGCCCGGCGAGCCCCAGCACACGTCCCGCCCCGTCCACGGCGACCGCCTGACCGGTGGGCGAGAGTACCGCCCGGTCCAGCGCGACCCGCAGCGAGTCCTTGCCGACCTCGAAGGCCTGCCCGTGCGGCTCCAGTGCCTGGACGTCACCGGCCCACACCGTCAGGTCGGCCCAGCCCAGCGGCTTCCCGTCCGCGTCGGTGACCAGGACCGGTCCCGCGCCCGCCGACTTCCCGGCGAGCTGCTGCCAGTCGCTGCCGACCGGGAAGACCCGGGAGCGGTCGAGTGCGAGGTCGCGGGTGGACAGGAACGACAGCCCGCGAATGCCCCGGTCGCCGCCGAGGAACTCCTCCACGAAGGCGTCGGCCGGCGCCGACAGCAGCTCGTCGGGGGCGGCGAACTGGGCGAGCTTGCCACCGGTGCGCAGTACGGCGACGTGGTCACCGATCGTGATGGCCTCGTCCATGTCGTGGGTGACGAACACGATGGCCTTGCCCAGCTCGCCCTGGATGCGCAGCAACTCCTCCTGCAGACCACGGCGGACGACCGGGTCGACGGCGGAGAACGGCTCGTCCATCAGCAGGATCGGCGGGTCGGCGGCGAGCGCGCGGGCGACACCGACACGCTGCTGCTGGCCGCCGGAGAGCTGGTAGGGATAGCGGCGGGCCATGGCCGGGTCCAGGCCCACCCGTTCCATCAGTTCCGCCGCGCGGGCGCGGGCGCGCTGCTTGGACCAGCCGAGCAGCCGCGGCACCGTGGCGATGTTGTCGAGGATCGTGCGGTGCTGGAAGAGCCCCGCGTTCTGGATGACGTAACCCATGGACTGGCGCAGGGCGTTGACCGGCTTGCGGAGGATGTCCTCGCCGTTGACGCGGATCGTGCCGCTGCTGGGCTCGATCATGCGGTTGATCATCCGCAGTGTGGTGGTCTTGCCGCACCCCGAAGGCCCGACGAGCACGGTGATCGAGTGGTTCGGTATCTGGAGGGACAGGCGATCGACGGCCACCGTGCCGTCGGCATATCGCTTGCTGACATCTTCGATGGCTATCAAGCGTCGAAACCCTTCGGGAACGGCTGTGATCGGACGTGACCGGATCACATGCACGAGGCTGCGTAGTCTAGCCAGTTGGCGCGTGTGTTCGGGCACCGCAGGGTGGCCGGTTGTGGCGGATGCGCAGGTGGAGCCCGCCGCGTCGAACGAGCCGGTCGGGTGCGAGCGGGCGCTCCGCCGTGCGGGTGATCTCCGGGCGTGGCGGCGCGGAGGTGACGACATCTCTGGGGAGACTGTCGCCCTCATGCCCTGTCGCCCCTCCTGCCACAGCCCGGAGAGACCCACTTGCGATTCCCCTTCCGCCGGGCCGCGCTGGCCGGCGCCGCCGTGCTCGTCGTGTCGTCCGCCCCGGCCTCACCGGCCGCCTCGGACGACACGGTGGCCGACCCGGCCCAGTACGTGAACCCCTTCGTCGGTACCGCGCCCGGAGGGGCCGATTTCGGCCATGGCGGCGGTGCCGGAAACACCTTTCCCGGCGCGACCGCACCCCTCGGCGGGGTGCAGTGGAGCCCGGACACGGTGACCTACCAGCACGGCGGGTACGCGTACGGGGACAACCGGATCAGAGGGTTCAGCCTCACTCACATCTCCGGGGCCGGCTGCAGGGACTACGGCAACGTGCCCTTCATGCCGATGCGCGCCGGCGACACCAGCGGGCAGGCGACCTTCTCGCACGCCAACGAGCAGGCGACACCCGGAAATTACCGGGTCACCTTCGACAACGGCATCGGCAGCGAACTCACCGCCACGCAGCGCTCCGGCATCGCCCGTTTCACCTACCCGGCCACCGACGACCGTCCCGCCGCGTTGAGTGTCGACGCGGGCAAGGCGTTCAACGCGGCGACCGGAACGGTCGACATCGGCACCGACACCCTGTCCGGGTTCACCGACAGCGGCGGCTTCTGCAAGTCCGCCAACCGCTACCGGCTCTACTTCCACGCCGTGTTCGACCACCCCTTCGCCCATGTCGTCCACCCCGGCGGCAGGCCGGGCGCCGCGCAGGTCTCCTTCGCCCCCGGCGTACGCACGGTGACCGTCCGCGTCGGTGTCTCCTTCGTCAGCGTCGACGGCGCCCGCGGCAACATCGCCGCCGAGCAGCACACGAACCCCTACGACCAGATCCGGCGGGCCGCCCGCGCCCAGTGGAACGACTGGCTCGGCCGCATCAGCGTCGGCGGCGGCACCGAAACCCAGCGCCGGGTCTTCTACACCGCCCTGTACCACTCGCTCCTGCACCCCAGTGCCTTCAGCGACGCCGACGGCCGCTACCCCGGCATGGACGGCCGCATCCACACCACCCCCGCCGGACACGTCCAGTACGCGAACTTCTCCGGCTGGGACGTCTACCGCTCCCAGGTCCAACTGCTCGCCCTGCTGGCCCCGCACGAAGCCTCCGACATCGCGCGGTCCGTCCTCAACCAGGGCCGCCAGGCGGGCTACTTCGACCGCTGGACCCTCGCCAACGGCGGCACCGGCGTCATGGTCGGCGACCCGCTGCCCGTCATCGCCTCCGCCGTGTACGCCTTCGGCGCCACCGACTTCGACGCCCGCGGCCTGCTGCGCGCCGCGATGGCGGGCCGCGACGACGAGCGCCAGCGGCCCGGACACGCGCAGTACGACGCCCTCGGCTACGTCCCCGCCGGCACCAAGGGAGTGTGGGGCTCGGCGGCCACCACCCTCGAATACGCCGTTTCCGACTACGCGTTGGCCCAGCTCGCCCACCGTCTGGGCGACACCGCCGCCTACGGCACCCTGCTGAAGGCCTCCGGGAACTGGCGCAACCTCTTCAACCCCGTCACCGGCTACCTCCAGCCGCGTGCCGCCGACGGCACCTGGCCGGTCTTCACTCCCGCGCAGACGAACGAGTACGTCGAGGGCAACGCCGCCCAGTACACCTGGATGGTCCCGCACGACCTGCCCGGTCTCTTCACCCTGATGGGCGGGAACGCCGCCGTCGCGGCCCGCCTCGACACCTTCTTCACCCAGCTCAACGCGGGCGGCACCCAGCCCTACGCCTACCTCGGCAACGAGCCCTCGTTCGACGCCCCCTGGGCGTACGACTTCGCCGGCCGCCCCGACCGCGCCCGCGACATCGTCCGCCGCGCCCTGGCCACCCTGTTCAGCGACCGCCCCGACGGCCTCGTCGGCAACGACGACCTCGGCGCCATGTCCTCCTGGGCCGTGTGGGCGAGCCTCGGCATGTACCCGCAAGCCGCAGGCACCGGGCAACTCGCCCTGGCCGAACCGGCCTTCCCCAGTGTCGTCGTCCACCGCCCGGGCGGCCCGAGGACGGTGCTCGTCGCGCCCGACGCCTCCGCCACCAGCCGCGACATCCACACGCTGACGGCCACCGTGCCGCAGCGGAAGGGCTCGTGAGTCCGGCGTCGAGTCAGCGGGCCGGCCGGGGTCGTCAGACGGCGACGACCCCGACCCCCGCCTCCGTGAACCGCCGCACGGTCTCCTCGTCCACCGCCGCGTCGGTGACCAGTGTGTCCACCGACTCGGCCGCGCAGATCCGGGCGAAGGCGCGCCGGCCCAGCTTGCTGAAGTCGGCGGCGACGATCACCCGCTCGGCGCGCTCGCACAGCAGCCGGTTGATCGCCGCCTCCGCCTCGTCGTGGGCGGCTGCCCCGTGCGTCACGTCGAAGGCGACCACGCCCAGGACGGCGACATCCATGGTGATCTGGCTGAGCACACCGTCCGCGAGCGGCCCGACCAGCTCGTACGACTGCGAGCGTGCCACCCCGCCGGTCAGCACGATCTTGAACTGGGGCCGCACGGCCAGTTCGCCCGCGATGTTGAGCGCGTTCGTCACCACGGTCAGCGCGGGCGACCCCGAGGCGAGATCGGGGCGTACCGCCAGTGCGCGCGCCACCTCGGTGGTGGTCGTGCCGCCGGTCAGCCCCACCGCCTCGCCCGGCGCGACGAGATCGGCCACCGCCTTCGCGATGCGCTGTTTCTCCGAGGCGTGCCGGGCGGTCTTGTAGCGCAGCGGCAGTTCGTACGACACGCCGTGGACGACCGCGCCGCCCCGGGTGCGCACGAGCATCTGCTGCTCGGCGAGCTGGTCGAAGTCGCGCCGGATCGTGGCGGGTGACACCTCCAGCTCGGCCGCGGCCTGCTCGACCTCCAGCCGGCCCCGCTCCACGAGCAGTTCCAGCAGGGCCCTCCAGCGGGCGTCGCGCGACATCCGCACTCTCCGTTCCTCGATCCTTCGCGACCCTAGCGCACCCCCAGCGCACCACATTCCCTGGCGTTTCCACAGTCGACATGCTTGATTGTGCTCGAAAGTCGGCCTTAACTTGCACTATCTTGCATGAACAGCGTCAGTGGGAGGGGTACGGCATGACCCATGTCGAGCACGAGCTGAACAGCCAGCCCGAGTGCTGGATCCGCGCCGCCGAGCAGGCCAAGGCGCACGACGGCGCACTGCCGGAAGTGGGGGAGCGGGTCGCGATCGTGGGATGCGGGACCTCCTTCTTCATGGCGCAGGCCGCCGCCGCGCTGCGTGAGGGGTCCGGGCAGGGCGAGACGGACGCCTTCGCCGCGTCGGAGTTCCCGGAGAGCCGCTCCTACGACCGTGTGGTCGCCCTCACCCGCTCCGGCACCACCACCGAGGTGCTCGAACTTCTCGGGCGGCTGCGCGGACGTACCCGGACGACCGCGATCACCGCCGACCCCGCGACCCCCGTGATGGACCGCGCGGACGACCTCGTCGTACTCGAATTCGCGGACGAACGCTCCGTGGTGCAGACCCGGTTCGCGACCACCGCGCTCACCCTGCTCCGCGCCCACCTCGGACTGCACACCGACGCCGTCGTCGCGGACGCGCGCACGGCGCTCGCGACCCCGCTGCCCGAAGGGCTCGTCGACTGCGCGCAGTTCACCTTCCTCGGCCGCGGCTGGACCGTCGGGCTCGCCAACGAGGCCGGGCTGAAGATGCGTGAAGCCTCCCTGGCCTGGACCGAGGCGTACCCGGCGATGGAGTACCGGCACGGGCCCATCAGCGTCACCACCGCCGGCACGGCCACCTGGATGCTCGGCGAGGCCCCCGAAGGGCTGGCCGAGCAGGTACGGGCCACGGGGGGACGGTGGGTGGCGGGTGAACTCGACCCGCTCGCCGAACTCGTCCGCGCCCAGCGGCTCGCGGTCGCCGTCGCCGCGGCCCGCGGACTCGACCCCGACCGGCCGCGCCACCTCACCCGCTCGGTCGTCCTCGCCCCGCCGGCCCGCTGAGCCGTCGGCCCGCTGACCCAGAAGGAGGAGTTGTGCCACTCGCAGCCACCGGTGACCTGGTCACCGCCGCGGCCGGGGCGCGGACCGCCGTCGCCGCGTTCAACATCATCACCCTGGAGCATGTCGAGGCCGTCATCGCGGGCGCCGAGTCCGTGGCCACCCCCGTCGTCCTCCAGGTCAGCGAGAACGCCGTGAAGTTCCGCTACGGGCGGCTGCTGCCGTTGGCCCGCGCCGCCGCCGCGGCCGCCGAGCGCGCCTCGGTGCCCGTCGCGCTGCATCTCGACCACGTCCAGAGCGACGACCTGCTCCGCCAGGCGCCCACCGCCGGATTCAGCTCGGTGATGTACGACGCGGCCCGGCTGCCGTACGAGGAGAACCTCGCCGCCACCCGGGCCGCCGCCGACTGGGCGCACGCGCAAGGCCTTTGGATCGAGGCCGAGTTGGGGGCGGTGGGAGGCAAGAACGGTGAGCCGCCGCTCGACGCGCACGCGCCCGGCGCCCGCACCGACCCCGCCGAGGCCCGCGCGTTCGTGGCCGACTCCGGCGTGGACGCCCTGGCCGTCGCGATCGGCAGCTCGCACGCGATGACCACCCGCACCGCCGCCCTCGACCACGACCGTCTCAAGCGGCTGAACGCGGCGCTCGGCGTGCCGCTCGTCCTGCACGGCTCCTCCGGAGTGCCTGACGACGAACTGGCCGCGGCCGTCGCCGGCGGCATCGCCAAGGTGAACGTGGGGACCGCCCTGAACATCGCGATGACCGGCGCCGTCCGGGAGTTCCTCGCCGCCCACCCCGAAGCCGTCGACTCCCGGAAGTACCTCAGCGTGGGGCGGGAGGCGATGGCGGGGACGGTGGCGCGCCTGATCCGCGTACTGAGCGCCTGACCTCAGGGGGCACCGACGTCGACCAGCTGCTCGAAGAAGAACTCGTGCTTGAGGAACGACACGTCGTACTCGCCCCCGGGAAACGGCGGGATCAGCTGCGCCGCCTGGAACAGCCGCCAGCCGTCCCGCAAGGCGTCCACCCCCGACGCGTACGGCGGCTCGTCGCTGTCCCCGGTCGTGGGGGACGTGCGGCCGGTGCCGTCGTAGACCGACCAGCCCACCACCTCCGCGTCCAGGGCGGAGGTGGCCAGATAGAGGACCAGAACCTGCTGACGGACACTCATATGGCTTCCCCCTGGGGATGGTTGGAGACCCTGGTGACCCAGTGGTCCAGGTCGAAGGAGTCGTCCCCGGTGAGCGCGCGCCACAGCAGGACCCGGTGGTAGATCTCGAGACGGCCGGTGGCGGGCTCGTACCAGGGGAAGGTCGTGGAGAGTTCCTCGGCGACCCGCGGGTCGCCGAGGTCCGAGATGTCCCACAGCCGCCGCTGCCGCACGGCCGGGTTGAAGCGGATCTTGAACATATAGCGGACCACGTCGCTGTCGTTGCGCCGCCCGCCGTGCCACAGGCCATGGTGCAGAAACACCACGGTGCCCGCCGGGCAGACCAGCCGGCTCTGCCCGCGCAGATTCTGGTAGCGCCCGGTGTCCGTCTCGTTGGTGCGCCGCAGATGGCTGCCCGGCACGCTGAGCGTGCCGCCCATGTCGAGGGTGACGTCCTGCGGGTAGTACATCAGCTGCACGTCGAAGGCGTCCGTGCGCACATCGATGATCGCGTCGGCGTGCAGCGGCTGCGCCCGCCCCTCGTGCGGCTCACGGACGTGGACGTAGTGGTGGTCGACGGCCGGGCAGGGCCCGACGAGGCTCCGCAGGGCCCCGGCCACGGCGGGGAGTTCCAGCAGCCGGCGGACGAAGGAACCCGCCGGGTAGGCGGCCGGCACGGAGCTGCCGTAGGGCACCTCGGGCACGCCCGCGCGCAGCACCTCCATGCCCTCGGCGTTCATCTCCGGCGGCACCACGGTGTCCAGCCGCAGCGAGCCGTGGGCCACGAAGTGCGCCATCCGGACCGAACTCAGGAGTGGGATGCCCGAGGTGTGCTCCAGCGTGTTGGTCATGCGACTCAACGTAGGGGCGGGGCCGCCGACGGCGCGTGGGCGCGGCTCACCACTGCTGGTAGCTTTTCACCATGCGGGAGACGGACGTCCACCTCGGCGAGCCGCCCGCCGTCGTCAACATCGGCGTCGGCGTGCACGGCGTGGCGAGCCGCACGGACGTCTTCCGGCTGCCGGAGCTGTGGCAGCTGCACCTCTACCAGTACGACGCCGAACTGACCATCGACGGCACCGCGCACACCATCCGCCCCGGCCGCGTCAGCCTCGTACCGCCCGGCACCACGGTCCGCTACCGCTACCAGGGCCGCTCCGAACACCTCTACGCCCATCTGCGCATCGCCCCCGCCGGGCCGCCCCGCACCATCCCCGTGATGCAGGACGCGGGGCCCGAATTCCCCATGCTCTCCAGCCTGTTGCTGAACGCGATCGCGGCGGCCCCCGGGGCGCCCGAGCACACCCGGGCCGAGATCTGGACCGCGCTGTGGCGCGTCGCCCGGCTCACCCCGCCCGCCGCCACGAGCCGCGGCCCGCACCCGGCGGTCGGCGCGGCCATCGCCCACATCGAGGCCCGGCTGGCGGCGCCGCTCACCATCCCGGAGATCGCCCGTGCGGCCGGGATCTCCCACAACCACCTCACCCGGCTCTTCCGCGCCGAGACCGGCACCACGGTCGTGGCCTACATCCGGCGCCGCAGACTTCAGCGTGCCCACCATCTGCTGCGCGCCTCGACGCTCTCCATCCCGGCGGTCGCCGCCTCCGTCGGCATCCCCGACCTGCAGGCGTTCAACAAGGCGTGCCGCCGTGAACTCGGCGCCTCGCCCCGCGCACTGCGCGGAACTACTTCTTGACGGCCCTCAGGACGACGAACTTCGCGTCGCTCGCCACGAGTTCGCTGTTGCCGAAGAGGCGGCGCAGCTTCAGGTGGTAGCCGAGATGGCGGTTCCCGATGACCCACAGCTCGCCGCCGGGCCGCAGCGCGCGCCGCGCCCCCGAGAACATCCGCCAGGCCGTGGTGTCCGTCGTCGCCTGGTGCGAGTGGAAGGGCGGATTGTTCAGGACGAGGTCCACGCTCCCGGCGGGGACGTCCGCGAGTCCGTCGCCCACGCGGAACTCCGCGCCCACGCCGTCGGTGTTCTCCCGGTACGTCTCCTCGGCCGAGGCGACCGCCTGGTACGACTCGTCCACGAACAGCACCTCCGCCTCCGGGTTGGCCAGCGCCATCGCCGTACCGACTACTCCGTTGCCGCAGCCCAGGTCCACGATGTGCTCGGGGCCCCGGCTGCGCGGCAGATGCTGGAGGAGGAAGCGGGTGCCGATGTCGAGTCGGTCGGCGCAGAACACACCGGCGTGGTTGACGACGGTGCGGCCGGAAACCGGTCCGATGTCGTCGGGGAGCCGGTAGCTGTACGGCCAGGGGTTGGCGGCCCGGGCGATCCCGGGGTACGGGGTGCAGAAGATCAGCCGGGCCTTCTTCTCGGCCAGCGAGGTCCGGGTCGGGCCGAGGATCCGCTCGAAGAGGTGCAGCGTCGAGGTGTGGATCTCCTTCACCATGCCCGTGCCCACGACGACGGTCCCCTCGTGCACGCCAGGTGCCAGCCGGTGCAGCTGGTCCTCCAGCAGGGCGAGGCTCTTCGGCACCCGGACGAGCAGGACGTCGATGCGGTCGGGGGGCGTGTCCTGGGTGGTCAGCAGCCGCACCGCGGTCGCCTCGACCCCGTTGCGGGCCAGGTTCGCCCGGGTCGCCTCCTGCGCGAGGAAGGAGTCGGTGATCTGCGTCGGCCGGTGTGCCGACAGCGCCGTGGCGAGCGCTCCCCAGCGGTCGCCGACCACCACGACCGACCCGGACAGCGGCGTTCCGCTCTCCGCGAGGTGCCGCAGCAGATAGGTGTCGGCGGCGTCCCAGGCACGGAGCTGGTCGCGGGGGTCCTCGGGGAAGCGGGCCAGCGCGTACTCGGCCCAGGGCGCGGTCATCCGGTCGTTCATCGTGGGTCAAGGCTAGCCGAGCCGCAGCTCAGCCAGGTGCGGGCCGGGTCTTGATCAGGTGCGCGCACGGGACGGGCGGGGTGCGCGAGGATGGTGGCATGTCCATGGATGCTGAGCTGTTCCCCCGGAGCCGGGCGGAGATCGCGCCGGGCGCGGTGCATCTGCCGGACTGGCTGGACCCGATTGCCCAGCGGGAGCTTCTCGAAGCCTGCCGTACGTGGGCCAGCCCGCCGGCCGGACTGCGTACGGTGCGCACGCCCGGCGGCGGCACGATGACCTCCCGGCAGGTGTGCCTGGGCTGGCACTGGTACCCGTACCGGTACGCGCGCACGGTCGCCGACGGCGACGGCGCCCCGGTGAAGCCCTTCCCCGCGTGGCTGGACGAGCTCGGCCGCCGAGCGGTCGCGGACACCCTGGGCCCCGAGAACGCCACCGCCCCGTACGACATCGCACTGATCAACTTCTACGACGCCGACGCCCGAATGGGCATGCACCGCGACAGCGACGAGAAGTCCGACGC
Source organism: Streptomyces sp. NPDC107454 (assembly GCF_055582885.1). Taxonomy (NCBI): domain Bacteria; kingdom Bacillati; phylum Actinomycetota; class Actinomycetes; order Kitasatosporales; family Streptomycetaceae; genus Streptomyces; species Streptomyces sp. NPDC107454. Next base: position 470,805 of record NZ_JBVJPA010000002.1, on the reverse strand, counting down.
GCCCGTGGTGTCGTTGAGCCTCGGCGACACCTGCGTCTTCCGCTTCGGGAACACCGAGTCGCGCTCGCGCCCGTACACGGATGTCGAGCTGCGCAGCGGGGACCTGTTCGTGTTCGGCGGTGCCTCCCGGCTCGCCTACCACGGGGTTCCGCGCGTGCACGCCGATACGGCGCCGCCCGAACTGGGCCTGACCGGCCGCCTGAACGTGACGCTACGGGTGAGTGGCTTCCAGGTGCCCTCGGACGGGACACCGCACGAGCGGATCATGGGAGACTCGCCCTCATGAACGGCAAGGCGGGCCCCCGGACGGCGGGGGAAGGGAACACGCGGACACGGCTGGACCGGGGGCGCGGGGCACTCGGGCCCGCGCTGGAACTCGTGCACACCGGACGTGCGCCGACGCGTGCCGTACTCACCGCCGAGCTGGGCGTCACCCGGGCGACCGCGGGCGCGGTGGCCTCGGAGCTGGAGGCGCTCGGGCTGATCCGGGTCGACGCGCGGCCCGGCGCGGCGGCCGGTTCGCAGGGACGGCCCTCGCACCGCCTGGAGGTCGCCGAGGACGGTCCGGTTGCGCTGGCCGCACAGGTGCACGCCGACGGGTTCCGCGCCGCACTGGTCGGGCTCGGCGGCCGGATCGTCGCCACCGCGCCCAGCTGCGAGACCGTCGACGCCGACCCGGCGAAGGTGCTGGGCGCCGTCGTCGAGACCGGCGCGGAGCTGCTCCGCGAGACCGGGCGGCGCTGCGTGGGCGCCGGACTCGCCGTACCGTCCGCCGTCGCCGAGCCGGACGGGCTCGCCCTCAACCCCCTCCACCTCGCCTGGCCCGCGGGCGCCCCCGTCCGCCGGATCTTCGCCGAGCGGGTGCGCGCGGCGGGCATCGAGGGCCCGGCGTTCGCCGCGAACGACATCAACCTCGCCGCGCTCGCCGAGCACCGCCACGGCGCCGGGCGCGGCGCGCGCGACCTGCTGTGCGTGGCCACCGGGCACCGGGGCGTCGGCGGCGCGCTCGTCCTCGACGGGCGGCTGCACACGGGCAGCTCGGGCCTCGCCCTCGAAGTCGGCCACCTCACCGTCAACCCCGAGGGCCGCCCCTGTTACTGCGGCAGCCGCGGCTGCCTCGACGTCGAGGCGGACCCCCTGGCGTTCCTCACGGCGGCGGGCCGTGACCCGGGCCCCGAGGTGTCCCTCCTTCAGCAGGCCAACGACCTGATCCGCACCCGGTACGACCAGGACCCCTCCGTCCGCACGGCCACCGAGGCGCTGATCGACCGCCTCGGCCTCGGCCTGGCCGGACTGGTCAACATCCTCAACCCCGACCGGATCATCCTCGGCGGCCTGCACCGCACCCTCCTCGACGCCGACCCCGACCGGCTGCGCGCCGTCGTCGCCGACCGCAGCCTGTGGGGCCAGAGCGGCGGCGTACCGATCCTCGCCTGCACCCTGGACCACAACACCCTGGTGGGTGCCGCGGAGTTGGCCTGGCAGCCGGTCCTCGACGACCCACCGGCGGCACTGTCCCGGACCTGAGACCGGACTCCGCGGGGCCTAGGGGGTGTCCGGCAGCCGGGGTGGCGTGTCGCGCCACTTCACGGCGAGCGCCCGGCCGGGGTTGTGTGTGAAGACGCGCTCCACGAGTTCCGCACCCAGGGCCGACGCGAGCCGTGGGCGCACCCGGCGCAGCAGATACGGCATCCCGGGGCCGCCGTTGACCGAGCGCGCCGCCGCGGTCGTCGTGTCGGCGCCGAGGAGCAGGCGATGGCCGAAACCGGCGTCGGCCAGGGCGCGTACGGCGTCGGGCATGCGCCAGTCGGTGGCGTGGTTGGCACGGGAGGGGCCGTCGAAGGCGAGGTAGGCGCCCGCCTCGGCGGCCTGGCGCTGCACCACGAGGTCCGGGGAGCGGTTGAGGTGACCCAGGATCACCCGGTGCGGCGGCACCTCCAACGCGCCGCACAACAGGTCGAGCACGTCGAGCGCGGCCGTGCCCAGTTCCAGGTGCACGGCGATCGGCGCGCCCGTGGCGTGGTGCGCCTCGGCCGCCGCGGTCATCGTCCAGCGGGCGTGCGCGTCGAGCGCGTGGAAGCCGCCCGCGACCTTGACGAGTCCGGCCCGGACCCCGGACGTGCCGATGCCGGAGGTGAGTTCGGAGACGAACACGTCGGTCAGCCTGCCGCGCAGTTCGGAGAGTGACTCCGGTGCGTAGTGGACCGCTTGGTGCAGGCCCGTCGCGGCGACCACACGGACCCCGGTGTCACGGGAGAGCAGCGGCAGGTCCGCGGCGCGCCGGCCCAGTCCGTAGGGCGTCCACTGCACCACGCTCCCGCCGCCCTGTTCGCGGAACGCGGCCAGTTCGGCCCGCGCGACGGACGCGTCGCGCAGTTCCTGGCCGGGGAGCACGCGACTGCCGAAGAAGAGGTGGTCATGGGCGTCGCACACCCCGAGGTGCTCGGGCGGCACGTCCCCGAGGACCGTACGGACCCTCGCGGGGACGGCGCCACCGGGGCTCGTGGGGGCAGGGCTCACCACTGCCGGCCCCGGGGCAGCCGGTCGCGCCCGGGCGCCGACACGTGCAGCACCTGAAAGACCTCGCCGGGAACCTTGGGCGTGTCGTGGTCCCAGAGGGAGAAGTGGACCAGCTCCCAGTGGCGCGGGTCGACGGCGGCGGCCGCGCACACCGCGCCGTCGAGCGAGGCCAGCCGCTCCGTTCGGGCCGCGGCGTCCGCCATCACCTCGGCCAGGTCCACGCCTTCCGGTACGGGCTGCCGTCGCCGCACCGCGACCTGCGCCGGCGCACCGGCGGCGCCGCCCTCCTCGTACGCGAGGCCCGTCCAGTTCTGCACCACCGGCCGCCCGAAGTCATCGACGAGTCCCTGGAAGGCGCCGTCCCAGAGGAAGGAGTTCATGCCCTCGACGGTGTTCCAGAGGTAGAAGGGCGCGTACTGATTGACCGGCGAGCCGTGCACCCCCCGCTCACGCATCAGATACGTCTTGAAACCGAGCCCCTCCCAGTCGTCGAGGAGGTGCCCGATACGGGAGACCCGGGCGCGGATGATCCCCATGTCGTAGTCGGCGGGGAACGTCAGTTCGTACTGCATCGCGTGCATCGCATGCCTCCTTGAGGGGCCTTGAGGCCTCCGGGTCGTCAGGCCTTGAGGTCTTCAGGTCTTCATCCGAGGTCCCGACCGGCGGGGGAGAGCAGGGCGAGCAGCCCGCGGACGGCCGTGTCGAAGGCGGCCGGGGAGCCGCAGGCGCGCGCGAGCACATACCCTCCCTGGACGGTCGCGAGGATCGTCGCGGCGATTTCCTCGGCGTCCAGCGACGGCGCGAACTGCCCCTGTTCCTTGCCCTCTTCGACGACCCCGGCCAGCCGCTCGCGCAGCCAGTCGATCGTTTCGTCGACGGGGGCGCGCAGCTCGGCACTGGCGATCACGTCCGGGTCCATCGTCAGCCGACCGACCGGACAGCCGCGCAGGACGTCTCGTTCCCGGCGCAGATACGCCTCGACGCGCTCGTACGGCGAACCGGGCGCGCCCAGTACGGCCTCGGCGGTGGTCCGCAGTTCCTCGGCGGTGCGTCGGATCGCGGCCAGGGCGAGATCGGGCTTGCCCTTGAAGTGGTGGTACATGCTGCCCTGCCCGGCGCCCGCGTGTTCCTGGATCGCCCTGGGGCTGGTGCCCACGTAACCGCGCTCCCACAACAGCTCACGCGTGGACTCGATCAGCCGCTCCGGAGTGCTCATGAACTCACTGTACATACTAGTAGGTACAGCGTCGAGGGCAGTAAGAGCGGACTGAGGAAGCAGACGACGGCGCTCCGCGTACTCCCGCGGAGGTACGGGAACGGCCGCTGGCCGTACGACGACTCGGGCCCCCTCCCGGAGCGAGTCTCGATGCATCGCAACAGCTCCCACCTACAACAGCTCCCCTCTAGGAGATGACCCGAGATGCAGACCCTGGCGAACTGGGACGGCGGCCCCGGCCCGTGGATCCTGTTCTTCCCGCTGATCTGGGCGGCCGCCGTGATCGGCGTCGTGACGGTCCTGCGCCGCACCGTGGGGCGCGGGCGTCGCGGACCATGGCGCGCCATGGGCGACTTCGGCCCGTCCCGCGACTCCCGCCTCACGGGCGACTCGCCGATCGCGCTGCTCGGCCGCCGCTTCGCCACCGGCGAGATCGACGAGGACGAGTACTGGCGCCGACTGACCGTCCTGGACGAGCAGTTCGGCCGCCCGGACAAGGGAGGAGCGGCATGACGACCGCCATCACGACGCGTCATGCCGCCGGTGTCGCCGACGCCGTCAAGGTGTACGGCAGCGGCGACACCGCCGTCAGGGCCCTGGACGGGGTGAGCGTCGCTTTCCCGGCCGGACGCTTCACCGCGATCATGGGCCCCTCGGGCTCCGGCAAGTCCACTCTGATGCACTGCGCGGCGGGCCTGGACACACTCACCTCGGGCGCCGCGTTCATCGGCGACACCCCCCTGAGCACGCTGGACGACCGCCGTCTCACCCTGCTGCGCCGCGACCGTGTCGGCTTCGTCTTCCAGGCGTTCAACCTGATCCCGACGCTGACCGTCGCCGAGAACATCACGCTGCCCCTGGACCTCGCCGGGACGAAGGGCTCCCGGGAGTGGATCGACGCGCTCGTCGACGTCGTCGGCCTGCGTGACCGGCTCCACCACCGCCCGTCCGAACTCTCCGGCGGACAGCAGCAACGCGTCGCCGTGGCACGGGCGTTCGCCGGCCGTCCCGACGTCGTCTTCGCCGACGAACCCACCGGCAACCTCGACTCCCGCTCCGGCGATGAGGTCCTCAACCTCCTCGGCCGCGCGGTGCGCCGGATGGACCGTACGGTCGTCATGGTCACGCACGACCCGGTGGCGGCCGCACACGCCGACGAGGTCGTCTTCCTCGCCGACGGACGCCTCGTGGACCGGATGGAGTCCCCGACGGCCGACAAGGTCCTCGACCGGATGAAGGCGTTCGACGCCAAAGGCGGGCGGTCGTGAACGCCTCCGTGCGCCTGAGCGTGTCCTCCCTGCGCGCCCACCGACGCCGCTTCGCCGGTACGTTCCTGGCGGTGCTCCTCGGTGTCGCCTTCCTGGCCGGAACGCTGGTCATGGGCGACACGCTGCGAGCGAGCTTCAGCACGCTGTTCGGCGACGCCACGAAGGGCACCGACGCGGTCGTCCGCAGCGCCGACGCCATCACGACGCCCGGTGAGAGCCAGGGTGTGCGCCAACCGGTCGACACCGCCCTGGTGAAGACCATCGAGCGGGTTCCCGGCGTCGCGGCCGCCGCCCCCGACATCCAGGGCGCGGGCCAGCTCGTCGGCAGCGACGGCAAGCCCGTCGGCGGCCAGGGCCCGCCCACCCTCGCCGGCAACTGGATCACCGACCCGAAGCTCAACCCGTACCAACTCGCCGCGGGCCACGCCCCGTCGAAGTCCGGCGAGGTCGTCGTCAACCGGGGCGCCGCGAAGAAGGGCGGCCTGAAGATCGGCGACACGACGACCCTGCGCACCCCCGGTCCCGTCAAGGTGACGATCGTGGGCCTCGCGACCTTCGGCGGCGAGGACGGCATGGCGCAGGTGACGTTCACCGGGATGACCGAGGCCGACGCCGAGAAGTACCTCACCGCGAAGCCCGGCGAGGCGGCGAACATCCGGGTGCGGGCCGGTCCCGGGGTCGGTCAGGCCGAGCTCGTCGCGGGCCTGACTCCCGTCCTGCCCGAGGGAGTCGAGGCGATCACCGGCCAGGAGTCGGCGCGGGAGAACACCGACATGATCTCCAGCCAGTTCCTGAACATCTTCACCACCTTCCTGCTCGTGTTCTCCGGCATCGCGCTGCTTGTCGCGACCTTCTCCATCCACAACACCTTCGCGATCGTCGTCGCCCAACGCACCCGCGAGAACGCCCTGTTGCGCGCCCTGGGCGCCTCCCGCCGCCAGGTCACCGCCTCGTCCCTGGTCGAGGCGAGCGTGGTCGCGGTGACCGCGTCGGCCGTCGGCCTCGCGGGCGGCATCGGGATCGCGGCCGGGCTGCAGGCGCTGTTCCCCGCCATCGGGTTCCCCTTCCCCCAGGGCGACTTGGTGATCAGCGGCCTGTCCATGCTGCTGCCGCTCGCGGTCGGCATCGTGGTCTGCCTGGGCTCCGCGCTGCTGCCCGCCGTACGGGCCGGACGCACCGCGCCGCTGGCCGCGCTGCGCGAGACGGCCGTCGACGGGTCCGGGGCCTCACGGGGGCGGGCGATCGTGGGTGCGGCGCTGGCCGTACTCGCGGTGGGCGCCACCCTGACCGGCGTGCTGGTGAGCCCGTCGCTGTGGCTCGCGGGCCTCGGCGCCGTTCTCGCCCTCGCCGCCTTCGTGGTCCTCGGCCCCGTGGCGTCGTCGGCCGCCGTGCGAGCCCTCGGCGCCCCCCTCGACAGGCTGCGCGGTGTCACCGGCGGCCTGGCCCGGCGCAACGCGCTGCGCAGCCCCAAGCGGACCGCCGCCACCGCGAGCGCCCTGATGATCGGCGTCGCCGTCGTCTCGCTCTTCACGGTCTTCGGCGCCTCGCTGAAGGCCACCATGGACCAGACGGTCTCCCGGTCCTTCGCGGGTGACGTCGCCGTCAGCACCCCGTCCTTCGGCGCGGGCGGCAGCGGGCTGAGTCCCGAGCTCGCGCCCGCGATCGCGCGGCAGCCGGCCGTCCGGTACGCGGTCGGCCTCGGCCGCGGGGCCGCCCAGGTCGACGGCAAGGGGCGGGCGTTGACCGTCACCGACCCGGTCACACTCGGCAAGGTCTTCGACCTCGGTGAGGTGCGCGGCTCGCTCGACGACCTGGGCACCGACGGCATCGCGCTCACCCGGAAGGAGGCCGCCGAGCAGCACCTCACGACCGGTGACACCGCCCGGCTCACCTTCGCCGACGGGCAACGCGAGAACTTCACCGTCCGCGCGGTCTACGGCCGATCCGAACTCGCCGGCGACTACGTCATCACCCGCGCCGCCTGGGCCCCGCACCGCACCCAGGACTCCGACTCGCTCGTCGCCGTCACCTTCAAGAACGGTGTCGGTACGGCCGACGGCAAGGCGGCGGTCGAGAAGGTGGCCGCGCGGTACGGCAACCCCGAGGTGCAGACCCGCGACGAGTACGCGCGGTCCTCGGCCGGCGGCATCGACATGATGCTGACCCTCGTCTACGCGCTGCTCGCACTCGCGGTGCTCATCGCCCTGCTCGGCATCGCCAACACGCTCACCCTCGCGATCCACGAGCGCACCCGTGAACTCGGTCTGCTGCGGGCGGTCGGGCAGACCCGGGCGCAGCTGCGCGCCATGGTCCGCTGGGAGTCGGTCCTCGTCGCCGCCTTCGGAACGGCAGGCGGACTCGCCCTCGGTGCCTTCCTGGGCTGGGTGCTCGTCGAGGCCTCCGACGGCGCGTCGGAGAGCGCCTTCGCCTTCGCGATCCCGCCCGTGCGGCTCGTCGTGGTGGCGCTCGTGGGCCTCGCGGCGGGAGCCCTCGCGGGGCTGCGCCCGGCCCGGCGCGCAGCACGCCTGGACGTGCTGCGCGCCATCGCCACCGAGTGACGTACGAGACGGGGGTCACCGCCCGGTCAGCCGGCAACGGCGGACCGGGCGGGAGCGTGTTCGGGCCGGCGTTCGTCGAGGGGGTCGAGCGGGGCGACGGCGCGTCGGCGCGAGGTCTCGCGAGTCTGTTCGTACGGCGGAAGCGCGGGCTCCGCCACCGCGGGCGAGGTCGCCGGCAGGGTGAACCACACGACCTTGCCCGACTCGCCGTCCGGACGCGCGCCCCAGCTCTCGCTCACCGCGGCGATCATCGCGAGACCGCGTCCGCAGGTGGCCGTGGGGTCCACGTCCTGTACCTCGGGCAGGCGGGGGTCGTGATCGTGCACCGAGACCGTGAGCCGGTCGAGCAGCAGCTCGATCTCCACGGTGCACACCTTGTCCGGCTGGGCGTGCCGGTGAACGTTGGTCAGCAGCTCGGTCACTCCGAGCGCGGCCCGGTCTATCAAGGGGTCCTGATGCCAGTAGCGCAACTGCGCAGAAAGGATTCTGCGGACCTGGCCGATCCGCGACGGCAGGGCTTGGAGCTCCACCGTGCAATGCCTGCTTGGCTGGCTGATCACGGCTGCGACTCCCCGAATTGAGGTCCGGAAGAAGACGGAGATCGGATCCAGCAGAGTGGCTGAGTGGAACGGCCGCCTGCTGTGGTGACCGGCGGGCTGATTCATAGCGTGATCGCCGGTGAACCCAGAGTGATGATGTGAGAACAGCGTGACTCAGGGGGTGCGGTCCTGCAACTCGCGGTGCGGTCCGCTCCGGCCCGAGCCGTCGCGGGGCGGGGGTCTCGCCTGAGCGGCGGCGTCCGGCGGGCCGGGGTTCATCGTTCACCGCCGCGGGGAGCGGGCGGATCGCTCACGCACCGGACGTCACCCACCGCGGACGGGGGCCTCGGTGCCGACGGCACCGATCCCGGACCGCGTTCCCCTCGGCCACAGCCGACCGATGCCCTGGACACCACCCCTCGCCGCACGCGCCCCGAAGCCTCCCGCCCGCGGGTGGGAGGCTGCCACCCCGGATGTTGCCGGGCATGGGCCGGAGGCTCGTGGTCCGGGGCGGGCCGGTTTGGAGCCCGAGGCTTCTCGGTCGGCCGCAGCCGGCCGTCGGCGGGTGGCTCCCACCCCGGGTTTTCTCCTGCGGGGGCTGGAGGCCCCGTAGCCAGACCTCGTCGGCGGTGAGTCCAGGGGTTCGTCTCCGGCCGTCGTCGACCGCGAGCCCAGGGCTGCCCCGTCGACGGTCGCCGGTTGCGTGCGGGTGGCTCTCGCGTCGTGTTCCGCCCGGCGTGGGCTGGAGGGTTCTGGATCGGGCTTGGGTGGTTGTCGGCCCAGGGCTTGCGCGCCGGGAAGCGCCGGTTGTGGGCTCGGGGCTCTGTTGTGGGCGGTCGGCGGTTGTGGGCTCGCGGCCTTGTTGTGGGCCGTCGGCGGTTGCGGGCCGACGTCCTTGCCACGGGCCGTTGGCGGTTGTGTGTGGGCGGCTGTTGTGCCGGGTCCCGCGTCGGGTTTCGCGGGGCGTGCGTTCGGGGTGCGCCTTCGGCTCTCGTCGGACGAGGGGTCCGCCACCGGGACTCGGTGGTCGTCTGGCTTCCGGTTCGGGGATCGTCGGGTGTGAGCCCCCGTCGTGCCGGTCCGCGGTGGTCGGTTGTGGTGGGGGTGTTCGCGGCGGACGTCGACGACTCGGTGGTCGTCTGGCTTCCGGTTCGGGGATCGCCGGGCGTGAGCCCGTGCCGTGCCGGTCCGCGGTGGTCGGCTGTGGTGGGGGCGTTCGCGGCGGACGTCGACGGCCGGACGTCCGAGGCCTGCCCGGTCGCCGTCGCCGGTTGCGGGCCGGGGCTGCCCGGGTCGGCGACCGGGGGGTGCGGGCCCGGGGTTCGCGTGCCGACCGGCACGGGTCGCGAGCGTCGCTGGTAGCGCGCTCGGGGGTGCCCGGTGGGCGGCCGGTGGCCGGAGGTCGAAGGCCTGCGCGCGGGGCGTCGCCGGTCGCGAGTCGTGGGTGCCTGTGTCGGCCCTTGCCGGTGGCGAACCGAAGGCTCCCGTGTCGGTTGCCGCGCGGCCGACTCAGCCGTTGCGCCCCGCCGCCCTGCGAACCGCCTCTATGAACCGGCGCGCCGAGGGCGGCCCCGGCTTGCCCGGCGCGGGGTCGTGCTCGCCGAGCGTGAGCGAATAGCGGGTGCCGTTGACGTCGGCCGACGCCCGGTCCCCGGGCGCGAACCACGGCTTCGACGCCCGCACCGCCTGCACCGGCGCACTGTCGATCTCGCTGCCGTAACTCGTCAGCAACTCCAGCCTGCCGTCGCTGATTCGGACCTGTCCGGCCCGGGTGAGCGACCGCAGCCTCTTCCCGATCCGCACGCCCGTGGCCGTGAACTCCGGCTCTGCCATGATGCTCCGCCCCCTTGTGCGCGTCGGCTGTGCTCTGTCCCGCGTCTCTCTGTCCCGCGTCCCGGTCCCGGACTTCGCGCGGGCCGTGCTCCGGTGTGCGCGACCGCTACGGGAGTGTCATCCCGTGCGGCGAGGTCGGACGCGGGCCGCGTTCCCTGCGGTGCAGTCTGCCCGCAGGCAGCGGCGAGCACCAGTGCGCATGACGAGGTGACGGCGGGGACGGGAGCACTCGCCCGGGTGCGCCCCCGTCGCTTCGGACACCCCTGCTCCAGGGGTGCCTTTGAGGTGCTCAAAGGTGTGTTTATGCAGGTGAGAAGCGTGCGCAAGGTGTTTATGATCGAGGCGTCCGACCATCTGAACCGGCGTCGGCGCGATGCGTAAGGAGCCCCGCCGTGAGCACCCCTCAGCAGATCCGGACCGGCGAAACCCTCGACGTCGACCACAGCGACGCGCGGTACCGGACCTGGCTCAAAGAAGCCGTCCGCAAAGTCCAGGCCGACGCGAACCGCTCGGCGGACACCCATCTGCTGCGCTTCCCGCTGCCCGAGGCGTGGGGTATCGATCTCTACCTGAAGGACGAGTCGACCCACCCCACCGGCAGCCTCAAGCACCGCCTCGCCCGCTCACTCTTCCTGTACGGGCTCTGCAATGGCTGGATCCGGCCGGGCCGCCCGGTGATCGAGGCGTCCAGCGGCTCGACCGCCGTCTCCGAGGCGTACTTCGCGAAGCTGATCGGCGTGCCCTTCATCGCGGTCATGCCGCGCACCACGAGCGCCGAGAAGTGCCGCCTGATCGAGTTCCACGGCGGGCAGTGCCACTTCGTGGACGACTCCCGCAGGATGTACGAGGAGTCCGCCGCCCTCGCGGTCGAGACCGGCGGCCACTACATGGACCAGTTCACCTACGCGGAACGGGCCACGGACTGGCGCGGCAACAACAACATCGCCGAATCCATCTTCCGCCAGCTGGAGTTGGAGCGTTTCCCGGAGCCCGCGTGGATCGTCGCCACAGCCGGCACCGGCGGTACCTCGGCGACCCTCGCGCGCTACGTGCACTACATGCAGGCCGACACCCGCATCTGCGTCGCCGACCCGGAGAACTCGTGTTTCTTCGAGGGCTGGACCACCGGCGATCCGGACGTCACCTGCGACTGCGGCTCGCGTATCGAGGGCATCGGCAGGCCTCGTATGGAGCCGAGCTTCGTGCCGGGCGCGATCGACCGGATGATGAAGGTGCCGGACGCCGCGAGCGTGGCGGCCGTAAGGGCACTGGAACAGGCCATCGGGCGCAAGGCGGGCGGCTCGACCGGCACCGGGCTGTGGAGCGCGCTGAAGATCGTCGCCGAGATGGTGACCGAGGGGCGCCAGGGGAGCGTGGTGACGCTGCTCTGCGACCCCGGGGACCGCTATCTCGACAAGTACTACTCGGACGCGTGGCTGGCCGAACAGGGGCTGGACATCGCGCCCTACACCGCGGCGATCGCGGCCCTGCTCCAGACGGGCATCTGGCCGGACTGACCATCGGGGCGCGGCTCGCCGGGCGCGTCCACGGGCGGACCCAGCGCCTGTCGTTCGGATCAGGCCCGGGCCCGCGGGGTCTGATCAAGCCCCGTCGCCTGGAACGACCTCCACACGACAGGCCCTGGCCGTCACGCGCGTGTCGACGCCAGCCGTCGGTCCAGCGCCGTCACCGCCTGGCGGAACGCGCGGCCCAGGCCCGCCCGGCCCAGCTTCAGGGCCAGCCGGAACGGGGCCGCGCCGTCGGCGGCGAAGGTCCACTGGACCCGGGTGCCCTTCCCGGCCGGAGTCAGCCGCCACTCCTCGACCAGGGCCCGGGGGCCGGGCGCGTTCGAGACGTCCACCCGGTACGCGTACACCTCGGGTGCCTCGGCCGCGAGGACCGTTTCCTGGAAGCGCGTACCGCCCCGGAGCCGGATCTCCCGCCCGGCGCCGTCCGCGGTCGGCCGGGCGAGTGTCACCGCCGAGAACCACTCGCTCCAGCCGGGCACGTCCTCGGCCAGTGCGCGGAAGACCACCTCGGGAGGGGCCGCCACCTCGCGGGCGAACACCAGACGCAGGGGAGCGGTCTCGGCGAAGTCGAGCCCCACCGGGCGAAGACGGCGTGCCATGGACGAAACCCCCACCTGGGAACGGAGCCTCCGGTCCCGCGTGCAGAGCCGCGGGCAGCGTCACCTTAGCTGGCGGACCGTCAGATGTCTGTACCGTCCTCGGGCTCTCCGGCCACCACCAGGCGCCGCAGGTGTTCGGAGACCTCCGCCCGCGCCTCGGCCGGCAGCCCGGCGTCGGTGACCAGCGTGTCGACCTGGTCCAGCGCGGCGAACGAACTCAGACCCACCGTGCCCCACTTGGTGTGGTCGGCGACCACGACGACCCGCCGTGCGGACTGCACCAGCCGCCGGTTGGTCTCGGCCTCCGCCAGGTTCGGCGTCGACAGGCCCGCCTCGACCGATATCCCGTGCACCCCGAGGAACAGCACGTCGAAGTGGAGCGCCGCGATGGCCTGGTCGGCCACGGGGCCGACGAGCGAGTCGGACGGGGTGCGCACCCCGCCCGTCAGCACGACCGTGGCCGCGCCCTGCCGCTGGCCGGAGAGGCGCTGCGCCGAGTGGAAGACATCGGCGACCCGCACCGAGTTGGTGACCACGGTCAGGTCCGGCACGTCGAGGAGCTGATGCGCCAGCGCGTACGTCGTCGTACCGCCCGAGAGCGCGATCGCCGTGCCCGGCGCGACCAGCTCGGCGGCGACCCGCGCGATGTCCTCCTTGGCGGTCAGCTCCAGGCCCGACTTGGCCTCGAAACCCGGCTCGTGCGTACTCGCCTCGACCAGCGGCACCGCGCCGCCGTGCACCTTCTCCACCACGCCCTGGCGGGCGAGCGCGTCGAGGTCACGACGGACCGTCATGTCGGAGACGCCGAGCTTGCGGGTCAGCTCGTTCACACGGACGCCGCCCCGGCGCCGTACCTCGTCGAGAATCAGGGCCCGACGCTGCTCCGCGAGAAGGTTCTGATTCTCACTCACGTCCGCTCCGATCCTCGCGCCACAAGCTGCCCGCCACTCCGTCCGAACCCACTCCCACGTGGACATTCTCCTTGTCCTAGGCCTGGAGGACGACCCATCCTCGCACGGGCCACCGACACGTGCGCCACTCCCCGTTGCGTCACTGTCACACGTATCGGGGAGATTCCGTGACCACAGGTGTGCGCGCACCCCTGAGCGGAGATCCTTGTGCCTGCACATGACACATGCCAGACGCGCGCACGGGGGAAGTGCAGAAAAGTGGAACGTGCACGGGAACACGCCTCGGCGGGGGAGCTCAACGGCCCCGCACAGCGGCCCGAAACGGCCGATACCGCCCTCGAACTCCTGGTCCACGGAGTCGGCGGCACCACACCCGAGGAGATGCTGGACGATCCGCGGACGGTCCGCATCAGCGGCGACGAGACCGCGGCGGTCTACCGGCGCGTCGCCGACGCCGACGCCGAGCGGCGCCCCGACGACTGCCGGGGCAAACCGGTCCCCGAGGCCTATGTGTGGTGCAACCTCACCTCCGGCAACGGCACCCGGGCCCTGTGGCTGTTGCTGCTGCCCTTCATGGTCGTCAACCTCGCGCACTGGATGCGTCCCGCCACCCGCGGCCGCACCCGGACGGTCCGCCTGTACGGCCTGCTCGTCCGGCTGGCCGGGCTCACCCTCACTGTGCTGCTGGTCGCCGCGGCCTGCGAGGTCGCCCTCGACCTGACCGCCTGGCAGTGCGCGGGCACACGCGCGTGCGCCGAGGCGCACTCGTGGCTGGGCTTCCTCTCCCCGGACCTGTCCGACAACGGCTGGTGGAGCCGACCCGGCCGCCGCCTCGCCCTCGCTGCCCTGGTGCCCGCGGGTCTCACCTGCCTGCTCTGGTACCTCTCGCACCGCACCTGGAGCGCGTACGAGTCCCAGCAGCCCGTGTCCCGCAGGCCCGAGCCCGCCGAGGAGACCGGCCGCACCGGGCTCGGCAGGCCCGGCTTCTGGTACGGGCGCCGTCTGGTGGCCCGGCTGCGCGCAGCGCACACCGCGGCGGGACTCCTCACCGTCACCGCCGCCGTCGGCGGCCCCGCGGCCCGCTTCGACCGGGAGGCCGGGGGACCCTCCGTGCTCGGGACCCTCGGCCTGCTGCTGTACGCATCGCTCGTCGTGGGCGCGGTCGTGGTGCTGTGGGTGGTCTGCCGGCGCGGGCGCAGCGAACACCGGCTGGACCAGGAACTGGACGCCAGGCTCGTGCGCGGGCTGCCCCTGGGCTCGATCGTCCTGTTCGGCCTGACCCTGGTGTACGCCGGATGGTCACGGCCCGGCTGGCACTCGGCGGGGCGGCTGCCGGGCGATGCGGCCTTCGGAGGTCTCGCCCTCGCCCAGGGGCTGCTCGTCATCACGCTCGGCGTGGTGGCCCGCGTCCTGTACCGCACCAGACCCGATCCGCGCACCGCCCTGCGTGGTCTGGCCGGACCCGCCGTCGCGATGCTGGCCTGTGCCCTGGGCGGCGTGATGTCCGGCGGAGTCGCGCAGCGCGTCGCCGACTGGCTGGACGGCACGCGCGGTTCGCTGCCCGGCCCGCCCGTCCTGCTGACCTGGCAGGCGTCCGTGATCCCGCCGACGCTCCTCGTGCTCCTCGGCCTGTGCGGCAGGCTGGCCCTGCGCACCTGGCGGCTGCGCGTCCTCGAGACGCGCGCGGTGGAACTCGACTACCCGGGCGAGGCCAAGGACACCACGCGTACCGGCCGTATCGCGAGCACCCGCGCGATGGCCGCCCTCACCGACCGGGCGCCCCTCATGGTCGGCGTGATCTCGTTCGTGACCCTGCTCCTCGGCGCCGGAGCCCTGGTGGGCGTCCTGACCACCGGTGACACCCCGGCGCAGGCCGCGCGAGGGTCGTACGCCTTCGTCCGGGGCGCCGCCGAAACCGCGCAGGCGCTCGGGTCCTGGCTGATCGGCCTCGGCTTCGTCCTTCTCGTCACTTCGGGGCGGCGCGCCTACAAGGACCCGGCGGCCCGCCGCACCATCGGCATCCTCTGGGATGTCGGCACCTTCTGGCCGCGCGCCGCCCACCCCTTCGCGCCGCCCTGCTACGCCGAGCGTGCCGTGCCCGACCTGACGTGGCGCATGGTCACCTGGACCCGGGCCACCGGCGGGCGCCTGGTGCTCTCCGGGCACTCCCAGGGCAGTGTGCTGGCCGCCGCCGCGGCCTGGCAGCTGAAGCCCTCGGTACGCAGGCGGGTCGCGCTGCTCACCTACGGCTCTCCCCTGGAACGGCTCTACGGGCGCTGGTTCCCGGCTCACTTCGGCCCGGCCGCCCTGACCTCGCTGCACCGGGAGGTCGACTGCTGGCGCAACCTGTACCGCCTCACCGACCCCATCGGCGGCCCCGTTCGGCTGGCCGGCGACTGCGGTCCCCAGGTCGACCGCGCGCCCCTGAAGGACCCGCTCGCCTACGGACGTACCCAGGAGCATCCGCTGCCCGCGCCGATCCTCGGACACGGGGACTACCAGGCGGACCCGGCCTTCGCCGAGGAACGCGAACGGCTGCTGGCACGGCTGCGGCCCGAGGCGGTACCGGGCCCCCGTCCCGACGGCGACGCCACGGCCTGAGGGCGACCGCCTGTCCACGGGGCGACGCTCAGGGCAGCTCCGGCAGGTCCTCGGGGTAGAGCAGCGTGAGGTCGTCCGTGCTCGGCTCGTCGAGCTGGGCGACCCGCCCCGCGTGCCGCTCGACCATCGCCTCGAAGGTCTGCCGCGCGGTGCGGCCGTTGCCGAACGCCGGGCCCTTGGGGATGGCCGTGAAGTACTTCAGCAGCGCCTCGGGCGCGCCGGGCGCCAGGCTGTACTCGTGCTCCTCGGCCTGCTGCTCCACGATCCGCAGCAGCTCCTCGGGGACGTAGTCGCTGAAGGTGATGGTCCGTGAGAAGCGGGACGCCACGCCGGGGTTGACCGTGAGGAAGCGCTCCATCTCGGCCGTGTAGCCCGCGACGATCACGACGACCGCGTCCCGGTGGTCCTCCATCAGCTTCACCAGCGTGTCGATGGCCTCGCGGCCGAAGTCGCGGCCCGAGTCCTCCGGCGACAGCGCGTACGCCTCGTCGATGAACAGGACACCGCCGCGCGCCCGGTCGAACGCCTCCTGGGTGCGGATCGCCGTGGAGCCGATGTGCTCGCCCACCAGGTCGACGCGGGACACCTCGACCAGGTGCCCCTTCTCCAGGACACCGAGCGAGGCCAGGATCTCGCCGTACAGCCGGGCGACCGTCGTCTTGCCGGTGCCGGGGGAGCCGGTGAAGACCAGGTGGCGGCGGGCGGAGGCCGCCTTGAGGCCCGCCTGCTGTCTGCGGCGGCCCACCTCGATCATGTCGGTGAGGGCGCGCACCTCGCGCTTGACGCTGTCCAGGCCCACCAGCCCGTCGAGTTCGCCGAGGACGACCTTCGAGGTACGGGCCGGCTGCGCGGGCGCGGGCTCCGTGGCGGTGACGAGCGGTTCCTGCTCGGTGGTGCGCTGGCCCGGGATCGCGCCGAGGAGGCTCGTGGACGGGTTGGACGTCTGTACGGCCGTCTCGTGCGCCGGGGGGCGCACTCCGGCGCTCTCATCGCTCGTGCAGTCCTCGACGACCGGGCCGCCGCCCGGTGCGTTGCCGCCGTCGGCGAACTCGTAACCCCCGCGCGCGCAGCGCTCCGTACGGCACTTCTTCAGTGTCGCCCGGCAGCCGTCGATGACATGGAAGCCGTAGCCCCCGCTGCCTGTCACCCGGCAGTTGTGGAAGCTGCCGCGGCCACCCGCCGACACGTAGAAACCGGCCTCCGCGGGGGAGTCGACCGTGCAGCGCTCGAAGGTGGGGTCGGCGCCCTTGGTGACGATCACGCCGGTCTGGGTGCCGTCCACGGTGCAGCCGGACAGGGTGCCGCCGCTTCCGTGGTCACGGAACCAGGCGCCCGTCGCGGCGTCGCGGATACGGCAGTCGTCGAGCTGCGCCGTCGCGCCGTCGCTCACCGAGACGGCGGTGTTGCGCACTTGGGAGAGGTCGCTGTCGACGACGTCCACGCGTGAACCGCGGTCGAGGACGAACAGGGCGTCGGGCACGTCGTGCACCCGGCAGGACTCGAGCACCGCGGTCGCGCCGTCGCTGACCCACACCGCGGGGTAGTCGCCCGTGCTGTCGAAGATCTCGCACTGGTTGGCGTCCACGCGTGTGCCCGGGTCCCAGACCGACAGGCCGTTGCGCCCGAACTGCCGGACGGTGGTGCGGGTCAGGGTGAGGACGGAGCGGGAACGCAGGTCCACCGCGTTCTCCGGGATGTCGTGGATGCGGCAGTCGGCGAGGGTGAGCACGGCGTCCGTGTCCAGGGTGACGCCGTCGGACATCGTGCGGTGCACATCGCAGTCGGTGAGATGGGCCGCGGCGCGCGCGGTGATCTGCACACCGGAGCCCTTGACCTCGTACACCTCGCAACCGACCGCCTCCAGTGAGGAGTTCTCGCCGGTCACCGACAGGCCTGCGCCGGAGGCGTGGTGAACGCGGCAGCGCTCCAGACGAGGATGCGCGCCGCCGCGGACCGCGATGCCGGACTGTCCGGCCGCGACGACCTCGCACTCCTCGAACACGCCACCGCCGCCGTCGAGTACGGCGATGCCGACGCCGGCCGGATTGTCGACGGTGCAGCGCCGCACGGTCGGACGGGCGCCGCCGCGCACCTCGATGCCGGCCGCGGAGCGCGTGACGATCCGCACGTCGAGGAGCTCCGGGGTGCCCTCCTCGACGAGCAGCGCGGGCGCCGCCGAGTCCTGGCCCTCCACATGCAGGTCCTGGACCACGGCCGAGGCGCGCACGGTCAGCGGCACGCCGTCCACCGGCGCGATGCGCACGGAGCCGGGGGAGCCCTCCGGGCCGCGCAGCGTCACCGCGCGCTGGACCACGAGATTCTCCCGGTAGGTGCCGGGTGCGACGGTGAGCACGTCCCCGTCGGCCGCGGCCTCCAGGGCGGCGGCCAGCGATGCGTACTCTCCTGTGCGGCGCCGCCACCGCGAGGTGCCGGTGTGCGTCACCTGGACCGTGCCCTGTGCCATGGCGCTGTAGTGCCCCCACCTCGTCGTACGCGGGTCCTGCGAGGCCGTGCTGAAACCCCGTCGCGATCAAGGACAGCTTCTCACGGCGGTGCCGAACGATTCGGTCGGTCCACCGTAGCGTGCGCGGGCACGGTGGGTTGACCGGAGCCGGAAGGCGGTCAGCTGCCGGTGCCCGTCCTGCCCCAGTCCGGACCCGCCCTGTCCCAGGCCTGATCCCAACGGGCGTACCGGCGAAGGACCATGCGCCACACGAACAGACGTCTGCCGCTGTCGAGGAGCCCCGCGGTGAGCAGGGCCGCGCCGATGCCCGCCAGCACGGCGTGCGTCGTCGCGGTGGCCGAATCCAGCGGGCGGGCGACCATGGCACCGTGCTCGTCGGTCCAGAGCGTGAAGTGGTCGCCCTCGTGCGGTGACTTGAGGGCGGCTATCACCTTGCCGTGATGTGCCGTGCCGTCCGGAGCGGTCCAGTCGGCGAGCACACGGCTGTGCGGATCCTGCGCCGACGAGGCCTCGGGATCGGGGTCCAGCGGAGCCCGGTCCGCCTTGCCGACCACGGTGGCCGTCACTTCGTGACGGGCCAGGTGCTGGTCCCGAACGGCCTGTTGGAGAGCGTCCTCGGCCGTCAATCCGGTGAGGGCGCCGAGCAGGGGCGCGAGGCTGAGGATCAGCAGGACGGTCAGCAGGGCCAGCCACGCCTCGACCAGATCGGTCGTGCGGCGCAGCGGATTGTGCCGCCAACGCCAGAGTCCGCCGATAGCTCGCACCGTCCCGCACCCCCTTTCGCCTCCGTGATAACCCCCGGCGGAGCCGTTCATATGCGAGCCCCGGGAAAGAGAGAGCGAAATCACCCTTCGCACGGGTCTTTCATGAACTTCTCACACACTCAACGACCGTGCCCGGGGCCCGGGTTCCCGCGGGCGGGTCATTCGAGGACCGTGACCGGATCGCCGATCCGCACCGTGCCGCGGGACTCCGGCACCAGGTTCTGTCCGAAGACGAGCTGGGAGCCGAAGCGGCGGTGGCGTCCGAGCGTGCGCAGCGGCTCCTTGCCGCGCTGGGCGGTGTCCTGGTCGGTGGTGGTCACGACGCAGCGGCCGCACATCTTGGGCACCCGGAAGCCGACCTCGCCGATGGTGATCCGCCGCCAGCCGTCCTCGGCCCATGCCGTCGTGCCCGCCACCACCACGTTCGGCCGGAAACGGTTCATCGGGAGGGGGCCCTCGTCGGCGCGGTCGCCCTGCGCGATCAAGGAGTTGAGTGCGTCCAGCGAGGCGAGCGTGGTGACCAGCAGCGGATAGCCGTCGGCGAAGCTGACGGTCTCGCCCGGACGTGCGTAGTCCGGGTCCACCGGCCTGCGTGTGGCGGGGTCGTCCATGTGCAGGAGACGGACCTCGGTCCCCAGATAGTCACTGCACCAGGCGTGCGCGTCCGCGTCGGCGAGGACCGCCTCCACCTTGTCGCCGAAGAGGTCCAGCGGCGTCGTGCCGGCCGGCCGGGGCACGAGGACGGTCAGCGGCTCACGGCCGGGTGCGGACAAGCATATGCCGCCGCCGGGCAGCAGCTCGGCGGCGGCCAGTGCCAGCCGTGGTTGCTGACGCTGGGTGACGACCTTTCCCCCGTCGTCGATCAGTACCCAGCGTCGGTCTCCGGCCAGCCCCCAGGGCTCCACGACGGCCTCCCGGGGCGAGAGAGCCCGGAAGGCCTTGACCGGATGGACATGGATCGAGTGCAGCTCCGCATTCCCCATGACTCCATGGTGCCAGCGGGCACCGACATTCCGGTCCGAATGCCGCGGTGCCCGCGTACCTCAGCCCCTCAGTACCCGCGGTACTGCTGGTTGTTGTACGGGTCCTGGTACGGCGCCGGGGCGGGGCGGGGAGCCGCGGGGCGCATCGCCTCGTAGCCGGTGCCGGCCGCCATCGGGCGCTGCGGCTGCTGCTGGGGTCCCGGGTAGCCACGCGGGGCGCCGGCCTGCTGCGGGATGTACGGCGCCGGGGCCTGCTGCAGCGGTGCGGGCTGTTGGGCCTGCGGGTAGCCGCCGTACATGGGGGCCTGGTGCGAAGGTCCTGCGGGCAGGGCGGGAAGTGCCGAGGGGAGTGCGGGAAGGTAGCTGCTGCCCGTGTCGTAGGCGGCGGGAACCCGGATCGGGGCGATCTGGGGAGTGCCCCGCTCGGCGACCAGGGAGTCGTAGATCGGGGTGTCCGGGAAGGACGGCGCGGAGTAGTAACCGCCGCCATAGGTGGAGCGGGGGGAGGTCATGGCACATAAGTTAAGCCCACGATGTGCTGGTTGGGGAGACCGATAAGAGGGTTGTTTTCCGTGTCGGCAGTGACGCGGGATCCCCAATGCGAGCGAACTCGGCAAAAAAGGGCGTCAAACAGGGTTCAGATCGTGTAAAGGCCGAGTTCCGAGGGGGTTACCGGTGGTTGGCCAGCAGTCTTCGAGGCCCCTCGTGCGATCTTCCGGAGCACCTCACGGGAGTTCTCCGCCTTGGGGGAATAGGTTGGTCGGGAAAGGGCCCGAGGGACGGCCCGAGGCGCGGCCTGGCGCGGTGACACGTGATGGGGGCGGACATGACAATGCCTAAAGGTTCGAATGTTCCTGTGCCGACGCGTGCGTTGCGCGTCGAAATGGGGTGGCGTTCGGGGCCCGGGGTTCCCGACGCGGATGCTTCCGCGCTGTTGCTGGTCTCCGGAAAGGTCCGCTCCGACGGCGACTTCGTGTTCTACAACCAGCCGGCACACCCCTCCGGCGCCGTGCGGCACGAGGGCAAGCGGGGCGACGGCGGTCAGGTGACCGACACACTGCTCGTCGACCTCGCGCGCGTGGAGGGCGCGATCGAGACCGTGGTGCTGGCCGCCTCCGCGGACGGTGGCGCCTTCGGGCAGGTGCCCGGTCTGTACATACGTGTGCTCGACGCGGGGCAGGGCACGGAGATCGCGCGCTTCGACAGCAAGGACGCGACCGTCGAGACCGCCTTCGTGCTCGGCGAGTTCTACCGGCGCCAGGGTGCCTGGAAGTTCCGCGCGGTCGGACAGGGCTACGGCAGCGGACTGGAAGGGCTGGCGAAGGACTACGGAATCACGGTGGACGAGCCGCAGCACTCGCCGCCGCCCCCGCCTCCCCCCGCACCGACCGCCGCCGCGCCGATCGCTCCCGTAGCGCCTGCCCCCGCGCCGCCCGGCTCCACACCCCCCGCCGCCATGCCGCCCGCGCCCGGTACCCGGGTGGCCGGTCCGCCGCCGGTCGGGCCGCCGGTGAACCTGCCCCCGCCCGTCACCGCACCGCCGGTCACCGTCTCGCCCCCCGCCATGGCTCCGCCGCCCGCCCGGACCGGGGCCCCGGTCCGCCTCTCCAAGGTCACGCTCACCAAGGAGGCGCCCTCGGTCTCGCTGACCAAGCAGGGCGGCACGTCCGGAGCCATGCGTGTCAACCTCAACTGGGAGGTGCGCAAGCAGTTCTCGGGGTGGGGCAGCAAGCGGGGCCGGGCCGTCGCGGCGCACAGGGACCTCGACCTCGACCTCTGTGCCCTGTACGAGCTGTCCGACGGCCGCAAGGGAGTCGTCCAGGCGCTCGGCAACGCCTTCGGGGCGCTGCACCAGCCGCCGTACATCCACCTCGACGGCGACGACCGCACCGGTGCCGTGGCGAGCGGCGAGAACCTCACCGTCAACCTCGACCACAAGCAGAGTTTCCGGCGCATCCTCATCTTCGTCACCATCTACGAAGGGGCACGTTCGTTCGCCGACCTGCATGCCACGGTCACCCTGCAACCGCTGAACGGCGCCCCCGTCGACTTCTCGCTCGACGAGTGCACGGTGCCCTCGACGGTCTGCGCCCTCGCCCTCATCACCAACAACGGCGGCGACCTGATCGTCCAGCGTGAAGCCCGCTACCTCGTCCCCGAGCGCGGCGTAAGCCCGCAGCGCACGGTGGACCGCGTCTACGGGTGGGGCATGAACTGGACCCCCGGCCGGAAGTGACCGCGGGGAGTGACCCACAAGAAGTGACCCACAGGAAATGACTCGCGGGAAGTGACCGGTCAGCGCTCGTCGAGCGCGGTGTCCGGGCGCGCGTAGGTGCGGCCCTTCCAGGCCGCGCCGCGCCCCCTGTAGTGCTGCACCGCGGAATCGACCGTCATGAGGAGGTACAGGAACGCGGTCACCGGCAGCGACGCCGCGAGCCACACGGGCTGCCGGTAGTAGCGCAGCATCGGCAGATACGTCACCGTCATCAGCAGCCACGCGAGCCCGCCGGCCGCCGCGACCCCCGAATGCCCGGAGAAGAGACCCGTGAAGAGGGCGGCCGGCGGCACCAGGTACACCACGGCGAGGCCGAGGACCGTACCGAGGAGCAGCACCGGGTTGTGCCGCAGCTGGGCGTACGCGCTGCGCGAGACCATGCGCCACAGGTCGTGCAGCCGGGGATAGGGACGCACGCTGTCGACCCGCTCGGCCAGCCCCAGCCAGATGTGGCCCCCGCTGCCCTTGACCGCCCTCGCGAGCGCCACGTCGTCGATGACGGCGTGCCGGATGGCGTCCGGGATTCGTGCCCGCTCGGCGGCGTCCGCGCGCAGCAGTACGCAGCCGCCCGCCGCGGCCGCCGTCCGTGAGTCCTTCACCGCGATCCACCGGAAGGGATAGAGCTGTGCGAAGAAGTAGACGAAGGCGGGGACGACGAGCCGCTCCCACACGCTCTCCACCCGCAGCCGGGCCATCTGCGAGACCAGGTCGAAGCCGCCGGTGCGCGCCGCGGCGACCAGCGTCCGCAGGCTGTCCGGCGCGTGCGCGATGTCCGCGTCCGTCAGCAGCAGGTATTCGGGGCCACGCGCGCGTGCCAGGCCGATACCGTGACGCACGGCCCAGAGCTTTCCGGTCCAGCCCGCGGGTGGCTCCCCGGGCGAGCCGACGGTGAGCGGCAGCCCGCCGTGCGTGCGGGCGAGCTCACGGGCCAGCTCCCCGGTGCCGTCCGAGCTGCCGTCGTCGACGAGGAAGATCTCGGCGCGCCCCGGATAGTCCTGGGCGAGCAGCGCGGGCAGGCTCTCGGGCAGTACGGCGGCCTCGTCGCGCGCCGGTACGACGACACAGACGGACGGCCAGTCGTCCGGTTCCCGACGCGGCGGCAGCCGCAGATCCGTACGCCAGAAGAAGCCCTGGCCGAGCAGCAGCCACAGCCAGGCGGCCAATGATCCCAAGGCGGTCCACGCGACGGCACTCATCCGCCGCAGTCTGCCCCACCCCAGGGGTCCGCCGGGGCGGATCGTCTATGGTGACCGGGTGAAGATCGCGCTCATGGACTCCGGAATCGGACTGCTCGCTGCTGCCGCCGCGGTACGTCGACTGCGGCCGGACGCCGATATCGTGCTCTCCTCGGACCCCGGCAGCATGCCCTGGGGACCGCGTACGCCCGAGGACGTGACCGCCCGCGCGCTCGCCGTGGCCGAGGCCGCCGCGCAGTACCGTCCCGAGGCCCTGATCGTCGCCTGCAACACCGCCTCCGTACGCGCCCTTCCGGCGCTGCGCGCCCGTCTGGAGCCGGCGGTGCCCGTCATCGGCACCGTTCCGGCGATCAAGCCGGCCGCGGCCGGTGGGGGACCCGTCGCGATCTGGGCCACGCCCTCCACCACCGGCAGCCCCTATCAGCGCGGGCTCATCGGCGAGTTCGCCGGGGGAGTGTCCGTGACCGAAGTGGCCTGTCCCGGGCTGGCCGACGCTGTGGAGCACGGTGACCAGGAGGGCATCGACGCCGCGATCGCCACGGCGGCCGAGCGCACCCCCCGCGATGTAAGGGCCGTAGTCCTCGGCTGCACCCATTACGAGCTGGTCGCCGAACGCATCCGTACGGCCGTGCAGCAGCCCGGCCTCCCGCCGCTCGCCCTGCATGGCTCCGCCGGGGCCGTCGCCGCGCAGGCACTGCGCAGGATCGGCGAGCGCCCGGACCCGTCGGCCCCCGCCGAGGGCTCCCTCACCGTGCTCCTCAGCGGCAGCGAGGGCGGCCTGTCGGCGACCGCGCTGGCGTACGAGGAAGGCCGCCTTCTTCAGGCGGTCAGCCCCGCCCGCTGACCGTGTCGCCGAGTGGGGGCCTTCGGACGGCGACCGTCCGTCACCGCTCGAACGCCCCGCGTGCGCCGCGCGCCCACCCGGAGCAGTGACCCTCCGCGACCCGGTGCCCGCGGTGCGGAACCTGAGTAGTCTCTTAAACATGAGGTACCACCTCCACCGCGAAAACTTCTCGCACCCCGATGTCTGGACCGGGAGTGCGACCAATCGCATCCAGTGGCTGCCCGCCATAGGCGGGGCCGCCTGCATCGCGCTGGGTGTCGAACTGGCCGTCGACTCGACGTGGACGTCGGGTGTCGCGGCACTGGCCATGTCCGTCGTCGGGTGCATCGCGGCGGGACTGCTCATCATGTTCGGCACCCTCGCCTTCGTGCATGTCGCCGTGAAGGTCGACAAGGACTGCCTCGAAGTGCGCTGCGGCCACATCGGTCTGCCCCGCCGGCGTATTCCGCTCTCGAGCGTCGTCGGCGCCGACTTCGCCCCCCGGGTCACCCCGCGGCAGTGGGGCGGCTGGGGCTACCGCTGGCGTCCCGACAAGGGCACCGCGGTCATCGTCCGGCGCGGCGAGGGTGTGGTGCTCCAGCTCGGTGACGGACACACGTTCACCATCACGGTGGACAACGCGGAGGCGATGGTCCGGATCATCCGGGACCGGCTGCGGCCGGCCACGCCCGGCGCGGTCATCTGACCGTCGCGGAGTTCACGGCTCCAGCAGGTTCCTCGGGGTTCGGTCTCCCGCGTCCAGGACGCTCTCCAGGTCCTCGTCGGCCAGGGGCCGTGCCGTCGCGAGTCCCGCGAGCAGCCCCGCACCCGCCGTCACCGTGGTGAAGCTCAGCGCGTTGCCCAGCGAGGCGATCACGGCCAGCGCCGTGAGGGCCGCGCCCGCCGTCAGCGCGATCGTCGTGGACCGCGGTGAACGCCACAGCGAATAGAGGACCCAGCAGAAGACCGCGGCGAGCAGCGCGACGCCGGTCAGCCCCTGCTCGGCCGCCTGCTGCCACGGCGCCGAGTGGGGCTTGCCGTCGGGCAGCAGCGACTGCGTGACCGTCGGACTGAGTTCCCCGTACCGCCCGGGCCCCACGCCGAAGGCGGGATGGTGTCCGGTCAGGTGGAGCGCGTCGCGCCAGAGCAGGACCCGGTGCTCGGTGAGCTGCCCCTCCAGGGCGGCGTTCAGACCGTCCGGAAGCACGTTCTCCGCGACCGCCCAGGTCGCGCCCGTCACCAGCGCCGCTACGAGTGCGAGACCCCCGAGTCCGAGGGCGCGGCGGCGCATGCGGTCGGCGGCGAGCGAGCACAGCAGCACTCCGGCGCCGGCGGGGCATCCGGTGGTCGAGCCGAGCGCCGCCGCGCTCACCACGATCCCGACGGCGAGCAGACTCAGCGCGAGCCGCTGCGCCGGCCTGCGGGCCGCCCAGGCCGCGCAGCACGCCGCACCGGTGGACAGGGCGAGCAGCGCGGCTGTGGCACCGCCGTGCCCGAGTGGCGTCGTGACCTGCGGGCCCGGGGTGGTGTGCGCGACGGTGAGCGCGAGGCCCAGTCCGGCGAGGGCTCCGGTACACGGTGCCGCGACCGGCAGGAGTGCGCCGAGGATCCGGCCCGAGGCGTACCCGGCGGCCACGGCGAGCACGGCCAGGAGCACCCCCTCGGGCCGCCCGTCGTGCGCCGTCGCCGTGATCAGGGCCCACGCCGCGCAGGCCCCGAGCACGATCACACCCATGGCGTCCGAAACGTTTCGTCTCTCGCCTTCGGCCGCCGAACCGGCCGCGGATCTCATCCCCGTGGACCCCACCCCGTCGCCCCCCGACCTGTGCCGGGCCCCGACCGCCACGGCCGCATCCGGCCGCACGTCAGAGGCTGGGCACACCGTAACGGCTGATGCGCCGGTTTGTGGATGAGTTGCGCAGGAACGGTGCATCGGGCGGGCATGCGACGGTCTGCGGAGCGTGCGGACCGCCCCCGGGCGCCGGGAGGTTCATGGTGCGGACCGTGCTGTCGGCGCCCAGGTCACGAGCCGTACACTCCCCGGGTGACCGCCACCGCAACTTCCGTAGACGAGCCGGATCAGCTCGAACCCCAGGCCGCGCCCGCATCACGCGGGGCCAGACTGGCTCGGCGATACGCTCCGGCCGCCGCCGCGGCGCTCTCCGGAGTGCTGCTCTACGTCAGTTTCCCGCCACGCACCGTCTCGTGGCTGGCCCTGCCGGCCTTCGCGGTCCTCGGGTGGCTTCTGCGCGGTCGCTCCTGGAAGGCGGGCCTCGGGCTCGGCTATCTGTTCGGCCTCGGCTTCCTGCTGCCGCTGCTCGTGTGGACCGGTGTCGAGGTCGGCCCCGGCCCGTGGCTGGCACTCGTCGCCGTGGAAGCGGTGTACGTGGCGCTCGTCGGCGCGGGCATCACCCTCGTCTCCCGGCTGCCCGGCTGGCCGCTGTGGGCGGCGGCGGTCTGGATCGCGGGCGAGGCGGCACGCGCGCGTGCGCCGTTCGGCGGCTTCCCCTGGGGCAAGATCGCCTTCGGCCAGGCGGACGGCATGTTCCTCCCGCTGGCCGCGGTGGGCGGCACCCCGGTGCTCGGATTCGCGGTCGTGCTCTGCGGATTCGGGCTGTACGAGGTCGTACGCCAGGTCGTCGAGGGCCGGCGCACCGGCGTCGTACGCCGAGGGGCCGCCGCGGCGGCGCTGCTCAGCGTGGCCGTCCCCGTCGTCGGGGCGCTCGCGGCGCGGTCGCTGGTGAGCGACAAGGCCGAGAACGGCACGGCGACCGTCGCCGTCATCCAGGGCAACGTGCCGCGCGCGGGGCTCGACTTCAACTCCCAGCGGCGCGCCGTGCTCGACTACCACGCACGGGAGACCGAGCGGCTGGCCGCCGAGGTCAAGGCGGGCAAGGTCGCCCGGCCCGACTTCGTGCTGTGGCCGGAGAACTCCTCCGACGTCGACCCCTTCACCAGCCCCGACGCCCGCCTCGTGATCGACGACGCCGCCAAGGCCATCGGCGCGCCCATCTCGGTCGGTGGCGTCGTCGAACGCGACGGCAAGCTCTACAACGAGCAGATCCTGTGGGACCCGGTCAGGGGCCCCCTCGACACGTACGACAAGCGACAGGTCCAGCCCTTCGGCGAGTACCTTCCGCTGCGTTCACTGCTCGGCGCGATCAACAAGAACTGGACCTCGATGGTCCGCCAGGACTTCAGCCGGGGCCACAAGCCGGGCGTGTTCACCATGGACGGCTCCCGGGTCGGACTGGTCACCTGCTATGAGGCCGCCTTCGACTGGGCCGTGCGCAGCACCGTGACCGACGGCGCGCAGCTGATCTCGGTGCCGAGCAACAACGCGACCTTCGACCGCAGCGAGATGACCTATCAGCAGCTCGCCATGTCCCGCGTCCGCGCCGTCGAGCACAGCCGTACCGTCACGGTGCCGGTGACCAGCGGCGTCAGCGCCGTGATCATGCCGGACGGGAGGATCACCCAGCGGACCGGGATGTTCGTGGCGGACTCGCTGGTCCAGAAGGTGCCGCTGCGCTCCTCCGAGACCCCCGCCACGCGGCTCGGCATCCTGCCGGAGATGCTGCTGGTGGCGGTCGCGGTGGGCGGTCTCGGCTGGGCGGGTACGACGGTGGTCCGCGGGCGCCGCAGCGGCGACGTTCCGGGCGATCTCGCGTGACCTCGGCCGGATGACGGAATCCGGCCGTTAGGGTCGGTCCATGGCTACCCCTGACTTCATCCGCACCATCCGGGCCTCGGCCGGTCACCAACTGCTCTGGCTCCCCGGAGTCAGCGCCATCGTCTTCGACGACGAGGGCAGAGTGCTCCTGGGCCGGCGCACCGACACCCGGAAGTGGTCGATCATCGGCGGCATTCCGGACCCGGGCGAGCAGCCCGCGGCCTGCGCCGTGCGGGAGGTGTTCGAGGAGACCAACGTGCGCTGCGTCGTCGAGCGCGTGGTGCTGGTCCAGGCCCTGGAGCCGGTCACCTACGAGAACGGCGACACCTGCCAGTACATGGACACCACGTTCCGGTGCCGGGCCGTCGGCGGCGAGGCGAGGGTCAACGACGACGAGTCCCTGGACGTCGGCTGGTTCGCCGTCGACGCGTTGCCCGAGCTGAACGAGTTCGGGATGTTCCGGATCAAGCAGGCCCTGTCGGACGCGCCCACGTGGTTCGACCCCACGGCCTGAGCGCGGGCACACCGGGGACCCGACGGCTCGTGGCCGGGTTCTCCGGCCAGGCGATGTCCGCAAGGATGATGGAGGATGGATCGCGGAGCCCCCCACAGGGCCCTCACCAATGAACGAGGTGAGGACATGAACTGTTACGACTGCCCCGGCACCCCCGGTCCCGCGGTCGCCGTATGCATCCGCTGCGGCGCGGCGCTGTGTCGCACGCATGTGCACGAAAGCCACCCGCCGACCCAGGACATCACCGGAACCGGCCGGGCCATCCACGAGAAGCCGGCCCGCCACATCACCTGCGGATCCTGCCGCGCGGCGGAGACGAGCTGACTTCGGCAGCGCACCCGCCGCGCCCCACGGTGGGAGCCGCGGCGTCCGTCCCCCGACCTGAACGTCACCTGAACAGTCACCGCCCCCAGGCATCCCGGTGGGCCGTTCCGCCCTCTCGCTGAGCGAACGGCGAGTACACCGGGAAGGTACGTCCATGGTCAGCACCACCGCAGCGATCATCGCGTCGGCCCAGCGGACGGGCGGGCGGCTGCTAGCCCGTCCCGGGACGTCCGGCCGCAGTCCGGTGGGGGGCCCGGCCCACGCCAGACCCGCGCTGCTGGCGATCCTCGCGGTGGCGGCCCTGCTGTTCACCTGGGACATCCAGCACAGTGCCTACCACGCGTTCTACGCGCAGACCGCGCGCAGCATGTCCGAGAGCTGGCGGGGCTTCCTGTTCGGCTCCTTCGACCCCGGCAACTCGATCACGATCGACAAACTGCCCGGCTTCCTGTGGCCCCAGGCGCTGTCCGCGCGGATCTTCGGATTCCATCCGTGGGCGCTCACCCTGCCCCAGCTCATCGAGGGCGTGCTCAGCGTCGCCGTCCTGTACCGCGCCGTACGCCGCTGGGCGGGGGAGAGCGCGGGCCTGCTCGCGGCGGGCGCGTTCGCGCTCACCCCGGCGGTCGCGGGGCTCTTCCGCACGCAGGCCGAGGATCCCGCGTTCACCCTGCTCGTCCTGCTGGCCGCCGACGCCACGCTGCGCGCGGCCCGCGAGGCCCGGCTGCGCCCGCTGCTCGCGGCGGGGATGTGGGTCGGCCTCGGGTTCCAGGCCAAGATGCTGGAGGCCTGGGCGGTACTCCCGGCCCTCGGTCTGCTGTACGTGGTCTCGGCACCGGTGGTGCTGCGCCGACGCCTCGCCCACCTGGCCGCCGCCGGCGCGGTGTGTCTGGCGGTCTCGGCCTCGTGGGTGCTGCTGGTGACACTGACCCCGGCCAAGGACCGTCCGTACGTGGACGGTACGACGAACAACTCGGCCGTCAGCCAGGTCGTCGGATACAACTTCCTCACCCGTTTCTCCAGCCTCGGCATCGACGCCAAGGACACCGGAAGCGTGGCGGCACAGACCATGGCGGGCACCGCCCCCACCGAGCCAGGGCACGGACACGCCGCCACGCAGTGGGCCAAGATGGTCGGCCCCTCGCTGGCCTCGCAGGTCGGCTGGCTGTATCCGGCGGCCGCGCTCGCCGCGGTGTGCGGCCTGGTGTGGCTGCGCGGCAGGCCGCGCACGGACCCGCTGCGGGCGGGCTTCCTGCTCTGGGGGGTCTGGCTGGCCACGTACTTCCTGGTGTTCAGCGCCGGAGCGGTCGGTGGCCACACGTATTACATGGGTGTCGTGGCCGTACCGCTGGCCGCGCTCTTCGGCGCCGGGACGGTGCAGTTCTGGCGTGCCTGGCGCAAGGGGAGCGGGGCACGGACGTGGGCGCTGCCCGTCGCGGTGGTGACCACGGTGACCTGGTCGGCGGTGATCGCGGGGCAGTACCCGACGTTCCTGCCGTGGCTGGCCCCGGCCGCGATCATCCTCGGAGCGGGCGCGCTGGCGCTGCTGGCACTGTCCCGTACCGATGGTGCCGAAGGGGCGCGCCGGCGCACCGCGGTGCTGGGCCTCGGCCTGGCCGTCGCGGCGATGCTGGGGCCCTCCGCGGCCTGGGCCGCCTCGGTCCTGGACCCCGCGTACGGGCACTCCGGCATGGGCTCCGCCGGGCCGGTGTCCACGTGGCACCACCACAACGCGCGGCAACGGACCTTCTCCGCACCGCCCGTCGCCCGGAACGCGGGCGACAGGGCCCCCAAGTCCACCGACGCACTCGACGAGGACCAGCAGCGGCTCCTGGCCTACACCCGGGCCCACCAGGACGGAGCCACCTACCTCTTCGCGACGACCAGTTGGCGGTCCGCCGCCGCGTACATCCTCTACGCGGGCGCCAAGGTGCTTCCCATGGGCGGATTCACCGGGGCCGCGCCCACGCCCACCGGCGCCCAGTTCCGTCACCTCGTCGCCACCGGCCGACTGCGCTACGTCGTCCTCGGCGGCGCGGTGACCGTCCCGGGCCGGACCAACGCCGTATGGGTGCGCGCCCATTGCGCACGCGTACCGCTCCCGACGTCACGCCTCTACCGCTGCTCGCCCCGTTCTGCCGCCGCACGCCCTTGACGCGGTCCCTCCGTCAGTCGCGGCCGGTCCCCCGGTAGAGGTCCAGCTCGCCCTCCAGCTCGACGGCGAGGACGGTGGCGTACTCGTCGAGGTCGGCCGCGGCGGGCGCGTCGATCCAGGTCACGCCCGGGACGGCGTCGAGGCCGCCGGTGACGTGGTGGCCCAGTTCGGTGCCGGTGCCCAGGACCGTGACGCGCTTGACCTCGTTGCGCAGACCGCGCAGCGAGACGTTGTCACGGGGGGCGTCGAAGCAGACCAGGTACAGCGTGCGCCGGTCGGCGGAGAGGGTGCTGGGACCGTAGTGGTGCCCGGCGGGCAGGCCGGCGACCGTCCCGTACACCGCGTCCGTGTGCCGTCCGATCCAGGCGCCGAGCCCCTCCAGGCGTTCGATCTGCTCCTCGGGGATGGTCCCGTCCTCGCGGGGCCCGGCGCCCAGCAGCAGATTGCCGCCCATGCCGATCGTCTCGGTGAAGTAGCGCACCAGCTGGCGCACCGACTTGAAGTCGCGGTCCTGCGGCCGGTAGCTCCACGAGTCGTTGATCGTCAGGCACAGCTCCCACGGGCCCTCCGGGGCCTGCAGCGGGGTGCCCTGCTCAGGGGTGGCGTAGTCGCCGTGGCTGAGCATCCGCGCGTTGAGGACGGCGTCGGGGTTGCCCGCGAGGATCAGCTCGGCGAGCTCGTCCATCCGCCACTGCTCCTCGGTGCGCTCCCACTCGCCGTCGAACCAGAGCAGGTCGGGGCGGAAGCGGTCCATCAACTCGCCGACCTGGCCGTCGCGGTAGGCGAGGTAGCGCTCCCAGGCGGCCTGGTCCTCCGTGCCGGGCTCGGCGTGCGAGTAGGGACTCGGCGGTTCGCCGGGCTTCACGTGCCGGATGCTGGGGTAGTCGGGGTGGTTCCAGTCGGAGTGCGAGTAGTAGAGCCCGACCTTCAGCCCCCGCTCGCGCAGCGCGTCGACGAAACCCGTGACCAGGTCCCGGCCGGCCGGGGTGTCCCGGACGACGTCGAGATTGCGGTGGCCGGTGTCCCAGAGGGCGACGCCGTCGTGGTGCTTGGTGGTGAGGACCGCGTACCGGGCGCCGATGCGGGCGAACAGCTCGGCCCAGGCGTCCGGATCGTACTTCGACGCGGTGAAGCCTTCGAGCTGTTTCATGTACTGCTCGTGGGTCATCTCGCCCGTGTAGAACGACCAGGACTCGGCCGCTCCGCCCACGGCGTAGACACCGTAGTGGATGAAGACGCCCAGCTTGGCGTCGGGAAACCAGGGTTGCATCGGCATGCGCCCACGGTAGGCGGCGGGGCTCGCGGGGCGCGTGGGCCCCGGTCACCATCACTGGTTCGTTTTCACCATGGCCATCGCCTCGAAGCCCTGGCCGAGGGGTGGGAAAGGCGCTCCCTTCGCGCCCCCGTGCGGGCGCGTCGACGCTTCAACCGGCGTACGGATTCTCGTACTTGGCGTTATCCGGCGGTACACCGTGGCGGATCTGCGTGTTCAATCATTGGTAGCGCCACACGTATGGACAGTCCCGCCTGCCAGGAGGCCCCGTGATCGCCGTTCCCGAACCGGAACTCACCGAACGCGAAGTGATCGAGCGGGCCGTGGCGATGCGGCCCGCGCTGCTCGAACGGCAGCCGGAGACCGAGCGGCTGACGATCTACCCCAAGGACACCCACGAGGAGTTCCTGCGCGCCGGTTTCTACCGGATGCTGCAGCCGCGCAGGTACGGCGGCTACGCCTTCGGCCTGCCGACCTTCTACCGCGTCGTGACCGAGGTCGCGCGCGGTTGCCCCTCCACCGGCTGGGCCCTGTCTCTCACCGCCGCCCATGTCCTCCAGGTCGCCTCGGTCTTCGAGGAGAAGACACAGGACGAACTCTTCGGCGACGAGGGCGACTTCCGGGCCGCCTCCACCGCGACCCCCGTCGGAGTGGCGCGGCCCGACGGCTACGGTCATGTGGTCCTCGACGGCACCTGGTCCTATTCCTCCGGCTCCCCGTACTCCACCCACTACGTCGGTCAGACCCTGCGCGCCCCCGAGAAGCCGGAGGACCCGCCGGGCCCGCTCGTGCTGTTCGTGGCGCCGCGCTCCGCCTGGACCCTGCTCGACGACTGGCAGGACGTCCTCGGCCTGCGCGGCAGCGGTTCCCACAGCATCCGCTTCGACGAGGCCCGTATCCCCGAGCACTTCACCCGGGAGGCGAGCCTGCTCGACCTGCCCGTCGAGGGCGGCTCCTTCGGCTCGAAGCTGCACGGCCATCCCATGTACGCGGGGCGCGCGGCGAGCTTCTTCCACGGCGAGCTGGCCGCACTCATGATCGGCACCGCGTACGCGGCCGCCGACGAGTACGCCCGGATCATCGCCGAACGCCCGCTCGTCCTGGACCCCGGCCGCACCCGCGCCGACCTCCACGACTACCAGCGCCACCTGGGGGAGGCGCTGGCCGCGATCCGTACGGCG
The DNA here is from genome assembly GCF_055582885.1 of Streptomyces sp. NPDC107454. Lineage (NCBI taxonomy): Bacteria > Bacillati > Actinomycetota > Actinomycetes > Kitasatosporales > Streptomycetaceae > Streptomyces > Streptomyces sp. NPDC107454. Next base: position 437,609 of record NZ_JBVJPA010000002.1, on the reverse strand, counting down.
GACGCGGCGCTGCGGGCAACCGCCGACGACTGGATGGAGGCCTGCTGCGACAACGTGTCGGGCAGGGCTCCCTTCACGACCGCCGTCGACAACCGGCTCGCGCTGGTCTTCGTCACCGCCGGGCGTCTGGCCTGGGACGCGCTCCAGGGCATCCTGTTCCGCACGGCGGGCTCCCGGCACGCCCGCGACGGCGCACGGATGCAGCGCTACTTCCGGGACGCCGCCACGATCTGGTCGCACCTCGGCCCCACGATGGCCGAACCGCTGGCCCGCCGTGTCGGCCGCGACCGCCTCGGCCTGCCGTCGGACGACATCCCGCTGATCTCCTGATGTCCTGATCTCTCAGTCTCGGTCTCTCGGTCTCCCGGTCTTTTGATCTCGTGAGCACCGGCGGGCGGGTGCGGGGAATGCCCCGGCCGCGAGTGGGTACGCGCGACAGGAGCCGCGCCCGGGGCGAGTCCCGCCCCGGGCGGCCTGTCCGTCACTACCTGGGATCTGCCAATGGACACACCCTCGAACAACCCTCACTACCTGCCGACGGCCACGACACCCGCCCAGGAGGCGCTGAAGGCACTCGCGGAGAACACCGAGAACCCGCTGGCGCTGGACACCCTGGCCGGCAGCGAGGTGCTGGTCCCCGTGCCGGACGACGCGAGCGAGGAGGACGTGCGCGACCCCGCCGCCGTGGCGCTGCCCGTGCTGGAGCAGCCGGGCGGGGAGCAGGTGGTGCCGGTGTTCACCTCGGAGCCGGCGATGGCCGAACTGCTGCCGTTCGTCTCCCGCTACCGTCTGGTTCCGCTGGGCGCGCTCGCCTCCCAGTGGCCGACCGATGATCTGTCGCTCACCATCGACCCGAGTTCACCGAACGGCCTGACCCTCACCTCCGAGGGCGTCCGTACCCTGTTGGTCCGGCCGCGGGCCTGACCGTTCGACCTGCGGGCGGCGGGCCCCGCTCGCGCCGTACGAGATCCGTTGCGCTGAAGACGTCCGCGTCGGACGTGAGAATGACCGCATGAAATGGATCTCGGGCGTGGCCGGCGGCCTGCTCCTGCTGCTGGTGTTCGCCAGCATCCTGCGCACCCTCGTCGTGCCCCGCGGGCTGTACTCCTCGATGGTGATCCGCTGGTGGCGCTGCCTGCGCTCCCTGCTGCGCCTCGCCGCCCCCGGCGGCAGCTACCGCGCCATCGACCGCGCGCAGACCTGGCTCGCCCCGCTCATGCTGATGGGCACGCTCGTGAGCTGGCTCGGCGGCGCCCTGATCGGCTTCGGACTGCTGCTGCACGCCATCTCCTCGCTGACCTGGACCCAGTCGGTCCGGGAGGCGGGCTCCAGCCTGTTCACGCTCGGCTTCGCCAGCGGCGACCGACTGCACCTGTCCGTGGTGGACTTCATCGCCGCCGTCACCGGACCGGTCGTGATCGCCCTCCAGATCGCCTACCTGCCCACCCTGTACGCCGCCTACAACCGCCGCGAGCTGGAGGTGACCCTGCTCCAGTCGCGCGCGGGCGAACCCGCCTGGGGACCGGAGATCCTCGCCCGGCAGTGGCTGGTCGACACCGAGACCGCGCTGCCCGAGCTGTACCGCTCCTGGGAACGGCTCGCCTCCGACATCGGCGAGAGCCACTCCACGTACCCCGTCCTGCTCGCGTTCCGCTCACCGCGGCCCTACCGCAGCTGGATCGTCGCCCTCGTCGCCGTCATGGACGCGGCCGCCATGCAGCTCGCCCTCGCCCCGAGCAGCGCCCCGCCGGAGGCCCGCCTGGTGCTGCGCGCCGGATTCACCGCACTGCGCGACATCGCCCGCTCCCTGCGTTTCCCGTACGACACCGACCCCGCGCCCGATACCCCGATCCAGCTCACCTACCTGGAGTTCGACGCGGCCGTCGCGATGCTGGAGGCGGCCGGTTTCCCCGCCGAGCGGACGGCCGAACAGGCGTGGCCGCACTTTCACGGCTGGCGGGTCAACTACGAGACGATCGCCTTCGAGTTGTGCCGCCGTGGCGACGCGGTCCCTGCGCTGTGGACCGGGCCGCGGGACTTCCCCTCGACGCCGATCCCGCCCGCGCGCCCCGCGGACCGGCGCCCCGGCGAAGATCGTCCCGAACTGCCCCCGGCCGCCGCGTAGTTCTGGCCGCCGAGTGGGGAAGATCCCCCGGGTACGGTTCGATGCGCAGGGATGGGAGTCCCCTTGAAAGTCGTCCTGCTGGGTACGGCCGCCGGTGGCGGCTTCCCACAGTGGAACTGCGCGTGCGCGCTCTGCGCGGCCGCCCGTGACGGAAAACTGCCCGCGCGGACCCAGGAGTCCGTCGCCCTGAGCGGCAACTCCCGCGACTGGTGGCTGCTCAACGCCTCGCCCGACATCCGTACGCAGCTGACCACCACCCCCGCGCTCGCGCCCGGACCGGGGCCACGGGACACACCCGTACGGGGCGTGCTCCTGACCGACGCGGAGGCCGACCACGTCGCCGGGCTGACCGTGCTGCGCGGCGGCGCCGGGCTCAAGGTCTACGCCGCGCCGCCCGTCCTCGCCACCCTGGCCCCACTGCGCGACCTGCTCGACCGCTACGCCCCCTGGGAGTGGGCGGACAGCCTGACCGAAGGCGGGTTCGTGTTGTCCGGCGGTCTGGTCGTCACCGCGCACCCGGTCGGTCCCAAGGCCCCGAAGTACGTCGTCGGCCCCGCCCCGGACGACCGCTGGGTGACCGCGTACCGGATCGAGGACCTGGCAGGCGGCGGAGTGCTCCTGTACGCGCCCTGTCTGGGCGCCTGGACCCCGGAGCTGGACGAGCTGCTCGCCTCGGCGGACTGCGCACTGCTCGACGGCACCTTCTACGCGCCCGACGAGATGGGCACGGCCGTACGCTCGCGGGGCGGGCGGCAGGCAGCGATGGGGCACCTTCCGGTGGCGGGCGCGCGCGGCAGCCTCGTGGCCCTCGCCCGCCACTTTGGCCCCCGGCGGATCTACACCCACCTCAACAACACGAACCCGCTGCTCGACCCGGACTCGGACGCCCGTGCGCGGGTGAGCGCGGCGGGGGTCGAAGTACTGCAGGACGGGGCGGAGTTCGTGGTGTAGACGCTAGGCGTTCAGCATGCGGGCCAGCACGGCGCGTTGCAGAGGGCGTACCTCGGTGTGCAGGTCGCGTCCCTTGCGGGTGAGCGCGACCCACACCCCGCGCCGGTCCTCCATACAGACGGTGCGTTCCACCAGGCCGTCCTTCTCCAGCCGCCCGATCAGGCGGGACAGGGCGCTCTGGCTCAGATGGACACGGTCGGCGATGTTCTGCACCCGGCAGTGCTCGCCCTCGTGCGCGAGTTCGCTGGAGACGAGGATGTCCAGCACCTCGAAGTCGCTGGCGCCGAGACCGTGCGGGTGCAGCGCGCGGTCGATCTCGCACATCGTGCGCGCGTGCACCGACAGGATGTCCCGCCACCGGTCCTCGAGCCGGGCGTCGCTCGCCATGTTCACTGCCATATATGCACGGTAACAGAGGTCCGGGGTTTTATTGAGTGTGCAACTAGTGCGGTTGCAACAACCCGGCGGGGCTATGCGCCGGAGCCGTCCTGGAGGAGCCCCACGAGGTTCCCGTCCGTGTCCTTGACCGAGGCGATGAGCCTGCCGCCGCCCACGTCCTGGACGTCCTGGAGCGTCTCGGCACCGGCTTCCAGCAGGGCCGCCAGCGTCGCCCGGATGTCGTCGACGTGCCAGTACGGGACCGGTCCGGTCATCCCCTTGGCGTGACCGTTGGGGTCGAGGCCGACGTCCTGCCCGGAGTCCTTGAATCCGACGTAGTACGCGGTGTCCGCGTAGGGCTCCGTACCGAGCAGCGCGCCGAACAGGGCCTTCGCCCGTGCGAGGTCCTTGACGGGGTAGATGATGGTCTTCAGCCCTGCGGTCATGGTGACTCCTCCGTGGTGTGTTCCGGTGCCTTCACGGTAGGGCGGGGGAGGGCCGGGAGGCTTCTCGAATCCTGACCGGTCCCGGCCCCCCGGCGTCGAGGGTGCGGCTCAGGTCGAGTCGCGTCGTACCAGTTCCGTCGGCAGGATCACCGCCGCCGGCTCCTCGCCCCCGATCTGTGCGAGCAGGACGCGGACCATCTCGGCGCTGATGCGGTCGTACGGCTGCCGGATGGTGGTGAGGGCGGGGGTCGCCGAGATGGCGGCGGAGGAGTCGTCGAAGCCGCCGACCGCGACGTCCTCCGGGACCCGGCGGCCCGCCTTGTGCAGAGCGGCGAGTGCGCCTTGTGCCATCAGGTCGGAGGCGACGAAGACGGCGTCCATGTCCGGCGCACGCTCGAGGAGCTGTTCGGCGCCCGCCTCGCCGCTGGCCCGGCTGTAGTCGCCGGAGGCGACGAGGCGGTCGTCGGCCTCGATGCCCGCCTCGGCGAGCACCTCCCGGTAGCCCGCGAGCCGCTCGACACCGCCCGGGGTGTCGAGCGGACCCGTGACCATGCCGATGCGGCGACGTCCCAGGGAGACCAGGTGCTTGACCATGTCCCGGGCGCCGTCGCGGTCGTCGGCGGCGACGTAACTCACCTTGGAGCCGAGCCCGATGGGCTTGCCGCAGGCGACCAGCGGCACGCCCGCCTCACGCAGCTGCTCGGCGACCGGGTCGCCCGAGTGGCTGGAGACCAGCAGCACTCCGTCGACGTGGCCCGCGGTGATGTACCGCGTTATGCGCCGCCGCTCGTCCTCGGTGCCCGCGAGCATCAGCAGGAGCGGAATGTCGTGCGCGGCCAGCGCCTGGGTGCAGCCGCGCAGCAGGACGTTGAAGTTCGGGTCCTCGAAGAACCTCTCCTGCGGTTCGGTGAGCAGGAAACCGATCGAGTCGGAGCGGCCGGTGATCAGCGAACGGGCGTGCCGGTTCACGACGTAGCCCGTTCTGCGGATGGCGGCGTTGACCGCCTCCTGCGCCGCCGGGCTCACGTAGTGCCCGCCGTTGAGCACTCGCGACACCGTGCCCCGGGACACGCCGGCCTCGCGCGCGACGTCATGGATCGTCGGCGGTCTGCGCCTGCCCCCCGCGTTGGTCATGGTCACGACTTTACGGCTCCCGAGAGCAGATCGAGGCTCCAGAAACGCTGGATGACCAGGAAGAGAGCGATGAGCGGGACGATCGCGAGCAGCGCGCCGGTGATCACCAGCGTGTACAGCGCCGGGGTGTTGGAGCCCTGTTCGAGCAGCGTGAACAGACCCAGCGTGATCGGGAACTTCTCGTCGTCGCTGAGCATGATGTACGGCAGCAGGAAGTTGTTCCACACGGCGACGAACTGGAAGAGGAACACCGTCACCAGTCCGGGCACCATCATCGGCAGCGCGATCCGGGTGAAGATCCGCCACTCGCTCGCCCCGTCCATCCGCCCGGCCTCGACCACGTCACCGGGCACGGCCGCGGAGGAGTAGATCCGGGCGAGGTAGACGCCGTAGGGGGAGAGGATGAGGGGGAGCAGCACGGACGCGTACGAGTCCGTGAGGTCCGCCTTCGCCAGCAGCAGGTACTGCGGGATCGCCAGGATCACCGGCGGCATGAGCACGCCCGCCATCAGGACGCCGAAGACGGTTTCGCGGCCCCGGAAGCGGTAGATCGCGAGGGCATAGCCGCTGAGCGCCGAGACGGCCGTCGACAGGAGGGCGCCGAGGCCCGCGTAGAGGGCGGAGTTGCCCATCCACTTCCAGTAGATCCCGTCGCGGTAGGCGTTGAGGTCCTTGACGTTCTGTGTGAAGCCGGAGCCCGGCAGGAACGTGAAGGTCGAGAACAGCTCACGGCCCGACTTGGTGGCCGCGATCAGCACCCACGCGACGGGCAGCAGGCAGTAGAGCGCGCCGAGCAGCAGCGTCAGGGTGGGCACGAAGGCGATACGGCGGCGCAGGGGCGGGCCCTGGGCGGTGCCGGGGGTGGTACCCGCGGCCGGTGCGGCCTTGCGTACGGCAAGAGAACTCATCGTGCTTCCTCCTGCTTGTTACGGGAGTTCGCGGCCCGCAGGAAGCCGAAGGACAGGACGAGGGTGACGACGGCGATGATCGCCGCCTCCGCGGCGGCCGAGTAGATGTCGCCCTTGCCGAAGGCGTCCTGGTACACCTTCATCAGCGGACTCCAGGTCGTGGAGACGGAGTTGGTGAGGGGTTTGAGGGTGGTCGGCTCGCTGAACACCTGGAGCGTCGCGATGATCGAGAAGAAGAAGGTGAGCACCAGCGAGGGGGCCACCATGGGGATCTTGATCTTCAGCGCGATCTGCAGGGGCGTGGCGCCGTCCAGCTTCGCCGCCTCGTACACCTCGGCCGGGATGGCCTGCAGCGAGGTGTAGATGACGATCATGTTGAAGCCGGTGCCGCCCCAGACCGCGATGTTGGACAGCGCGAGATACAGCGGGCCGCCGTCCAGCAGGTTCGGCTGCGGCATCCCCAGCTTGTCGAGAACGAAGTAGAAGGGGCTGACGTCGGGGAGATACAGGAAGCCCCACAGCAGCGCGGCGACGACGCCGGGAATGGCGTACGGCAGGAAGATCGCGAGCCGGGTGAAGGGGGCCAGGCGCACCTTGTCCGTGTCGAGCATCAGCGCGAACAGCAGCGCGAGACCCAGCATCACCGGGATCACGATGGCGCCGTAGCCCACCACGCGCACCGCGCCGCTCAGCAGCTCGGAGTCGGAGAGGGCGTCCTTGTAGTTCTCCAGCCCCGCCCAGACTTCGTTCCGCGCACCCGAGCCCAGGCCCAGGCCCTTGACCTGCACCTTGTGCAGGCTCAGCCAGAGCGCGTAGCCGATGGGCAGCGCGAAGAAGAGGGCGAAGAGGATCGTCGCGGGGAGGAGGAAAGCGTACGGGGCCCCCTTGACCCCGTACGACTTCCGACGTGCCGTCGTCACTGAGCGACCCCGAAGCCCTGCTTCTTGAGGTCGGCCACCGTGTCGTCCTGCATCTTCTTCAGGGCGGCGCCGAAGTCCGACTTGTCCTTGGCGGCGGCGCCGAAGGCGTCCTTGAAGGTCGTGTAGGCGACGTTCACGTTCGGGCCCCAGGCGGAGGCCGCGGTGGTCTTGGCGATCTCCGCGGCCTTCGGGTAGAAGTCCGCCTGGTTGGAGAAGAACGCCGGCGGCTCGGAGAAGGCGTCACTGGTCTGCGCGGTGGTGGCGGCCGGGTAGATGCCGCCCTCCTTCGCCAGCGCGGCCACCGCCTGCGGGTCCGTGTTCAGCCAGGTGGCGAACTTCGCGGCGGCCGCCTTGTGCTGCGAGTCCGTGGTGACGGCCGTCGAGGAGCCGCCCCAGCTGCCGGTGACGTCCTTGCTGCCGTCCCACTGCGGCAGCGGGGCCATCGCCCACTTGCCCTTGGTGTCGGGGGCCGCGGTGGTGAGGGTGCCCGGCGCCCACACCGCGCTGACCCAGGCGATCTGCTTGCCGGTGTTCAGCGCCTTGTTCCAGGAGGGCGTGTACATCGGCTGGTTGTCGATCGCGCCCTCCTTGACGAGGCCGCCCCAGAAGTCGGCGACCTTCTGCGTCGCCGCGTCGTCGATGCCGACGTTCCACTTGTCGCCCGAGGCGGTCCACCACTTGGCGCCCGCCTGCTGGGCGAGACCCGCGAAGAGGCCGGAGTCGTTGGCGGAGAAGGTGGTCAGGTCCTTGTCCGGGGCCTTCTTCTTCAGCGCGCGGGCGGTCTCGGCGAACTGCTCCCAGGTCGTGGGAACCGTCAGGCCGTACTTCTTGAAGAGGTCCTGGCGGTAGTAGAACATCATCGGGCCGATGTCCTGCGGGATCGCGTAGACGGCGTCCGAGCCCAGGGTCGTCTGCTGCCAGACACCCTCGGCGAACTTGCTCTTCGCGTCCTTCGACTCGCCGGCTATGTCGGCGAGCGCGTCATTGCTGACCAGGGTCGGCAGCGCCTGGTACTCGGCCTGGACCAGGTCCGGGGCCTTCTTCGCCTTGTGCGCGGTGAGGATCTTGGTGACCAGCGTGTCGCCCGACGCCTGCTTCTTCACCGTGACCGTGATCTTCTGCTGCTTGCCCGGCCCCTTGTTCCAGAGGTCGGCCACCTTGTCCATGCCCGGAGTCCAGGACCAGTACGTCAGGGACGCCGGACCCGATTCGGACGAGCTCTTGTCGTCCGACGAGCCGCAGGCGGCGAGTGCGGTGCCGCCGAGCGTGACGGCGATGGAGGTGGCCACGAGGCGACGCAGCTTCGTGTTTGGCATGGATCTTTCTCCCCTGACCTGGGTCCCCGCCTGCTGCGGCGACCGTGCCATGCTTCTGTGAGCGTTCACAGTAGAGAAACATCCCGGACACTTGTCAATGGTTGTTGCTGTGCGGTTATGTTGGGCTCGCGCCGCTGATCGAGTGTGTGCACGTTCCCAAATGATCGATTAAACGGGAGAAGATCCATGCCGGAGACCACACCCAAGGGCCTCACCGGGCTCGCCTTCGGTGGGGACTACAACCCCGAGCAGTGGCCGGAAGACGTCTGGCACGAAGACGTCCGGCTGATGCGCGAGGCGGGTGTCACGATGGTGAGCGTCGGGATCTTCTCCTGGGCGCTGCTCGAACCCGCCCGGGGGACGCACGACTTCGGCTGGCTGGACCAGCTGCTCGACCTGCTGCACGAGAACGGCATCCGCGCCGACCTCGGCACCCCGACCGTCGCGCCGCCCGCCTGGTTCTACCGCGAGCACCCCGAGGCGCTGCCGGTGGCCGCCGACGGCACCCGCTACGAGTTCGGCTCGCGTGGCGCCATCTGCCACAGCAACAGCGACTACCGCGCCGCCGCGGCGAGCATCACCACGGCACTCGCCACCCGGTACGCCGGCCATCCCGCGCTCGCCCTGTGGCACGTCCACAACGAGTACGGCGTCCCCGTCTCGGCCTGCTACTGCGCGTCCTGCGGCGCCCACTTCCGCCGCTGGCTGGCCCGCACGTACGGGACCGTGGACGCGGTCAACGAGGCCTGGGGCACCGCGTTCTGGGGCCAGCGCTACGCGGACTTCGAGCAGATCAACCCGCCGCGCGTGACCCCCACGGTCGGCAACCCGGCCCAGGCCCTGGACTACAAGCGCTTCGCCGACGAGACCATGCGCGAGAACTTCGTCGCCGAGCGCGACATCCTGCACCGTCTCGCCCCCGGCATCCCGGTCACCACGAACTTCATGACCGCCCTCAGCCAGTGCGACTCCGTCGACTACTGGGCCTGGGGCCGCGAGGTCGACCTCGTCAGCAACGACCACTACCTGATCACCGACGGCCGCCGCACCCACGTCAACCTCGCGATGGCCGCCGACCTCACCCGCTCCGTCGCGGGCGGCGCCCCCTGGCTGCTGCTCGAACACTCCACGTCCGGCGTCAACTGGCAGCCCCGCAACCCGGCGAAGTCCCCGGGCCAGATGGCCCGCAACTCCCTCGCGCACGTGGCGCGCGGCTCCGAGGGCGCCATGTTCTTCCAGTGGCGGCAGTCCCGGCGCGGCGCCGAGAAGTTCCACTCGGCGATGCTTCCGCACGCCGGCACCGACTCCCGGGTCTGGCGCGAGGTCGTCGAACTCGGCGCGTCCATCGAGTCGCTGACCTCGGTCAAGGGCAGCCGTACCGTCGCCGACGCCGCCGTGCTGTGGGACTGGCACTCCTGGTGGGCGCAGACCCTCGACTGGCGCCCCAGCGAGGACCACGACCCGCGCGAGCGCGCCGACGCGTTCTACGAGGCGCTCTACGACCGTCACCTCACGGTCGACTTCGCCCACCCGGAAGCCGACTTGTCGGCCTATCCCCTTGTCGTCGTCCCGGCCCTGTATCTCATGACCGAGGCCGCCGGGAACAACCTCAGGGAGTACGTCGAGAACGGCGGCACCCTCGTCGTCTCGTACTTCTCCGGCATCGTCGACGAGCACGACGCCGTGCACGAGGGCGCCTACCCCGGTGCGCTGCGGGACGTGCTCGGCCTGACCGTCGAGGAGTTCTCACCGCTCCTGAAGGACGACCGGGTCCGGATCACCGGCCCCGACGGCTCCGAACTCACCGGCGACGTCTGGACCGAGTTCGTGGTGCCGCGCGGCGCCGAGACCGTGTGGACGTACGCCGACGGACTCACCGCGGGCCGCCCGGCCGTCACCCGGCACCGCCTCGGCGAGGGCTCCGCCTGGTACGTCTCCACCCGCCTCGGCGCGCAGGGCCTGGACGCCCTCATCGGCTGGGCGTCCGACGACGCGCGGATCGCGCCGCGCGCCGACCTGCCCCGCGATGTCGAGGTGGTGCGCCGCGGCGGTGAGTCGGGCACCTTCCTGTTCGCGATCAACCACACCTCGTCGGACGCGAAGGTGCCGCTGGACGCGGCCGGCACCGAGCTGCTGACGGGCGAACGCGCCGCGGGCCGCCTCGTGCTGCCCGCGGGGGCCGTCCGGGTCGTACGGCTCGACGGCTGAGCCGACCGGTGTCCCGGCTGTACGGCTCGACGGCTGGGCCGACCGCCGTCCGCGTCGTACGACTCCACGCTTGACCCGACCGCCGCCGGGCGCATGACCCCGCGGCGGAGCCGAACTCCCCTCCGCCCGTGAGTGCCACGAGAGCCGCGGGCGGAGGGGTCGCCCCCCAGAGCCACCCCGGGGGCACCCCCATTCCCATCACGTCGAAGGGACGACGGACGAAGATGTTCCATCCCAGACGCACACTCAGGACCCTGCTGCTGCCGCTCGCGGCCGGGCTGGCCCTCACCGCCCTGCCCGCGCAGACGGCACAGGCGGCGAGCACCCTCACCAACGCCGGATTCGAGGCCGACGGCGCCGGCACGGCCACGCCGGCCGGCTGGTCGGAGTACGGCGACACCGGCGCCTCCTACGTGGAGGCCGGGGGCCACAGCGGTGGTTACCGCCTCTCGCAGTACTCCTCCGCCGCCTACAAGGTGGAGACGTACCAGTACCTCTCCGGACTGACCAACGGGAACTACCGGCTCACCGCCTGGGTGCGCTCGGGCGGCGGCCAGAACTCCGCCTACCTCGCGCTGAAGAACTGCGGCGGCACCGAGCAGCGCACCGACCTGCCGGTCTCCAGCAGCGGATGGATACACCTCGTCGTCCCTGTGGCGGTGACCAACAACCAGTGCACGATCAGCATCAACTCCGATGCCAACGCGGGCAACTGGATCAACGTCGACGACCTGACGTTCACCTCCGGCAGCGCCACCGGGTTGTCCGTCAAGGGCTCCGACATCTCCTCCCTCGCCAAGAGCGAGGCCCTCGGCGGCGTCTACAGGACCAGCTCCGGCACCACCGGTGACGCGCTCGCCATCCTCAAGTCCGCCGGTATGAACTACGCACGCCTGAAGGTCTGGGTGAACCCCGCCGACGGCTACAACAACAAGACGCGCGTCCTGGCGATGGCCAAGCGCATCAAGGCGCAGGGCATGAAGCTCCTGGTCGACTTCCACTACTCGGACACCTGGGCCGACCCCGGCGCCCAGACCAAGCCGGCCGCCTGGGCCGGTCACTCCTACAGCCAGCTGAAGACGGACGTCTACAACCACACCTACGACGTCCTCAACGCGCTGAAGGCGCAGGGCACCACCGCCGACATGGTCCAGGTCGGCAACGAGATCAACGGCGGCATGCTGTGGTCCGAGGGTTCCACCGACAACTGGTCGCAGCTCGCCGGGCTCCTCAACTCCGGCTACGACGCCGTCAAGGCCGTCAGCTCGTCGACGACCGTCGCGCTGCACCTCGCCAAGGGCGGCGACCTGTCCGGCACCCGCTGGTGGTTCGACAACGCGGTCTCCAACGGCGTGAAGTTCGACGCCATCGGCCTGTCCTACTACGGCTACTGGCACGGCCCGCTCTCCGACTTCCAGACGACCCTGGACGACGCGGCCGCGCGCTACGGCAAGCCGGTGTTCCTGGCCGAGACGGCCTACCCCTTCCGTCTCGACAGCGACGACTCGCTCGTCAACCAGATCGACACGACCGGTGAGCTGGTCTCCGGCTACCCGGCCACCACCGCCGGGCAGTCCGCGTGGCTGCGGGACGTGATGAACGTCGTGGAGGCCGTCCCGAACGGCCGCGGCCTCGGTGTCTTCTACTGGGAGGCCACCTGGACCGCCGTCACGGGCAACGGCTGGGACCCGGCCGACGCCACGTCCGGCAACGGCTGGGAGAACCAGGCGCTGTTCGGCTTCGACGACAAGGCGCTGCCCGCCATGTCGCAGTTCGGCCACCGCTGATCAGCCACCTGATCAGTCACCGTCGATGACATGAGGGCCCGGCCGCCGAGGTGGCCGGGCCCTTGTGGTGTCCCGGGGACTTTCGGCCGCGCGAAGGCGTGGAAGACCCGTGCGGGCCGCCCCGGGCTGCGGGACAGTGGTCACACAGCGCCAGCATCACGAACGGCAGGGGGGACGAGATGCTGAGGGTTCCCGTAGGCGGGCGACGCCTGGACATCCTGGAGTGGCTGCGGGATCCCGCCGCGCACTTCCCGCCCGAGCGCCACGGCTCTTTCGTCGACGGCGTCGACGCGGCCGCCCTCGCCGCCAAGCTCGGCGTGAGCCACGCCGTCGCCCGCACCCACCTCGACCTCCTCGTCGGGGTCGGGCTCCTGCGCGCGAGAAGGATCGGGCGGCGCACGCTCTACCACCGCGACGAGTACCGCATCGCCGAGGTCCGCTCCCTGTTCGAGAAGGGCTGGTAAGCGGCGGGGTGCCGCGTGCTCCGGTCGAGTGTGCGAGGGCGGCGGCGTTAGGCTGTTCAGCGGCCGCGATCACATGTCGCGGCGCGGCGGTGGGGCCCGCCGTACCCGAACCGCGGCGCTGATGCCGCCAACGGTCCCTACTTGCGATGAGGTGTGCCCGGGGACCCGGGACCGGCGAGTAGGAGAAGTACGTCGTGACAGTCCCGCATCCCCAGCGCGTCGACGAACCCGTTGCCCCCGCACGGCCGACCCCGCGCCCCGCGTCCCCCTGGCACGGCCAGGCCCCGGTCGTGGCGATGGTCTCGCTCGGCGGAGCCATCGGCGCCACCGCCCGGTACGGGGCGGCGCGGCTGTGGCCCGTGGAGACGGGCGGGTTCCCCTGGACCACGTTCTGGGTCAACGTCATCGGCTGCGCGGTGATCGGCGTGTTCATGGTCGTCATCACGGACGTGTGGGCGGCCCACCGACTCGTGCGGCCCTTCTTCGGCACCGGTGTGCTCGGAGGGTTCACCACCTTTTCGACGTACGCCGTGGACATCCGGAAACTGGTCGACTCGGGCCATCCCGGAACCGGCCTCGCCTATCTCGCCGCGACCCTGTGCGCGGCGCTCACGGCGGTGTGGCTCGCGGTCACCGCGACTCGCCGCGCCCTGGTGCGGAGGTGGCGATGACACGGCTGACGGGCAGCGCCCGCCATGCGGGACGTGACGTCGAATCCGGCAAAACGGGCAAGAAAGGTAAGAGATTGTTGTGAACTGGCTGCTGGTGATCGTCGGCGGAATGGCCGGCGCGCCCCTGCGCTATCTGACCGACCGTGCGGTGCAGACCAGGCACGACACCGTCTTCCCCTGGGGCACCTTCGCGGTCAACGTCGTCGGCTGTCTGATTCTCGGCCTGCTGACCGGCGCGGTCGCCGCGGGGGCGGCGGGTTCCCACCTTCAGCTGTTCCTCGGGACCGGCCTGTGCGGGGCGCTGACCACGTACTCGACGTTCTCGTACGAGACACTACGGCTGACCGAGACCGGCGCGGGGTTCTACGCTGCGGCCAACGTGCTCGTGAGCGTGACGGCCGGGCTCGGCGCGGCGTTCGCGGGTGTCTCGTTCGCCCAGGCGGTGTGGGCGTAGACACCGGCCGTCACTCGCGCATAGTAAGACTGTCTACAGCACTGTCGACCAATACTCCCCACCATCAACCCCTCAGACCTAGAACTGGATCCTATGAGCGTCATCAACGTCGGTCAGGCCGTCGTCCTCGGAGTCGTCGAGGGAGTGACCGAGTTCCTCCCCGTCTCCTCCACCGGCCACCTCAAGATCACCGAGGGGCTGATGAACATCCCGGTCGACGACAAGGCCGTCGTCGGGTTCTCAGCGGTCATCCAGGTCGGCGCGATCGCCGCCGTACTGGTGTACTTCTTCAAGGACATCGTGCGGATCGTCTCCGCGTGGGGCCGGGGGCTGCGCAACCGCGAGGAGCGACAGCACCACGACTACAAGTTCGCGTGGTGGGTCATCTACGCCACCATCCCGATCGTGATCGTGGGCCTCGCCGCCAAGCCGCTCATCGACGGGGCGCTCGGCTCCCTGTGGGTGGTCGCGGGCTCGCTGATCGTGGGCAGTGGTGTGATGTGGGCGGCGGACCAGATGGGACGCCACAAGCGCGGTGAGGACGACACGTCCTTCAAGGACGCGATGCTGGTCGGTTGTTCGCAGATCCTCGCGCTGCTCTTTCCGGGCTTCTCGCGCTCCGGCGCCACGATGTCCACCGCGCTGATCCTCGACCTGGACCGGGTCGCCGCCACCCGGCTCTCCTTCTTCCTCGGCATCCCCGCCCTCACCGGCGCCGGCCTGTACGAACTGAAGGACGCCCTGGGCACGGGGGTGGGCGCCGCGCCGCTCGCCGTCGGCACGATCGTCTCCTTCGTCGTCGCCTACGGGTCGATCGCCTGGCTGCTGAAGTTCGTCGCCAAGCACTCCTTCAACGCCTTCGTGATCTACCGGATCGTGATCGGTCTGGCACTGTTCGGGCTGCTGGCGAGCGGGTCCCTCGCCAGCTGATCGCGGAAACAGCAGCTCACAGGGGGTGCGAAGCCGGTTTACAGGCTTCGCACCCCCTGAATGTTTCTTTTCACCGCCCTTGACAGCCCCCTCTTGTCACCCGCAGGATCACCCCCGTGAACCTGTCAGACAGCCAGACAGGTGGGTCGGTACCGCGGCGCGTCAGCGCCATGGAAGCGGTGCTCACCCACCTTCGCGGCGCCATCGAGCGCGGCGCATACGCCATTGGCGACAAACTCCCCTCCGAGGCCGAGCTGTGCCGCCGCCTGGAGGTCAGCCGGCCGGTGCTCCGCGAGGCGCTGCGGGCCCTGCAGGTGATGGGCCTGACCGTGTCCCGTACGGGCAAGGGCACCTTCGTGGTCGCCAACACGGTCGAGGACCCCACCTTCGGCGACTACGCGGCGAGCGACCTGCTCGAGGTGCGCCGTCACGTCGAGATCCCGGTCGCCGGTTACGCGGCGGTGCGCCGCACCCCGGAGAACCTCGACCACCTGGCCCATCTGCTGGAGCGGATGGAGCGGGAGACCGACACCACGGCGTGGGTCGCGATGGACACGATCTTCCACATCGCGGTCGCCGAGGCCTCCCAGAACCCGGTCTTCCGCAGGGTGATCGAAGAGATCCGGGACGCGCTGGCCCGTCAGTCCGCCTTCCTCAACGAGCTCGGCGGCCGGCGTGAACAGTCCAACCGTGAGCATCGGGCGATCGTCGAGGCGCTGATCGACGGCAGTGAACACGACGCGGTGGAGGCGATGTCCCATCACCTCGACCGCGTGGAGACCACCCTCACCGACATCGTGCGCCCCGCGCGTACGGACATCCCCACGGAAGGCGGACCCGAGGCGTGAGCGAGCAGTCCCTCAAAGACGAGGCCACGTCGGCCGGCAAACCGGCCGCGCACGTCGACGCCGGAGACGCGGGTTACAGCAAGTCGCTGAAGTCCCGGCACGTCAACATGATCGCCATCGGCGGTGCCATCGGCACCGGCCTCTTCCTCGGCGCGGGCGGCCGGCTCGCCGACGCCGGCCCCTCCCTCTTCGTCGCGTACGCGGTGTGCGGCGTCTTCGCCTTCCTCGTCGTGCGCGCGCTCGGCGAACTCGTCCTGTACCGGCCGTCCTCCGGCGCCTTCGTGTCGTACGCCCGGGAGTTCCTGGGGGAGAAGGGCGCGTACGTCGCCGGCTGGATGTACTTCCTGAACTGGGCCACCACCGGTATCGCCGACATCACCGCCGTGGCCGTCTACACCCACTACTGGGGCATGTTCTCCGACATCCCGCAGTGGGTGATCGCGCTCGTCGCGCTCGCCGTCGTCCTCACGGTGAACCTGATATCCGTACGCATGTTCGGCGAACTGGAGTTCTGGTTCGCGATCATCAAGGTGGGCGCGCTCGTCGTCTTCATGCTCATCGGCATCTTCCTGCTGGTCACCCAGCACCCGGTCGACGGCACCACCCCCGGCCCGTCCCTGATCACCGACAACGGCGGCATCTTCCCCAACGGCCTGCTGCCGATGCTGCTGATCATCCAGGGCGTCGTCTTCGCCTACGCCTCCGTCGAGCTGGTCGGTGTCGCGGCGGGCGAGACGGAGAACCCCGAGAAGATCATGCCGAAGGCGATCAACTCGATCATGTGGCGTGTCGGCCTGTTCTACGTCGGCTCGGTCGTCCTGCTCTCGATGCTGCTGCCCTGGAACAAGTACAGCGCGGACCAGAGCCCCTTCGTGACCGTCCTGTCGAACATCGGCATCCCGGCGGCGGGCGGCGTGATGAACCTGGTCGTGCTCACCGCGGCCATGTCGTCCCTCAACTCCGGCCTCTACTCCACCGGCCGCATCCTGCGCTCCATGGCGATGTCGGGCTCCGCTCCCAGGTTCACCGGCGTGATGAGCCGCAGCCAGGTCCCGTACGGCGGCATCCTGCTCACCAGCGGGATCTGCGTCCTCGGCGTCGGCCTCAACTTCGTGGTCCCCGCCGACGCTTTCGAGATCGTCCTGAACTTCGCCGCCATCGGCATCCTCGCCACCTGGGGCATGATCATGCTCTGTCATGTGCTGTTCTGGCGGAAGACCCAGCGCGGTGAGCTGACCAGGCCGAGCTACCGCCTGCCCGGCTCGCCGTGGACCGAGATCGTGACGATCGGCTTCCTCGTCTCCGTCCTCGTCCTGATGTACGCCGACGGGGGAGCGGGGCGCACCACCGTGCTGTGTCTGCCGCTGATCGCCGTGGCGCTCGTCGCCGGGTGGTACGGGGTGCGCCGCCGGGTCTCCGGCATCCGTGACGGAGTGGACGCGTGAGCACGAGCATGACGTACGCCGCCTCGATCGCCGCCGCCCCGGTGATCCGCGAACCCCTGCACGCCCCCGTCGCCCAGCTCGTCCGCGGTGGAGTCGTCGAAGGCGTCCACTACGGCTCGGTGGCCGTGCTGGCCGCCGACGGTGGCGTCGACCTCCAGATCGGGGACATCGAGGCCGCGTTCTACCCACGCTCGGCGCTCAAGCCCGTCCAGGCGGTGGCGATGGTGCGGGCGGGACTGCCGCTGGACGGCGAGCTGCTCTCGCTGGCCGCGGCCAGTCACTCCGGCGAGGAACGGCACCTGGCCGGGACCCGGCGGATCCTGGAACTGGCCGGAGTCACCGAGGACGACCTGCGCAACGTGCCCGACCTGCCGTACGACCCGGTCGTGCGGGACGCCTGGATCCGCGAGGGGCGGCTGCCGTCCCGGCTCGCGCAGAACTGCTCAGGCAAACACGCAGCCATGCTGATGACCGCCCGGCTCAACGGCTGGTCCCTCGATGACTACCTCGACCCGGGCCACCCCCTCCAGCAGGCCATCGCGGAGATCGTCGAGGACCTCACCGGGCAGGCGATCGCCCAGGTCACCGTCGACGGTTGCGGCGCGCCCCTCTTCTCCGTCTCGCTGCACGGGCTCGCCCGCGCCGCCGCCCGGATCACCACCGCGCCGGCCGGCACCCCCGAGGCGCGGGTCGCCGACGCGATGCGCGAGCACGCCGAGATGGCGTCCGGCTCAGGCCGCGATGTCGCGGCGCTGATGCGGGCCGTGCCGGGGCTGCTCACCAAGGACGGCTTCGAAGGCGTCCAGATGGCCGCGCTGCCGGACGGCCGGGCCGTCGCCGTGAAGATCGCCGACGGTGCGGACCGGGCGCGTGGGCCGGTGGCCGCGGCGGCGCTCGCGCGCGCGGGGGTCGCCCCGGCGCTGCTTGCGGAGTTCGGCTCCGTGCCGTTGCTCGGGGGCGGTGCCGTTGTGGGCGGGCTGCGCCCGGCCCGGGTACTCGATCCGCTCCCGGGCTGAGCGGCGTGCGACCGGGGTCGTGGGGCTGCGTCGGCGGGTGCGGGTTCGCTGTGGCTGGTCGCGCGGTTCCCCGCGCCCCTTGCGTTCGTCCGCCTCAGGGCCGGATCAGCAGCTCGCCCCGACCGACCCGCCCCTACGCCTCACCCATCCCACCCTCACCCCTCCGAAAGAGGACCGCTCAGTCATGACCGTCGCCGTAGCGCACCGCAGTGAACACGATCTGCTCGGGGACCGTGACGTCCCGGCCGAGGCGTACTGGGGCATCCACTCCCTGCGCGCCACCGAGAACTTCCCCATCACGGGCACGTCGATCTCCGCCTACCCGCATCTGATCGAGGCCCTGGCCGCCGTCAAGGAGGCCGCCGCCCGCGCCAACGAGGAACTCGGCCTGCTCGAACCGGAGAAGGCGATGGCCATCGTCGCGGCCTGCCGGGAGATCCGCGCCGGCAAGCTGCACGACCAGTTCGTCGTCGACGTCATCCAGGGCGGCGCCGGCACCTCGACGAACATGAACGCCAACGAGGTCGTCGCCAACCGGGCGTTGGAGCTCCTCGGCCGCGCCAAGGGCGAATACCAGTACCTGCACCCCAACGAGGACGTCAACCTCGGCCAGTCGACCAACGACGTCTACCCCACCGCCGTCAAGGTCGCCACCGTCTTCGCGGTGCGCGAGCTGCTCAAGGCGATGGCCGTGCTCCAGGACGCCTTCGCCGCCAAGGCCTTCGAGTTCCGTGACGTGCTGAAGATGGGGCGTACCCAGCTCCAGGACGCGGTGCCGATGACCCTCGGGCAGGAGTTCTCGGCGTACGCGGTGATGCTCGACGAGGACCGCAGCAGGCTCGCCGAGGCCGTCGAGCTGATCCTCGAGATCAACCTCGGCGCCACGGCCATCGGCACCGGCCTCAACGCCCCCGCCGGATACGCGGAATCGGCCCGCCGCCACCTCGCCGCGATCACCGGGCTACCCCTGGTCACCGCCGCCAACCTGGTCGAGGCCACGCAGGACTGCGGCGCCTTCGTCCAGATGTCCGGCGTGCTCAAGCGGATCGCCGTGAAGCTGTCGAAGAGCTGCAACGACCTGCGGCTGCTGTCCTCCGGGCCGCGCGCGGGCCTGGGCGAGATCAACCTGCCGCCGGTGCAGGCCGGTTCGAGCATCATGCCCGGCAAGGTCAACCCGGTGATCCCCGAGGTCGTCAACCAGGTCGCCTTCGAGGTCATCGGCAACGACGTCACCATCACCATGGCCGCGGAAGCGGGGCAGCTCCAGCTCAACGCCTTCGAACCGATCATCCTGCACTCCCTGTCCGAGAGCATCACCCACCTGCGCACCGCCTGCCTGACCCTCGCCGAGCGCTGCGTCACCGGGATCACCGCCAACACGGAGGTCCTGCGCGCCGCGGTCGAGAACTCCATCGGTCTGGTGACCGCCCTGAACCCGCACATCGGCTACACGGCCGCCACCGACATCGCCAAGGAGGCCCTCGCCACCGGGCGCGGCGTCGCCGAACTCGTCCTGGAGAAGGGCCTGTTGCCCGCCGAGCGGCTGGCGGCGCTGCTGCGGCCCGAGGTGATCGCGGGCAGCGGTACCCCGCAGGCGGTGTGACAAGATGCGCACCAGGACCGGTCCGGCGGCACAATGGTGATCATGGCTGTGTCTTCGTCGTATCCGTCGTCCCCGACCTTCCAGCCGGTCCTGGAGCGCATCGCCACCGAGATCGGGCAGACGCCCGGCCGCGGCCGGCCCGCCGACTACATCCCGGCGCTGGCCGCCTGCGACCCCCGGCGCTTCGGCATGGCCGTGGCCGAGCTCGACGGCACGGTGTACGGCGTGGGGGACTGGCGGCAGCCGTTCTCCACACAGTCCATCACCAAGGTCTTCACCCTCGCCCTCGACCTGGCCCGTGAGGGCGACGAACTGTGGGAACACGTCGGCCGCGAGCCCTCCGGCAACCCCTTCAACTCACTCGTGCAGCTGGAGTACGAGAACGGCATCCCGCGCAATCCGTTCATCAACGCGGGCGCCCTCGTCGTCACCGACCGCCTCCAGACCCGTACCGGCGACGCGGCCGGCACCCTGCTGGCCTTCCTCCGTGCGGAGAGCGGCAACGCCGAGCTCACCTTCGACAAGGAGGTGGCCGCCTCCGAGGCCACCCATGGCGACCGCAACGCGGCCCTCGCCCACTTCATGGCCTCGTACGGCAACATCGACAACCCGGTACCGGTGCTCCTCGAGCAGTACTTCCGCCAGTGCTCGATCGAGGCGTCCTGCGCCGACCTCGCCCTCGCCACGAGCTTCCTGGCCCGGCACGGCCTGCGCGCCGACGGCTCCCGACTGCTCACCCAGAGCCAGGCCAAGCAGGTCAACGCGGTCATGCTGACCTGCGGCACGTACGACGCGGCGGGCGACTTCGCCTACCGCGTCGGCCTCCCGGGCAAGAGCGGCGTCGGCGGCGGCATCATCGCGGTGGTCCCCGGCCGCTGCACCCTGTGCGTCTGGAGCCCCGGTCTGGACGAGCGGGGCAACTCGGTGGCGGGCGTGGCCGCCCTGGACCGCTTCACGACACTGACGGGAGTGTCCGTCTTCTGAGCCGTCATGGGGCGGGACTTGTCCACCAGCCACAACAGAGCCCGCACGCGACAGCGCGCCACATGGAGGTAACGCCACATCCCCCGTCCGGAGGGCGCCCCGTCGCTTTCCGGCCACCCGCCCTTGACACGCTTGCCAAGTGTTGGCCAAGGCTCCCCTCGATCTCCACCGCTGTCAGGCCCTGGGCCTGATCGGTACCGCCTTCCTCGCGCTGGGCGGTGAGACGGCCGGCGCCCTGCCCACGCGGGACTTCCTCGACCCCGGCTCCGCGCGTGCCGTACTCGGCGTGGTCGGGGTCTACTTCGGTGTCGTCCTGCTGATCGCCGCGTGGGTGCTGCTGGGCAAGGTCGTACGCGGTCCGCAGCCGCCGACGCCGCGGTCACTGCTCCTGGTGCTCGCCGCGTGGGCGGCGCCGCTGCTTCTCGCGCCGCCGCTGTTCAGCAGGGACGTGTACAGCTATCTCGCGCAGGGCGCCATGGTCGACGCGCACATCGACGTGTACGCCAACGGGCCCGCGCAGCTCGGCGGGCCGCTCGCCGACGAGGTGGCACCGGTGTGGCAGCAGACCGCGACGCCGTACGGCCCGGTCTTCCTCGCCGTCGCCTCCGCGCTGTCCGGCCTCACCCGTGGGGAGATACCGGCCGGGCTGCTCGGCATGCGCCTGGTCGCGCTGCTCGGCGTGGGCCTGATGGCGGCGGCGCTGCCCCGCCTCGCCCGGCACAGCGGTGCCGATCCGGCCGCCGCGCTGTGGCTCGGCGCGCTCAACCCGCTCGTGCTGCTGCACCTGGTGGCCGGTGCGCACAACGACGCCATCATGCTGGGACTGCTCGGCGTCGGCCTGGTCGCCGCACGCGGCCGATGGCATCTGCTGGGCGTCGTCCTCATCACCCTCGCCGCACTGGTCAAGGCGCCGGCCGTGCTCGGCCTGCTGGCGGTGGTGGCGCTGCGCGGGCGTCGCGCAGTCATGCGCACGGTCCTGACCACGACCGGGGTCGCGCTCGCCACCACGGCCGCGGTGACCGCCGTGACGGGCACGGGGTACGGCTGGATAGCGGCCCTGAAGACCCCCGTCTCCCCGCACAACTGGTCGCCCACCAGCGTCCTGGGCCGCGCCACGGGCGCGCTGCTGAAGGACCTCGGCAGCGGTCTCGCCCCGCTGGCGATGCCCGTCTGGCACGCGACCGGGCTGGTGGTGACCGTCCTGGTCGTCCTGTTCATATGGCTGCGCCTGCGACCGGGCCCCATCTACGCGCTGGGTCTGAGCCTGGGCGCGGTCGCCGTGTTCGGACCCGCGATCCGGCCCTGGTACGCGCTGTGGGGCCTGTTCCTCATCGCCGCCGCCGCGCCCAACGGCTCGGTGCGCCACCGGGTCGCGGCGGCCAGTGCGGTACTCGCGCTCGCCGTACTGCCCAGCGGCGGACCGCCGGACGTGGATCAGGTGGTGCTGGCCGTCTCCGGCGGCGCGCTCGCCCTCGTCGTGCTCTGGCAGGCCCGTCAGGCCGCCTGGGCCGAGGAGTCGGCGCAGCCGCCGGTGCTGGGGCGGACGGCATGAGACATCTGGACACCGACGGCCGACGGCTGCTCGGCCTGCTCTGTCTCGCCGTCGTGGTGGGCGTGTTCACCGCGACCGTGCCGCTGCTGCGCGACTGGTTCGATCTGCGCGTCTACTACGGCACCGTCGACGCCTGGGTCCATCACGGCGGCGGGATCTACGACTACTGGGTGCCGGGAACCGCGTACGGATTCACCTATCCGCCGTTCGCGGCCGTGACCATGCTGCCGATGGCGCTGATCGGGCTGCGCGCGGCGATCGCCGTCTCCGTGGTGCTCAATCTCGCGGCGCTGGCGGTCGTGGTGTGGATCCTGGTCGGGCCCGCGCTGCGCCGCTACGGCTGGTACGGCTACGCCCTCGCGGCCTGTCTGCTGACCCTGCTCGAACCGGTCCGCGACACCTTCAGCTTCGGGCAGGTCAACCTGCTGCTGCTGGCCCTCGTCCTGAGTGACGCCTGGCTGCTGTCCACCGGCCGGGGACGCCGGGCGGGCGTCGGCATCGGGCTGGCCGCCGCGATCAAACTCACCCCCGCGCTCTTCATCGCTCTGCTGCTGCTCGGCCGCCGCTGGCGTGCCGCCGGGGTCGCGACGGCCGTCGCCGCGGCGGCCACCGGTCTCGCGGCCTGGGTGGCGCCGGACGCCTCGCGCTTCTACTGGTCCGAGGCACTGTGGGACACCAATCGCATCGGACGTCTCGCCTATGTCTCCAACCAGTCGCTGCAGGGCGTCCTGGCCCGGCTCGCCGCACCGGGCGAACCGAGTCGGGCCGTGTGGGCGGCGACCGCCCTGGTGTTCCTGTGCGTGTGGGCGTGGCGGACCTCGTGGGCGCTGGCCGACGAGGACTGGAGGGCCGCGTTCGCCCTCACCGGGCTCGCCGCCTGCCTGCTCAGCCCGATCACCTGGGTGCACCACCTCGTCTGGCTGCTGCCGTCCTTCGCCGTACTGCTGCACCGGCACCGTGCGCGGGTCGCGGCGGCCCTGTACGCGGTGCTGTGCAGCAGCGTGGTGTGGCTCTGGTTCGACGACTCCTCCGGCCTCGACGGATTCCTCGGCAGCAACACGTACACGTGGATCACGCTGGGGCTGCTGCTGTGGCTGCCCGCGGGTCAGTCGCGGGTGGCCCGCACGCCCTTGAGACGCAGAGCGAGGGCCACTCCGCCCGCGCCCAGACCCGCGGCGCCCAGGATTCCGGCCGCCTCCGGCCAGCCGCCGTCGGGGCCGTCCGCGGACCCGGTCCTCGCCTGTACGGGCGAGGCGCCCGCCGCCGGGACGGACCGGCTATCGGGGAGCGATCCGACGGGTTCGACGTGCCCGGCGGCCGCGAAGCCCCAGTCGAGCAGCGAGCGGGCCTCCTCGTACACCGTGGTGCCGCCGCCCGCCTGAGGGTTCATCACCGTGACGAGGAGGGTGCGTCCGCCCCGGTGCGCGGCGGCGACGAGCGTGTTGCCCGCGTTGGTGGTGTAGCCGTTCTTGACGCCGATCAGGCCCGGGTAGCGCGCCACCCCGTCGGCGCCGGTCAGCAGCCGGTTGGTGTTCTGGATCTGGTACGGGTAGCCGTCGCCGGGGAAGCTGGCCTCGGCGGTGGAGCAGTAGCGTGCGAACTCCGGGTTGCGCAGTCCGGCCCGTCCGAAGACCGCGAGGTCGTACGCCGACGAGACCTGGCCGGGGGTGTCGTAGCCGTCGGGCGACTCGACATGGGTGTCGAGTGCGCCCAGCGAGCGGGCCTTGGCCTGCATCCGCACCGCCGTCCGGTGCCAGCCGCCGTTCATCGCGGCCAGTACGTGCACGGCGTCGTTGCCGGAGTTGAGGAAGACGCCGCGCCACAGGTCGGACACGCGGTAGGTGTGCCCCGCGGCCACGCCCACCAGGCTGCTGCCGTCGCCGATGCCCTCCAGTTCCTCCTCCTTGACGGTGTGCTGGATGCCGGCGGGCAGCACCGGGAGCACGGTCAGCGCGAAGAGGGTCTTGAGGGTGCTGGCGGGCGGCAGCTTGAGGTGCGCGTCGTGCGCGGCGAGCACCTCGCCGCTGCCTGAGTCGGCCACCACCCACGACAGCGCCGAGATGTCCGGCAGCGCCGGGGCGTCGGACCGTGTGCGTACCTGCGTCCCGGCCCGCTGGAGGTAGGGCGTCTGGGAGGCCATGGGTCTCGTCAGGCCCGGACCGAGGCGGGCGAAGGCCGGACTCGGGGCGAGGGCCAGTGCTCCGGCCACACAGAGGGCGGAGCAGGAGAAGGCGGTCAGGGAGACGACCATCCGGGATGGGAATCCGATTGTCATACCGCAAACGTAGGAACGGAGTCGCCGTGCGCCGGGGTGCCAGGCCCGAGCGAGGGGATGCAGCACCCGGATGCCACACGCGGGAGAGGTCCGGGAGGTCCGGCGCGGTGGATTCGGGGTGGGATCAGGCGGTGGGCAGGGTCGGCTGGACCTGACGCAGGAAGGTCGCGTTGTCCCGCGTGGCGCGCAGCCGCTCCAGGAGGGTTCCCAGGGCGGCCTGGGCGTCCTGGGTCTGCAGGGCGCGTCGCAGGCCGCGTACGGCGGTCAACTCGGCCCCGGGCAGAAGCAGTTCCTCGCGGCGGGTGCCGGATGGGGTGATGTCCACGGCCGGGAACACACGCCGTGAGGCGAGGATCCGGTCGAGGCGGAGCTCCATGTTGCCGGTGCTCTTGAGCTCCTCGAAGAAGTAGTCGTCGGCGCGGGAGCCGGTCTCCACCAGGGCGGTGGCGAGGATGGTGAGCGAGCCGCCCTCCTCGGCGAGGCGCGCGGCGCCGAAGAACCGCTTGGGGCCGTGCACCGCGGCGGCGTCGACACCGCCGCTGAGGGTGCGGCCACCGGAGGCGGCCGCGTTGTTGTGCGCGCGGCACAGCCGGGTGAGCGAGTCCATCAGGATGACGACGTCCTCGCCCTGTTCCACGAGCCGCTTGGCGCGCTCGACGACGAGCTCGGCCAGGGCGATGTGCTGCTTCGGCGTCTTGTCGAAGGTCGAGGCGTAGACCTCGCCGCGGACGGAGCGCCGCATGTCGGTGACCTCTTCGGGCCGCTCGTCGAGGAGCAGCACGATCAGATGGCATTCGGGGTGGTTGCCCGCGACGGCGGCGGCGAGCTGCTGGAGCAGTACCGTCTTGCCGGTCTTGGGCGGGGCGACGATCAGACCGCGCTGGCCCTTGCCGACGGGGGAGACCAGGTCGACGACGCGTCCGGCCATGCCGCTCGCCGGGTGCTCCAGGCGGAGCCGGTCGCGCGGGTGCAGCGGGGTGAGGTCGTGGAAGTGCGGGCGGCGGCGCAGCTCTTCGGGGGCGCGGCCGTTGATCCGCTCGACCTCGGCGAGGGCGCGGGGTCCGCCGCGTACGCCTTCGACGGTGTCGCCCTTGCGCAGGCCGTGGCGGCGGATCAGTGCGGCGGGGACCTGGACGTCGGTCGGCGTGGGCAGGCAGCTCTCGGCGGCGCGCAGGTACCCCTGCCCGTTGTGCGCGATGTCGAGGACACCGGTGGCGTGGGCCGGGAGCTGCTTCTGTACGGGAGGGTGTTCGAGTGTGGTGGTCATGAGAGGTGGTCCTTTCGAGGACGGATTCATGAGGTCATGAGGAAGGGAGGGGTGTGCCGGGGGAGGCGGCGTGCTCACGCCTCGGTACGGCGGGGAAGACCACCTGAAGGAGCTACGGCAGACCGCGCTCGGAAGGTGATGCGAAGAAGCTGCTCGCCCGATCGGAAAAGTGACGGGGCATGTCAGCGAAAGAAGGAGATTCAGCACCGGCGCCCGAGACGGGGCGTACACAAGTGCTGACGGCACACTACCACGACTTGCGGCGGAACGGCTGTGATCTGACTCTCAACGGCTCGCCAGGAGGCCGTACAGCAGCGGAATGCGCGGCTCCCCCTCCGGCAGGCGCCACCAGCCGGACGGCGTACGGACCATCTGCGGCCAGCGTGGCCAGGGAAGCTCGTCGCTCTCCCGGAGCCGGCGGATACCCAGTCCCGCTCTCGTCAACGCGTTGACGACCTCGTCCATTCCGTGCATCCACTCGTAACTGTCGGTCGCGCCCTCGACGGCCGGTCCGTCGGTGTACGTGTAGGTCGCGTTCCGGTGCACGGCGTCCCGGCCGCCCAGGTAGTCGTGGCGCAGCAGCAGTTCGGTGCCCTCGCCCTCAGCGGGCTTGGGGCCCAGCGCGTTGAACAGCGGATGGAACTCGGCGATGTACAACCTCCCTCCCTCCCGCAGCAGTTGAGCGATGACGGCGGCCCAGCGGTCCAGGTCGGGCAGATAGCACAGGGCGCCCTTGCCGGTGTAGATCACGTCGAACCGCCGCCCGTCCAGGGCTTCGACGGCGTCGTACACATTGGCCCGTACGTACGTCACGTCGGCGCCCGCCCGTGCCGCGATGTCGGCCGCGGCCGTCACGGACGCCTCGGAGATGTCCAGGCCGACGGTCCGCGCGCCGCGCTCGGCGAAGGCGATCGTCTCGGTGCCGAGGTGGCACTGGAGATGCAGTACGTCGAGGCCGGCCAGGTCACCGAGGTCCTCCCACTCGAAGGCGGCGAACCAGCGCGCCGGGTCGAGATTCTCGCCAAGGCCGTAGAACCGGCTGGCGAGATGGACGGGCGTCCGCGCGTCCCAGTTGGCCTGGTTGGCCCGCATCATCCGCTCGTGCTCGTCGGTCATGGAACCATCCAACCGTGGACGGCGGCGGATCCGGGGGAAGAACCGCGGATCGGCGCGTACGCCATCGCTGTCGGCCACGGGATCGAGCGGGCAGAATCCTTCGTCGTACCGGCTCACGGCGCCCGCGCCCGACTTCCGACCCCCACAAGGAGACCTCCGGTGGACACCTCTCCCGTCACGCCGCACCGCATGGACCCGGCCGGTGGCTGCCCGCACGCCGACAACGCGCGGCTGCTCGAGCGGAACGCCGTCGCGGCGGTGGTGCTGCCCGGCGAGGTGGAGGGCATGGCGGTGCTCGGGCACGAGGCGTTGAAGGAGTTCCTCGCGCATCCCGAAGTCGCCAAGGGCGCCGAGCACTTCACCGAGCTGCGGGAGGGGCGGATAGCGCCGGGGTGGCCGCTCGCGACCTTCGCGACCGTACGCGGGATGACGACCGCGGACGGCGAGGACCACCGGCGGCTGCGGTCGCTCGTGAGCAAGGCGTTCACCGCGCGCCGGGTCGAGGAACTCCGGCCCCGGATAGAGGAGTTGACGGCAGGACTGCTCGACGACCTCCAAGCCGCGGCCGAGCGGGACGGCTCAGTGGCCGATCTGCGGCGGCACTTCGCGATGCCGTTGCCCATGGGGGTCATCGGGGAACTGCTCGGGGTGGACGCGGAGCACCGCGACCGGCTGCACCACCTGTCGAGCCAGGTGGTCGCCACCGACATCGGCCCCGAGAAGGCCCTGGCGGCCAACCGTGAACTCGTCGCCGTGCTCGCCACCGTGGCCCTCGCGCGGGGCGAGCGGCCGGGCGACGACCTCACCAGCGCGCTGATCGCCGCCCGGGACGAGGAGGGCGACCGGCTCAGCCAGGAGGAGCTGATCGGCACCCTGGTACTGATGATCATCGCGGGGCACGAGACCACACTCAACCTCCTCACCAACGCCGTACGGGCGCTCTGCGGCCATCGCGACCAGCTGGAGCTGGTCATGAAGGGCGAGGGCGGGGTGGGCTGGGCGGACGTGGTCGAGGAGACCCTGCGCTGGGACGCGCCCGTCAGCTACTTCCCCTTCCGCTATCCGGTGCGGGACCTGACCGTCGACGGCACGGTGATCCCCAAGGGGACGCCCGTGCTTGCGGGTTACTCGGCGGCGGGGCGCGACCCGTCCGTGCATGGCCCGGACGCCGACCGCTTCGACGTGACGCGGCCCGGCAGGCCCGGCGCCGCCCGCCACCTCTCCCTCGGGCACGGCGCCCATTACTGCCTCGGTGCCCCGCTGGCACGCATGGAGGCGACCATCGCCCTGGAGCAGTTGTTCACCCGCTTCCCCGACCTCGACCTCGCCGTGACGGAGGCGGAACTCTCCCGGCACTCCAGTTTCGTCGGCAACGGCGTGCGGGCACTTCCGGTACGGCTCGGCACCTCCCGCGGCTGACCGCGCGCACACCGCCGTACGACACCGCGCCGCATACCAGCCATACGACACCGCGATGCCCCTGAGCCGACCCTTTTCTTGTTCTGCGCAATGGCCGTCCCTACGCTGCCAGCACCGCACACCGGCGGCACTGGACAAGGGACATGGCAATCATGGGTCGACTGGCCGGAAAAATCGCTTTCATCAGCGGAACGGGGGCCGGAATAGGGCGTGCCGCGGCCCAGGTATTCGCCGCGGAAGGCGCCACCGTATTCGGCTGCGACCTCGATGCCGACGCCGCCGCGGAAACGGTGGAACTCGTCCGGAAGGCCGGCGGTGTCATGCGGTCCCTCGCCCCGGTGGACCTCTCCACCGAGGCGGGCGCCCATGAGTGGATCGACGCGGGGATCGAGGCCCTCGGCGGGATCGACATCCTCTACAACAACGCCTCCGCACTGCGGAACGGGCCGTTCGCGACCATGCCGGCCGAGGACTGGTACTTCACCATCAAGAACGAGCTCGACATCCCCTACTTCTGTACGCAGGCCGCCTGGCCGCACCTGATCGCCCGCGGCGGCGGAGCCGTCCTCAACGTCGCCTCGGTGGCCGCCGTCCGGGGCGCCCCCTTCATGCCGATGGTCCCGCACGGCGCCGCCAAGGGCGGGGTGCTGGCGATGAGCAAGCACCTGTGCGCGGCCGGCGCCCCGCACCACATCCGGGTCAACACCATCGCCCCCGGCATGACCCGCACCTCCGCGACCGCGCCCTTCCTCGACGACCCCGACGGACCGAAGGC
Organism: Streptomyces sp. NPDC107454; assembly: GCF_055582885.1. Taxonomy (NCBI): domain Bacteria; kingdom Bacillati; phylum Actinomycetota; class Actinomycetes; order Kitasatosporales; family Streptomycetaceae; genus Streptomyces; species Streptomyces sp. NPDC107454. Next base: position 408,617 of record NZ_JBVJPA010000002.1, on the reverse strand, counting down.
GCAGCTGGAGGCGCGGATCCCGGTGGGCCGGGTGGGAGAGCCCGAGGACATCGCGCGCGCCGCCGCCTTCCTCTGCTCCGACGAGGCGGCGTTCGTCAACGGCGCCAACCTGATGGTCGACGGTGGCGACAGCGCGATGGCCGGCTGAGCGCCGGTGACCGTCCGACTCGACCACGTGGGCGTCAACGTACGCGATCTGCCCGCCCAGACCAGCTGGTACCAGGGGGCGTTCGGACTCAGGACCGTCTTCGCGTTCACCCTCGAAGGACCCGGTCTGAGCGCCGTCGTCCTGGAACATCCGCACGGCTGGCGGATCGAACTCCTCGCCAGGCCCGGATCCGCGCCGGGGCTGCGGGCCCCGGACCCGCTGACCGCCGCCCTCACCGAGGGATACGGGCACTTCGCGGTCACCACCCCGGAACTCGACCCCGTCTACGCGGCCTTGGTGGCGCACGGAGCGGGCGAGGCCATGAAACCGGGTCCTTCCCCCGAACCCGGTATTCGCATGGCCTGGGTCACCGACCCCGAGGGAAATCTCATCGAACTCATAGAGAAAAACGCAGAGTGAGGGCACGCACGATGACGGATTCGATCTCCACGACCTCTTTGAAGAAACTGGACCTCGGAACACTCATAGCCTGCTGTCTCGCAGTCGCCGCCGCGCAACTGTGCATTACCGTTCCGTCCCCCATCAATGGGGAAATCCAGGCCGCCTTCGGGGCGTCCGGTTCCCAGGTCGCCTGGGTCACGTCCGCCTTTATTCTCCCCACCGCCATTCTTGAACTGAATTTCGGTGTGGTCGGAGACCTCTTCGGCCGTAAACGCCTGCTGGTGCTCGGCGGACTCGTCCTGGCGCTCGGCGAACTCCTCAACGCCACCTCCCAGAACATCACCATGATGTGGACCGGGCAGGCGCTGGCCGGTATCGGTGCCGCGGCGCTCTTCCCCAGTTCCCTCGCGGTCATCGCGGCCGCCACCCCGGACGGGAAGGACCGTGCCAAGGCGGTCTCCACCTGGGCACTCAGCATCTCCCTCGCCTCCGCCGTGGGACCGCTGTCCTCCGGGGTGCTCGCCACGGTCGCCGACTTCCGCTGGGCGTTCGTGCCGCCCGTCGTCCTCGGCCTTGCGGTCGCGGTCGCCTGCTGGAAACTGGTCACCGACTCCAAGGCCCCCGAGGGCCGCGCCCTGGACTGGCCGGGCCAGATCACCATCGCCGTCGGCCTCACCGCCCTGCTCTGGGGCATCATCGAGGGCGGCGACCGCGGCTGGGGCAGCGCGGCCATCGTCGGCTCGCTGGCCCTCGCGGCGGTGGCCCTCGTCGGCTTCGTCGTCGCCGAGACCCGCGCCGCCTCGCCCATGTTCAACCTGGACCTGCTGAGGATCCCGTCCTTCGCCGCGGCGGCCGTCGTCGCCCTGGCCGGCATGTTCGGCTTCATCGGCACCGCGTACTGCGTCTCCATCCGCCTCGGCGCCGTGATGCATCTGAGCGCACTGCGCGCCAGCATGCCGTTCGTGATCCTCCAGCTGATCCCGCTGCTCCTGGCACCGGTGCTCAGCAGGATGCTCACCCGCGTCGACGCCCGCTGGCTCCTGATGGGGGGACTGCTGCCGATGGCCGCGGGACAGTTCTGGATCGCCGCGCTGCCCATCACCACGACCTCCCTCGCCGCCTTCATCGGCCCGGTGCTGCTGCTCGGCATCGGCTTCATCTGCGTCGTCTCCTCACTGACCTCGGCCGCCGTGAACGCCGTACCGATCCACATGACCGGCATGGCCAGCGGCGCCACCAGCCTGGTCCGCGAGTTCGGCCAGGGCCTGGGCCCCGCCGTCATCAGCACCGTCGCGATGAGCGCCGCGTCCTCCGCCCTGGTGGGCAAGCTGGGCGGCGCGGACGCCGGCATGGAAGCCGCCGCGGGCCCGCTCGCCGTGGTCAACGCGGGCAGCGACAGCGCCAGGGCCGCCGCGCGGACCGCGCTCGGCCACGGCATGGCCCTCGGCGTGGTGATCTGCGGCTGCGCCTCCCTGCTCGGCGCGCTGGTCACCCTGCTGCTGGTGCGCAAGAACACCGCCCGAGCGGCGGTCGGCGCCGGCGCCGGCGGCGAGACGTCGGTGCGGACGGCCACCGCGTAGCGCGGATCTTCACGAAGAGGCCGGGACCCGGGTCCCGGCCTCTTCGTGTGACCAGGGTGTCGATTCGGCGCGGTCCCGTTCGTCGGTGGGGTGTAGGAAGTTCATGAGCACCGGGAGGAACCATGAAGTACATGCTGCTGGTCTGCGGCGACGACACCGCCGACGCGTCGGGCATGGCGCCCGTGGAACCGTGGGTCGACGAACTCGGCGAAAGCGGTGTCCGTCTGCACGGCCACCGCCTGCGGCTGCCCTCGGACGCCGTCACCGTACGGGTGCGCGGCGGCGAGGTGCTGCGCACCGACGGGCCGTTCGCGGAGACGAAGGAGTACGTCGCCGGATACGACATCCTCGAGTGCGACAGCATGCAAGAGGCCATCGAGGCGGCCGCCAAGCACCCTGTGGCATCCATCGGGGCCATGGAGGTGCGCGCGTTCTGGGAGGACGAGGACGCCGAGGGGGAGATCCGCCGACTCGACGACGAGCTGACCGCGGCCTTCCGTGAGCGGGACGTCGACCGGTGGCTGGCCTGCTACACGCCGGACACGGAGGTGTTCCACCCGATGAGCGGCTTGGAGGAAAGCGGAACCGACGCTCTCCGCAAGGCCCAGGAATGGTTCTACTCCACCGTGACCGGGCCCGTGCGCCGCGAGGTGCTCGCCTTCCGTCTCCGCGTCGACGAGAGCGTCGCCTTCAGCCACGGGCTCGTCCGGATCCGGGGCACGTTCACCACGGGGGAGCCGCTGGACAGCACGGTGCGCGTGACGACCGGCTACCGAGCCGTGGGAGACCGCTGGCAGATCGCCCACGAGCACGCGTCGGTCCCGTTCGACGCGGGCATCGAGGAGGTCCGGTCATGAAGTACGTCCTGTTCATCTGCACCCCCATCGGCGGCGAGGAGCTGAGCCCCGCGCAGATCGCCGACGACCCCCGCTTCATCTCTTACATCGACGAGGTCCGAAGCCGCGACATCGTCAAGGGCGGCGCACGGCTGCGGCCCTCCACCGACGCCACCACCGTCCGTGTCCAGGGCGACGAAGTCCTGCTCAGCGACGGGCCGTTCGTGGAGTCCAAGGAGTACGTGGCCGGCTTCGACCTCATCGAGGTCGCCGACCTCGACGAGGCCATCGCGCTCGCGTCCCGGCATCCGGCGGCGCTGGCCGGCGGCTCGGTCGAGGTGCGGCCGGTCTGGGAGTGAACGACATCGGAGACGTGGAGGCGGCGGTCGCCGCCGCCTTCCGCGAGGAATGGGGCCAGGTCGTCGCCACCCTGATCCGGGTGACCGGCGACTGGGACCTCGCCGAGGAGTGCGCCCAGGACGCCTTCGCCCAGGCCCTGGACCGGTGGCGGCACGACGGAGTGCCCCGCCGCCCCGGCGCCTGGCTGACGACGACCGCACGCCACCGGGCCCTGGACGTGCTGCGCCGCGAGGCGGTGGGGGCTCAGAAACTGCGGGAGGCGGCGGTGCTGGCACGGGACGAGGGGCCCAGCGACCCGGAGTACGACGGCGACGACAGCGGCGTCCGGGACGACCGGCTGCGCCTCATCTTCACCTGCTGCCACCCGGCGCTCCCCATCGAGGCCCGGGTGGCACTGACCCTGCGCACCCTCGCCGGGCTCACCACCCCTGAGATCGCCCACGCCTTCCTGGTGCCCGAGGCGACCATGGCGCAGCGCCTCGTGCGGGCCAAACGGAAGATCCGCAACGCCGGCATCCCCTACCGCGTACCGCCCGCGCATCTGCTGCCCGAACGCACCACCGGCGTCCTAGGCGTGGTTTACCTGCTCTTCAACGAGGGGTACGCCGCCACGTCCGGCGCCGACCTGGTGCGGACGAACCTCTGCGCGGAGGCCGTCCGGCTCGCCCGGGTCCTGGCCCGTCTGATGCCCGACGAACCCGAGGTCGTCGGTCTGCTCGCCCTCCTGCTGCTGCACGACGCCCGGCGCGCCACCCGGGTGGACGCGGCCGGCGAACTGGTGACGCTGGAGGACCAGGACCGTACGGCCTGGGACAAGGCCGCCGTCGACGAGGGCGCCGCCCTCCTGGAGAGCGCCCTGCGCCGCGGACGCCCGGGGCCCTACCAGATCCAGGCCGCCATCGCCGCCTGCCACACCACCGCCGCGACGGCCGGGGACACGGACTGGGCCGACATCGCCGCGCTGTACGGGGAACTGGCGCGCCTGGTGCCCTCCGCCGTGGTGCGGCTCAACCGTGCGGTGGCGGTAGGCATGTCCCAGGGCCCGGAAGCGGGGCTGGCGCTCGTCGCGGAGCTGGAGCGGGAGGGCGAGCTGGACGGCTACCACCTGCTGCCCGCCACCCGCGCGGATCTGCTGCGCCGCATGGGACGCCCGGCGGAGGCGGCCGAGGCGTACGGCCGGGCGCTGGAGCTCGTGGAGAACGCCGCCGAGCGGCGCTTTCTGGAGAAGCGGCTCGCGGAGTGCCGATCGGCGTAGGACCCGTCCGCTGCGACCGTCCCCGGGCCGGGTGGTCACACCGAGTCGAGCGCGTTCGTGATCGCCTTCACGCCGCCGTGCGCGGAGTAGCCGCCGTCCACGGTGATCTCGGCGCCGTTCACGTAGGACGACTCGTCGGAGAGCAGATACACGACCAGCGGAGCGACCTCCTCGCAACTGCCCGGGCGGCCCTGCGGAGTCATCGAGAGGTGCGCCCGCGTGAAGACCGGATTGGCCGTCGCCATCAGGGGCGTCTCGATATAACCGGGGTGGATCACGTTCGTACGGATACCGCGCGGCGCCAGTTCCAGCGCGGCCACCTTCGACAGGCCCCGCAGCGCCCACTTGCTCGCCGTGTACGCGACCGCGTGATGGGCGGTGAGACCGGCCACCGAGCCGACGTTCACGATCGAGGACCCGGGGGGCATCAGCGGGGCGAGGGCCTGGACGCCGAGCATCGGGCCGGTGGTGTTCACCGCGAACGCCCGGTTCCAGTCGGCGAGTTCGACCGCGCCGAGGCGGGCCCGCATGGGGATCCCGGCGTTGTTGACGAGCCCGTGCACGGCCTCCAGGGAGGCCGCCAGGGCCGCCCAGTCGTCCGGGGACGACACGTCCAGGTGGCGGTAGCGCACGTCGAGGCCGTCGGCGCGCAGGGCGGCGGCGAGCTTCTCGCCGGGCTCGTCGAGGACGTCCGTGGCGACCACCGAGGCCCCCGCGTGGGCAGCCGCGGCCACCTCCACGGCTCCCTGGCCCTGTGCGGCTCCGGTGACGACGACGGTACGACCGGCCAGGCGCGTACGGCTCACGGCTTCCTCCAAGGGGGCGGGGGTTCGCTCCCCACGCTAGGAAGCCGGGGCCAGCTCCGGAAACGCGCGTTCGCCATGGCTGGCATCCGCGTCGACGATCTCCGCGGGCGCGGGATCGTCCAGTGACGCGCCCACCTTGCGGACCTTCTCCCGCAGCCACCGGTGCGCGGGATCCGCGTGCCGGTTGTGGTGCCAGTACATGGCCTCCACGAGCGGCACGTCCGGGAACGGCGTCGGTACGACGGCACAGCGGGCGAAGCCCTCGTAGCGCCGGGCGAGCCGCTCGGGCACCAGTGCGACCAGGTCGGTGCCGCTCACCAGGAACGGCAGCACGTTGAAGCCTGGCGTACTGACCTGCACCCTGGGCGTGATGCCGAGGGTCTCCAGCTGGCGGTCGGCCGGTGTGAGTTTGCCGATGCCGCACGCGGCGTGCGGCATCTCCGCCAGGTCGCGCAGGGCGAGCCGCCCGTCCACCAGCCGCGGGTTGTCGGGGTCGACGAGACACACGAACCGGTCGTGCATCACGGTCTCGCTGACGCCCGGCAGCTGGTAACCGAGCGGCACGATCATCAGGTCGTGGCAGCGCAGATGGGTCTCCGTCTCCAACTGCCCGTCCACGATGGGGTGGAAGTCGATGCGGACGCCCGGCGCCTCCTGCGCGATGGCCCGCAGCAGCGGCTCCACGAACACCGTCATCACATAGTCCGACATCACCACCGAGAAGCGTTGCCGGCTGCGTGCGGGCTCGAAGTGCCGGGTCAGCGAGAGCGCCTCCTCGGCCTTGTGCAGGGAGGCCTGGACGACCGGCAGCAGGCGCTCGGCCAGCGGCGTCAGCTCGTACTCGCGGCCCACCCGCACCAGCAGCTCGTCGTTGAAGTGCCGCCGCAGCCGGGCCAGCGAGCCGCTCATCGCGGACTGGCTGGTGGACAGCCGCACCCCCGCGTGGGTGACGTTCTTCTCCTCCAGGAGGGCTTCCAGCGCCACCAGGAGATTCAGGTCGATCGCTCCGAGACCCATGTGTGTCTCCTTCCGGCCGCGTCGTTGAAGCTCGGTGAAACGGGAGCGTAACGACCGGGTTCCCGCCGAGGAAGGGCCCGGAGGCAACTCACAGGGATCCGATGGCTGCCATCGGATCCCTGGATGTGTGCAGGTCGAAAGGGGTACGGAAGGTTACGGCCGGGGCGTCCGGCCGCGTTTGCGAGCCCGCGGCAGATACACGTCCCTGCGCCCGGGGACGATCCGGTTGGAGACGCTGCCGAGGCGCTCCACGGTGAGCGTCACCTCGTCGCCGGGCTTCAGGGGCGGCGGCGTCCGTTCCCCGACGCGTCCCCAGAACTCCGCGAGCGCCCCCCAGCCGCAGGTGCCCGAGCCGAGGATGTCGCCGGGGCGCACCCAGGTGTCACGGGTGGCGTAGGCGACCATCTCCTCGAAGGTCCAGGAGACGTTGGCGAGGGTGTCGCGGCCGATCAGCTCGCCGTTCAGGGTGACCGTCATCTCCAGGTCGAGGAAGCCGTCCGGGTCGCGCCGGTCCGCCACCTCGTCGGCCGTGACCAGATACGGGCCGAGGGTGTTCGCGAAGTCCTTGCCCTTGGAGAAGCCGAGACCGAGGTTCTTCTCCGGTTTCTGCAGATCGCGCGCCGACCAGTCGTTGAAGACGAGATAGCCGACGATGTGCTCGCGGGCCCGCTCGGGCGTGAGGTCCCGGCCCGCGCGGCCGACGACCGCGCCCACCTCCAGCTCGAAGTCGAGCACCGAGCAGCCCGCGGGTACCGGAACGTCGTCGTGCGCGCCGTAGGCCGCGTGCGGGTTGGTGAAGTAGAAGTTCGGCGCCCGGTACCACTCCTCGGGCACCTGCTCCAGACCGTCCAGCGACTTGGCGACCCCCTCGATGTGCGCCTCGAAACCGACGAAGTCCCGGATGGACGGCGGCTTCAGCGGGGGAAGCAGCCGTACCTGATCCACCGTCAAGTCACTTTCGATGGAGAGCGCTTCGCCGCCCGCGGCATGCAGCGCCTCCTGCTCGACGAGCGACAGGACGGTCGTGCCGGGCGGCAGCGGATGGATGACCCCGTCCCGCACGACCCCGGCGCGTTCCACCCCCTCGTACGCGTATGTCGTGAACCGCATGCCCTATCGCTCCCAGTCGTTGGTGTTGGTGACGGTCCCGGCGCTCAGATGGCCCACGAAGAGGCCCTTCGGGTCGCGAGCCGCCCGGATCTCCCGAAGCCGCTCCCACTGCGGGTCCCCCATGAACCTCAGCTGCCGCACGGTGAAGTCGCAGTCCCCGAGGTACTGGCCGACGGTCACCGGCCGCATCGCCGCCATCGCCTCGCCGAGCCAGCCGCGCAGCTCGGCGTCGCGTCCGGGATCGTCGTGGATGACATAGGTGGCGCAGTAGATCTCGGACTGCAACGAGAAGGCCATGTCCGGGAGTTCACGCAGCGGGGCCATCGAGAACCAGATGGTGAAGGTCTGCCGGGTCGGCTGCTCGGTGAACGCCTTGCGGATCGCCGGCACGACCTCGGCGGCCGACCCGGTCAGCCAGGCGTTGTCGACGAGATAGCGGTGCCCCTCGGGGTTGGCGAGGCGCTGGCCCTGAAGCTGCTCGGCGAGGGTCGTCGGCCGCGCCTCGATCCGCAGCAGCGCCCGGTCCGCGTACGGGTTGGCGTGCAGCGGGGCCAGCGCCTCGGCGGCCTCCTCGGCGGTGTCGGTCATCGACACGCCCGTGACCAGCAGCACCGGACCGTCCCCGGCGGGCGGCGTCTGTGTCAGGGCGACGATCTCGACCAGGTCGCAGACGGTGTGGTGCATACCGTGCAGCCAGGTCATGACCTCGTCGAACAGGTCCAGCGGGTACGCGTGGACGGTGTGCGCCAGATGCTTCGGCAGCGGGCGGGTGCGCAGATGGAAGCGGGTGACGACCCCGAAGAAGCCAGGGCCCGCGCCGCGCGCCGCCCAGAACAGATCGCCGTGGTGCGCCTCGTCCGCACGCACCAGCTCGCCCTCGGCGGTGACGACGTCGATCGCGACGACGTTCTCGGCCGCCCAGCCCCAGCCGCGCGCGTTCCAGCCCTGTCCGCCCTGGAGCAGAAAGCCGCCGATGCCGACGGAGGGACAGTGCCCGCCGTTGAAGAAGCGCCCGAACTCTCCGAGATACGGGTTGAGTTCGTCGCCGCCCTTGATGCCGGGGCTCGCCGTCACGATCCCGGTCCGCGGGTCGTACGCCATCTCGCGCAGGCCCCCGAGGTCGATCAGCAGCGCGTCCTCGCGCACCGACCAGGCGGCCCAGCTGTGCCCGCCGGAACGGACGGCGACCTGCCAGCCCCGCTCCAAGGCGAGTCGTACGCCGTCGACGACGTCCTGTTCGGACCCGGCCATCAGCACGGCGGCCGGGGTACGGTCCGACGGGCGGCGGGCGTTGAAGACCCGGCCGAAACACGCCTCCTCGAAGTCCTCGTCGCCGGGGAAGTGGAGGGTGCCTGAGAAACGGTCGATGTGCACGCGCGTACTCACTTGATCGCGATCGGATTGACAGGGGCGCCCACCGCGCCGGTGACCGGCAGCGGAGCCGCGATCAGCAGGAACTCGTGGACACCGTCGGCGGCGCAGTCCTCGGCCAGCTCCTCCAGGTCCCACATCTCACCCAGCGGAAGGCCCATGTTGGGGATCGCGATCTGGTGCAGCGGGGACATCGCCGGCTGGGCGAACTCGTACGGGCGTACTTCGAGTCCCCAGGTGTCGGAGGCGATCGCGGCGATCTCCGTACGGTGCAGCCAGCCGAGCGTGGTGAAGGAGAGTCCCGGGGCGTCCCCGGCGGCGTACCCGCCCCACGCGCCGAGTCGCCGTACCCGCCCCAACTGCCCTGTCCTGATGAGGACCAGATCGCCGCGCCGTACGGACGAGGTGGCGCCCTGCGCCTCGATCGTGGCGCGCAGATGCTCCTCCAGGATCGCGAAACCGTCCGGGAGTTCGCCGTGTTCGTCGCCGACCGCGCGGCCCACGTCGAGCAGGACCCCGCGCCCGGTGAAGGCGTCCTTCATGTGCTCGATGCCGGTGACCGAGTCCCCGTCGCCGTTGACGATGGTGCACGGACGGCCGTTCCAGGCCTGCTTGTTGTCGTAGATGTGGCCGAGGCCGTCCCACTGGGTGGAGGCCTGGAGCGGCATCACGACATGGTCGTCGGCGCCCCCGAATCCGTGCGGGAAGCCCTGCGTCCCGGCAGCCGCGTCCGAACCGGTGTCCTTCATGTAGTGCACGGGGTTGATCCGGCCACGGAAACCGCGCTGCGGGCCCCTCTCGTTGAACTCCTGGGAGAGCGAGAACGACCGGCCCCGCCGGACCAGGCCCGCCGCGTGCGCCCGTATCGCGTCGTCGATGAAATTGAGCGTCCCCAGCACGTCGTCCTCACCCCACCGGCCCCAGTTCCGGTAGGCGGAACGGGCCTTGGCGAGCTCTTCCTCAATCGGACCCAGGCTCATCGAGTACGTCCTTTCTGCAGCAGGCCGAGAGCGTTGCCCCCGGCGACGGCGGCACGGCCGGCCGGGGACAGCCCGGCGGCGTCCAGCCGGGCCACCGGGTCCTCGACGCCCATGTCGAAGGGGTGATCGGTGCCGAGGACGACCCGGTCCGCGCCGACCTCCTCGACCAGATGGCGCAGTCCGCCCGGGGTGTAGACGAGCGCGTCGAACCACATGCGCCGCAGATACGCGCTCGGCGGCCGCGCGCAGCCCCGCGCGTCCTCGCGCATGTGCCAGGCGTGATCGGAACGGCCGATGTACGTCGGCAGATAACCCCCGCCGTGCGCGGCGACGAGCTTGAGGCGCGGGAAGCGGTCCAGGACACCGGTGAAGATGAGGTGCGAGAGCGCGACCGTCGTCTCGAGGGGCTGCCCGACCGTGTTGCCGAGGTAGTGCGTGGCCAGCCGTTCCCCGAGCGAGCAGCCCCAGGGGTGCACGAAGACGACCGCGCCGAGCTCCTCGGCCCGCTGCCACACCGGATCGTGCGCGGGGTCCGCGAGTTCCCGGCCGTCCACGGTCGTGGACACGCTGATCCCGTACAGGCCGTACTCCGTGACCGCCTTGTCGAGGAGCGCGACCGCGAGGCCGGGATGCTGGAGCGGGACCGTGCCCAGCCCGTACAGCCGCTCCGGCGCCACCGCGCAGTGCGCCGCCACGGCTTCGTTGACCGTGCGCGCCAGGCGTACGGCGAGATCCGCGTCCGCCCAGTAGTGGTGCATCGGCATCGGGCCGACCACCTGGAGGTCGACCCCCATCGCGTCCAGGTCGGCGAGCCTGGTCGTGACGTCCGTCAACTTCGTTGCGACACGCTGAAGTTGGGCGCGGTTGACCGCCAGTGACGTGGGGGAGTGCGCCCGCTGTTCGGCGGCCAGCTCGGCGGCCAGGCCGGGTGTGCCCGCGCACAGCGCGTCGGCGGCGGGGACGGCGAGGTGACCGTGGAAGTCCACGACGGGAACGTTCATGCGGCGGCCGTCAGATAGTCCAGGGTCTCCGACATGATCCGGCCGGGGTCCGCGCCGGGCGTCTGCGGGTGGATCTCCCAGTCGGCGAGCCGCAGCGAGTTCTCCAGCACCACCCGCACCCGGGGCAGCCGGCGCGCCATGAACGTGTCGAGCGCCTCGTCCAGCGGCGCCCCGCCGGTGACGAGTTCCGCGAGCACGACCGCGTCCTCGGCGCACATCGCGGCGCCCTGCGCGATCAGCGGCGGGCAGGCGTGCGCGGCGTCCCCGATGATCACCGTACGGCCCCGGTACCAGGGCTCGTCGACGAGGATCGCCTCGATCCACCGGTAGTCGACCGGGGTGTCCTCCGGCAGCGAGGCGAGGATCCTGCCCCAGGTGCCGCCGTACCCGGCGCCGCGCTCACGCAGCAGCGACAGCGGGGCGCGCGGACCGATCAGCGAGGCGTCGAGGTTCTCGTCGAGCAGGTAGGCGTAGCACTGGTCGGACGAGATCGGGCTGTAGCCGGCCTTGTAGCGCGGACCGCCGTAGTACACCTCCGCGCAGTCCATCTCGGGCGGCCGCTGCGCGACCACCCGGAAGATCGACATACCCACCGGGCGGGGCCCGGTGGTGATGCCGATCAGCTGCCGCATCCGCGAGTTGATGCCGTCGGCGCCGACCACGAGGTCATAGCGGCCGCTGGTGCCGTCGGTGAACGTGACGTCCACATGGCCGGGGGACTGGTCGAGCTTCGCCACACTCAGCGCGAGCCGGACACGCACCCCCTGCGCGCGGACCGCGTCGCACAGCGCGTCCTGAAGGTCCGAGCGCAGCGCGCCCGCCGTCGACGGCAGTTCGGCACCGCCGGTGTGCGGGGTGCGCAGCTCGGCGAGCAGTCCGCCGTCGGCCCGGCGCAGCCGCATCACGTCGAAGGGGACGGCCCGGGCGAGCACCCGGTCGAGCACGCCCACCGAGCGCAGCGCCTTGAGCGCGTTGCCCTGGACGGTGATGCCGTGGCCCACACCGAACCACTGGGGCGATATCTCGGCGAGCTCGACCTCGGCGCCCCGCTGGGCGAGCGCGAGGGACAGCACGCTACCGGTGATGCCGCCGCCGACGACGAGCACCTTGTGTACGGGCATGGGCGATCCTTGCGAACGTAGAAGAAGAACAGGGGTGCGGTGGGGTGCGGTCAGGCGGTGAAGCGGCCGCCGAGCGTGCGGTAGTGCTCGACGGCGGGCGGCGCGGCGAAGAACGGCCCGACCAGGGCGCGCCACCGCTGGAAGCGCTCGGAGCTGCGGAAGCCGACCGCGTGCGCCTCCACGGACGTCCAGCCGACCAGCAGCAGATAGCGGTCAGGGTGCTCCTCGCAGCGCAGCAGCTCGGTCCAGCGGAACCCGTCCGCCTCGGCGAGCACCTCGCGGGCCTTGTCGAAGACGGCCTCGAAAACCCGCTCACGACCGGCTTCCACGGTCAGTTCGGCATGCTCGACGATCACACTCGCTCCTCAGGTCCGATGGTGCTCCGAGCCTGCTCGGAGGGTCGTTGCAGGGTCAACGGATCGAGGCATCGGCAAGGGGGACGTCATCCATCCCGTACGACGATGGGCCGCTGATCACACGGCCTCCGGCCCCCTGATGGCAGGCATCGCGGATCGCCATTTCCGCCCCGCCCCCGCGCTGCCTAGCGTCGACGGCAAGCCATCCGCCGTACGAGGAGACAGCCTGTGCCCGACCGAATTCCCTCCCACACCGGGCCGTTCGCCCTCGGCACCTTCGGGTACGGCTCCCGGGTCTTCCCGGGCCTGGTCGTCGGGCCCCGGGTACGTGACCTGTCCGACGCGGCCCCGTCCGTGCGCGCGGTCATCGAGGACTGGGAGGCCCTCTTCCCACGCCTGGCCGGCCTTGCCCAGGAGAGCGCCGGCGCCTGGCACGGCCTCGCCGACCTGCGCGTCCTCGCCCCCATCGAGCCCGGCCAGGTCCTGCAGAGCGGCGCCAACTACCGCAAGCACGTGGTCGACCTGGTCGCCGCCGAGAAGGAGAGCGTGCACGGCGCCACGCCCGAGGAGGCCCGCGCGGACGCCGAGCGGATGATGGACGAGCGGATCCGCAGCGGCGTCCCCTACGTCTTCCTCGGCTCGCCCCGCGCGATCTGCGGCCCGTACGACGACATCGTGCTGCCCGCGCTCGGTGAGCAGCACGACTGGGAACTCGAACTCGCCCTCGTCATCGGCAGGACGGGCAAACACATCCCCGCCGAGGACGCGATGTCGTACGTCGCCGCCTACACCATCTGCAACGACCTCACCACCCGCGACCGGCTCTACCGGCCCGACCTCAAGGCGATCGGCACCGACTGGTTCACCGCCAAGAACGCCGACACCTTCCTGCCGACCGGCCCCTTCCTCGTACCGGCCGCCTTCGTCGGCAACCCCACCGAAGACGCGGACGTCCGGATCACCCTGCGCCACAACGGGATCGTGCGCCAGGACGAGTCCACCAAGGACATGATCTTCGACATTCCCCGGCTCATCGCCTACGTCTCCACAACCACCACGCTGCGCCCCGGCGATCTGCTGCTCACCGGTTCCCCGGCGGGCAACGGCGCGCACTGGGGTGTCTTCCTCGAGCCCGGAGACGTCATGGAGGCGGAGATCACGGGCCTCGGCCACCAGCGCAACACCGTCAGGAGCGGACAGTGACCAGCACCTTCCAGCCCATCACCCATCTCCGCCATGTCGACCTGGCCGTACCGGACTTCGCACGGCAGCGCGCCTTCTACGGCGCCACCTGGGGTCTGACCGAGGTCGCCGGCGACAGCGGGATCGCCTTCTTCGCCGCCGAGGGGAGCCCCGAGCAGTACATCGTCCGTATCCGCGAGGACGAGCGGAAGCGGATGGACCTGGTCGCCTTCGGCGCCGTCTCACCGGCCGCCGTGGACGAGCTGCATCTGCGACTCGGGCGTTCCGGAGTCCAACTCATCGGTGAGCCGGGGGCTTTGGACACTCCGGGGGGCGGCTACGGCTTCCGTTTCTTCGACCCGGACGGCCGGGTCGTGGAGGTGTCGGCCGATGTCGAGACGCGTGCGCACCGCAGGATCGAGGAGCGCGAGGCGATCCCGGTGCGCCTCTCGCACTGCGTGGTCAACTCGCAGGACCCGGAGGGGCTGAAGGACTTCTACGTCCGGCACCTCGGCTTCCGGCTCACCGACACCCTGTACTCGGCGCACATGGGCGACCTCATGTACTTCCTGCGGTGCAGCCCGCTCCACCACTCCTTCGCCATTGCACGCGGACCCCATGTCTCCCTGCACCACGCCTCGTTCGAGATGCGCGGGGTGGAGGAGTACATGCGGGGTACGGGGCGGGCGCTGCGCGCCGGGACGCGGCTCACCTGGGGGCCGGGCCGCCATCTCGCGGGCGACAACACCTTCTCCTACTTTCACGACCCGCACGGCAACACGGTCGAGTACACGACCGAACTCGCCGTCCTGGAGGAGGACCTGTGGCACCCGGGCCGCCACGACGTGGACGATCCGATCACCCAGGACCAGTGGGGCACCGCCGACCCGATGAGCGAGTCGGTCGCCAAGGAGCAGTTCAACGATCCCGACGTGCTGTTCGTCGCACCCCCCGTGTAGCCGTCGACCGCCGTCAACCACCCGCAGAAAGGCCCAGTTGTGGCAACGATCCTGAAGCACGCCGTACCGGGGGCGGAGGTCACCACCTCTCTCGACCAGGTGCGCGAGACCGTGGCGGGCGTCATCGCGGACGTCCGCGAGCGCGGCGACGCGGCCGTGCGCGCGTACTCCGAGAAGTTCGACCGGTGGAGCCCCGACTCCTTCCGGCTCTCCGCCGAGGAGATCGAGAAGATCGTCGCCTCGGTCCCGCGGCAGGTCATCGACGACATCCGCTTCGTCCACGACCAGGTGCGCTCCTTCGCCCGCCACCAGCTCGACTCGATGGGCGAGTTCGAGGTGGAGACCCTGCCGGGCGTCAGGCTCGGGCAGAAGCACATCCCGGTGCGGGCGGCAGGCGCGTACATCCCCGGTGGCCGTTACCCGCTCACCGCGTCCGCGCACATGACCATCGTCACGGCGAAGGTCGCGGGCGTGCCGCGGGTCGTCGCCTGTACGCCCCCGATCCACGGCGAGATCCCCGCGGCCACCGTCGCCGCCGCGCATCTCGCGGGCGCGGACGAGATCTGGCTGCTGGGCGGGGTGCAGGCCGTCGCCGCGATGGCCGTCGGCACGGACACGATGGAGCCGGTGAACCTGATCGCCGGGCCGGGCAACGCCTATGTCGCCGAGGCCAAGCGGCAGCTGTTCGGCGAGATCGGCATCGACCTCTTCGCGGGCCCGACGGAGATCCTGGTCCTCGCCGACAGCGCCGCCGACCCCTTCGTGTGCGCCGTCGACCTGCTCTCCCAGGCCGAGCACGGACCCGACTCCCCGGCCGTTCTGATCACCACCTCCCGCGAGGTCGCCGAGAAGACCGTCGCCGAGGTCGAGCGACTCCTCCCCGGCATGCCCACGCGCGACTTCGCCGGGCCCGCCTGGCGCGACCACGGGCAGGTGCACGTCGTGGACTCCCTCGACGAGCTGTACACGCTCGCCGACGCGTTCGCCTTCGAGCACGTCGAGGTCCTGACCGCCGAGCCGCGCGAGGCCCTGCGCAGGATGACGCAGTACGGCGCGCTCTTCCTGGGCGAGGGCACCTGTGTGTCCTTCGGCGACAAGGTCATCGGCACGAACCATGTGCTGCCGACCCGGGGTGCCGCCCGCTACACCGGCGGCCTGTGGGTCGGGAAGTACCTCAAGACGGTCACCTACCAGGAGGTCACGGACTCCGGCTCGGGGGCCCTGCTCGGCCGGCTGTGCGGGCGCGCCTCCCGCGTCGAGCTGTTCGAGGGGCACGCCCGCTCCGGTGACGTACGGGCGGCGAAGGCGGCGGGCGACGAACTGCCGTGGAACGAGGCATGACCCTCCACGGACGTACGGCGCTGATCACGGGCGGCGGCGGACCGCTGGGGCGGGCCTTCGCGCTCGCCCTGGCGGGAGCCGGGGCACGGGTGATCCTCGTCGGCCGCGGCGAGCGGGCTCTCGCCGACGCCGCGGCGCTGGTGGCCAAGGAGGGCGGAGGGGCCCGAACGGCGGCGTGTGACGTCCGCGACCCGGAGTCGGTGCGCGCCCTGGCCCTGGAACTCGCCGACGAGGAGGTGTCGTTGCTCGTCAACAACGCCGGAGTCGCGGGACCGGTACGGCCGCTCACCGACATGGAACCCGAGGAGTGGGACGAGGTGTTCGCCGTCAACGTCCGCGGGGCGTACCTGATGTGCCGGGCCTTCCTGCCGCCCATGATCGCGGTCGGCGGCGGTGACATCGTCAACATCGCCTCCGTGAGCGGGAAGCGGCCGCTGCTGAACCGCACCCCGTACACCGCCTCCAAGATGGCGCTCCTCGGTCTGACCCGGACGCTGGCGGGCGAGGTCGGGCCGCATGGCGTCGCGGTCAACTCCCTTTCCCCCGGGCCGGTTCGGGGCCCGCGCATGGCCCGCAACTTCCGGCTGACGGCCGAGCTGACCGGGACGAGCGTCGAGGCCGCCGAGCGGGACTTCGCCTCGCGCGCCGCCCTGGGCCGGCTCGTGGAGGAGGACGAGGTCGCCCGGGCGCTGGTGGCGATGCTCGCGATGCCGGGGCTGTGCGGGGCGGACATCGACCTGTCGGCCGGGATGGTCGCACCGGCGTAGTCCCGGGCGCGGCGAGCACGGTCCGGCGGACGGTCCCAGGTCGTCCGCCGCACCGGCATGCGGTCCCCGCCGACCCGTCTGTGAACACACTGTGTGACCGCCATGAAGCGGGCCGCGCGATCCGAGACATCGCCCTCCGGTATGTGTCCACAAGGTGGCTACTCCCTTGTACACAGGGCTGATTGACTTTCTCACGCGCACCTTTGGTGCCTCCGCCCGAGCTGTCGCCCCCATGAGTCCGACGGTCGGCCGGTCACGCTGCGCGACGGCGCACTCGATCTCTGGGAAGGCATGCAATGACGCTGATCACCCGACGTTCGTTCCTGATCGCCGGTACGGCCACGGCCGGAGCCGTGCTCGCTTCGGCGGCCCCCGCCCTGGCCGCGGGACCCACGGCGAAGACGACCAGGGCGGACAAGATCTCCGTGGGGGCCGGCGAGACGTACGCGCTCTCGGCGACCACGCGCGTGAGCGAGCTGTCCATAGCCGAAGGCGGAAAGGTCACCGCGCCCGACGGGTACAGCGTCACCCTCACCGTCGACGGGGTCGAGACCGGACAGCTCCTCACCGAGACGGGCGGAACCGAGACGCTGATCTCCGCCGGCACCTACCAGGGCGACATCGTGCTCACGGTGGCGGAGGCCAACGCGGTCACGTACCAGACCCTCACCTTCCCCTTCCGGCAGGCCCTTTACGTGGGCGCCGACGGCGTGGACCGCGCCAGGTCCGTCCTGTCCGGCGTCGTCGGCGGCACGCTCACCGACACCCTCGCCCGCAACGTCGCGATCACCTCCACCGGCGAGTGCTTCGACGGTGTCTTCGTGAAGAACGGCACCTACACGCTCAAGAGCCCCGCCATCTCCCTCACGGGCAACGGGCGTTGCGACTTCGCGGGATACGGCGCCGCGGTCGTCGGTACCGGTTCCGCCACGACACTCGTCGTGGACGGCGCCAGGATCACCAACAAGGGCGTGGTCCGCACGACGGTCGTCGCGGACGACGGCGCCAACGTCATCGTGAAGAACTCCCGCCTGCGGGCCCGCAACGGCACGCTTCCCGCCGACTACCAGGCGACCGTGGAGACCCCGTACATGGAGTCCGTGCCGTGGATGCTGGGCCTCGACGGCAATGTCCGCGCCACCAACCTCATCGGCGCCGGCACCAAGGCGACGTACATCAACTCGACCGTGCAGTCGGAGACCTGGGGAGCCCTGTCGGTGGAGGGCGGCAGCGGGCTCCAGCTGACGGCGATCAACAGCAGCGTCGGCAACACGGGAACGTACGGCTACGGCACCTACGCCATCGGGGACGCCACCGTCCGCGTGCTCGGCTCGCAGTTCGACGTCGGCAGCTACGCCACCATCTGCGCGGGCCCGGCCGCCTCGATCCACTACGGCGACAGCACCCGGGAAGCCGTCGCGGCGCTCAACTCCTCGCTCGGTCTCGGCCTGACCAAGGCCGAACTGGCGGCTGTCCCGGCGCGGATCACGGTCGTCAACTCGGGCCATTTCGGCTTCATGTTCTTCGGCCCCGGCACCCTGAAGCTGGACGGCGGCACGGTCATCACCTCCGCGCAGACCACCTTCCTCAACAAGGGCCAGCAGACCTCGATCACGGTGGACGGTTCGCAGGGCGCGCAGCTCAACCCCGGCAACGGGATCATCCTGCAGATGATCGATAGCGACGACCCGGGCCCGGTGAACGTCGACGGCAAGATGATGAACGTCGGCGTCTACACCGAACCCACGGGCGACCCCGCCAAGGACACCTCCTTCGACCCGACCTCGGTCCACACGGCCGACGGCGCCGCCACCTTCACCTCCATCGCGCTGGCGGGCGACTTCTACAACGGCATGCGCGCGGGCAGGAACATGGTCCTCACCTTCGAGGACTCGACCGTGCAGGGCGTCATCTCGGCCACGGAGGCCAAGCACCGCGTCGACACGATCGACTCCTCGAACTTCTACGAGCTGGGCCAGGTCACCAACACCGTCAAGGCCGCCGTCAACAACGGCGTGATCGTCCAGCTGAGCAGCGGCTCGACCTGGACCGTGACCGGCACCTCCCACCTGACCAGGCTGACGCTCGCCGCCGACGCGGCGGTGCGGGCGGCGAGCGGCAAGTCAGTGACCATGACGGTCGACGGCACGCAGACGGCCATCGAGGCAGGAGGCGCCTACTCCGGCGCGATCGTCCTCACGGTCGGCTGAGCCACTGGGGGCGTCCGACGCCGGTGCCCGGCGGGCGACGGCCGACGCATATCCTCTCCCGCATGGTTGATCACCTTACGGTCGATGGGGGCGGGGTCCGGCTCGTCTGCCAGGTGTGGGGGCAGGAGTCCGCTCCGCCCCTCGTCCTGTTGCACGCGCTCGGCGAGAACAGCACCGACTGGGCCGAGGTCATGCCCGCCCTCGCCCGCGGACGACGGGTGTACGCTCTCGATCTGCGCGGCCACGGGCGGAGCGACTGGCCGGGGGAGTACTCGCTCGAACTCATGCGTGCCGACGTGCTCCGGTTCCTCGACGTCCTGGGACTCGGCACGGTGGACCTGATCGGACACTCCATGGGCGGTGTCGTGGCCTACCTGCTCGCGCAGGAGCGACCGGAGCGGGTGAGCCGGCTCGTCCTGGAGGACGTGCCGGTTCCGCGGCCCCGCGAGAGGACCACCCCGACCAGGCCGGACGGCGAGCTCACCTTCGACTGGGACATGGTGGTGGCCGTCAGAAGGCAGATCGACACGCCAGACCCGGCCTGGCTCGAGGGGCTGAGCAGGATCACCGCCGACACCCTGGTACTGGCCGGCGGACCCGCCAGCCATGTGCCGCAGGACGGGATCGCCGAACTCGCCCGCCGCGTCCCCGGCGGGCGAGTCGTCACGATCCCCGTCGGACACCTCATCCACAGCGCGGCGCCTCAGCGGTTCACGGAGGCGGTGTGCGCGTTCCTGGACGAGGGCAGGGACGGCGACTAGCGGTCGGGGCCCAGATCGAAGACGCCGTAGGCGAAGCCTTCGGCGGTGATCGTGGAGCCGTTCACCGTGACCCCGTCGGCCTCCAGGGGCACCCCGATGCGGGCACCGTCGAAGGCGCAACTCGCCTCGCGCTCCCGTGGGTTGATGACCACGAGGTACCTTCCGCCGCGCAGGTACACGAACGGATGGCCGGCGTGCAGCACCTCCACCGAGCCCCGGGAGCCGAGCTGCGGGGTGTGGGTGCGCAGGGTGATGAGGCGGCGTACGAGGTGGAGGAGCGAGGCCTCGTCGGCGCGCTGGGCGGCGACGGTCGGGCGGGTGGGCGACGGGTCGACGGGGAGGTAGAGGCGGTCCGGCGCGGCGGTGGAGAAACCGGCGTTCGGGCCCTCGTCCCACTGCATCGGGGTGCGGGAGCCCGCGCGGTTGTAGCGAGGGCCGAGGACGCTGCCCTCCTGGTCGGGCAGGCCCGGAAGGTAGCGCATGCCGATCTCGTCGCCGTAGTAGATCGCCGGGAGCGTCGGCCAGGTGAGCTGGAACGCGAAGGCGGCGGGCAGCTGCTCGGGTGTGCGCGGGCCGCAGTTGAGGCGGGAGAAGTCGTGGTTGGCGGTGGGCAGGGAGATGAAACCGCTCGCGCCGAGCGCGGTGGACGCCTTCTCCCAGGCTTCGAGGAAGGGGCGCGGCGAACCCCGGCCGCTCCGGTCGAAGAAGCAGTCGAGCGGGTCCCAGCTCTCGTTGACCGTCCCCTCGCCGTTGCTCCACAGCGAGCGCAGGGCGAGGCCGTCGGTGGGGCCGCCGAACTGGAGGAAGAAGTCCGCGTGGAAGCCCGCGGGGACGGACACCTCCGGCTCGCCCCACTCCGAGAGCAGCACCGCGTCCGGATGCGCGCCGTCCAGCCAGTGGCGCAACTCGGCCCAGACCTTGGCGGTTTCCGTCTTGTCCGGATCGTCCTTGACGAGCGAGGCGGCCATGTCGACACGGAAGCCGGCCAGGCCGAGACCCAGCCAGTGGTCCATGATCGTGCGCAGCGCCGCCCGGTTGGCGCGCGGCCCCTCGGCGTCGACCGGCAGGCGCCAGGGCTCGGCCGGATTCGTCCGCGCGTAGCCGAAGTTGAGGGCGGGCTGGAAGGCGAAGAAGTTCGGCAGGTACGCGCCCGGGCGGGTGCCGGGGGAGGGGACGAAGCCGTCGGGACGGCCCTCGGCCGCCCAGATGTACCGGTCGTCGGCCGGATCGTGCGCGGCGGCCTTGAACCACGGGTGCTCGTCGGAGGTGTGCCCTGCCACGAGATCCAGCAGGACCCGGATGCCGCGCCGGCCGGCCTCGTCGACCAGCTTGGCCAGGTCGTCGACGGAGCCGTAACGCGGCGCGACGGCCAGGTAGTCGCTGACGTCGTACCCGGCGTCGCGGAACGGTGAGACGAAGCACGGGTTCAGCCACACGGTGTTCACGCCCAGCCACGCGAGGTGGTCGAGGCGCTCGGCGATCCCGTTGAAGTCGCCGATGCCGTCGCCGTTCGAGTCGGCGAAGGACTGCGGATAGATCTGGTAGAAGACGGCGTCGGCCAGCCAGGCGGGGGCGGGACGGAACGAAGTCATGAACGGGACCCTAGACCGGCGCCCGGGGCGCGCGCTGCCCCTAAGCTGAGAGCGATGTTCACCCCGCAAGGTCCCACCCTCCGCGAACTGGCCACGCAGGCACTGTCCTCCGTCGAGCACGGCTATGACCTGCTCGCACCCAAGTTCGATCACACGCCGTTCCGGACTCCGGACGCGATCCTCGACGCCGTGGCCCGTGCACTGCTCCCCATCGGCCCGTTCGACCACGGTCTCGACCTGTGCTGCGGCACGGGCGCGGGCATGGAGGTGCTGAGCGGACTGTGCCGGGGTCGGGTCACCGGGGTCGACATCAGCGCGGGGATGCTGGCCGTGGGGCGGGAGCGGACGGGTACGGGGGGACTGAAGCGTACCGAAGCGGACGCGCCGGGGGTCGCGCTCCCCGGCGCCCGGACGCGCCCGCGGCCCGGCGCGCGAGCGGGGGCGAGCCCCGGATCGTACGAGGGCGCGGACCAGGGGATGCCGCCGCGCCTCGCGTGGGTACGGGGTGACGCGCGTGCCCTGCCCTTCGGCCCCGTCTTCGACCTCGTGGTCAGCTTCGGCGCGTTCGGGCACTTTCTGCCGCGCGAGCTGCCGGGTCTGTTCGCCCAGGTCCACTCCGCACTGCGACCGGGCGGGCGCTTCGCGTTCCCCGTCACGGCCCCGCCGCGCCCGAGTTCGCCCTGGTACTGG
Source organism: Streptomyces sp. NPDC107454 (assembly GCF_055582885.1). Taxonomy (NCBI): domain Bacteria; kingdom Bacillati; phylum Actinomycetota; class Actinomycetes; order Kitasatosporales; family Streptomycetaceae; genus Streptomyces; species Streptomyces sp. NPDC107454. The sequence goes on along the minus strand of NZ_JBVJPA010000002.1, from coordinate 386,772 downwards.
GCCCTGTTGGGCTTCGACACGGCGATGCGGGTGCGCAACGCCGTCTGGCGGCCACCGTTCGTCATGTACTACCGGGCGTTCCGGCTCGGCGACGTACAGCGGGAGCTGAGGCGGGCGGGGTTCGAGGTGGAGCTCCTGGCGCTGCCCGAGTTCGGGTGGCGGCGTGACGGCAGCCCGCGCTGCCGGATGGTCGTGGCCACCCGAAGCGGCGGTGCCTCCGCCGCCGCTTCGGACGCCGCCTCCGGTTCCGGCTGACCCGCGCTGTCGCGGGAGGTCAGGCGAAGCGGCGGACGAACTCCAGCGCGGTGTCGGCGACCTCCTGCCAGCCGTGGTCGATGGTCAGCGCGTGTCCACGGCCCGGGATCTCGGTGATCTCGGTGACGCCCGGGTTGTGCTGCTGCTTCTTGTACGAGGCGTTCGCGATCGCCCACGGCACGGTGTGGTCCTTCTCGCCCGAGATGATCAGCAGCGGGCCGCGGTCGGGGTTCTCCGTGTCGACCTTGACCTCGGTCCACGGGTTGAAGTTCGCGGTGGCGGCCTGGAAGAGCGGGGCGCCCGGCGCGGGTACGGCGAACGTGTCGTACAGCTCCTTGGCCTCCTCCTCGCTCACCGCGTTGGCGAAGCCGTAGCGGAACTGGTCGAAGGTGAGCGGGACGGCCCGGTGCCGGTTGGCCGGGTTGCCCAGGACCGGGGCGGCGGAGCGCAGCGACGAGACCGGCAGCGGCAGCACACCCCGGAACGGTGCCGGGTCGATCGCCACCGAGACGGCGGACCGGCCCCGGCCGGCGAGGATCTGGGTGAGCAGCCCACCGAAGGAGTGGCCGATGACCGCCGGTTTCTTCTCCAGGCCGCCGATCAGCGTCTCGAGATGGTCGGCGACCTGCCCGACCGTCTTGCCGGCGAGGACCTCCGGGTGGGCGTTGGCCTCCTCGACCGTGTCGGGGTCGTCGGGCCAGGACAGGGAGACCGGCGCGTAGCCCGCCTGCTCGCAGTGCGCGGTCCAGCGGTCCCAGCTGCTCGGCAGCAGCCACAGGCCGTGGACGAAGACGACCGGGAGGCGGCCCGTGGAGTTGGCCCGCTCGATCTGCTGTGCGTCGTTGGTGGTCATGTCTCGAACGTAGTCGCGTACGGCGCTCCTGGGATCTGTCACGTGACTGCATCCCCGGACCGGTCTCACCCCGCCGCCGGCAGTACGAACTCGTAGACCAGGGCGTCCTGTTGTGCCTCCACCACCAGTTCGGTGATCTCCAGGAGCCGGTCGTACTGGTCGTGCACGCGCCGGGTGACCCGCACGGACTGCGGGAGCCGTGTGATCGCGTCCCGGTGGTGCAGGGTCAGCCCGGCCTTGCGCATCCAGTCGTAGGCCCGCCGCAGCTGCGCCGACGCGGAGCCGTCCGCGCGGTCGCGGTAGCGGGCGAGTTCCTCGACCTCGGTCACGGCGACGGCGGAGAACGAGGTGAAGGCCGTACGCAGTCCGCTGCCGTCCGCCGCGGCCGACTCGTAGCGATGCACGAGGGTCGGCCGGGCCGGCGCGAGCCCCAGTGCCTCGGCGTGCTCGGGCGGGGGAGCCTCCCAGGTGATGCTGGCGCGGTGGACGGCGCACGGCTCGGCGGTGTGCGCGCCGACGGGGAAGTCGAGCGAGGGGATGTGCTCGGCGGTGGTGCCGGGCAGGGTGGCGTGGCTGCCGCGCCGGTCGGTGGAGACGAGCCCGTCGCGCCGCAGCCGCTGCAGCGCCTGCCGCACCGTCTCGCGGCTGACGCCGAAGCGTGAGGCCAACTCCCTTTCTCCCGGCAGTCGTTCACCGGGTGGAACCGTCCCGTCGCGCAGTTCGCCGAGCAGTTGCGCGGCGATCCGCGCGTAGCGGGGCTCCTGGTCGGACGGGTGAGTGCTGGTTGGACTGGTGGTGCGGGCCATGTCCGCGCCTCCTGAGAGGTGACCGTGGTGAGCGTGCTGATCGTGGTGACAAGAAGTAGCCGTGCGGGCTCTGTGCGCCACCAGATCTAGCATTGGTCTAAACCACGAGGGAAGGGCGGTCGGCCGGTTCGGCCGGTTTCAGCCCGCACCCGCCGGGCGTCGCGGGCGCGCTCAGAGCGCGCTGTACAGGGCGTCCACGAGCGCCATCTTCCTTGGGTCGTCGGCGATGTGCGGGCCCATCCGGTTCATGACGTACCCCAGGGAGAGGCCCGACTCCGGGTCGGCGAGACCGCAGGAGCCGCCGAAGCCGTCGTGTCCGAAAGCCCTCGGGTTGGGACCGTAGGAGCCGTTGGGCCCGCTCAGCCACAGCCCGAGGCCGGTTTCCGTCTCGTGCTCGAACCCGGCGCCGAGCACCAGGTCCCGGCAGCTGCCCTGCCCCTCGCGCACCCGCTCCGCGGCCTGTGGGGAGAGCACCTGCCGGGAGCCGTACGCCCCGCGCCCGGCGAAGATCCCGTACAGCGCGGCGATCGCGCGAGCCGTGCCGTGGCCGTTGGCCGCCGGTATCTCGGCCGCCCGCCACCGGTCCGTGTTGGCCTCGGTGGCGCCGACCAGCGGATTGGCGAGGGCGGCGACCGCCGCGGGCGCCAGCTGGGCGAAGATCGCCGCCTGTTCACTGCGCGACGCGACCGGCGGATGCACCAGCTCGGCCACCCGCTCGGCCTCCTTCTCCGGCAGCCCGATGGTGAAGTCGATCCCGAGCGGCCCGGTCACCTCCCGCTCCAGGAACGCCCCCGGCCGCAGCCCGGAGACCCGCCGCACCACCTCTCCCACCAGATGGCCGAAGGTGAGCGCGTGGTACCCGGACCGGGTCCCCGGCTCCCACCACGGCTCCTGCGCCGCCAGCCGCTCCACGGTCAGCTCCCAGTCGTACAGCTGGGCCAGGTCGTGCGGCTCGCGCAGCCCGGCCAGCCCCGCGCGGTGCGACAGCAGATGCCGTACGAGCACGGACTCCTTGCCCGCCGCCGCGAACTCCGGCCAGTACGCGGCCACCGGGGCGTCGAAGTCGAGCAGCCCGCGATCGGCCAGGATGTGCGCGCACAGCGAGGTCGGGCCCTTGGACGTCGACCAGACGTTGACCAGCGTCTCGCGCTCCCAGGGCCGGGTGCGCGCCGCGTCCGCCCAGCCGCCCCACAGGTCGACCACCGTCTCGCCGTCGAGCGTGACGGTCACGGCCGCGCCGAGCTCGTCGCGATCCCGGAAGTTCTCCTCGAACGCGGTGCGCACCGCCGCGAAGCGGGCGTCGCAGTGGCCGTGAACGCGCGGCGGCGCGGGCTGTGTCATGGGACCTCCGTCATCCATCGGGACTCCGGACCCGAACGTACCGACTGGTCGGACTGGAGGGAAGCGGTGTGACGGCATCCGTCTTGCGCACGTGTCGTCGTCGCCCGTCGTCCTTCACCGCGGGATCTTCCGGATGTCACCCAACACCCCTACGCTGCACGTCGGTTGACCACCGAGACGCAGGAGGCAGGGGAGCATGTACAGACATGTGAGGGTGTTGACGCGCACCGGGATCGCGGTGGCGATGGCGGGAGCCCTCGCTCTGACCACGGCCCCCGGCGCCACCGCCGCGGACCTCTCGTACTCCGCCAGCACCTCGGTCGGGGTCCACAACTCCTACGACAAGGCCAAGTACACCTACTTCGCCGACGCGCTGGACTCCGGCGCCGGAATGCTCGAACTCGACGTGTGGACCAATGTGTTCGGCGCCTCCTGGCGCGTCTCGCACAGCAATCCGATCGGCAACGACAACAACTGCGAGAACGCGGCGAACGCCTCCGAACTGCGCACCAAGTCCCGCAACCGCGACCTCGCCGGCTGTCTCTCCGACATCAAGGCCTGGCACGACGCGCACCCGGGCCACCGGCCGATCCAGCTGAAGATCGAGATGAAGGACGGCTTCCAGGCCAACAACGGCCGCGGACCCGCCCAGCTGGACGCCCTGCTCACCGCGAAGCTCGGCGACGCCCTGCTGCGCCCCGCCGACATCGTCGGCTCCCACGCCGACCTCGACTCGGCGGTACGCGCCGACGGCTGGCCCGCCCGCTCGGCCCTCGCCGGCAAGTTCATGGTGGAGCTGATCCCCGGGACCGTCGAGGAGGGCAACCCCCTCGACTCGCTCTGGACCGACCGCGAGTACGCCACCCACCTCCGCGACCTCGCCGCGGCCGGGCGGCTGCGCGAGGCGGCCGCCTTCCCCGCCGTCCACAACGCGGCCACGGGCGACCCGCGCACCCGCTACACGGACCCGACCATCCGCCCCTGGTTCGTGATCTTCGACGGCGACGCCGCCACCTACGCGAACGGCACCATCGACACCGCCTGGTACGACGACCGCCACTACCTCGTCGTCATGACCGACGGCCAGAACGTGCCCCCGGCCATCGACGCCACCAACCCCACCCAGGCCCAGGCCCTGGACCGCGTCGCCCTCCTCGCCCGGCAGCACGCCAGCGTGGTCTCGGCCGACTGGTACCCCCTGCCCGCGGTCCTGTCGACGGTCGTACCGCGCGGAACGGCGGGCTGAGCGCCGGCCGTCACCACTCCACGGCCGCGTCAGAGGTGCGCGGGCAGCCAGGCCAGCTTGGCCGCTTCCTGGTAGGGGCCGCCGCCCTCGTGGTCGTTGAAGTCGTAGACCTCGATCTTCTTGTCCTCGTGGTCCCAGGCGTTGAAGGCCGCGAAGATCGTGGAGGGCGGGCAGGTCTGGTCCTCCAGCGCGACCGAGAAGAGGGCCGGCGCCCGCCCGCGCGCCGCGAAGTGCACCCCGTCGAAGTAGGACAGCGTGCGCAGGACGTCCTCGGTGCGGCCGCGGTGGGTCTTGAGATAGTTGCCGATCTCCCGGTACGGGTGCCGGTCCGTCAGCGTCGTCGCACGCGGGTAGTCGCACAGGAACGGCACGTCGGGCGCGATCGCGGCCAGGTCGGGGACCAGACCGCCCACCGCGATCGTGATCCCGCCGCCCTGACTCCCGCCGACGGCCGCCACGCGCTCCGCGTCCACCAGCGGATGCGAGCGGGCCGCCTCCACCGCGCGCACACCGTCGGTGAACACCCGGCGGTAGTAGTAGTTCTCGGGGGCGTCGATGCCACGGGTCATGTAACCGGGGTACGCGGGTGCGCTGCCCACCGGGTCCGGGGTCTCGCCGCCGCCCCACGCGCTGCCCTGACCACGGGTGTCCATCACGAAGTGCGCGAAGCCCGCCGAGGCCCACAACAGATGCGTGTGCGAGAGGCCGCGACCGCCGCCGTAGCCGACGAACTCGACGACCGTGGGCAGGGCGGAGTTCGCCCAGGCGGGCAGCGTGAGCCAGCCCTTGACCGGGTGCCCGCCGAACCCGGCGAACGTCACGTCGTACACCTTGACCGTCTTGAGGGGCGTCTCGACGGGTTCGAAGCGGGCGTCGAGGTCGTGCCCCCGCGTCTCTTGCAGGGTCTTGGCCCAGAAGGTGTCGAAGTCCTCGGGCTCGGCGGACGCGCTGCGGTATTCGCGAAGCTCGTCGAGGGGGAGGTCGAACTGGGCCATGAAGGACCACCTTTTGACGTCACGGGTGCGGATGATCACACCGTACGTGTGACGCCGTAGGGCCGCCAGACCTCCCTGCGGTCAGTCACCGGGTCCGAGGGCCAGGGCCACGGACCACCCGCAGTCACGTCGCCCGGCCCGCTCGTCCTCACTCTTGCGCGACCAGCGGTTGGCGTTCACGGCGACCTCCTTCGCGCCGCCCCGACACGGCGTCGGGCGGGCGAGCGCCACGCTAGGAAGCGCCGTCCCGCCCCGCCACGTCACGCGTGCACAGTCGGGCGGCCGGACGCGCCGCCGGGGCGGACGGGAGCCGTTCCGGTGCACAAGAGGGCAGGCGCGCCCCCCACCGGTGCACAGTCCGGCGCCGGTGCGGGGCGGGTTCAGGCGGCCGGCAGGGAGGGGCGGCCGGTGCCCGCGTGCAGCGCGAACGCCAGCGGGCGTACGCCGCTGAGCGCCTGCTCGTGCTCGTTTCCGTCGAGCGAGTCCGTCTCGTCCGGGCCCACCGGCAGATGGCGCTGGATCAGCGGCGCGGCGGCCCGCAGATGACTGCGGACCGTCACCGGTGCCACGTCGAGCGCGGCGGCCGTCCGCCCGGTGTGCGTGTCGTTCTCCAGCCAGACCCGGAGCGTGCGCAGCAGATCGCGGCGGTCGGCCCGCAGCGGCTCGAGGAACGAGTCGGCCCAGGCGCGGACCTCCGGAGCGGACACCATCGCGGTGAAGTCCGCCGCCGGGTCGGCCGAGTGCGCGTCATGACCGTACTTCACGACTACCTGGAGCGCCGTGGAGACCACCACCCGGTTCAGGACCTGGCCGCGGTCGAGGCCGAGCAGACCGAAGCCCTTGCTGATGCGGTGCGTCACCGTGTTGCGGTGGATGCCGAGCAGTCGGCCGACGGCCGTGTGCGGGAACTCGAGCCCCAACTCCAGTGTCCGTACCAGCTGTTCGCGCTGCCCGGCCGGCAGGGTGAGCACCGGGCGCAGCAGTGTGCCGGCCCACCGTCGGGCCGTGTCCGGCGGCAGGACGTCCATCAGGTCGGCACGCTGTTCGGCGAGCGCGACCCGGCCGGCCGTCCGGCGCGCCGTCACGAGGGTGCCGGCCGCCTGCGTGTACGCGTCCGCCACACTGCTCAGCGCGTACACCCGGCTGCCGCCCATGCAGTGCCCGGGCAGCGCGGCGACGACCCCCTCCAGCGTGTGCCACACACCGCCCGGAGCGTCCTCGTCCGGCTGGAGCGGATCGACCACGATCAGGTGATTGAACACCGGGCACCGCGCCAGCAGCGCGCGTCCGGCGAGCGCGTCCTCCGCCTGCCGGAGCGCCACCTCGCGGTCCTCCCGCGCGCAGTCGATCACATGGACACGCACCGACTCGGTCGCCAGCAGCCCCGGTGCGAGGCCGGCCAGCACGCGCTGGGCCGCCACCTCCTCACCCACCATGAGCAGTTGCAGGACGCTCAGCTGCACCTCGCGCCGGGTCTCCGCCAGTTGGTCGGGCAACCGGGTCCGGTCGATGAGACCCAGCGCCTTCGCCGCGTGCCCCAGCAACTCGGTGCGCACGTCGTCGAGCGGACGGCGAGGGGTCACCGACAGGACCGCGCCGGAACCGGCGGTGCTCAGCGGGAGCGACTCCGTCCGCGCCCGGGGGAAGGCGGTGCGCGGGGACTGCCGGGTGAGGACGTCGGGCGCCGCGGCCAGTACACCGCGCAGGGGATCACTGACCACCACTTCGGCGTCCACCGCGGCTGCCAGCCAGTCCGCGATCCGCTGCATCGCGTCCGTGTCCGCATCCGGGGCCGTGTGCGCGTCGGCGAGCCGGTCCGGAAGCCGGTTCAGCAGCGCGGTGAGCTGATCGGCGTGCCATTCGGCCTGCCGGTAGCGGTACTCGCGCAGCCGAGGGATCAGTTCGTGCCAGTCGTGCAGTTCCTTCGTCGTGGTCAGCAGCGGTACGCCGAGGCGGACGGCCGAGCTGCGGATCACCACCGGAACGGACTGCGCGCCGTGCTGCCCGACCACCACCGCGAGTCCGGCGGCCCGCTGCCGCGACAACTCACGCAGCAACGGCTCGACCTCCTCGTGCACGGACGTCCGCCCGGAAGCCCAGAAGTCACCGATGACCACCAGCGCGTCCCTCACATCACCCAGCGCGCCGCCCGCGGTCGCGGCCAGGGACAGGGCGCGCACGGAATCGACCGCGCGGTCGGCCATCGGGCCCCCGTTGACGAACCGAAGACAGAAGTCGGGCTCCTCGCACAGGTTGATCAGCGTGGGCATGGCGTCCTTCCCGTGTCGATGGCGCACCGGCCGCTGTCGACACCGTAGGCGCGTCGGCCGCCGGACCGCAGTACGGGGTGCGCGAAAAAGTCGCGGGACGGGTGGCACCCCGGGCCGTCAAGCCGGGTGGTACCCCCGCCATCAAGCCGCGTGCCGTCGCCACTCGGGCCCCGTACGCGCCCACTCCCGCTCCCACTCGGCCAGTCGGCGACGCGCGGCGATCCGCCGTACGGCGAAGTGCCAGGCGAGTACGACGGTCACGACCCCCGCGGCGGTCGACACGCCCGTCGTCAGCGCGTGTTGCCAGACCGCGCCGGTGCTCACCGGCGGACCGACGTTCCGGCCGCGCGCATCGAGCCAGACGGCGACACGGTCGCCGGGCTGCCCGCCCGCCGGCACCAGGGCCTCACCGGTCCGGGGCCCCTTGCCCGGCTCGGTCCAGCGCACCTTCACCCGGAACGTGGGCAGCCTGGCACCCTGCGGCGAGGGCACCGCCGCGGGCGCGGTCTCGACGAGTACGGCGCTCACCCGCTGCCGCTCGGCCCGCTGCGTCGCCGCCCGTGCCTGTGCGCTGTCGTACCGCCACCACCCCACAGCGGCTCCGGCCAGCGGCGCACCGGCGAACAACAGCACGGCGACGGCCAGTACCGTCCACGCCTCGACGACGTCCGAGCGGCGGCGCAGCGGATTGCGGCGCCAGCGCCAACCGCGTACCCGGGTACGCATCTTCACCTCCTCGCCTTCAGGGTTCCGTTTCCGATGGGCCGAATGGACCCCGCACCGGGACGATTCGGCTCACCCGGCGTGACTGATCCGCGCCTCCTGTGGAACCCGCGAACCACTCCGCGCAGCGAACAGGAGTCACCATGACCTGTGCCCATCCAGCAGCACTCGACGCACAATGGCGCGTAACCGACCCCCGCACGAAGGACAGTTGCCCGCGGTCGCACCCCCGGGGAAGGCGGAAGCCATGAGCACCGGCACACGGACGATCACCGTGGGCATCGACGGCTCGCGACCCAGCCTGGACGCGGCCGACTGGGCCGCCCGCGAGGCGCAGCGCCGCCGGCTCCCCCTGCGGCTGCTGCACGCGGGAACCGAACCGGCCGTCTCCGGCGGCCTCTTCGGCACCGACGACATCGACTACAACGACGACATCGACGTTCCCGCCGGGCGCACCCGAGCCGCACTCGACCGGGCCGCCATCGAACTCTCCTACGCCCACCCGGCCTTGGACATCATCGCCCGCCGCACCCCGGCACCGGCCGTCCCGGCGCTGCTCGCCGCGGCCGTCGAGGCCGAGACGCTGGTCCTCGGCTCGCGCGGCCGTACGGGGAGCGCGGGATTCCCGGTCGGCTCGGTCGCCCTCGGCGTCGCGGCCCGCGCCGACCGCCCGGTCGTCCTGGTGCGCGCGGGTGAACTCCCCGAGGACGAACGGGTGTCCGTCGTCGACGGCTCACCGCCTGGTACGGCGCCCTACCTGCCGGTCGTCCTCGGACTCGATCCGGACGCCTCGGCCGACGACCTGATCGGCTACGCCTTCGACACGGCCGCCGTGCGCTCGGCGCCGCTGTACGTGGTGCACCCGTGGACCCTGCCCACCAGCACACTGCGGCTCTGGCGCCACAGGTTCCCCGGGACCACGGTCCGCGAACACCGCGTCGACGGCGATCCCGGCCCCCGTCTGCTGGAAGCGTCCGCGCGAGCCGGTCTGCTGGTCGTCGGGCGCCGCACGGGCCGGGGCCCCGGCCGCGCCGCGCGGTCGCTGATCCGGCACGCCGGCTGCCCGGTGGCGGTCGTTCCGCACGACTGACCGGGTTCGACGGGTGAGGACGTCTCGGCCGACCGGGTTCGTCGGAAGAGGACGTCTCAGCCGAAGCGTTCGATCCGAATGCGGTCCACCGGCTGCCCGGCCTCCACCAGCAGCCGCGAGGCGTGCTCCGCGAACCCGTTGGAGCCGCACACATAGGCCTCCCACCCACCGGGCGGCCGCTCGGCCAGCAGCGGCGCCAGATGCGCCGCCGCGAGCCGTCCCACGGCCATCCCCTCGGGTGCGGTGCGCGTGAAGACGGGCGTGGTCTCGGCGCCGTACTCCCGCGCGTAGATGAGCTCTTCGGGGCCACGCGCGGAGACGAGCAGCCGCAGCGGCACGTCCAGTGCGCGGGCCCGGTGGTGGCGCAGCATCGACATCAGCGGTACGACACCGGAGCCCGCGCCGACGAGCAGCGCGGGCCGGTCGCCGGGCCAGGCGAAGAACCCGCTGAGCGGACCGCGCACCTCGACCGAGTCACCGGGCTTGGCCACCGTGTGGAACCAGCCGGAGACCTCGCCGCCCTCGACGTGGTCGAGGGTGAGCTCGATGTGCCCGGTGTCGTCGGGCGGCGACGCGAGGGAGTAGTGACGCTGCGCCACGTACCCGTCCTCGGCGGTCAGCCGCAACATCAGGTGCTGCCCGGGCAGATGCCCCGTCCACTGCGGCACCGCGAACCGGAAGGTGGCGGCGCCCGGCGTCTCCCGGCGGATCTCGGTGAGCGTGGCGCTCTGCCAGGTGGCGGCGGCCCGGTTGCTCACCGCGATCCGCCCGGGCACGGCGAACCGGGTGGGCGGTACGAACGTGTCGGTCATCGTCTCAGTCACCGGAGTAGCGCTGTTCTTCCCAGGGGTTGCCGCGTGCGTGGTAGCCGTTCTGCTCCCAGAAGCCCGGCTCGTCGTGGTCGAGGAGCCTGAGGCCGGCGATCCACTTGGCGCTCTTCCAGAAGTACAGGTGCGGCACGATCAGCCGCGCCGGGCCGCCGTGTTCGCAAGGCAGCGGCTTCCCCTCGTACTCCCAGGCGATCCAGGCACGACCGCCGGTGATGTCGGCGAGCGGGAGGTTCGTCGTGTACCCGGTGTGCGAGTAGGCGACCACGTGGGTGGCGGACGCGTCCGGGCGCACGGTGTCCAGGAACGCGTCCAGGGAGACACCCCCGAAGCGCACCCCGAACTTCGACCAGCTCGTCACGCAGTGGATGTCGCCCTCGTACGCCGAGGCGGGCAGCGCGTGCGCCTGCTCCCAGCTCCAGGTACGCGGCTCGGCCACCAGCCCGTCGACCCGGAAGGTCCAGTCGGCGGGTGCCAGGTCGGGGGTGACCTCGGCGGACAGGACGGGCCAGTCGTCGCCCGCGTCGTACTGGCCGGGCGGCAGTCCGGCGTTGTCCACGCGGGGGCGCCCGGTGAAGGCTCGGGTGACGTTCATGGCGGTGGTGCCTCCAGGCCGTCGGGTGCGGCGGCCCGCGGATCGAGCGTGATCGGTGCTTACGCATTCAACCGTACGTGCCCGCGGGCCGTGCTCCGCGCCCGGGCGGGATCCCGACCATTGCGGCCGTATGAACTCTCCCGGGGCCCGGGAATAGCCGCGCCGTGATCTTCCTTGCCGATAGTGCCGCCCGCGGTGCGGCACGAGGAGAGCGAGGAAGCACATGCCCAAGGCGTACGTCTTCACCCGGTACGGCGGACCGGAGACCGAGGCCCTGGTGGAACAGGACCGGCCGAGCCCGGGCCCCGGCCAGGTACTCGTGGCGGTCCGCGCGGCGGGCGTGAATCCCGTCGACTGGAAGCAGCGGACGGGATTCGCCCGCCCCGGCGCCGGGGCACGCGCGCTCCCCGCCGTGCTCGGCAACGAGGTCGCGGGCGTCGTCGAGGAGCTCGGTCCCGACGTGACCGGTTTCACCGTGGGGGACGAGGTCTTCGGCAACCCGGTGGCCGGCGGATACGCCGAGTACGCCCTGCTGCCGACCGCGACCGCCGCCCACAAGCCCGCCGCGCTCTCCTTCACGGACGCGGCGGCCCTGCCCGTCGCCGCGGCGACCGCGTACGACGGGATCCACCAGCTCGGCCTGCCCTCCGGCGCGACCGTGCTGATCACCGGTGCGGGCGGTGGCGTCGGTGTCGCGGCCACGCAGATCGCGCGCGCCTTCGGACTCACCGTGGTGGGCGTCGCCGGCGAGGGCAAGAAGGACTTCGTCGAGGAGCTCGGGGCCGTGCACGTCCCGTCGGGGCCGGAACTGGCCGAGCGGCTGCGGGCCGCCGCTCCGGACGGAGTGGACGCCGTCTTCGACCTGGTCGGGGGCGAGGTGCTGGAAGCCGCGGCGACCTTGCTGGACGACCGTACGAAGTTGATCACCGGCGCCGACCGGGAGACCGCCGCCCGGCTCGGGGGAGGCCCTGTCGAACGGGCCCGCACCGCCGCCGTCCTCGACGAGGTGGCGCGCCTGGTGGTCGACGGCCGGCTGAGGCCCTTCGTGACGGGGACCTTTCCCCTCGACCGGGCCGCCGAGGCGCTGCGCACGGTCGAGGACGGCCACGCCCGCGGCAAGATCGTGATCGAGGTCGCCCGATGAGTGACCGTCGCATCACGAGCCCCCGTCCGCCGGCCGACGCCACGCACCCGCTGGACAACCCGGCCCTCGCCTCGCTGACCGGCCCGCACGCGCACTTCGCCGAACGCCGGGGACACGTCCTGCGCTATCCCGTCGACGTGTCGCCGTGGCTGGCCCTGCCCGACGACCCGACGGACGACGACTGGGCGGACCTCGCGGTCCTCGTCGGCCCCGGCGGCGAGGCCCCGCTGGCCGGCTTCAACGGGCCGACCCCGGAGGGCTGGGAGGTGACCTTCAGCCTGGACGGCGTCCAGCTCGTCGACGACGGACTCGCCGCGGCGCCGGACGCCGAGGCGGTGCGGCTCGGCCCCGCCGACGTACCCGAGATGCTGGACCTCGTCGAGCGCACCAGGCCCGGCCCCTTTCTGCCACGCACCGTCGAGCTCGGCACCTATCTCGGCATCCGGCGCGGCGGCGCGCTGATCGCCATGGCGGGGGAGCGGCTGCACCCGCCGGGCTGGACCGAGATCAGCGCGGTCTGCACCGACCCGGACTTCCGCGGCGAGGGGCTCGCCACCCGCCTGATCCTGGCTGTGGCACACGGCATCCGCGAACGCGGAGAGACCCCCTTCCTGCACACCGCCGCGAGCAACACCAACGCCATCCGGCTCTACGAGTCCCTGGGCTTCAAGCTGCGCCGCAGCACGCGGTTCATGGCGGCACGGGTTCCGGAGCATCTGACGGACGGCCAGGCCGTGGGGGTCCGTTGACGGCTCCCGAAGGCCTCCGGTGGTGAAGCCTCAGCTCCCGGAGGCCTGCGCGGCGAGCGATTCCCCGGCCGCCGCCGTGTTGTACCGCACCAGGTAGGCGGCGAACCGCTCCAGGTCCGCCGCCGGCCAGTCCGCGAGCCGCTCACGGAACGCGATCCGACGGCTCTCGGTGACCTGGGCGAGGATGCGGGTGCCCGCCTCCGTCAGCTGGAGCACCTGCACCCGGTGGTCCTCGGGGTCGACTCGGCGTTCGATGAGCCCGGCCCGCTCCAGCGCCGCCACCTGTCGGCTCACCGTGGACTTGTCCAGGGCGTAGTGCGCGGCGAGGTCGGTGGCACGACAGCCGCCGCTCTCCTCCAGATGACCCAGCAGGGTGTACGAGACCAGCGACAGCTCCGGATGCATACGCCCCGCCGACGCCCGGGCGCGGCGGGCGAAGGCCGTCATCTCGCGCTGGATGGTCTCGACGGACGCGTCGGCTGCATTCACGGGAGCTCCTTCCTCTCTAGTTGCACAGTACAACTTGAAGGTCCGCGACCGGCGCGAGGCGAGGGAGCACCTCCCACGCCGTCGGGCCCTTCCTGTAAGGTGACCGTCCTGGCTGCGGACCGCCCCAGCCCGGGAGTTGCCGAGGAGGTGAGACCCATTACCGCTGTGTCAGGTCGGGTGCTCTCACCTCAGGACCCTGCGGATCGCCGCCTGTAGGTGACCGCGAGAGCGCCCTTCGGCTCACCGAAAGGCTTCTCGGCTCTCATGCCCCCTCTTTCCGATTCCGTGGTCGCCGCGCTCCGCTCCGCGGGCTGTGTCTTCGCCGAGGACGAGGCGGAGTTGATCCTCTCCACCGCCCGCACCCCGGACGAGGTCACCGCCATGGTGGACCGGCGCGTCTCGGGTCTCCCCCTCGAACACGTCCTCGGCTGGGCCCGGTTCCACAGCCTGCGCGTCGTCGTCGAGCCGGGCGTCTTCGTACCCCGCCGCCGCACGGAGTTCCTCGTCGACCAGGCGGTGGCTCGCGCGCGCGGCGCCGCCCTCGTCGTGGACCTGTGCTGCGGCTCCGGCGCGGTGGGTGCCGCACTGGCCGCCGCCCTCGGCGGGCCCGAACTTCACGCCGCGGACATCGATCCGGCCGCCGTGCGCTGCGCGCGCCGCAACGTCGCACCCTTCGGCGGGCACGTTCACCAGGGCGACCTGTTCGATGCCCTGCCCGACGCCCTGCGCGGCCGGGTCGACGTCCTCACCGCCAACGTGCCCTACGTCCCCACGCACGAGGTCGGCCTGCTGCCGCCGGAAGCCCGCGACCACGAACCGCTCGTCGCCCTCGACGGCGGCGCGGACGGCCTCGACGTCCTGCGCCGCGTCACCGCCGAGGCGCCCCGCTGGCTGGCCCCGGGCGGCTGCCTCCTGGTCGAGACCAGCGAGCGCCAGGCCCCCGCGGCCGTCGAGGCCTTCGCCCGTGGCGGTCTGACCGCCACGCTGGCCGTCTCCGACGAGCTGTACGCGAACGTGGTGATCGGCACCAGGCCGCCGCGGGCGACCTGACCTGCGAGGCGGGCTCGGCGGACACCCGGGCCCGCCCGTCGCCACGGAGCGGGGCCGGCCGTCGCCACGGAGCGGGGCCGGCCCTCGGCGAGTGACCTCCGTCATTGTGCAACTAGTTGCATAAGGCGCTGTCCGTCGTCTACAACAGACACACGACACCGCCACGGAGGGCCCGATGAGCCGTTACCCGCACCTGATGAACCCGCTCGACCTGGGCTTCACCACGCTGCCCAACCGCGTGCTCATGGGCTCCATGCACGTGGGCCTGGAGGAGGCCGAGCGAGGCTTCGAGCGCATGGCGGAGTTCTACGCGACCCGGGCCCGCGGCGGCGTCGGCCTCATCGTCACCGGCGGCATCGCGCCCAACGACGCGGGACGGCCTTACGAGGGCGGCGCGAAGCTGACCACCGAGGCGGAGGCCGAGCAGCACACCGAGATCACCGCCGCGGTGCACCGCGAAGGCGGGAAGATCGCGATGCAGATCCTGCACTTCGGGCGCTACGCCTACCACCAGGACCTGGTCGCCCCGAGCGCCCTGCAGGCCCCGATCAGCCCCTTCCCGCCGCACGCGCTCACCGACGCCGAGGTCGAGCGGACCATCGACGACTACGCCCGCGCCGCCGAGCTCGCACAGCGGGCCGGGTACGACGGCGTCGAGATCATGGGCTCCGAGGGCTATCTGATCAACGAGTTCATCGCTGCTCAGACCAACAAGCGCGAGGACCGCTGGGGCGGCTCGTACGAGAACCGCATGCGCTTCCCCGTCGAGATCGTGCGGCGCGTGCGCGAGGCCGTCGGCGAGAACTTCATGATCATCTACCGGCTCTCCATGCTGGACCTGGTGCCGGGCGGCTCCACCCTGGACGAGGTGATCACACTCGCCCGGGCCGTCGAGGCGGCCGGAGCGACGATCATCAACACCGGCATCGGCTGGCACGAGGCCCGTATCCCCACCATCGCGACCTCCGTGCCGCGCGGCGCCTACACCTGGGTGACCAAGAAGGTCATGGGCGCGGTCTCCATCCCCCTGGTGACCACCAACCGCATCAACACCCCAGAACTCGCGGAGCAGTTGCTCGCCGACGGCCACGCCGACATGGTGTCGCTGGCCCGACCGATGCTCGCCGACCCCGACTTCGTGGCCAAGGCGGCGGCCGGGCAGCCGGAGGCCATCAACACCTGCATCGGCTGCAACCAGGCCTGCCTCGACCACACCTTCAGCGGGAAGATCACGTCCTGCCTCGTCAACCCGCGCGCCTGCCACGAGACGGAGCTCGTCCTCGCGCCGACCCGGCTGCGCAAGCGCGTCGCCGTCGTCGGCGCCGGGCCCGCCGGCCTGGCCTGCGCGGTCTCCGCGGCCGAACGCGGCCACGACGTCACCCTCTACGACGCCGCGAGCGAGATCGGCGGCCAGCTCAACGTGGCCCGCATGGTCCCCGGCAAGCAGGAGTTCGACGAGACGATCCGCTACTTCCGCACCCAGCTCGAACTGCACGGCGTGGACGTCCGGTTGAACACCCGCGTCGCCGCCGAGGACGTCGCCGCCTACGACGAGGTCGTGGTCGCCACCGGCGTCAGCCCGCGCACCCCCGAGATCCCCGGCGTCGACCACCCCAGCGTCCTCGGCTACCTCGACGTCCTGCGCGACGGCGCCCCCGTCGGCGACCGGGTCGCGATCCTCGGCGCCGGCGGCATCGGCTTCGACGTCGCCGAGTACCTGACCGACGGCGGCGACAAGGCGAGCGAGGACCCTGCGACGTACTTCCGCCACTGGGGCGTCGACATGGACTACCAGGCACCCGGCGGCCTCGCCGCACCCGAGCGCCCCGCCCCGCCGCGCACGGTCCACCTCCTCCAGCGCAAGGCCTCCAAGGTCGGCGCCGGACTCGGCAAGACCACCGGCTGGATCCACCGCACCGAGCTCAAGCACCGGGGCGTCACCATGGTCCCGGGCGTCCAGTACGACCGGATCGACGACGCCGGACTGCACGTCACCGTCGAGGGCCACAGCCAGGTCCTGGAGGTCGACACCGTCGTGCTGTGCACCGGCCAGGACCCGCGCCGCGACCTGTACGAGGAACTGTCCGCGGCGGGGCGCAGCGTGCACCTCATCGGCGGTGCCGACGTGGCCGCCGAGCTGGACGCCAAGCGCGCCATCAAGCAGGGCACGGAGCTGGCGGCGGCGCTGTGACCGGTCGCGCCGCGGCCGGAGCGGTCGCGCCCGGGGCCTCGGTCCGGCGTCCCTAGGATGACCCCATGTCACTCCCGCACGCGATCCTCACCGCCCTGCTCGAGAAGCCGTCGTCGGGCCTCGAACTGACCCGGAGGTTCGACAAGTCGATCGGCTACTTCTGGTCGGCGACGCATCAGCAGATCTATCGCGAGCTGGGAAGACTGGAGTCCGAGGGCTACATCCGCGCCCTGCCGTCCCAGCAGCCGGCCCGGGGACAGAAGAAGAGCTACGAGGTGCTGCCGGCGGGCCGCGACGAACTGGCCCGCTGGACCTCCGCGTCCCAGGACCCGAAGCCCATGCGGGACACGATGCTGCTGCGGCTGCGCGCCTCGGCCGTCGTCGGCACCGCGGGCATCGCGACGGACCTGCGACGTCATCTCGACCTGCACCAAAGGCAGTTGGCCGAGTACGAGGAGATCCAGGAGCGCGACTTCCCGCCCGGCAAGGACGCTCCCCAGGACCGGCTGCGGCATCTGGTGCTGCGGGCCGGGATCGACCTGGAGACGTTCTGGACCCAGTGGCTGACGCATGCGCTGGACGAGTTCGAGCACCTCGACGAGCGGTAGGGGCCGTCCCCTCGACCGGAGTCGGCCGTCCAACGGACCGGAGTCACCGGATTCGGACGGACGGCCACCGGTGCGACGGACCCCGGGATCAGAGCCGGTGGGGCTTGGCCCGGCGGCGCAGGTACCAGGCCGTTGTCAGGACGCCCGACGCCACCAGCGCACCGCCGCCCACCAGCGTGGCGGTCCTGTAGTCCTTGGTGGCCCCGCCCAGACCGCCCAGCACGCCGCGTGACGGCGTGGAGGGCAAGGAGGGCAAGGAGGGCGAGGAGATCCTCGGGGTCTTGGTGACCTTGGGGACCGCGCTGGTCGAGACGATGACGGACTGCGTACCGGCCGTCGTCCCGTCCTGGCAGACCACGATGACGGTATAGGTGCCGGCGCTGACGTTGGACCAGACCGCCGACTGAGTGGTGCTCGTTCCGGACAACGGCATCTGGCGGCCCTGGGAGAAGTTCACCTGCCCATTGGCGAGCAGCGAGGCGCTGCCGAAACTGCTGCCTTTGCTCGGGCAGGAATTGGTGGTGACCGAGACGCTGGACCCGCTGGTGCTCACCGAGATCCCCGAACCGAAGGCTGCCGCCGACGGAGCGGTGAGGGTGAGCGGAAGCGCAGCGACGGCGGCCACGGTCAGGCCGGAGCGAAGGAATATCTGAGAAGTACGCATAGGACTGCCCTCCAGCGGCACGGTTGGCGGTACATCCCATGCGCCGCCGAGGATTGGAAAGGCCGTGCTGCCTCAGGGAGAGCCAATGCGCCGCCGGCTCGGGGCGCACGTGGACGGGGACCGGGCAGGTGACGAATTCGTTCGTCCGGCGGATGAATTCCCGCGATTCGTTGGTGATTCTCTCCGTGCGGATGGCCGATGACAGCTGACGGATAACAGCTGACGGATGACAGCTGACGGATAGCGATATCTGTCATCTGTTATCCGTCATCTGTCATCTCCTATCTGCTACCCGCTCTCCGTCATCACCACGTGCGACCCGCTTGAAGCAACCGCTCTCGGACAACCGCCACATGCGGGTTGTCCGACGCGCCCGGCCGCTGAGTGAGGTACCCGGTGTTGATGGGCGGTTCCTCGGGGGACAGCAGGGGCACCAGGGCACCGGAGGCCAGCGCGTCGAGGCACAGATAGCGGGGGAGCACGGTGATCCCGGCGCCCGCGACCACCGCGGCCAGTACGCCCCGCAGGTCGGGCACCGTGATCGACGCCTGGCCGGTCAGCCGTACGCCGAACACGTGCCGCCAGTAGCGCCGGGCGATGGGCAGATCCTCGGCGTACGTCACCAGGGGTGCCCCGTGCAGCGCGGTCGGCCCCTCGGTCGCCACTCGGGCCGGGTCGATGTGCTCGGCCCACGACGGGGCGGCGACGAGCACGAACTCCTCGTCCATCAGCGGCACGGCGGTCAGGGTGCGACCGCGCGGCCGGGTCGTGGCGATGACCAGGTCGAAGCGGCCGCCGCGCAGTCCCTCCAGCAGTTCGTCGGTGAGGCCGGGAGTGACGCGCAGACGTATGCCCTGTGCGGTCAGCGGCGCCAGCGCGGGCAGGACGCGCGTGCACAGCAGTTCGGCCGGGCCCGCCAGGTGTACCGGGTCCGGCGGCTGGTCGGCGCCGGCGCCGCGGCGGTCCGCGACCGCCACGAGCGCGTCCAGGGGCGCGGCGACCTCCGCGGCGAGTTCGTCCGCCACCGAGGTGGGCACCACGCCCCGTGGCTGCCGTTCGAACAGCTCCCGTCCCAGTTGCTCCTCCAGCGCACGCATCTGCGTCGTCACCGTCGGCTGGGACAGACCGAGCAGCCGCGCGGCCGCCGTGAACGACCCCGCGCGGTGCACGGCGAGGAAGGTGCGTAGCAGGGAGATGTCCAGGGGAGCCGTCGAGGTATTGGGTTCGCTATGGGGCACAGGGGTGAGCCTACGGTTCGCCTATTTCGGGGCGCTGCCGGCGTTCCCACCCGTGGCAGAGCCCGTCGTCACCGTCCGCTCCGCCGAGAACCCGCCCCAGGTGCCGTCCGGCAGCTTCGCGCTGATCCGCACCCGGTACGCGATCCCGGCCTCCCGTCCCACGTAGAAGCTGTAGGTGGCCCTGCCGCTGGGCGGTGTGCCGCCCCAGACGAGTGAGGTCGCCTGGCGGCCGTCCAGGTCGATCCGGTACTCGGTGATCACCCCGTCCGTGCGCGGCGGCAGCCAGGACAGGTCGAGGTAGTACGCCCCGTCCGTGCGGTGGGACGTCGCGCGGAACCCGGTCGGCGCGGTGCCGCGGCCGTCGTCCGCGCCCGGCGCGGTGCTGAGCCGGACGACGGCGCTCGCGGGGGAGAGGTTGTCCGCCGCGTCGCGGGCTCGCACGGTGAAGGCGTACGCCGTGCCGGGTCTCAGCCCGGTGACAACGGTCGCCGTCTGTCCGCCGCCCACGCTGTGGATCTTCGAGCCGCCCTGGTAGACGTCGTACGAGACCACGCCCCGGGCGTCCGTCGACGCCGCCCACTCCAGTTGGGCCGCCCGGCTCCCGACGGCCTTGCCGTGCGGGCGTCCGGGACGGGTCGGGGGCGTGCGGTCGGCGGCGGCCGCGACCGGTGTGGTGGCGCGCACGGGCTCGCTGAGGGGTCCGGGGTTCCCGTCGGTGTTCAGGGCGCGGACCGTGAAGACGTACTTCGTGGACGGGGTCAGTCGGGTGACGTCCACCATGTGTTCGTCGCCGGGGACCCGCTCGACCCGTGTGGTGCCGCGGTACACCTCGTAACCGGTGACCTTCACGTCCCCGGAGACGCGGTTCCACATGACGTGCACGCTGGTCGCGCTGCCCGCCGTCGCGGTGACTCCCATCGGGGCCGGGGGCAGCCGCTCGCCGCTGGCGTCGGCTCCCGCACCTCCTCCGCACGCGGTGAGGACGAGCAGCGAGCCGCAGATCAATCCAAGGGAAACGCGTCGCACGGGCCTGCCTTCCCTCGACGGGATTGGTCTGTACCTATAAGACACGGCTGACGCGGCCACATCAAGGGGGCGCTGGCCGTTCGTCGGACCGTCCTCGGGCTACGTATGCTGATGCCTGACGCGGTGTGAACTCACCCTCTCGGCAGGGGAGTTCGTGCCCACGGCGCGGACCGCTGTCGTCGCTGATGCCGCGCCGGCGAGGGCGGTCGAGAGGCCCGGGTCCACCACGGCTCGGGCTCTCGGCCGCAATGCACTCGGCGAATCCACCGTGTAATCGCCGAATTCGCCGTGTACCCGCCGTGCCCCCGTTGTGCGCCGTCCGGCCCCTTCCCAGTGGACGCATCGTCAGAAACACGCCAAATTTTGCCGAACGATCGTCAATGTCCATCAGGAGAGGGTCTTTTATCGTGCGTGTTCAGTCGCTGGCGTTGGCCGCGGCCAGCGTGGCCCTGCTCGCTCCCGTCCCGTTTCCCGCCGCCCGTCCGGGCCCGCCCGTGGCGGTGCGGGAGGGGAGCGTGCGCGCCGCCGATCTGCTCGCCAAGGTCCGGGACTGCGTGCCCGTCTCGAAGGGGCGCTATCGCTCCGACGACGGCAGCCGCGCCGAGATTCCCGTCTGCGGCACGCGGAGCGCGGTGTTCTGGAAGGCTGACATGGACATTGACTGCGACGGCCGCCCCGGTCTCGTGTGCAACGAGCGGACCGATGCGCTCTTCTCCGGGATCACCGCGTATCAGCAGTCCGACGGGCGGTATCTGAGCTCCGAGACCCTCCCGTACGTCGTGGTGCCCGCACCCAGCGACATCTGGGACCACCGCGCCCACGGCATCCGAGGCGGCTCGGTGGTCGCGGTGATCTACCGGGACCGGGTCCAGTACGCGGTGGTCGGCGACATCGGACCGCGCGACATCATCGGCGAGGCCTCCTACGCCACCGCCAAGGCGCTCGGTATCCGCCCCGACCCGCACGGTGGCGGGACGGGTTCCGGGGTCACCTACATCGCCTTCAAGAACTCCCGGGTGTCGCCCATCGAGGATCACCCGGCAGCAGTGACGGCGGGTGAGCGACTGGCCCGGGAGTTCGTGCGCGGCGGCTGAGCGGCCGCGGTGGCGGTTGCTTCAGGTGCTCGAGGGCGTCAGACCGCCGACCAGCCGTTGTCGACGGGCAGGATCGCGCCGTTGATGTTGCTCGCCGCGTCGGAGGCGAGGAACAGGATGGCGGCGGCCTGCTCCTCGGCCTCGGCCGCGGTGCCCACATTGCCCATGTACGAGGCGAGGACCTGCGGGCCGAGGGCGTCGCGGTCGGCGTCCACGGTGATGGCGGTCTTCGTGCCGCCGGGGGCGACGGCGTTGGCCCGGATGCCCTTGTTGCGGTACGTCACGGCGAGGGACTTGGTGAGGCCCGCGATGCCGTGCTTCGAGGCGGTGTACGCGGCGCCCGCGGCGCTGCCGCGCAGGCTCGCCTCGGAGGCGGTGTTCACGATGGCGCCCTTGCCCGCCTCCAGCATGTGCGGGAGCACCGCCCGGGTGAGCAGGAACGGGGCGGTGAGGTTGACCCGGATCACCCGCTCCCACTCCGCGTCCCCGACCTCACCGGCCGCCGACATGCGGTCCATGATCCCGGCGTTGTTGACCAGCACGTCCACCCCGCCGAACTGCTCCACGGCGGTCGCGGTCACCCGGTCGACCACGGCCTGCTCGCTCAGGTCGCCCGTCACGGCCACGGCGGTGCCGCCGGCCGCCGTTATCTCCTGGACGACCTTCTCGGCGCCCTCGACGTTGAGGTCGGCCACCAGGACCCGGGCGCCCTCGGCGGCGAAGGCCAGGGCGGTGGCCCGCCCGATTCCGGAGCCCGCTCCGGTGACGATGACGCTGCGGCCGGCCAGTCCAGTGGTGCTCATGACGTGCTCCCAGAAGTGCGTGCGTGGTGCGACGAGGTCGTCGTGCGCCACACAGTACGACTTAATGTCTCTCAATGACATAAAGTCTGGAGCCGTTTTCGAGATCGTTAGAATCGCGGCAGCCCCGGGCGGCAACCGCCCGTCGTCGAGTCGAGGGAGTCGCCAGTGCCGGACGGCGCGATCACCGAACCCCCCGGCCGGGGCCGCGGCCGTACGGGCCGCCCGCCGCTGACGGAGCGGCGCAAGGCCGAGATCCGGCTGGAGATCGCCCGCGCCGCGGTGGAACTGTTCGTCGCCCATGGGGTGGCCGCGACCACCGGGGAGCAGATCGGGCAGGCCGTCGGGGTCTCCGCGCGGACCGTGTGGCGTTACTTTCCGAGCAAGGAAAGCTGTGTGAGCCCGCTGTTCGCGGCCGGGATCGACGCGATAGCCGCCTCCCTGCGGGAATGGCGCCCCGGCCGGCCGCTCGAGGACGCCCTGGAACGGGCGGTCACGACCGGCGACCCCTCGATGCCCCCACCGCACCCCCCCAAGATCCGGGCGCTGATGAGACTGACCCGGACCGAGCCGGGCCTGCGCGCCGTCTGGCTCCAGGCGCACGACGAGGCCGAGCCGGCCTTTGCCCGCGCCCTCGCCGACCGGGCCGGCCTGCCCGCCGTCGACCTGCGCTCGGAGATCCAGGCCGCCATGCTCAACAGCGCCCTGCGCACGGCGGTCGAGCACTACGCGTGGCGCACGGACGAGGAGCAGCCCGACCCCGCGGTGGCGCAGGCCGAACTGGTGTCGACCGTGCGCTCGGCCCTCGCCATCGTCGCGGAAGGGCTCGCCTGAGGGCTGGGCCGGGCGCCGGTCGCCCCCGGTCGAAGCCCGGCCGACGAGGCCTTCGTGCCCCAGAGCTCAGGCCTTCCGGCGCAGTGCTCAGGCCTCCCGGGCCGGTGCTCAGGCCTTCCGGCGCAGTGCTCAGGCCTCCCGGCCCGGTGCTCAGGCCTTCCGGCGCAGTGCTCAGGCCTCCCGGCCCGGTGCTCAGGCCTTCCGGCGCAGTGCTCAGGCCTCCCGGGCCAGTGCTCAGGCCTCCCGGCGCAGTGCTCAGGCCTCCCGGGCCAGTGCTCAGGCCTCCCGGCCCGGTGCTCAGGCCTCCCGGCCCGGTGCTCAGGCCTCCCGGCCCGGTGCTCAGGCCTCCCGGCCCGGTGCTCAGGCCTCCGGGCCCAGCGCTCAGACCTCCCCGGCCCCGCAATCACACCTTCCGGCCCCCGGCACTCACACGCTCCAGCCCCTGCTCTCACGCCTTCCGGTAGGTGTACGCCTCCGCGGCCGCCGCCTCGACCGCCGCGAGGTCGGCTCCGGTCGAGGCCGTGACGACCGCGGCCACCGCGCCCTCGACGAAGGGCGCGTCCACCAGGCGGCTGTTGTCGGGGAGCTCGTCCCCCTCCGCCAGCAGGGCCTTCACGGTGAGGACCGCGCTGCCCAGGTCGGTGAGCAGGGCGACTCCGGCGCCGCGGTCCACCGAGGCGGCCGCCGCGGAGATCAGTTCGGCGCTGGTGCCGAGACCGCCGTCCACCGTGCCGCCGGCGGCGGCGACGGGAGCGGTCGTGTCGCCGCCCGCGAGTCCCGTCGCCAGCTCGGCGACCGAGGCGGCGACGGCGGCGCTGTGGGAGACCAGCACGATGCCGACGAACTGGTTCGTGCTGCCAGGGGATTCACTCATCGCGGGCCTCCACGAGCGCGCTGACCAGCAGGGACGAGGACGTGGCACCCGGATCCTGGTGCCCGATGCTGCGCTCGCCCAGGTAGCTGGCCCGGCCCTTGCGGGCCTGGAGTGGTGTCGTCGCGACGGCGCCCTCCTCGGCGGCCGTCTTCGCCGCGGCGAAGGACTCGGCGAGCGCGTCCACCGCGGGCACCAACGCGTCGATCATGGTCTTGTCGCCGGGCGCGGCTCCGCCCAGCGCCATCACCGCGTCGACGCCCGCGCGCAACGCGTCCGTGAACTGTTCCTCGGTGACCTCCGCGGCGTCCCCCAGGGCCTTGCCCGTACTCCGGAGCAGGGTGCCGTACAAAGGCCCCGACGCGCCGCCGACCGTGGAGATCAGCCGGCGTCCGGCCAGGGTGAGAACGGCGCCGGGGGTGTCCGGCGCCTCCTTCTCCAGCGCGACCACCACGGCGGTGAACCCGCGCTGCAGATTGCTGCCGTGGTCGGCGTCGCCGATCGGCGAGTCCAGAGCGGTGAGCCGCTCCGCCTCGCGGTCCACGGACGCGGCGGTCGCCGTCATCCAACGGCGGAAGAACTCGGCGTCGAGCACAGAATCTCCTTGCGTGGTACGAACGTTGACCGGGCGGGAGGGCGACATCATGCCGATGCCGCCGGGGTTCACACGCCCCAGCGCAACGCGGGCGTCTTCACCGGCGCGTCCCACAGCCGCAGCAACTCCTCGTCCACCTGGCACAGCGTCACCGAGGCGCCCGCCATGTCCAGCGAGGTGACGTAGTTCCCGACCAGCGTGCGCGCCACGGGCACCCCGCGCTCGGTGAGCACCCGGTTCACCTCCGCGTAGAACCCGTACAGCTCCAGGAGCGGCGTCGCACCCATGCCGTTGACCAGCAGCAGGACGGGATTGCGCGGGTTCAGGTCCTCCAGGATCGCGTTGACCGAGAAGTCGGCGATCTCGTGCGAGGTCATCATCGCGCGCCGCTCCCGCCCCGGCTCGCCGTGGATGCCGACGCCGAGCTCCAGCTCCCCCGGCGGGAGGTCGAAGGTGGGGCTGCCCTTGGCCGGCGTGCTGCAGGCGCTCAGTGCGACACCGAAGCTGCGGGAGTTCTCGTTGACCTGCCGGGCCAGCGCCTGCACCCGCTCCAGCGGCGCGGCCTCCTCGGCCGCGGCGCCCGCGATCTTCTCCACGAACAGGGTCGCGCCGGTGCCGCGCCGTCCGGCGGTGTACAGACTGTCGGTGACGGCGACGTCGTCATTGACGAGGACCTTCGCCACCCGGATGCCCTCGTCCTCGGCGAGCTCGGCCGCCATGTCGAAGTTGAGCACGTCCCCCGTGTAGTTCTTCACGATGAACAGCACGCCCGCTCCGCTGTTCACGGCCGCCGCCGCGCGCAGCATCTGGTCCGGCACCGGTGACGTGAAGACCTCGCCCGGACAGGCCGCCGACAACATCCCGGGGCCCACGAATCCACCGTGCAGCGGTTCATGCCCCGACCCGCCGCCGGAGACGAGTCCCACCCTGCCGGGCACCGGGACGTCCCGCCGTACGATCACCCGGTTGTCCACATCCACCGTCAGCTCGGGATGCGCGGCCGCCATACCCCGCAGCGCGTCCGCGACCACCGTCTCCGCCACGTTGATGAGCATCTTCATGGGTACCTCCTGGTGAGACTGACAGGTGAGCCTCTGACCTCAGTTTTTGCAGGTCAGACCACGTTGGGCGAGCAAATGATCCTGGCGGTTCGTGCTGGTCGGAAGCGGGTTTCGGCGGTGCTGAAGCTGACCTGGTGCCGACTTCGGTGGCCGGGTGTCCGATATGGCTGGCATGCGTACGGATCGACCCGGGAAGCATGCTCCGGGAAGTGCCCGCGCTGGGGATGCGGTGATCATCCGTGCGGATGCGAACGGAAACGTCGGCGGCTGTCCGGCTGCCGGGCGAAGCCCGGTCTCGGGGCGGGCTGCGAAGACACTGTCCGACGGAGTGTTCATCGGAGGCGCGGAGGGCTCCGGCGCGAGTGTAGTAAGCACTTCGTGTCTCGATCCCAGGCTCGGACGTGTTCTCCATTCCATGCAGGCCTGGTGGTGGAGAAGTCCGTCGCGGCCCGCTGAACCGAGCATCCCCGAAATTCTGGCTGGCTGCCAGATGTCGTGAAGGGGGTCGGAGGGGACGGCGGCGGCAGTCCTGGCGGGGTTGCAGTCGGTCGAGGGACCGTCGTGTGTGGGAACTTCGTCGGGCGTTCGCGGCTGGACATCGAGGAGGGGCGGAGCGGAAGGGCTGGACGGAGAGGGAGCGGACTCGCTTCGGAGAAGTACACGGCCACGACGGCGCCCCGCTGTCCACTCCCGAAGTCCCGCCGTTGGAGGACTCCGGCGCCACAGCAGCCGTCGGTAGGACGACGCTCGCCGAACAGTGCGTAGACCGCCGCGACGTGGTTTCCCAGGCCGTAGCGCGCCGCGTAGAACCCCGTGCGGGCCAACGGCGTCACCCGCGCCGAACGACGTACCGCCCGCAGGCCCGGTCATGGGCCCTCAGCCCCTCCAGCCCACCGCCGAAGGGCGCCCGTGGCCTCCTCGTGCCCGGGAACCGGGTCCGGGATCGTGCGCGACGGCCCGAACCGTGCTTGTCGGCCGGGAATCAGCAGTTGCGGGAACCGGTGGCGCAGAAGCCGGCGGAGGACCGGGCGTCGGAGTGGAGGAGACGAAGGGCAGTCCGCCCCCACCAAATATCCTCTCAGGCTCGGGACTTGGCGTGACGGTGGTGCTCGACCGAGTCGCCGCGGGCGACGAATACGTCGGCGACCAGCGTCGGGGGGAACAGGCCGTGCTCGACGACGCCGGGGGTGGCGCCGAGCAGCGCCGCCAGGCCCGCGAGGTCGTCGACGGCACCGTGGTAGTCCGCGATGACGCCGCCGTCGGGGCTGCGTGGCGCGTCGCGCAGGGAGACCGGGTGGAGCAGGCGCATGGTCGCGGCCAGCCCGAACTCGAGCAGTTCGAGCGGGACCGGCGGGTGCAGCGCTGACACTGGTTTGCTCGAGTCGGCGATCACGACGAAGCGGTCGGCGGCCGCCGCGACAATCTTCTCCCTGGTGTGCGCGGCGCCGCCGCCCTTGACGAGCCAGCCGTCCGGAGCTATCTGGTCCGCACCGTCAATCGTGATGTCGAAGCGGTCGATGCTGCCGAACGGTTCGACCCGCAGATTGAGCGTCAGGGCCGCCTCCTCGGTCTGCGGCGACGTCGCGACACAGCGCAGTGACAGACCGCGGCGGGCCAGCGCGGGAAGGAGGTGGGCGACGGTCGATCCGGTGCCGAGGCCGACGGTCATGCCGTCCTCCACCAGCTCGGCCGCTGCTTCGGCGGCACGTTGCTTCTCATGCTCGACGCTCACGGTCCTCCACCTCCTTGGGCCCAGTCTCAGGCTGAGGGCAGCCAGGCCGGGCATGCGGTGACGCGGGTCATAGGATGAACTGCTCGACCGCGTTCGCGAAGCCCTCCTCCTCGTTGCTCGTCGTCACCCGCCTCGCCGCGCGCTGGACCTCGTCGCCGGCATTGCCCATCGCGATGGACAGTCCCGAGTGGGCGAACATCAGTACGTCGTTGGGCATGTCGCCGATCGTGGCGATCTGCTCGGGGGAAATCTGGAGCTTGGCGGACCAGTACTTGACGACGCCGCCCTTGTTGGCCTGCGGATGGGTCACATCGAGGTAGTAGGGCTGCGAGCGGGCGGCCGAGACATGCTCGCCGAACTGTGCGCGAGCTGCGACCGCGGCCGCCTCGACGACCTGGTGGTCATCGCTGACCCCGACGACCTTGGCGGTGCCCTGCTCGAGCCCGTCGAAGTCGGGAACGAGCGTGGGCGCGAACTGCACCGTCCAGCTCTCGCGATCCACGTGCGGCCCCTTCACGTCGCGGACGTACCAGTCGGCACCCCGATAGATCCAGACGCTGAGGCCGAACGACTCCATCAGCGCGACGACCGGGGCCACCACCTCCGCGGGAATGACCTGTTGCTCGACAACGGTCATATCCGGGTTGACGATGAGACCACCGTTGAAGGCGGCGAGTTCGGTGGTCAGCGCCAAGGGCTCGATGATCATGGACATGCCGCGGGGCGGTCTCCCGCTGGTCACCGCGAAGAGGACGCCGGCGTCGTGGAGCTTGTGGACCGCACGGACGGCGCGGTCCGTGAGGACCTTGTCGCTCGTGACCAAAGTGCCGTCGACGTCGGCAAGAAGCAGGCGGATCGGGGGGGTTGGCATCGCGCCTCCGTAAGCTCTGGTCGTGGCCGGTCCCGGTAGGAAGAGGCAACGGCTCATGGACGCGGGGGACCTTTGGGACGGGTTCCCGGTCGGCCTGATTTCCGAAGGTTGCCGGAGGGCACCGTCGCGGCTCGCATGAGTCGCAGTCGCGTTCCTCTCGAACAGAGGGGAAGGCCAATGCCCTTGAGGGCGCGCAATGCTTCGATATACCCCTTGGGCCTCGATATAACCCTGTAGGAGTGATGTGGCGAATATAAGGGATATGTGCGAGCGTTGAGGATTACATGGCGAAGCTCTTATGGGGCATGACGTCCAAAATTCACACAACACATTTTGGGCCGGCCCCTGAGGGGAGCGGGCAGTGGCGCAGTCAAGTCAGGACAAGACGGCCCATGCGCTCGGGATCGACATCGGCGGAACCGGTATCAAGGGGGCGCCGGTCGACCTCGAGCTCGGCAGCCTCATCGGTGAGCGGGTCCGGATCCCGACCCCGCATCCGGCGACTCCCGGGGCAGTCGCGGACGTGGTCGTGCAGGTGCTCTCCCAGATCGGCGTCCCAGGACCGGTCGGGCTGACGCTCCCGGCAGTCATTCGGGGCGGCAAAGTGCAGACGACGTCCAATATCGACCCGGCCTGGATGGAGACGGACGCGGCCCAGCTCTTCGCGCGAGCGACCGACCGCGATGTGAGGGTGGTGAACGACGCCGACGCGGCCGGGATCGCCGAGATGCGCTTCGGCGCCGGCAAAGGACGCAAGGGCGTCGTCGTGATGGTGACGCTCGGCACCGGTATCGGCAGCGCCGTCTTCTCCGACGGGTTTCTGGTGCCCAACAGCGAGCTGGGGCACCTGCCGCTGCACCACGAGGACGCCGAGGACTGGGCCGCGGAGTCGGTGCGCGAGCGCGACGACCTGTCCTGGAAGAAATGGGCGCACCGTCTGGAGACGTATCTTGAGCTCGTCCAGCGGCTGCTGTGGCCCGACCTGATTGTCATCGGCGGCGGCGTCAGCAAGAAGGCCGACAAGTTCCTGCCGCACATCGAGCTCAGGACCGAGATCGTGCCGGCGCAGCTGTTGAACGATGCGGGCATTGTCGGCGCGGCGCTCTTCGCCCCGGCCGGGAAAGCTCAACCCTAGTCTGCCGTGCCCGACATGAGCGCGGAGGCAGCGCCTTCAGGGAGGCTCGCATTGAGCAACAACGACCTGGAACCACTTTCCGTCAACACGATCCGCACTCTGTGCATGGACGCCATCCAGGCGGCCGATTCCGGCCGACCCGCCACGCTCAAGGACTAGGAGGCGCCACATGGCGACGGACAAGCCCATGCAGCTCGGGATGATCGGGCTCGGCCGGATGGGGGCGAACCTGGTGCGACGGCTGATGCGAGACGGTCACCGTTGCGTCGTGTCCGACGTCAACGCGGCCGCCGTCGCCGAACTGGCCGGCGAGGGCGCGACGGGCGCGGACTCACCCCGGGACTTCGTCGCGAAACTGGACAAGCCACGGGTTGTATGGCTCATGCTTCCGGCTGCGATCGTCGACTCCATCCTCGACCAGCTCGAGCCGTTGCTGGAGCCCGGCGACATCCTGATCGACGGTGGCAATTCCTACTACCGCGACGACATCACACGTGCCAAGCGTCTTGCCGACAAGTCGCTGCACTATGTCGACTGCGGGACCAGCGGGGGAGTCTGGGGCCTGGAACGCGGCTACTGCCTGATGATCGGCGGCGAGGACGAGGTCGTGGCCCATCTGGACCCGATCTTCAAGACGATCGCTCCCGGCGAGGGCTGCGCCGAACCGACGCCGAGCCGGACCCGGACCGACGGCACCGCCCCGCTCGGGTACCTGCACTGCGGGCCGAACGGCGCCGGGCACTTCGTGAAGATGGTCCACAACGGGGTCGAGTACGGAATGATGGCCGCGATCGCCGAGGGCCTCAGCATCATCAAGGCCGCGGACGCCGGCAAAAGCCGGCAAGAGGTCGACGCGGAGACGACGCCCCTGCGCGATGCGTGGGCCTACCAGTACGACATCGACGTCGGAGAGGTGGCCGAGGTCTGGCGGCGCGGCTCGGTCGTCGGCTCGTGGCTGGTCGACCTGATCGCCGACGCCTTCGCCGGCTCGCCCTCTCTCGACGGCTTCGCCGGGCGGGTCTCCGATTCCGGGGAAGGCCGCTGGACCGTCCTCGCCGCGGTGGACGAGGGCGTCCCGGCACCGGTCATCACCACCTCGCTCTACGAGCGCTTCGAGTCCAGGGAGGCCGGCGAGTTCACCGACAAGATCCTCTCGGCGATGCGCTCGGAGTTCGGCGGGCACGCCGAAAAGAAGGGCTGAGGGCTGTGCATCACGAACTCCAAGTCGTCGCCGACGCCGATGCGGTCGCCGGCACCGCGGCGGCGTTCGTGGCGCGGCTGGCCCGGGCCTGCACGCAGGCCCACGGCCGATTCACGTTCGCCGTCAGCGGGGGGCACACGCCATGGGCGATGTTCGCGCGGCTCGCACATGAGCACGTCCCCTGGGAGCACGTGGCGGTGTTCCAGGTCGACGAGCGGGTCGCGCCCGACGGCGACCCGGACCGCAACCTCACCCACCTGCGGGAGAGCCTCGGTGCGGCCCCGGCAGAGGTCATCGCGATGCCCGTGAACGACGCCGACCTGGACGCGGCGGCCGCCGCCTACGGGAGGTCGCTGCCCGGGCGTTTCGACCTCGTTCACCTGGGCCTCGGCCCGGACGGGCACACCGCCTCGCTGGTGCCACAGGACCCGGTCCTCGAAGTCTCGGACCGGCTGGTCGCCCTGACGGCGCCCTACATGGGCCACCAGCGCATGACACTCACCTATCCTGCGCTCGCCCGCGCCCAGCAAGTGCTCTGGCTCATCACCGGAGCGGACAAGCACGAACCGCTCTCGAGGCTCGTTGCGGGAGACCGGTCGATTCCCGCCGGCCGGGTCGAGGCGGCGGCGTCGCTCGTCCTCGCGGACGCGGCGGCCGCCCAGGTCCCGGCCGGCGCCCAGTCGCCAGCATGACCCTGACACCCGACCCTCGTGCCGTGCCGGCCCCGTAAGGGGGATCAGATGGCTTTGAACTCATCGAACGTTCCCGCAGACGTGCTGGTCATTTTCGGGATCACTGGCGACCTCGCGCGAAAGATGACGTTTCGCTCGCTCTATCGGCTTGAGCGGCGCAAGCTGCTGACCTGCCCGATCGTCGGAGTAGCGCGCGACGGCTGGTCCGACGACGCGCTGCGTGACCACGCCCGCGCGGCGATCAAGGCAACGGGCGAGCCGCTCGACGACAGCGTCTTCGCCCGGTTCGCCGCCCGACTGAGCTATGTGCAGGGCGATTACGCCGACGAGGAGACGTTCCATCGCCTTGCCCGGGCGGTCAACGGCAAGCGGCGCCCCGTCTTCTACCTGGAGATCCCACCGTCGCTGTTCGCCCGGGTGGTCGGGGGTCTGGCGGGCGCCGGGCTGACCAAGGGCGCCCGGGTTGTCGTGGAGAAACCATTCGGGCATGACCTCGCGTCGGCGCGCGCCCTCAACGCCGACCTGCGTCAGCTCCTCGACGAGGACCAGCTGCTGAGGATCGACCACTTCCTCGGCAAAGAGCCGGCGATGGACATCCTGTTCCTGCGGTTCGCCAACTCCGTGTTCGAGCCGGTGTGGAACCGCGACCACGTCTCCTGCGTGCAGATCACCATGGCCGAGGACTTCGGGGTCGAGGACCGCGGCCACTTCTACGACCCCGTAGGCGCGCTCCGCGACGTCGTGCAGAACCATCTGCTGCAGCTGCTCGCCCTGGTGGCGTCCGAGCCGCCGTCAGCCGCCGATGCGGACGCGCTCCGGGACCGCCGCGTTGATGTGTTCCGGGCGATCCCGGACGCCGACCCGGCCCACTACGTCCGCGGGCAGTACGAGGGGTATCTACAGGTCCCTGGCGTGCGGCCGCACTCGCGCACCGAGACCTTCGTCGGGTTGCGACTGGAGGTCGAGAACTGGCGCTGGTCCGGGGTGCCGTTCTTCATCCGCGCCGGCAAGTCGCTCCCCGAGCGAGTGACCGAGATCCGGATCATGTTCAAGC
This sequence comes from Streptomyces sp. NPDC107454, assembly GCF_055582885.1. Lineage (NCBI taxonomy): Bacteria > Bacillati > Actinomycetota > Actinomycetes > Kitasatosporales > Streptomycetaceae > Streptomyces > Streptomyces sp. NPDC107454. Next base: position 354,672 of record NZ_JBVJPA010000002.1, on the reverse strand, counting down.
GGCCGCCGCGGCTTGCGTTCGCGGAGCGGTTCGCGCCCGAGCCCGACCAGTGGATCCTGCGGATCGATCCGAGCCCTGGCATGAACTTCCGCATCCAGGCCAAGCAGCCGGGCAAGCAGGACACGCAGCTGGTGGACCTTGACCTCCTCTTCGCGGCCGAGCTGGGCGAGGCACCCGAACCGTACGAGCGCCTGCTCAGTGATGCGATGCAAGGCAACGCGAGCCTGTTCACCCGGGAGGACTCGGTGGAGGAGACGTGGCGAATCGTCCAGCCACTGCTGGAGGCGCCCGGCGACCCCGAACGCTACCGGCAGGGGACCTGGGGACCGGCGGGCGTGAGCAAGCTCGTCGCCGGACATCCGCGATGGCACGACCCATGGCTGCCGGCGAGGTCTTCCGACTGACCCAGCCGTGCCCCGGCCCCGGTGAACCGCCGCTCGCGCCCCTGAAGAGGGTGGGTGGGTCAACCACCGCGACGCACGGGGTCGCTGTCGCCGCCTTCAGCTGGACGACCTCGACATCGGCAACCGCCGGCTCGTCATCCACGGCCGCGTCCGGAGACAACAGCCATCCGCCACGCGGAGTCGGCACGCGTGCTTCTGGGTGAAGCTGCCGAGCGGTCAGCGCAGTGAAACTTGCTCGACCCGCATACCTCCTTGAAGAGATGCTACGGGCATGGAGTTCTTCTGCTACCACCGCGACCGACCCGGCTCCGTAGCATTGCGCGACGAGCTACTGGAACAGCATTGGTCCTACATGGACCAGTACGCGAAGGAGCTGATCGCCCGGGGCCCGACCCTTACCGGCGACGACGACGCTCCGACCGGCAGCGTGCACATCATCGACCTGCCCGATCCCGTCGCAGCCCGCGCGTTCGTCTTCGACGAGCCGGGCCACCAGGCCGGCGTCTACCGGGACGTGCTGTTGCGACGGTGGCGCAACACGTTGGGGCGCACCATGTGGGACTTCCCCGGTGGCCGGACCGGCGGCAACCGGTACTTGGTGCTCGGCCTCGGCACAGGGCAGGCCGCCGACCTCGCCGTGCCGGCCGACCGGGACGAGCTGATCGCCTACGGGCCGCTGTTGTCCGACGACGGCACCACCTGGCTGGGCACGGCCGCGCTGCTCCGGGCGCCGGACCCGGATACGGCAAGAGCCATCCTGACCCAGGACCGATACGCCGACATCGAGGTGCACAACTGGCAGTTCGGTGGGCGGCCGGCATCACCCGAGGACGTCTAGACCGACGCCACACCGGAAGCCTCGGATCGCTCCGCCCGCGTGTTTCATCCGAACCCACGGGGGCACCGGGTGCCATCGGCAGGATGTGCAGCCATGGGGTGGCAGCCGGTGGTGGTCTCACTCGTCCGGACGACAGGCCCCGCCGCCTGCGCGCGCGGCGCGCCACGTCACCCGAGCGTGTCCGTGCTGCGCGCTTAAGGTGACGCCCGGAGGTGGAGCATGCGAGTGGGGTTGCACGCGCTCGGTATCGGTGACGGTGCCCGTCCCGAGGTGATCCGCGCGGTGGCCGCAGCCGCGGAGACGCACGGCTTCGCGAGGCTCTGGTGCGGCGAGCACGTGGTGCTCGTGGATGCGTCCGCCTCCCGCTACCCCTACTCCGTGGACGGCCGGATCGCCGTGCCCGCGGACGCGGACTGGCTGGACCCGCTGCTTGCCCTGACCTTCGCGGCGGCGGTCACCAGCCGGATCGAACTCGCCACCGGCGTGCTCCTGTTGCCTGAGCACAATCCGATCGTGGTCGCCAAACAGGCCGCCACACTTGATGTGCTCTCTGCCGGGCGGTTCAGCCTCGGGGTCGGGGTCGGCTGGTCGGCCGAGGAGTTCGCAGCGCTCGGAGTCCCCTTCGCCAGTCGCGGGCGGCGGGCCGAAGAGTACCTCGCCGCGATGCGCACCCTCTGGGCCGAGGACCCGGCTTCCTTCACGGGGGAGTTCACCCGCTTCGACGCGATCCGGGTCAACCCGAAACCACTGCGCGGCGGCCGGCTCCCGGTCGTGGTCGGCGGCAACAGCGACGCCGCCTTGCGCCGCGCGGCCACGCTCGCCGACGGCTGGTACGGCTTCAACGTCCCAGCGGCCGAGGTCCCGGCGCGTGTCGCCGTTCTCGCCGACGAGTGCGCCCGCCACGGTCGCGCTTTTGACGAGCTCACCGTCGCCGTCGCGCTGAGCGACGGCACCGCGGAGCACCTCCCCGCACTCGATGCGGCAGGCGTCACCGAACTCGTCGTCGTCGGCGCACCTCCGCCCGCTCCCGAGGCGGCGGACACCTGGGTCGCGGAAATCGCCCAGACCTGGATTTGCTGCTAGCCGCCGGACAGGTGCTCGAGTGTGCCGAGGAAGTCGCGGAAGGCCCGGTCGGTGCGGGTGGTGTCGCCGGTGGCGTCCAGGTCCATGAGGAGACCACGGATGACAGCGAGGACGAGCGTCGCGAGATCCGGCCGACCGATGCTGCGCAGGCCGTCCTCGAGCGGCCCGAGCCAGTCGGTCGTCGCGGTGCGCCGGAAGTCGGGCCACAACTGCTGCTCCGCGCTCTCGCGCAGCTGACCGAACATCCGTAGGTACGGCCGCCCGTCCGGGCCGGTGATGGAGGTCCAGGCGCGAGCCAGGGTGGCCGTGCAGGGCTCGTCGGGTCGCACCCGCAGGAGGTCGCCGAATGTGTCGAGTTGGCGTTGCCGCGCGCGCCCGAGGACGGCCCGCAGCAGGGCGTCACGGGTGCCGAAATGATAAATCAGCATGCGGGCAGAGGCGCCGGTGGCGGAGGCCAGCGGCTCGAGCCGGTCGGGGAGGCCGTGCGCCAGGGCGTGATCAGCGCAGGCATCGAGCAGCCTCTCCTTGATGTGCGGTTGCGGTCGTCTGCCCACGGCGCGACTTTTTCACGTAACAGCAGCTACGTCTACCGTTGATCGAAAGGCAGTCAAGTCAGCCGTGGAGGTGGCGATGAGGGTCGTGTTCGTGCATGGGGCGTGCGTGCGGGACGGGTCGTGGTGGTGGCACCGCACCGCCGAACTGCTGCAGGAGCGAGGGGTGTCGAGCGTGGCCCCGGCGCTGCCGAGCTGCGGCGAGGCGGGCCTGCCCGGCGGCGTCGGCGGTCCGGGGCTGTCCGAGGATGTTGCCGCCGTGCGGCAGGTGCTGCAGGCCGGCGACGAGCCGACCGTCGTGGTCGCCCACAGCTACGGCGGCATCGTCACCGCGGAGGCCGCCGCGGAAATCGGGTCGGTGCGCCACCTGCTGCTGGTCTCCAGCTACCTGCCCGAGGTCGGGCAGAGCCTGTCGGAGTTCGGGGACGGCAGCCCCGCCCCGTTCCTCGACGTCGACCCCGACGCCGGCACGTTCGGGGTACGCCCCGAGCTGCTCGTGGACACATTCCTGCAGGACTGCGACCCCGAGGTCCAGGCACAGGCGGCGGACCACCTCGCCCGGCAGAGCGTCCAGGTGACCGGGCAGTCGGTCGGGGCGGCCGCATGGCGGCAGGTGCCCTCGACGTACCTCGTCTGCGCTCAGGACCGCGGCACCCCGCCGCGCCTGCAGCGCGAGTTCGCCCGCCGGGCCGGCCACGTCGTCGAACTCGACGCAGGCCACCACCCGTTCCTCTCCCGGCCCGCCGCGGTCCGGGACCTGCTGCTGAGCCTGTGACGGCAGCCGCGGACCAGCCGGGCCGGCGCTCCGAGGACCTCAAGGGCCGTCTCCCCTGACGCGCGGCCCTCCAAGGCCAACCGCTTGGCGTCGTTCGTTCGCTGGATATGGAGCCCACGGGCTTCCCGCATGTGGCGCGGATCACGTCGGGGTGAAAACCTTCGGCCCGGCCCGGGCGTCTAGCCGGTGTGAGATCAGTCAGGAAGACACCGCGCGCGTTGGACGAGGAACAGCTCGTCCGGCTGGTGGCGAGGGGCGACCGCGCGGCGTTCGAGGAGTTGTACCGGCGTACCGCGCCGTGGATGGCGTTGCGGCTGCGCCGTCGCTGCGCCGACGAACAGATCGTCGCCGAGGTCATGCAGGAGACGTATCTGGCGGTGTGGCGCGCGGCGGGGGCGTTCGCGGGGTCCTCGACGGGCGGGACGGCCGCCGGATGGCTGTGGACGATCGCGGCGCGCCGCCTCGTGGACGCCTTCCGGCGCAGAGCCCACCACGCCGAGCCGCCCGCGGCCGCCGCTCTCCCCGACGCGGCGCCCGCCGCCGAGGAGGAGGCACTCGCGACGACCGTCGGCGGTGACGTCGGCGACGCACTGCGGCACCTCGCGCCGGAACTCAGACAGGTACTGCAGGCCATGGTGCTCGACGGGCTTTCCGTCCGGGAGACCGCGGTCCTGCTCGGACTGCCCGAGGGCACGGTCAAGACCCGTGCCCGCCGGGCTCGTATCGAGATGCGGAAGGCGCTGGCATGAGCGGGGAACACGCGTCGACGCGGATCATCGACGCTTACGCACGCGGCGGCACGGACCTCGCCGCCGACGAGGTCTGGGCTCTGGAGGCCCATCTGGAGACATGCGGGGTGTGTCGTGACCGGCTGTCGGCCGCCGTCACCTTCGAGGCGCCCACCGTGGCGGCGCTGGTCGGCGCCGTATGGGCCGACCTCGAACCCCAGCTGGCCGCCACCGCCACGATGCCGCGCCGACGGCGCCGGTCGGCGTGGCTGTCGAGGTGGATGACGCCCACGATGGTGCCGTGGCTGGCCATGGTCGTGAGCGTGACACTGCTCGCGCTCCTGCTCGACCTGGTCGACACCGGCTTCGGCGAGGTGTCGCTGGTGCTGCTGCTCGCCCCGATCCTGCCCGTCCTCGGCGTCGCGGCGTCGTGGTCGCGCGGCCTGGACCCGGCGTACGAGCTGACGGCCTCCGCGCCGAGGGCGGGGCTGTACCTGGTGCTCCGGCGCACCGCGTCCGTGCTGGCCGTGGTCGTCCCCGCGCTGCTGGTGGCCGGATGGACGACCGGTGTGACGGCCGGACAGTGGCTGCTGCCCTGTCTGGCCTTCACCGCGACGACCCTGGCGCTCGGCGGTCTCGTCGGCGTGACCCGCGCCGCTGTCGCGCTGGCGGCCGTGTGGGCCGCGGCGGTCCTGGCGCCGACCCTGGCCACCAGCCGCACGGCCTTCACCCTGCAGACGGGCAGCCTGCCCGGGTGGGGACTGCTCCTCGCGCTCGGCACCGCTGTCGTGATCGCACGCAGGGGCGCGTACTCCGTGCTGGGAGCCCATCGATGACCATCGGAAAGGAACACCACACCATGTCCGCGGCGAACGCGGCCGACATCGCACCGACGGCCTACGCCTGGCAGATCCAGGCCACCGGGCTGAAAGTCAAGGTCGGCAGGAACCGGATGGCCGTCGACGGGCTCGACCTGTCGCTGGGCACCGGCGTACACGGCCTCCTCGGCCCCAACGGGGCGGGCAAGACCACCCTCATCCGGACGCTGGCCACCGTACTGCGCCCCACCGAGGGCACCCTGGAGCTGCTCGGCGAGTCCGCGGGCGGCATGGGCGAGCATCGTGCGCTGCGCCGCCGTATCGGCTACCTGCCGCAGGAGTTCGGCTACTACAAGCGCTTCACGGTGCGCGAGTTCGTCGAGTACATGGCGTGGCTGAAGGAAGTGCCCAAGGCGGACATCCCCGCCGCCGTGCAGCGCGCCGTGGAGAGGGTGGGTCTGGCGGACCGCGCCGACGAGAGGATGAAGGCCCTGTCGGGCGGCATGGTGCGCAGGGCCGGCATCGCCCAGGCCATCGTCAACGACCCGACGATCCTTCTCCTGGACGAGCCGACGGTCGGCCTGGACCCGGCGCAGCGGCTGCGTTTCCGCGAGCTGCTGCAGGAGTTGGGTACGGACACCTGCGTGGTCGTCTCGACCCATCTGGTGGAGGACGTCGCCGCCGCCTGCACCGACGTCGTGCTCATCGCCGAGGGGCGACTGGTCTTCCAGGGCCCTCCGGACGAGCTGGCCTCGGTGGGCGGCCCCGAGCACGTGGGGGACAGCCCCCTGGAGCGCGGCTACTCGGCGCTGCTGCTCAACCCACAGCAGGGAAGGGGAACTTGGTGAACGTCCGCGTCCTGCGTATCGAGCTGAAGCGCTCCGTCGCCCCGTGGGCCGGCGCGATGGTCCTGGCGCCGGCACTGGCGTTCCTTTACCTGATTCCCGGATCGTGGTGGACGGGCACCACCGCGTGGACGACCCAGTGGACGCCCATGGCCCTGTGGACCCGCTCCCTGCTGTTCTACCTGTGGCCGCTGGCCGTGGGGCTCGGAGCGCTGCAGGGACTGCGCGACCACCGCTCGAAGATGTCCGAGCTGCTGACGAGCACGCCGCGGCCCGCCCGGCACCGCGCGGGCACGCTGGCGGGCGCGACGGCGATCACGCTGACCTCGGCCTTCGCGCTCCTCGTCCTCGTGGGCGCGGTCCAGGTGGTCGCCCACACCGAGTACAACCATGTCGGGTGGCTGCCGATCTCGCTGGTAGGGGCACTCGCTCTCGTCGCGGGGGCCGTGCTGGGCATGGGGGCCGGGCGGGCCCTGCCGTCCGTGCTCACCCCGCCCGCGCTGGCCATGGGCGCCTTCGTGTTCACGGCTCTCATGCAGATGTCGTTGGGCCGGACGGAGACGACCACGGCGACGGGGTTCACGAGCACGGAGCCGAACCAGGTCTCCCTGCTGTCACCGGCGGTGGGCGAGGTGCGCGACGCACTCGTCACGCTCTCCGCCTCCGTGCACGTCGGGCAGACGATCTGGCTGCTCTGCATGGCCGCGACCGGCTTCGCGCTGCTGGTCGCCGCGACCCCGCGCGCCCGGCTGCTCGCCCTGACGCCCGTCCTGGCGGGCGCGGTGATCGCTCTGCTCGTCCTCCCGTCCGACCCGCGCCGGATGTACGTCGTCGACCAGGCCGCCGCGGAGCCGGTGTGCGACGGCCCGGTGTGCGTGACGAAGACGCAGCAGGCGCGGCTCGCCGACCTCGCGGGTCCCGGCAAGGAGGCGCTGCGCCTGCTGCACGGCGCCCTGGGCGGCCAGGCGCCGGTCTCGGTCCGGGAGAACACCGCCGTACTGCCGCAAGGCTCCACACCGCACTGGTCCCGCAAGACCGTGCTCTTCGACTTCGACGACGACATCATCGCCGCCGCGAAGGGCGAGGAACTGACCTGGGCCCTGATCGCCAAAGGCTTGGTGCCAGGGTGCGCCCCCGTCGGCTGGAGCAGCTTCGGAGGAGATGAATTCGCGCAGACCGTCGCGGTGGGCTGGGTCCTCGGGGACCTCAGACCGCTTCCCGGCACCTTGTCGGCGAGTATGCGCCGCGAGGTCGACGCCGAGACCCGCCCGGTGTGGAAGAAACTCAAGGCGCTGCCGAGGGCCGAGCAGCTCTCGCGGATCAACGCGATGCGCGCCGCCGCGCTCTCCTGCGAGGGCGACGCGTTCGCCGCGCTGAAAGGCGGTGCGTCCCGGTGAGATGGCTGACGCTGTACGCGCGCTCGCGTCAGGTACCCGCGTCGCTCGCCGCGGTCGTGATCAGCGCGGTGACGGTGTGGGCACTCGCCCGGGACGGCAGCGGCGGGCCCGGTGATCCGCGGCTGCCCGTGCTCGCCCTCGCCACGGGGGCGATGGCCGCCTCGATCGGGCTCAGCGGGCAGGACCTCGCGCTGGACCGGACGGCCGCGATCCGCTGGGTGCCCCGCAGAGCGGCGCACGTGCTGCTCTGCGGGGCGGTCGTGGGCGCGGTGCTGCTGACAGTGCAGGCGATGGGCGAGGACATGGCCACCACCGCGTTCGTCGTCCGGGACAGCGCGGGCCTGATGGGACTGGTCGCCCTGGGCGCGGCGCTCTCGGGCGGCCAGTACGCCTGGACGCTGCCGTTCGCCTGGCTCTCGTCCTCGTTCTTCGCCCCTCCCCCGACGAGTGCGCCGATGCGGGTGGCGAGCTGGATGCTGCTGCCGCCCGGCACGGCAGCGGGCACCTGGACGGCCCTGGTCCTAGCGGTTGCCGGTACCGCGGCGTACGCCGTCGCGGGACCGAGACGGTGACGACCCCAGCGCGGTCGTGTGCCGCATGCGCGCGCATCGCGGAGGCTACGTGCCGGTGGGGTTCGTGTTCACCGGGAAGACCGACGCGCCGGGCGAGAGAACTATGCGGCGCCTGGAGCAGGCCGCCCGTTCCTGCTTCGCCGGCACCACGTTCGCCGTGACCGGCTGACGGTCACCAGTACATGACCGACGCGTTCCCGGAACCCCACGTGGAGTACATCCGGACACGGAGGACATACCGGCGCTGCTTGAAGAGTTTGACCTCGAAGCGGCCGTTGCGGTCCTCGCCGCTGTCGTCCTCGCCGGTGACGTAGTGCAGGTTCTCACCGTCGGCTTCCTCGAAGAGGACCATCTTCACATCGGCGTCCCCGAAGGTGCTGAACTGGTACTTCTGGCTCTTCTCCGGGATCACCTCATAATCGGCCTGCTCTCCTGAGCCGAGGCCGAGGACAGCCGATTGGAACGGCTTCAACTCGTTCATGTGAGGAGCGAGCGGCGGATACCACATGCTCACGTACTCTTTGTCCTGCTCGGACAGTTCGAGCGGGGAAGGAATGCCGTTCTGATATGCCTCCGGTCGCTTGATCAGACCGGGCCCGAACCCGTATTCCATGATCGATTTTACGTCCCACTGTGAACCGCTCACCTGGTCCGTGGAAAGTTTGCGGATGATGTTCTGGTAGGTCGTCTCCGGTGGCCAGAAATTGGGCGAGCCGGCCATGTACGCGTAAACCTTCTCCTCGTCCCACTCGATGCCGGCGAAAGGATTCTGGTGCTCATGGCAGAAACCGATCGCGTGCCCTATCTCGTGCCTCACCGTGGCCTTGCCGTAGGGCGACGTCGGGTCCCATCCGAAGTTCATCGTGGCTTCTTCGGCGCTGATGCCGAGACAGTCCGTGCCGACGTACGACCAGGATCCGTCGTCGGCGAAGGCGATCCGGATCTCCGAGTCCGCAGGGTTGTCCTCGGGACGGAACTGCAATCCGATACCAAGGCGCTCCCACTCCTCGAAACCGTTGTGGACCTCGGTCAACCACGCCTTCGACACACCGTCGTCGGCGCCGTCGAGGAAGCTGTAGCGCAGTTGAGTGCCGTTCACCCACTTCGCATGATTGGCCAGTATCGCCCTGGTCCGCGGAAGACTGAGGTCCGAGGGCAGCACGGGTATTCTCTGCGGGGGTTGGGCGCAGTACCGCTGAGCGTCCTTTTCCTGCTGAGCAGTCATGGTGATGTTCCTGACTTGGTTGCTTGGGGCGGGGGCGGGGGGCTCACGCGTCCATGTTCACGCCATCGGGACAGGCGTATGGGTCGCGCCGGCGCATCGACACCGTCTTCCAGGCGCCGGTCGAGTCGATACCGAGGCAGGAGTCGAACGGGTACGACACGACGGGAGGCGGCTGCGCCGTCGCGGCATTGGCGTCATGGCCAGCGGGATCTCGTCTTCATGGGCTGTCGAGTCGGGCCCGCTCCGGACGTTCCTCTCCGTTGCGTCCTGGGGCAGTTCGACAGCCGGCTCGCGAAACACGCCATCGTTTCTGCTGATGCCCGCATTTCCTGGTACGCGGCCGGGTCGAGAGTGATTGACCATTGAAGGGCCATTCCTGACCTGGCGCAGGATTCTGGAACGTTCGACGGGTGATTGAAGGCGGCGAATCCCGCTCGAACCAATGCCCCTGATTCGATGCTGCTCCAGATTTCGCCGTAGTGCATCCCGGGGAACCGCGTTCACCACGGTGTTTTCGGGCTCCGGCGGTTTGATGGAACGTTCACACGATCCCGTTCAGGACCGTCCGGATGTCCAACTGCTTCCGGCCCCGCAGCGACTCATCATGTGTGGCCGATCATGCCGCATATGGGTAGATGGGGCGGCGTTCGCGATGCCCCGATGGGGCCGATGGTCGTTGGAGAACCATGCGAACTCCCGCAGCGCGTGGAGCAGATGGCGTTGGTTCGAGATCAAGGTTCGGCTCTCTCACACCGTGGAGGCGGCCACCTTCACCCGCAGGACGAGCAGCTCACCGTGGACGCGCCGACACCCCCAGTTGGGATTCGCCTGCGCCAGGCGCAACACCAGGGCAGGGACGGAGCGAACGGTGCGCGGCCGGCCTGGGCGCCTCGGCCTGGACGCCTGCGTGTACCGATGTCTGACCAGGTCGCGGTGCCGACGCAGCACCGTGTCCGGGCGCGCCGGCAGCCGCCACCTCCGCGCAACGTCCAAGGGCAGCGTGCACAGCAGCGCCGCTGGGAACGTCCGGTTGCTCGGAGTGAACCGCACTCTCCCTGCGCCGAGTTGGCGCTCCAGCACCGTGATCTGATGGCGCAGGGCGAGGAATTGCGCGTCCCTGTCACGATCGGTTGTCCTGCCGCATTAGTTGCCAGCCGCGCGAGAATGCCGACTCGAGCGGCCCGGACCCAGGGCGCTACCAGATCAGGCACCAGTAGCTGCCGGCCTGCCCGGTGCCGACCGATGTGAGGCCCGTTGGAAGCTGCGCCGGGTCCGGCTCGCCGACGGCCGCGAGAGAACAGGCAGGATCGCCGACCACTCCTGCGGCGGCCATGCGCTGAGCAGCGGCCGTCGCTGCCGCGCTCGTGTACCACCGTGTCGGCGAGGGTGACGGCGACGGCGACGGCGGCACGGGCGACACCGACGGCACGGGCGGCACGGGCGGCACGGGCGGCGGGGGCGACACCGACGGCACGGGCGACACAGACGGCGACGGCGCCACGGGCGACACGGACGGCGACGGCGGCGGGGGCGGCGTGGACGTGGGCTTGGGCGGCGTTGGTGCGGGCTTCGGAGTTGTTGTCGGCGGCTTGGGCGCAGAAGGCCGTATTGGTGTGGGCCTGGGTGGGAGCAGCGCGCTCAGTGCCGGTGTGGGCGTTGGTGTTGCCGTTGCTGTTGTCGGTGGTTTGGGTGATGGAGGCTGCATGGGCTTGGGGGTGGGCGTCGGCGTCGGCTTGGGCGTCGGCTTGGGCGTCGGCTTGGGCGTCGGCGTCGGCGTCGGTGTCGGCGTGGGCTTGGGCTTGGGCACGGACGGTACAGGCGGTTTCGGCGTGGGCTTCGGCACTGCTGTCGCCGACGGTGTGGGCACGGGGAGCCGTGTTGCCGGTGGCTTCGGTTTCGGTTTGGACGAGGGGGCCGTCGCCGTCTGGTGGGGCGTCGGCTGAGGCCGGTGGCTCGAGGGTGCCGATGGCCGGGGATGAGCCGTGGCTGTCGGCTTGGGCTTCGGGGTGCGTGTAGACGTGGGCTGTGTTACGTGCGACGGCGCGGGTCGAGCGGCTTCATGGTCGGGCGTCACTGTCGCCCACACGCCGACGCCGATGCCACCGGCGACCAGCACGGCGGCACCGCCCGCGATCCAAGGGGCTCGACGGGATGAGCGTCGGTGACGGTTCATATCTCTTACTGTCTGCAAGGGGTGGCTGTACCGCCACTTGGGTGAGTGGCGTCGGGGTTTCCAGCTGATGAGGGACTCGGCCGTGAGAGCCGGTTGTCGCGATGGGCCGGTTGGGCCGTCGGCGAGACACTGGAGGCGCTGGAGCTTGCTGCACGAGACAATCTCGAGAGGGCGGGCCGGGGCCGGCCGGCGACCGGACGGCAGACACCCCGACCGAGGAACGGACGGCACGCCTGCGTGCCGGACAGCACCGGCCGCAGTGACCATCACGACCAGCAGCAGTCCCAGGCAGTCCACCACGACGTGCCGCCTGCGCCCGCCCACCTTCTTCCCGTCCCATCACGCTGATTCAGGCTGCAGCCTGCAGCATCGCCTCCAGCCGGTAGGCCTGCGCAGTTGCTCACCCGTCGGCTGGAGGACTCTGCGTTGCAGGGCCTGCGGCGTCGCGACCTTCCTCCTACGGCATTGCCGCCCCAAACCCCTTTCGGGCACCGTCGAAACGATGGTCAGAGCGGCGGCGCGCAGCCGATGGTTATGTCCTTTCCGTCGACCGGTTCAGACACAGGGGGAATGACATGCGCAAAATCTTGCGCGGGTTCGCCGCGTTGGCGACCGCGGCGACAGCCGTCGTGGCGATGTGCGGCGCGGCGCAGGCGAAGCCCGCTGAAGGCGACTGGAATGGTTGCCCGTACGGGGCCGTCTGCATCTGGGGCCAGGACCGCAACCCGTACCTCGACCCTCACCCGACCAACGTGTACTGGAGCTACGGCGCCCACAACCTGAGCAATCAGTACGGCGACCATTACGTCTTCAACAACCAGTACGGCGGCGCCGGCATGAGTCTGTGCACCGGCTACAACGGCGTTGGCTGCCACGTGGCGCTCAAGGTGCAGGAAATCGGGAGCTTCAACCTGACGCCCTACAACTCGGTCACCCTCAACCCGTAGCCCATCCACTGCCCGGGGACCGCATTCGGAACCGCGACATTCGAATCCGCGAACGGCGGTGCCGCATGCTCGCGTACCTGTCGCATGGCTGTCCGCTGACCGGTCCAGGCGTCGGGAGGAGTGAGGAAGAGGCGGCGGCCTCAGCTACATGCTGGGGCTCAGCGGGCCGTCACACGGTGATGACGACCTTCGAGCGCGCGTGCTCCACTTCGAGGTACCGAATGGCCTCGGGTACTTCACTCAACGGGTAGGTCCGGTCGATGACCGGGGTGAGTTTCCCGGACTCGGCGAGTTCTCTCAGCGCTGCCAAGTTCTCCTTGCTCGGCGTCGCCGTGAGGATGAGCAGCCGATGGTGGACAAAGTGAGACATCACTTGCCCCTTGAGGATGAGACCCATCGGCCCGATAAGACTCCCGCCTTCGGATACGCCCCCACCGGAGAGAACGAGCCTCCCCGTGGGTGTCAGGGCGCGGCGGCACTCGGCCAACGAATGGTTCCCCACCAGGTCGAACACGACGTCGTACCGCCGTCCGTTCCGGGTGAAGTCTTCCCGGGTGTAGTCGATGAGGTGATCCGCGCCCATCGACCGGATCAGTTCCAAGTTTCTCGTACTGCACACGCCGGTCACTTCGGAGCCGAACGCCTTGGCGATCTGTACGGCGAAGGTGCCTACACCACCTGACGCACCATTGACCAGTACCTGCTGTCCCGGCTGTACCTGTCCCAGGTCGCGCAGGCCCATCAGCGCGGTGTTCCCCGCCAGCGGCACCGCGGCCGCCTGCTCGAACGACAGGCCGGCTGGTTTCGGTTCCACCACGTTGTCCTGGGCACACACGTACTCGGCGAAGGCCCCGTCGACTTCACCGAATACCTCGTCACCGGGACGGAACCGCTTCACGTTCCTGCCCACCGCTTCCACCCGACCCGCGAAGTCCGTGCCCCGGATCTTCGTCTTCGGGCCGCTCAACCCGAGCACCAGGCGCGCCAGGTACGGGTCGCCCCGCATGAGGTGCCAGTCGCGGGCGTTGACCGCGGCCGCGTGGACTCGAACCAGTACGTCATGGTCGGCGACGACCGGCTTGTCGACCTCCCTGAGTTCCAAGACCTCAGGTGAGCCGTACCGGTCCTGGGCGATCGCCTTCATCGGGCCTCCACGGCATACGAGTTCGATGCGGATGGGATCGGCTGACCGGAAGTTCAGCACTACTCATGACGGTAGGCGAGCGACCTCGGCGCGGTCATCGGGGCGAATCCCTAGGTGACGCACAGACCAGGCGGCGACGGGGGCTGGTCTCCCGCCCCGGGACCACTGCTGAACATAGCCGCTGTGGTGCCCTGGACCATGACGTAGGCGAACTCCCGGGCGAGTTCCGCGTCCTGGGCGGACGCGCACAACAACAGGTACGGCTGATGCGGGGTTTCGGGCATCTGGTGGATGCCGACGCCACGTCTGTGACCAACTGCGCCTGCCCCCCCCACATCGTGGGCGCCACTGCCGTGCTCGGCCCGGTGGCTCCTCAGGGTGCGCTGTCGACGTCCATGGCCGCCGGGTTCAGTGACGCCAGGAGTTTCAGGAGCAGCGAGTGGGCCTGTTCCTGCTCCGTCGGTGTGAGTACTTCCAGGGCTTCGGCGTGGGTGGCGTCCACGGCGGCGCCGGCCTCGGCCGCGAGCCGCAGGCCGGCCTCGGTGGCGTGCAAACGGTGCGTGCGTCTGTCGCCGGGAGCGGTCCGCCGTTCCAGGAGCCCCCGCTCGACCAGCCCGTTGACGGCGGTTCCCATGGACTGGGGGGTGATCGCCGCCCGGCGCGCCGCGGTCGCGCTGGTGACGCCCGGGTCGAAGGCGGCCTGCACCAGGGCGCTGTTCTGGGCGAGGGTCAGATGGAAGGGGCGCAGGGTGCGCTCGATCCGGGTCGCCATGATCTGGCCGATCTGCCAGGCCACATAGCCCGTACGCCGGTCGGGATGTTTCACGTGGCGGACCCCTTTTGTAAGGCAGCTGATTGTGGTGTACAACAGATTATCAGTTGGCTTCTATTCTTCCTATTCTTCGAGGATCCTGCCTCTGATGTCCCAGCACGCCTCCGTCCGACAGCACCACAAGCACGCCCTGGACGTGGCCCATGCGCCGCCGCGCCCCGGGACCCCGCGCGCCGTCCTGGTGCCCGTGGCGGTCGTCCTGCTGATCGGCACCGTGTTCGTCAGCGTCTACCTCGCCGCCTTCCACGCGCCGCGCCCCCATGAGCTGCGGGTGGGCACCACGGAGATCGGCACCCATCAGGCAAGCCTGCGCCAGGACCTCGCGCACGCCGTCCCGGACGGCTTCACCCTGGAGACCTACCCCGACGAATCCGCCGCCCGGCGCGCGGTCCAGGACCGGTCCGTCTACGCGGCCTACCTCGGCAAGGGGGATCTGCTCTACGGCAGTGCCAACGGAGCCGCCGTCACCGCCACCCTGACCACCGCGTTCGGCTCCGTGGCCCGCGCGGAACACCACCGCCTCTCCGTCGAGGACGTCGCCCCCGCGTCGGCGGGGGACACCCGGGGACTGTCGGTCTTCTACGCGGCGTTCGGCCTGGTACTGGCCGGATACCTCTTCGGCATGACCACCTACCAGCTCGCCCCCCGCCTCCAGTACCGCTGGCGGATGGCCAGCCTGGCGCTGTTCGGCGTGGCCGGCGGCGTACTGGTCTCCGTCATCGCCGGAAGCACCGGCTTCGGCGCCCTGCCCGGCCCCTTCCTGCCCCTCGCCCTCGTCGTCGCGCTGATGGGCGCGGCGGTCGGCGCCACGACCATGGTGCTGCTGCGCCTGTTCGGCTCGGCCGGCGTCAGTCTCGCCTCGATCCTGCTGCTGATCCTCGGCAACAGCAGCAGCGGCGGCATCATGCCCGCCGCCTACCTCCCCGCCTGGCTGCGCCCGCTGTCCGAGATCCTGCCCGTCGGGGTCGGCGTCCGCGCCATGCAGGGGCTCTCCCGATTCCAGGACGACGGACTGGCCCGCGCCCTGGTGATCCTCCCGCTGTGGGTGCTGGGCGCGGCCGCCGTGCTCTACCTCAAGGACGTCTTCCGGCGCGAGGCCGTGAGCCGCGTGCCGGACACGGCCGAGCCCCAGCCCGCAGCGGCCTGACAGGGGCGCTTCCGCACCCGGCCGTGGCGGTGAGGGGGACGGTGACGGTGACGGAATGAGCGCGGGCGCGCAGCCAGGAATCGGGCGAGGCACGTCAGGCTCGATGAACCTGCCGTATGAAGAAGGGGGCCGCCGGCCGAGGGTTCCGGGACGACGCCGGACGGCGGTGCCCTTCAGTCGGCCCGGATGAAGCGGGCCATCCCGATGGACTTGGGCGCCCTGTCGGTGAACCCGAACTTCCGGTAGAGATGGTGTGCGTCGCCGTCGGCCATGAGGGAGACGTACGAGAGTGCCGGCGCGCGGCGTTCCAGCTCGTCGTTCAGGGCCTGCATGATGCGGCGGCCGAGTCCGCGGCCCTGGTGCTCGGGCAGGACGCAGATGTCGACGATCTGGAAGAAGCATCCTCCGTCGCCGATGACCCGGCCCATGCCGATCGGATCGCCACCGTGGACGGCCAGCACCCCGTACCAGGTGTGGGCCAGCCCCACCGTCGCGCCCTCGTCGGACTTGTCGCTGAGGCCGGCGCGGGTGCGGAGCCGGCGGTAGTCCCGCACCGAAGGGACGCCGGGGCGGATCTCGTATGCGCTGGGATCGGACAAGGCGGTTCCCCTTACGGCTCGGTTACGGCTCGGTGTGACGCGGGGTGTAGTGGCCCAGGAACATGTCGGCCCCACCCGTGATCAGGCGGTCGGTGAGATCGTCGTCGATGTCGGTGCCGTAGGCACTGAAGACCAGGTACGGGAAGACCAGCAGGGAGTAGAGCTGGAGCACGGCCACCTCGATGTCGGGGACGTCGAGCCGGCCCTGTGCGACCAGTTGCCGGAGTGCTCCCGCGACGGCGGGGTGATGGCGCTCGGGGCCGGCGTCGTGCCAGCCTCTGCCGAGTTCGGGGAAGCGGTGCAGTTCGCGGGCGACGACGTTCCGCAACGCGAGGATCTCCGGGTCGGCGCGGATTCCGGCCACCCAGGCGCGGGCGGCGGCGATGAGCGATTCACGCAGGTCGTCCGAGTCGGCGAGGCGGGCGACGGCGCCGGTGAGGGTGCCGCCGAGCGGGGCGTCGAGCGAGTCCTTGACGACCCCGATGAACAGGGCTTCCTTGCTGCCGAAGTGGTTGTAGACCGTCACCTTGGACACGCCCGCCGCGGCGGCGATGAGATCGACACTCACGTCGAAGCCCTCACGCAGAAAGAGCTCGCGGGCCGCTTTGAGGATGGCCAGTCGCTTTGCCTCGGCACGCGGTCCGGTGGGGGGCCGCTTGACGTCCTTCGTGCTCATGTGGGGAGTCTATCGATACATGTGAACTGAACGGTTGAGTTCATATGTACTGAGCCGTACAGTTCACTTCACCGGGCTCGTACCGATGACCGGGCTCGTACGGAGTTCGTCGTGGCCCGGCCGCACTTCCCCCTTCCGTATCGCACGCTTGGAGGAGTCGTCGTGACGCACAGCACCGCTGACGCGCACCACGCGTCCGCTTCGCACCCCCCGGCCGACCCGCGCCGCTGGCTGATGCTCGTCCTGCTCTGCCTGGCCCAGTTCATGCTCATCCTGGACGTCACCGTCGTGAACGTCGCCCTGCCCGACATGGCGTCCGACCTCGACCTCGGCAGGCAGGCGCTGACCTGGGTGGTGACCTCGTACACCCTGTGCTTCGGCGGGCTGATGCTGCTCGGCGGGCGCGTCGCCGACGTGTTCGGCGCCCACCGCACCGTCCTCGCCGGGATCGCGGTGTTCACCGCCGCGTCCCTGGTCACCGGGCTCGCCACGAGCGCACCCATGCTGCTCGGCGGGCGGATATCCCAGGGCATCGGAGCCGCCCTGCTCTCCCCGGCCGCCCTCTCGATCGTCACCACCGGCTTCCACGGCGCGGAACGCAACAAGGCGCTCGGCGTCTGGGCCGCCGTCGGTGGCGCCGGATCCGCCATCGGCGTGCTGCTGGGCGGGGCGCTGACCGACGGGCCCGGCTGGCAGTGGGTCTTCTACATCAACGTGCCGGTCGGTGTCCTCGCCCTCGTCACGCTGCCGGGCCTGCTCCCGGCCCGTCCGCCGCGGCCGGCCCGGCTCGATCTGCCCGGCGCGCTGCTGGTCACCGCGGGCACCGGGTCGCTCATCTACGGCCTGGTCAAGGCGGGCGACACGGGCTGGAGCGGAGCCGCCACACTCCTGTCGCTGCTCGCGGCGGTCGTGCTGTACGGGGCGTTCGCCGCGGCCGAACGGGTCGGCGGCGCCCCACTCATGGACCTCCGCATGCTCACCCGCCGTCCGGTGGTCGCGGGCGCGTTCCTGCTGCTGATCGCCACCGCGCTGCTGATCGCGTTCTTCTTCCTCGGCTCGGTCTACCTGCAGCATGTACGCGGCTTCAGCCCGCTCGGGACCGGCCTCGTGTTCCTGCCCGTGGCCGTCGCCACCGCCGTCGGCGCCCACCTCGGATCCAGGCTCGTCGGCCGGATCGGCAGCAGGGCGACCGCCGTGGGAGGCATGCTGATCGCGGCGGCGGGCACCGCGCCGCTGACCCGGCTGTCGCACGACGGCAGCGTGTACGCCGGCCTGCTGCCGGGCCTCGCCGTCGCCTCACTCGGCCTCGGGGCGGTCTTCGTCACCGCCACCACCACGGCGCTTGCCATGGTCGCCCACGAGGAGGCCGGGCTCGCCTCGGGCGTCGTCAACACCTTCCACGAGGTGGGGGGTTCGATCGGCGTGGCCGTCCTGTCCACCGTCGCCGCCGCGGGCGTCGAGCACGGCGCGATCGACGGATTCACGGACGCGTTCACACTCAGCGCCGTCGTCGCCGCCGTGAGCGCGGGCGTCGCCCTGTTCCTCGTACCGCGCGGCAGGCCACGGACGACCGGCGGTCCGCATGTGCACTGAAGCGCCCGCGCGGCAGCACCGAGCAGCGAGCCGGCCGACGGCTCCTCGGCGGCCGGTCGACGGCTCTGCGCACAGCGAAGGGACGTTCATGGTCAGTGCCGAAGCCCGCGTCGAGACCGAGCGTCCGAGCCGGTACCTCGTCCCACTCTGCAAGCACTTCGACAACAAGGGCCGACACCTGGGGCATCGGCCGCGCGCTCACAACGGCGACGGCGACGCGGTGTGCGCTGCGGGCCCGCCCGGGGGCGCCGGCGGTGCGGGCGGAGGCCGCCGACGAGGAGAACCTGCGGCGGCTCCAGGAACTCGTGGGCGGGCATGTCGAGAGGTTCGGGAGGCGTGAGCGCTTGAAGGCGGAGTGGCGAGGCGGCCAGGCCTCGACGGCTGATCCCGGCAGCCCGGCCCGTGGCTCGGCTTCCACGACCGCGGGGGCGGTTTCCACGACCGGCGGGGGAGTCGTAACGCGTCGTTGGGCCGCCAGGACCACGGCGGTCGCGGCGGTCGGCGTACTGACCGTTGCCGTGCACCTCGGGCCGGGCGCGGTCCTGTTCGCCCACGGGCGGTGGACCGGCTGGGTGGCGAGCCTCGTCCTGGCAGTTGTCCTGGCGAAGATCACCGTACGCACCGGCCCGGGCCGCTTCGCCGTCCGCCTCGGCAGGGCATCCATCGGCGGGGCGTCCAAGGGGCCGTCCAAGGGCGGCTGACGCCCGCGTCGGCGCCACGTGATCCGGCTGCTGGTCAGGGTGTGGTGGAAGCAGGACGTGCCCGGCCCCGACGGCGGTGACGCCAGGGCCGGGCGTGGCCGCTCCAGGCGCCACACGGCGGCCGAGGGGGCCCGGAACGGTCAACGGGTCATGCGGATCAGAGCCGGTCGAGGATGCTCCGGAGCTGCTTGACCTCGGCGGACTGGCCCGTGACGATGGCGTCGGCCATCTTCTTGGCGTCGGCGTGCCGGCCGCTCTTCTGCTCGGTCTTCGCCATGGCGATCGCGCCGTTGTGGTGGTCGATCATCATCTGGGCGAACATCTTGTCGAACTCCTTGCCCTGCATGGCCTTGAGTTCGGTCATGTCCTTGTCGGACATCATGCCGTCGCCGCCCATGTCCATCCCGGGCGTGTCGCCCATCGCGATGGGCTTGCCCCAGGACTTGAGCCAACCGGTCATGGTCTTGATCTCGGGGTCCTGAGCCTTCTCGATCTTCGCGGCCAGGTCCTTGATCTCCGCGTCGGAAGCGCGGCCGCCGGCCAGTTCGGCCATCGCCACGGCCTGCTCGTGGTGGGGGATCATCATCTGCGCGAACGTGACGTCCGCCTGGTCGGCGTCACCGGCCTCGGCGGCCGCCGAGGCGGTCGCCGTGGCCGAGCTCTTGCTGCCGCCGTGGTCCATGCCGCTCATGCCGCTCGCGCCGTCGCCGTCGCTGCCGCAGGCGGAGAGCAGCAGGGCCCCGGCGGCTACGACGCCGACGGCCGCGACACGGCGGACGGGCTTGCGGTGGAGGTGCTTGCCGTGGAAGGCGCGTGTGAAGGCAGTCATCGTGAACTCACCTTGTGTGTTGGTTCTGGCTGTGTGGGCGTACGCGTCGTCGCGGGAGCGCGCTTGGTGCGCGTCCGCGAGGGCGGTTCGGCCTACAGCCGCAGGACCGACAACTCGGTGAGATCAGGGCCGCGGGGTGGGGGATTGGGCCGCAGCATGACGGGCGCCGCGGCGAGGAGCTTCGCCAGCCAGTCCGGACGGCGGGCGAGGGCCCGCCTCAGCAGTGCGGTGAGTACCCACGCACCGAACATCACCGCCACGCACAGCGAGACCATGTCCATCGCCATGGCCGGCCTGTCCTTGGAGGACGTGTGCGTGGAGTGCGCGGCGCTGCCCCGCTCCGGTGCTGCCGGAGCCCCCATGGGGTCGTGGGCGGCCACCACTGTGGACATCGTCGAGACCTGGGCCGCGGGGCTCATGCCGTCGCCGGGCGGCTGGTCGGGGTGTCCCACGGTGTGCATGACGAACACGCCCAGCGCGAGAACGACGACGAGCAGCAGGTGCCCGTAGGCACCGGCCGCCCGTACGCATCGGTTCACGTGCACGTCGGCAGTCTCCGTCTGTGATTGCTCCGGACTGACTGTCCGACAGTATCGACTGGCTTTCCGATCATATCGAAAGGGGGGGGTGGGGCGTGCCGTCGTGGGTGCAGGGTTCCGGCCGGCGGGGCGTCCTTCACCCGGTCGGGCCAGGGCCCGTCAAGGCGGTGTCAACGTCCACGTGACCGGCGCCAAGGATGCGTCAAGGGCCGTGCCGGACGACTCACGGAGGGGCTTCGGTGGGGGGAAGTATCCCTTCCCGTCGGAGAGTTGATCTTCAGTGAGCGGAGCGCGTCGGCTGCGATGAATGACGGACCGACCGAGATGAGTGATGTGCGGACCGGCGGGGGTGAGGCACGGACCGCCGTGGGTGACGTACGGCCCGGTCGGCTGAAGGTCTATCTGGGGGCGGCTCCGGGGGTCGGCAAGACCTACCGCATGCTCGACGAGGCGCGCCGCCGGGCGGCACGCGGCGCCGACGTGGTGGTGGGGTTCGCGGAGTGCTACGGCCGCCCGGGCACGGAGGGGCTGCTCGACGGCCTGGAGGTCGTACCGCGTGCCGGCTGCGCCCACCGCGGCGGGGAGTTCGAGGAGATGGACCTCGCCGCGGTCCTCGAGCGCCGGCCGCAGGTCGCGATCGTCGACGAGCTGGCCCACACCAACGTCCCCGGCGCCGGCCGCAACGCCAAACGCCGGCAGGACGTCGAGGAACTGCTCGCCGCCGGGATCGACGTCATCACGGCCCTCAACATCCAGCATCTGGAGTCCCTCAACGACGTCGTTGAGAAGATCACGCGGATGCCGCAGCGCGAGACGGTGCCCGACGAGGTCGTACGACGGGCGCAGCAGATCGAGTTCGTGGACATCACGCCGGAGGGACTGCGCCGCCGGATGGCGCACGGCAACATCTACGCCCCCGAGAAGATCGACGCGGCCCTGGCCGACTACTTCCGGCCCGGCAATCTGACCGCGCTGCGCCAACTGGCCCTGCTGTGGGTGGCCGACCGGGTCGACGAGGCGCTCCAGTCGTACCGCTCCGAGCATGGCATCGGCGGGGTGTGGGAGATCAGGGAGCGGGTCGTGGTCGCCCTCACCGGCGGGCCCGAGGGAGACACCCTCATCCGGCGGGCCGCCCGGATCGCCGACCGGTCGGCGGGCGGTGACCTGCTCGCCGTGCATGTGACCCGCAGCGACGGTCTCGCCGCCGGCACCTCGCACGCCTCACTCGCCCGGCAGCGGCGGCTGGTCGAGGACCTGGGCGGGAGCTACCACTCGGTCGTCGGCGACGACGTGCCGTCCGCCCTCGTCGACTTCGCCCGCGCCGAGAACGCCACCCAACTCGTCCTCGGCACCAGCCGCCGCGGCCGCATCGAGCGCTTCCTCACGGGACGCGGCACCGGCGAGACGGTCGTCGAACTCTCCGGCGACATCGACATCCACACGGTCACGCACGAGCGCGCAGGACGCGGCACGCTGCTGCCTTCGCGGCGGCGCACCCTGTCGACCGCGCGCCGGATCGCGGGCCCGGTCGCCGGACTGCTGCTGCCCGTGGCGCTCACCCTCCTGCTGAATCCGGACACGACCCGCGACAGACTCAACCTCACCAGCGAGGCGCTGCTGTTTCTGCTCACCGTGGTGGGCGTGGCCTGCATAGGCGGGGTCGTCTCGGCGGTGATCGCCTCGGTGACGGCGTCCCTGCTGCTCAACTACTGGTTCATCCCGCCCGTCGGGCAGTTCACGCTCGACGATCCCAACGCGCTGCTGGCCCTGGCGGTCTTCGCGGTGGTCGCCGCCGTGGTCGCCGGTGTCGTCGACCGCTCCCTGCGCCTGTCGCGGCGCTCGGCCCGCGCCACCGCCGAGGCCGAGACCATGTCCTCGCTCGCCGGCAGTATCGTGCGGGGCGGCGCCACGATCCCGGCGCTGGTGGAACGCACGCGCGAGACCTTCGGCATGGACTCGGCGGAACTGGTCGACGAGCCGCCCGTGGACAACGACGCGACGGTCGTGCCCGCGGGCCCCGGGGCCTTCCTCGTCCTGCGCGGGCGCCCGCTACCCTCCTCCGAGCGGCGCGTGCTCGCCGCTTTCGCCGCCCACGTGGGATCCGCCGTCGAACGCGCCAGGCTCGCGGAGGCCGCCGCCGAGGTCGAACCGGTCAAGGCCGCCGACCGGATGCGGACGGCGCTGCTGCGGGCGGTCGGCCACGACCTGCGCACGCCTCTCGCGGCGGGCTGGGCCGCGGTCTCCTCGCTGCGCAGCCGGGATGTCGCATTCTCCGACGAGGACCGGGACGAACTTCTCGCGACCGCGGACGAGTCCATGGCCAAGCTCAACCGCCTGGTCGAGAACCTCCTCGACCTCAGCCGCCTTCAGGCGGGCGCGCTCACGCTGAACCTGCGGGCCACCACACTGGAGGAGGTCCTTCCGGCGGCGCTCGCGGACACCCCCGAGGTGGTGGTCGGGGACCTGGAGGAGGTTCCGGCCGTGCTGGCCGATCCGCCGCTCCTGGAGCGTGTGATCGCCAACCTCGTCGGCAACGCGGCCCGCCACAGCCCGGCGGACCGCAAGGTGCTGCTGACCGCGAGCACACACGCGGGCCGCGTCGAAGTCCGTGTCGTCGACCGCGGCCCCGGCCTGCCGCCGTCCCTCAAGCTCCCGGCTGTGCCCGAGCAGGGCGGCACCCCCGTCCGTGACCGGCTCTTCGAGCCCTTCCAGCGCCTCGGCGACACCGACAACACCACCGGCCTCGGCCTTGGCCTGGCCCTGTCCCGGGGGCTGACCGAGGCGATGGACGGCACCCTCAGCCCGGAGGACACTCCCGGCGGCGGTCTGACGATGGTGCTGTCGCTGCCCTTCGCCGGGCGGGTCGATCTTCCCAGTGATACGCAGAGCGTAGGAGGCGGCGTATGAGCAGGGAGCGTACGAGTCGTGGAAGCGGCGTACCAGGGCTCGGGCCCGAGGTCGCCGTGGCAACCGCAGGAGGTGACGGTGTGATGACCGGCTATTCGCTCCGGGACCGGCTCGCCCTGGTGGCGGGCCTGGCGGGCCCCTTCCTGGTGGCGCTCGTCCTGGTGCCCTTCCGCACGGATCTGTCGCGTACGAACGCGGCGCTGATCCTGGTCGTGGCGGTGGTCGCGGTCGCCGCCCTCGGCAGCCGCACGGCGGGGGCGCTCGCGGCACTGTCCGCGGCGGCCTGGTTCGACTTCTTCCTCACCCGCCCGTACGAGACGTTCGACATCCACACCTCGGCCGACATCGAGACGGCGGTGCTGCTGTTCGTCGTCGGTCTGATCGTGTCCCAGCTCGCGGCCCGGGCCCGCCGCCTGGAGGTCATCGCGGTGACGGACGCGGACTATCTCGCCCGCGTCCACGAGACCGCCGAGCTCGCCCGGTCCGCGAAGTCCTCCGACATCGTGGTCGACCATGTCCGCGGCCAGCTCACCGACCTGCTCGACCTGCGCGGCTGCCGCTACGAGTACGGCATCCTGCTGGGGCAGCCGCCCCGGCTCGAGCAGGACGGAAACGTCTCGGTCGGCCACCGGCGCCGGGACGTCGACGCCTGCGGCTGGCCGGGCGGCGAGATCGAACTGCGCACCTACGGCAACGGCCACTACCTGGGCCGCTTCATGCTCACCCCCGGCCCGGGCCCCGTACCGCCGCTCCAGGCCCGCCTGGTGGCGGTCACTCTCGCCGACCAGACGGGCGCAGCTCTCGACACGGCCGGGAGGTAGGTACCCGCAGAGTCACTGAGCGCGGCCGAGCTGGAGCCGCGCGGTGCGCATGGTCGTCAAGGTCGCGTCAAGGTCCGGGGCTTCGACGCGAAGAAGGCGCAAGGAAGGATCGAAAGCAATCGGGGACGGACAGAACCTGGGCGCACCCGCGCATCGCCTCCCCGCGTGCGCGGGCCACCGCGTAAGGAGCCCGTATTCCATGTCTGTCCTGACCATCGAGCCGGGGGCGACCCCCGCCGACGAGGAGCCGCCCGATACCGGCGAGCGCCATCGCCTCACCGCCCTCACGGGTCTGGCCGCCTTGTCGCTGGACGCGATGGCCTCGGTGGCGTACGGGCCCGAGGCCATCGTCCTGGTGCTGGCCGCGGCGGGCGCGCACGGCCTCGGCTTCACGCTTCCGGTGACGCTGGCCATCGCCGGGCTGCTGGCGGTGCTCGTCGCCTCGTACCGGCAGGTGATCGCCGCGTTCCCGGACGGCGGCGGGTCGTACGCCGTCGCCAGGACGCATCTGGGCGCCCGCACGAGCCTGGTGGCGGCGGCCTCGCTGGTCCTGGACTACGTGCTCAATGTGGCGGTCGCCGTCACTGCCGGGGTGGCTGCGCTGACCTCGGCGTTCCCTGGACTCTACGGCGACCGGCTGTGGCTGTGCCTGGCCGTGCTGGTGCTGATCACGGGCGTGAATCTGCGCGGCATCGTGGAGTCGGCGCGCGTGTTCATCGTGCCGACGGCCGTCTTCGTCGTGTCGATCCTGGTGCTGATAGCCGTCGGTCTCTTCCGGTCCGCACCCGTCAGTACCGCGGCCGCGGCCGGGCACGCCTCCGTCCTCGCCGGCAACGCCACCGCCGTCGGCGCGCTGCTTCTGCTGAAGGCCTTCGCCTCGGGGTGCAGCGCGCTCACCGGTGTCGAGGCGCTGGCCAACGCCGTGCCGTCCTTCCGTGTCCCGCGCGTGCGCCGGGCCCAGCGGGCGGAGGTGGCCCTGGGCGCCGTCCTCGGGGTGATGCTGATCGGCCTGTCGGTCCTCATCTCGCGCTTCCACCTCCAGCCGGTCGAGGGCGTCACGGTCCTGGCCCAGCTCGCGGACGCCTCGCTCGGCCACAACTGGGCCTTCTACGTCATCCAGTTCGCGACGATGATCCTGCTCGCGCTCTCCGCGAACACCTCCTTCGGCGGCCTGCCCGTGCTGCTGAAGCTGCTCGCCCGCGACAACTACCTCCCGCACGTCTTCGCCCTGAAGGCGGACCGGCAGGTGCACCGTCACGGTGTGCTCGCGCTGGCCCTGATCTCGGCGGCCCTGCTCGTCTTCTCCGGCGGCGACACCAACACCCTGGTGCCGCTGTTCGCCATCGGTGTCTTCATCGGCTTCACGATCGCGCAGGTCGGAATGGTCCGGCACTGGCGTGGTGAGCGGGGGAGGGGGTGGCGCGGCAGGGCCCTGCTGAACGGTTTCGGCGCCGTGCTCACCGGTGTCTCGGCGGTCGTGGTGACGGCGACCAAGTTCGCGGAGGGTGCATGGCTGATAGTGATCGCTGTGCCGTTGCTGGTGGCCGCCTTCGAGACGGTGCACCGGGCGTACGCGCGGATCGGTGAGCGGCTGGGCCTGGGGCGGATTCCCGAGCCGCCGCACCGCGACCGTTCACTGGTGATCGTTCCGGTGTCGAACCTGTCCCGGCTGACCGTGGAGGCGCTGAACGCCGCCGCTTCCCTCGGCGACGAGGTGCGCGCCGTCACGGTGTGCCATCCCGACGCCGAGGACCGCGCCCACACCCACGCGCTGGCCCGCGACTGGGCACAGTGGGACCCCGGGGTACCGCTCGTCCAGCTCACCTCCGAGCGCCGCACCGTGGGGCGCCCGATCGCCGAGTACGTGGGCGAGACGGCAGCCGCGGAGCCCGGCACCCGGGTCACCGTGCTGATCCCCGAGGTCGAGCCGGACCGGCTGTGGCAGCGGCTGCTCCAGAACCAGCGGGGCGCGATCGTCGCCCACGCGGTGCGCCGTGACACGGACGCCGTGATCTGCCGGTTGCGGTTCCGCGTCCACTGAATCCTTTGACGCCCTGCTCCGACGCCCCGCTCCGGACGGCGGGACCCGTCGCCGCACGTGGAGCAGTCGGCCGTAAGGGTTCCGTCAAAGGCGGACCGGCCGCCGTATGGGAGGTGTCAACGGCGGCCAGATCCGGCCATCGAGGCGGTTACCTCTAACCGTCCGCTTCATTTCTGAACCTCATCTAGGAGTTCGCGATGGCCGATCTGGCCTTCGTCGTCACCACGATCGCGGTGTTCGCGTTGGTGGCCCTCGTCGCCAAGGGGGTGACGAAGCTGTGACCGCCGAGAACATCGTCGGCCTGGTCGTGGCCGTCGCCCTGCTGGGCTATCTCGTCCTCGCCCTGATCTTCCCGGAGAGGTTCTGAGAGCGCCATGAGTCCCGTTCTTGCCGGCGTGCTCCAGCTGCTCGCGCTCATAGCGGCACTGGCCCTCGCCTACGTCCCCCTTGGCGACTACATGGCCAAGGTCTACTCCTCCGACAAGCACTGGCGTGTGGAGAAGTGGATCTACAAGGGCATCGGCGCCAATCCGAACACGGAGATGCGCTGGCCCGCGTACCTGCGCGGTGTCCTGGCCTTCTCCGCGGTCAGCGTCCTGTTCCTGTATCTGCTGCAGCGTCTCCAGGGCCATTTGCCCGGCTCGCTCGGCTTCTCCTCCATCGACCCGGACCAGGCGTTCAACACCGCCGCGTCCTTCGTCACGAACACCAACTGGCAGTCGTACTACGGCGAGCAGGCCATGGGCCACGTCGTGCAGACCGGCGGCCTCGCGGTGCAGAACTTCGTCTCGGCCGCGGTCGGCATCGCCGTCGCCGTGGCGCTCGTACGCGGCTTCTCGCGCTCCCGCACCGGTGAGCTCGGCAACTTCTGGGCCGACCTGGTGCGCGGCACGATCCGCATCCTGCTGCCGCTCTCGGTGGTCGCCGCGATCGTCCTGGTCGCCTGCGGCGCGATCCAGAACTTCTCCGGGATCCACTCCGTGGGCCAGTTCATGGGTGGCTCGCAGCAGTGGAACGGCGGCGCGGTCGCCTCGCAGGAGGCCATCAAGGAGGTGGGCACCAACGGTGGCGGCTACTTCAACGCCAACTCCGCCCACCCCTTCGAGAACCCCACCCCCTTCTCGAACCTCTTCGAGATCTTCCTGCTGCTGGTCATCCCGTTCGCGCTGACCCGCACCTTCGGCCGCATGGTCGGCAGCCTGAAGCAGGGCTACGCGATCCTCGCCACGATGGCCACGATCTGGCTCGGCTTCATCACCCTGATGATGTGGACCGAGTTCGCCCACCACGGTCCGGCGTTCCAGCTCGCGGGTGGCGCGATGGAGGGCAAGGAGAACCGCTTCGGTGTCGGCGCCTCGTCGATCTTCGCGGTGTCGACCACCCTGACCTCGACGGGTGCGGTGGACTCCTTCCACTCCTCGTTCACCGGCCTCGGCGGCGGTATCACCATCCTGGGCATGCAGCTCGGCGAGATCGCGCCCGGTGGTACCGGCTCCGGTCTCTACGGCATGCTGATCATGGCGATCATCGCGGTGTTCATCGCCGGTCTGATGGTCGGCCGCACCCCCGAGTACCTGGGCAAGAAGATCGGCACCCGCGAGATCAAGTTCGCGGCCTGCTACATCCTCATCACCCCGGCGCTGGTGCTCGTCTTCACCGCCGCGGCGATGGCCCTGCCCACTCCGGGTCACTCCATGACCAACAGCGGGGCGCACGGCTTCTCCGAGATCCTGTACGCCTACACGTCGGGTGCCAACAACAACGGCTCCGCGTTCGCGGGCCTGAACGCCGACACGCAGTGGTTCAACAGCACGATCGGCATCGCGATGCTGCTCGGCCGTTTCCTGCCGATGGTGTTCGTGCTGGCGCTGGCCGGTTCGCTCGCCGAGCAGAGGCCCGTCCCGGAGACCGCGGGCACCCTGCGCACCAACAAGCCGCTCTTCGTGGGCCTGCTGGTGGGCGCCATCCTGATCATCACCGGTCTGACCTACTTCCCGGCGCTCGCGCTGGGTCCGCTGGCCGAGGGGCTGGCGTCATGACCACTCGCACAGATTCGCCTTCAGAAGAGGACTCGATGTCCACAGCCACTCCGACCCGGGCGCCGCACAGTGATGTGCCGACGGGTCACAAGGACGAAGGAAAGGTCGGCGCGGGTCTGTTCGACCCGAAGCAGCTGCTGAAGTCGCTGCCGGACGCCTTCCGCAAACTCGACCCGCGGGTGATGATCAAGTCGCCCGTCATGTTCGTGGTCCTCGTGGGCTCGGTCCTGACGACGATCTTCTCCTTCAAGGACCCGGGTGACTGGTTCGGCTGGGCGATCAGTGCCTGGCTGTGGCTGACCGTGATCTTCGCCAACCTGGCGGAGGCGGTGGCCGAGGGCCGCGGCAAGGCCCAGGCGGACACGCTCAGGAAGGCGAAGACCGACACCGTCGCCCGTCGCCTGAACGGCTCCACCGAAGAACAGGTGCCCGGCACCGAACTGCGCGTCGGCGACCTGGTCGTCTGCGAGGCGGGCGACATCATTCCCGGCGACGGTGACGTCGTCGAGGGTGTGGCGAGCGTCGACGAGTCGGCCATCACCGGTGAGTCGGCCCCGGTCATCCGCGAGTCCGGCGGTGACCGCAGCGCCGTCACCGGCGGTACGAAGGTCCTCTCCGACCGGATCGTCATCAAGATCACGACGAAGCCCGGTGAGACCTTCATCGACCGGATGATCGCTCTGGTCGAGGGCGCGGCCCGGCAGAAGACACCGAACGAGATCGCGCTGAACATCCTGCTCGCGTCGCTCACGATCGTGTTCCTGCTGGCGGTGGCCACGCTGCCGCCGTTCGCGGACTACGCGGGCACGCACCTGACGATGGTCGTCCTGGTGGCCCTGCTGGTCTGCCTGATCCCGACCACGATCGGCGCACTCCTCTCCGCGATCGGCATCGCGGGCATGGACCGGCTGGTGCAGAGGAACGTGCTGGCCATGTCCGGAAGGGCAGTTGAGGCCGCCGGTGACGTCTCCACGCTGCTGCTCGACAAGACCGGCACCATCACCCTCGGCAACCGTCAGGCCTCCGAGTTCGTGCCGGTGTCCGGCACCACCGAGGCCGAGGTGGCCGACGCCGCCCAGCTCTCCTCGCTGGCCGACGAGACGCCCGAGGGCCGCTCCATCGTCGTACTGGCGAAGGAGAAGTACGGGCTGCGTGAACGCCACCAGGGCGAGCTCGCGGGGGCCGAGTGGATCGCCTTCACCGCCCAGACCCGCATGTCCGGTGTGGACGTCGACGGACGCAAGATCCGCAAGGGCGCGGCCGGTTCGGTCATCACCTGGGTCCAGGAGCGGGGCGGCGAGGTGTCGGCCGACGCCGACACCCTCTCCAACCGGATCTCCGAAGCGGGCGGCACGCCGCTGCTGGTGGCCGTCGAGGACACCGACGGCGCGCGCGTCCTCGGAGTCATCCACCTGAAGGATGTCGTCAAGGAGGGCATGCGGGAGCGGTTCGACGAGCTGCGCCGGATGGGCATCAAGACCATCATGATCACGGGTGACAACCCGCTGACGGCCAAGGCGATCGCGGACGAGGCCGGCGTCGACGACTTCCTCGCGGAGGCGACTCCCGAGGACAAGATGGCGCTCATCAAGCGCGAGCAGGCGGGCGGCAAGCTCGTCGCGATGACCGGTGACGGCACGAACGACGCCCCGGCCCTCGCGCAGGCGGACGTGGGCGTGGCGATGAACACGGGTACGTCGGCCGCCAAGGAGGCCGGCAACATGGTCGACCTCGACTCGAACCCGACCAAGCTCATCGAGATCGTCGAGATCGGCAAGCAGCTCCTCATCACCCGGGGCGCACTCACGACGTTCTCCATCGCCAACGACGTCGCGAAGTACTTCGCGATCATCCCGGCGCTGTTCGCGGCGGTCTACCCGGGCCTGGACAAGCTGAACATCATGCACCTGTCCTCACCCGACTCGGCGATCCTCTCCGCGGTCATCTTCAACGCGCTGATCATCATCGCGCTGGTGCCGCTCGCCCTGCGGGGTGTGCAGTACCGGCCGGTGAGCGCCGACAAGATGCTGCGGCGCAACCTCGGGATCTACGGCATCGGCGGCCTGATCGCCCCCTTCATCGGCATCAAGATCATCGACCTGCTCATCTCCCTCATCCCCGGAATCGGCTGATCGGCTATGAACAACTCGGTTACGAACACTGCCCGGTTGCTCTGGGCGGGCCTGCGCGCGCTCCTCGTGCTCACCGTGGTGACGGGCGTCCTCTACCCGCTGGCCATCACCGGGGTCGCCCAGGGCCTGTTCTCCGGCCAGGCGAACGGCTCGGAGATCAAGGCGGACGGCAAGGTCGTCGGCTCCTCGCTGATCGGCCAGTCCTACAACCTGCCGCTGAAGAAGGGCCAGGAGACCCCGGACGCCGACCTGAAGTGGTTCCAGGGCCGCCCCGCGAACGGGCTGGGCGCCAACAGCGTCAACACCCAGTACAAGCTGATCCTGTCCGGTGCCACCAACCGTTCCGGTGACAACGCCGACCTGATCAAGTGGGTCAAGGACGCCAAGGCGGCCGTCATCAAGGACAACTCGGTGAACGGCTACACGGTCAAGCCGTCCGACGTGCCCGCCGACGCGGTCACCTCCTCCGGCTCGGGCCTGGACCCGGACATCTCCCCGAAGTACGCCGACATCCAGGTGCACCGGATCGCGGAGAAGAACGGCCTGTCCGTCGCCCAGGTGCAGAAGCTGGTCGACGAGCACACCGACGGCCGCACCCTCGGCTTCATCGGCGAGCCCCGCGTCAACGTGCTGGAGCTCAACATCGCGCTCAAGGGACTTGTGGCGAAGAGCTGATGGGCTTAGGCGCACCGCGCGGGAGTTGGCGGACGGGGAACAGACCCCGGTTCGTCAACTCCCGCGTTCACGAGGCCGGTTCCACGGGTTCCGGCCCGCCGTACAACAGGAAAGGCGCACACCGATGACCCGGGTACTGGTGGTGGAGGACGACCCTCAGCTCGTCCGGGCCCTCGTGATCAACCTGCAGGCCCGCAAGTACGGAGTGGACCCGGCCCCCGACGGCACCACCGCACTGCGCATCGCCGCCGCCCGGCAGCCCGACGTGGTCCTGCTCGACCTCGGCCTGCCCGACATGGACGGCACCGACGTGATCAAGGCCCTGCGCGGCTGGACCCGCGTACCGATCCTCGTCCTGTCCGCCCGCCGGGCCTCCGACGAGAAGGTCGCGGCCCTGGACGCGGGCGCCGACGACTACATCACCAAGCCGTTCAGCATGGACGAACTCCTCGCCCGGCTGCGCGCCGCCGTCCGCCGCCGGGACGACGTTCCGCTGGCCCCCGAGACGACGCTCGTCACGACGGACGGCTTCACCATCGACCTGCTCGCCAAGAAGGCCACCCGCTCCGGGCACGACATCCGCCTCACACCCACCGAGTGGCATCTGTTGGAGATCCTGATCACCAACCCCGGCCGGCTCATCACACAGAAGCACCTGCTGGCGGAAGTGTGGGGAGTCAGCCAGAGCAACAAGACCAACTACCTGCGGGTCTACATGGCCCAGCTCCGCCGCAAACTGGAGGCGGACCCCGCCCACCCCCGCTATCTGATCACCGAGCCGGGCATGGGATACCGCTTCGAGAGCTGAAGCGTGCGTATGAATCCGACGAAGAGAAGAGAAGATGGCACGCGGCAAGCTTCGGATCTACCTCGGTGCGGCACCGGGCGTCGGCAAGACGTACGCGATGCTCTCCGAGGCGCACCGCCGGGTCGAGCGGGGCACCGACTGCGTGGTGGCGTATGTGGAGCACCACCACCGGCCACGCACCGAGGTGATGCTGCACGGCCTGGAGCAGGTGCCCCGCAGGGAGTTGGAGTACCGCGGCACCACGTTCGGCGAGATGGACATCGACGCGGTGCTGGCCCGTCGCCCCCAGGTGGTCCTGGTCGACGAGCTGCCCCACACGAACATCCCCGGCTCCCGCAACGCCAAGCGCTGGCAGGACGTGGAAGAGCTGCTCGCCGCCGGGATCGACGTGATCTCGACCGTCAACATCCAGCACCTGGAGTCACTGGGCGACATCGTCGAGTCCATCACCGGCATCCGGCAGCAGGAGACCGTCCCGGACGAGGTCGTACGGCGGGCGGACCAGATCGAACTGGTAGACATGTCACCGCCCGCGCTGCGCCGGCGTATGGCGCACGGCAACATCTACAAGCCGGACAAGGTCGACGCGGCCCTGTCCAACTACTTCCGGCCCGGCAATCTGACCGCGCTGCGTGAGCTGGCGCTGCTGTGGGTGGCCGACCGGGTCGACGAGTACCTGACCGAGTACCGCAGTGAGCACCGGGTCTCGAAGATCTGGGGTTCGCGGGAGCGGATCGTCGTCGGTCTCACCGGCGGTCCGGAGGGCCGCACACTGATCCGCCGGGCCGCGCGGCTCGCGGAGAAGGGCGCGGGCGGCGAGGTCATGGCCGTCTACATAGCCCGCAGCGACGGACTGACCTCCGCGTCACCGAAGGAACTGGCGGTCCAGCGCACGCTGGTGGAGGACCTGGGCGGCACCTTCCACCACGTCGTCGGGGACGACATACCAACGGCGTTGCTCGACTTCGCGCGTGGGGTGAACGCCACCCAGATCGTCCTCGGCGTGTCCCGGCGCAAGGGATGGCAGTACGTCTTCGGGCCGGGCGTCGGGGCGACGGTGGCCCGCGACTCGGGTCCCGACCTCGACGTCCACCTGATCACGCACGGCGAGGCGGGCAAGGGGCGCGGACTGCCGGTGGCCCGGAGCGCACGGCTCGGCCGCCTGCGGGTCGTCTGGGGCTGGTTGACCGGCGTGGCCGGGCCGGCCCTGCTCACCCTGCTGCTGACCGGTGTCGCGCCCGAAGTCGGCCTGGCCAACGACATGTTGCTGTACCTGACGCTGACGGTGGCCGCAGCCCTGCTGGGCGGGCTGTATCCCGCCCTGGCCTCGGCCGTCGTCGGCTCCCTGCTGCTGAACTGGTTCTTCACCCCGCCCGTCCACACCCTGACGATCGCCGACCCGAACAACTTCGTCGCCATCGCGATCTTCGTCGGGGTCGCGGTGTCGGTCGCGTCGGTGGTGGACCTGGCTGCTCGGCGTACGCACCAGGCGGCCCGGCTGCGCGCCGAGTCGGAGATCCTCTCCTTCCTCGCGGGCAGCGTGCTGCGTGGCGAGACCAGTCTTGAGGCCCTGCTGGAACGGGTCCGGGAGACCTTCGGCATGGAGTCGGTCGCCCTGCTGGAACGGGAGAGCGACGTGACGCCGTGGACCTGCGCGGGCCGGGTGGGCACGGGGAGAACGTTGGAGCGGCCGGAGGACGCGGACGTGGACATGCCGGTGGGGGACCGGATGGCGCTCGCGCTGTCCGGACGGGTCCTGCCGGCGGAGGACCGCCGGGTGCTCGCCGCGTTCGCCGCCCAGGCCGCGGTGGTCCTGGACCGCCAGCGGTTGCAGTCCCAGGCCGACCAGTCGCGTGCCCTGGCCGAGGGCAACCGCATCCGCACCGCACTGCTCGCCGCCGTGAGCCACGACCTGCGGACCCCGCTGGCCGGGATCAAGGCCGCGGTCACCTCGCTGCGGTCGGACGACGTGGCCTGGTCGGAGGAGGACCGGGCCGAGCTCCTGGAGGGCATCGAGGAGGGCGCCGACCGGCTCGACCACCTCGTGGGCAACCTGCTCGACATGTCCCGTCTGCAGACCGGCACGGTCACCCCGCTGGTCCGCGAGATCGACCTCGACGAGGTGGTCCCGATGGCGCTGGGCGGCGTACCCGAGGGCAGCGCCGAGCTGGACATCCCCGAGACGCTGCCCATGGTCGCCGTCGACCCCGGCCTGCTGGAACGCGCGGTCGCCAACCTCGTGGAGAACGCGGTGAAGTACAGCCCGGCGGGCGCACCGGTCCTGGTCGCGGCGAGTGCCATGGCCGACCGGGTGGAGGTGCGGGTGGTGGACCGCGGCCCGGGGGTACCCGACGAGGCCAAGGACCGCATCTTCGCGCCCTTCCAGCGCTACGGCGACGCTCCCCGCGGCGCGGGCGTCGGCCTCGGCCTCGCGGTCGCCCGCGGCTTCGCCGAGGCGATGGGCGGCACCCTCGACGCCGAGGACACCCCCGGCGGCGGACTCACCATGGTCCTCGGTCTCCCGGCCGCGGCCGGCAAAGGTACGACGGCCGTGCCGGCATACGCTCATGAGCGCGTTTCTCCTGCTGGGGCTGCCGATGCCCGTTCCGGACCGACAGGCTGAAGTGTGCTTCCGCTCAAGCGAGTCGGCCGCGCGGCCGATCGCGGAAAGCGTGTGTTCCTCTGCCCTTAGCGCCAGGACCGTGAGGACGTCCAACGGCTCAGGAACAACTCGCCGACAAGGGGTTCAACGCCTGGATCGACCTGACCGACATCCTGCCGTCGTCCACCAGCTGCCGCCGTACGCGCCAGGATCTCCCCAGCGGAACACGATCAACCTCGGACCAGAAGTCACGCATCCCCCGCCCGGATGCGACGGGTGAGGCGGAGGCGCATGGTGGTAATGGCGGCATATCTCGCTGGAGGTAAGGGCGATGAGGCATCCGCTCACTACTATGACCACTGCCGCAGTCCTCCTGGTCTCCGTCGCTTCTGCGGGGGGCGTGGGGACCGCGGCCGAGGCACAGGCCGACCGGACCTCTGCTCCGGCGACCCTGTGCACGTACCGTGACGCATTCCCTCCCGCCGGCGGCACCAACATCGGAGGTGCCCCGAATCGGTACCGGCATACGGGCAGCCCGTACGCCGGTGCCCGCTTCGACGGCTGCACCAACACGCTCAAGCTGTACTACGGCGGCTTTTCCAGCCCCCGTTACGCCTACTACGACATCCGCTACACCTATCCGTCACAGCTCGGCTGGTTCAGCTGGCAGATGCAGATGGGGCCGAACAGGGTCGCGACGCTCCGCGCGCCCGCTCACGGCGACTGGAATTTCAAGGTGCGGGCCTGCGCCAGAACGATCGACGGCCCGGGTCCCGGCACCTGCACGGCGTGGTCGCCGCAACTCTTCCTGCACGCCGTCTGAACGCACCGGAGTTGGGTGACGTCGTCCTCCGGCTGCCCACCATCGCGGCTCGTGGCCCTCAGTCGCTGCCACGCCACTGGAGCAGATCGAGGGCGACGGCGACCTTGACGGTGTTGTCCTCCAGTGGCTTCGGGAGCAGTTGGTCGGCTCGGTCGAGCTGCCGGAGCAGGGTGTTGCGGTGGGTGTAGAGCCGGCCGGCGGCGCGGGTCGTGTTGCACTGGGCCTGGATGTACGTGAGGACGGCGTGCCTCAGTTCCGGGCTCGCCGTGGCGAGGTCGCCGAGGGTGGCCTTGACGAAGTCGTCGGCCTGTTCGACGTCCTGGCTGATCAGACTGCTGAGCTGGACGTCGTCGAAACCGGCGACACGACGCGGCGAACGGAGCCTGGCGAGCATGCGCTGGGTGGTCAGCGCGGCGAGGTGGCTGCGCCGGAAGCCTTCCCTGCCCCCGGCGGGCGGGCCCACGGCGATCCGGACCCCCGGCAGCGGGTCGAGGAGCCAGCTCAGCAGACCGGTGTCCAGTGCGGCGGATCCGGGCAGCCACACCCACGAAGTGGCCGCGCCGACGATCACGGTGAGCGGTTGCTGCACTCCGGCCGTCTGCGCCAGAGCCTCGGTCGCACGCTCGAGGTGGCCCGGTTCGGGGGACGGTTCCTCGCTCCACACGACGGCGGCGGTGTGCGTCCGGTCGAGGGCGTAGCCCAGGCGTGCTTCCGCCCGTTGTCGGCTGATGGGCGCGCCCTCGACGAGCAGGGTGACGATCTCGCGACGTTCGGCGTGGGTGCCGTGGGTCAGCTCTTCGCGCTCGGCGGCCATGCGTGCGGCGATGTCGACGATCGTGGCGTCGAGGAACCCCGAGACGGAGCGCGCCGACACATCGAGCAGCTCGCGCAGTTCGTCGGGGTCGGAGGTCAGGGTGAAGGCGGTCTGCATCCAGCGCCGCCAAGCCGCGTTCTGTCCGACGCGGTAGGAGTCGAGGGCCGATTCGTCGAGCCCCCGGCGTACCAGGTCACGGGCGTGGCTGAGACTGTCCGGGCCGGTGTACGCGGGTACCGGCGCGCCGGGGTCGCGCACGGTCTCCGACGCCCAGAACGTCAGGTGGGCCCGGTTGATGCGCCGTGTGGCGGCGCGCAGGGCGGGGTCCTGCGCGATGGCTCGCATGGTCGCCGCCGCCAAGGTCGCCTCGTCGATCTCGTCGAGCCACTCCTGCAGACTGTTGAGTGCGATCTCCGCACCCTGCCGAAGTAAATCGCTCGCACGTTCGGAAGGGTGCTGCCAGGTCATGTCCGCACGTTAGCCCGCAGTGGTGCAAAATGCACTGGTCTTTTTCGATGGAGGTGCGAACTGCCACACCGTACTGGTCGGTATGTGAGGTCATCATCGAGGCACCACCCAGCGAACGCCTCATCAACGGAGTCCCCGCACATGACCCGTCAGAGCGAGCACATCGACGTGCTGATCATCGGCGCCGGCATTTCCGGCATCGGCGCTGCCCACTACCTGCAGACCGAGCGGCCGGGCAGCAGTTACGCGATCCTGGAGGCCCGTGGTGTCTCCGGCGGCACGTGGGCGCTGTTCCGCTATCCGGGCATCCGGTCGGACTCCGACCTGCACACCTTCGGCTACGCCTTCAAACCGTGGCGCAACGACAAGTCGATCGCCACCGCCGATCTGATCCTCGACTACCTGCGGGAGACCGCGGGGGAGAGCGGCATCGAACAGCACATCCGCTACCACCACAGGGTGCGCGGCGCGGCCTGGTCCACCGCCGAGGCCCGCTGGACGGTGGAGATCGAGCGCGCCGACACCGGTGAGACGGTGTCGATGACCGCGAACTGGCTGTTCTGCGCCGGTGGTTACTACCGCTACGACGAAGGGTTCACCCCCCGGTTCGAGGGCCGGGAGCGGTTCGCCGGGCAGATCGTGCACCCGCAGCACTGGCCGGAGGACCTGGACTGCGCGGGCAAGAAGGTCGTGGTGATCGGCAGCGGCGCGACGGCCGTCACGCTGATCCCGGCACTGGCGGACACGGCGGGCCATGTCACCATGCTCCAGCGTTCGCCCACCTACATCCTTCCGGTCGCGTCCGAGGACGTGATCGCGAACACGCTGCGCAAGGTGTTGCCCGCCGGCCTCGCCTACCGGCTCACCCGGCGCAAGAACATCGCCATGCAGCGCTTCATCTGGCAGACCTCGCAACGCCACCCACGGGTCGTGCGACGTCTCATCCGCGCCGTGAACATCAGGCAACTGCCCGCCGGTTATCCCGTGGACGAGCACTTCAACCCGTCCTACGACCCCTGGGACCAGCGGCTGTGCGCGGTCCCCGACGCGGACCTGTTCAAGGCGCTCAAGAAGGGCACGGCCTCGGTCGTCACCGACCGGATCGCGACATTCACCGAGACCGGCATCCGGCTGGAGTCCGGGCGTGAGCTCGACGCCGACATCATCGTCACGGCCACCGGGTTGAACGTGCAGCTGTTCGGTGGGATGGCGCTCTCGGTGGACGGCGAACCCGTCGACTTCGCCGACAAGGTGGCCTTCAAGGGCATGATGCTGAGCGGCGTTCCGAACTTCGCCTTCGCGATCGGCTACACGAACTCCTCGTGGACGCTCAAGGTGGGTCTGCTGTGCGAGCACTTCACCCGGCTGCTCGGACACATGGACGCCACCGGCGCGGACATCTGCTGCCCCGAGCTCCCCGATCCGGCCATGCCGACCCGTCCGCTGCTCGACTTCGATGCCGGCTACGTCAAGCGGTCCCTCCACATGATGCCGCGTCAAGGACTCGCCTATCCCTGGCTCATGTCGATGAACTACCACTCCGACGTCAAACTGCTGCGCGGCGGCCCCGTCGAGGACGACAACCTGCGCTTCACCTCCGTCGCTCGCCACGGGAAGGCCCGGACGTCGGCCTGAGCGACGACCGCTTGGCTCCCCTCGGACGCGACATCACTCCGTACCACCGGACGCGCGGCGACGACCGACGGCCGCGTCGGCCACTCCTTCGTCACCCACTCCGGCAACCCTGATGCCGACCGGTCTATGGAGCGGTGCGGTCCAAGGGCTTCGCCGAGGGGCCGGGGCGGGTGCGTGCCTCCGGCGGGACCAGGGCGCCGTGTCCCGCGGAGCAGACGACCACGGTCTCGACCGGCGCGCCGCAGCCGGCGTGCGTGACCTCCAGGGGCGGGCCCTCGGGGTCCGCCGCATGGCGGTCTCCCCACTGCTTGAGGGCGATCATCGCCGGCCACAGCTCCCAGCCCTTGCGGGTGAGCCGGTACTCGTGGCGGATGCGGCTGCCGGGCTCGTTGTAGGGGGCGGTGTCGAGGATCCCCGCCGCGACGAGCTTGCGCAGCCGGTCCGCGAGCACGCTCTCGGACAGCCCGACGTGCCGGCGGAAGTCGTCGAAACGCCGTACGCCGTTCATGGCGTCCCGCAGGACCAGCAGCGACCACTTCTCGCCCACCAGGTCGAGAGTCCGCTGGACCGTGCAGTTCTCGGTGCTTGTCTCCAGCCACGTCATGCGGCCCATCGTAGGCTGGCTTCGACGTTGACATCCAGACCTTGTGCTGGCTAGCTTCGAATTCCACATCCAGATCATCGAGGGAGCGAAATGGGCAGGTCACGCACGTACGACTGGGAGGACCCCGCCGTCTCCGCCGCTGCCGTCGGGCAGTACAGCGGTCTCGACTTCCTCCGCGAGGTGCAGGCCGGACGGCTCCCCGCCGCGCCGATCGCGGCGACCCTCGGGATGACGTTCGAAGAGGTCGAGCACGGCCGGGTCGTCTTCGCCCTCGTCCCGGGCGAGGAGCACTACAACCCCATCGGAAGCGTTCACGGCGGTGTGTACGCCACCCTGCTCGATTCGGCGGCGGGCTGCGCGGTGCAGTCGGTCCTGCCACAGGGGATGGGGTATACCTCACTCGACCTGAATGTGAAGTTCCTGCGCCCGGTCACCGTGGACAGCGGCAAGGTCCGTGCCGTGGGCACCGTCCTCAACAGCGGACGTCGTACCGCCCTCGCGCAGGCCGAGCTCTTCGATTCCGGGAACCGGCTGCTGGCGCACACCACCAGCAGCTGTCTGCTGTTCCCCGTCTGAGCGACCGCCCGCACAGGAGCGCGACGTACGGAAGGCAGGCAGCCATGACGGTGTACGACTACGACAGGCGCCGCACCGGGGTTCTGCTGGTCGATCCGCTGAACGACTTCCTCGCCGACGAGGGCAAGCTCTGGCCGCGCATCGCGGAGGTCGCGCGGGAAGTCGACCTGCGGGCCCATCTGTCCGAACTGGTGTCCACCGCTCGTGAGGTCGACGTGCCGGTGTTCTATGTTCCGCATCACCGCTGGACACCGGGGTTGTACGAGTCCTGGTCCCACCCGAACCCGTCACAACGTGCCGTGGACAAGCATCAGCTCTTCGCCCAGGACGCGTTCGGCGGGGACTGGTACCCGCCCCTGCGGCCCGAGCCCTCGGACACGGTGGTCGTACAGCACTGGGCCCAGAGCGGGTTCGCCAACACCGACCTGGAGATGCGCCTGCGTCAGCGTGGCGTGGATCACGTGATCGTCGTCGGACTGCTCGCGAACACCTGCATCGAGACCACGGCCAAGTACGCGATGGAACTCGGATTCCATGTGTCGCTGGTGACGGACGCCACCGCGGCGTACTCGAGCGAACTCATGAGGGCCGCCCATGAATTGAACGGTCCGACCTACGCGCATGTCATCACGGACACGAAAAGCGCCGTAGCGGCACTGAAGACATAAGGTCACAGGGTCAGATGGTGCAGAGGATGCTGGACCGGCTGTGAGCCGGGTTTCACCGGAAGGATCCACTCATGGACGAGCGCTTCGACGTGGTCGTACTCGGAGCAGGACCGGGCGGCTATGTCGCCGCCATCCGCGCCGCGCAACTCGGCAAGCGGGTGGCGGTCGTCGAGGAGCGGTACTGGGGTGGTGTCTGTCTGAACGTCGGCTGCATCCCCACGAAGGCGCTGCTGCGGAATGCCGAGCTGGCGCACATCTTCACGCGGGAGGCGAAGACCTTCGGCATCAAGGTCGACGGCGAGGTCTCCTTCGACTACGGCGAGGCGTTCCGGCGCAGCCGCCGGGTCGCGGACGGCCGTGTCAAGGGCGTCCACTTCCTGATGAAGAAGAACGCGATCACCGAGATCGACGGCCGCGGCACCTTCCTCGACGCCCACACGCTCCAGGTCGCCCTCGCCGACGGCACCACGAAGACGGTCGGTTTCGACGACTGCATCATCGCCACCGGCGCCACCCCCAAGCTGCTGCCCGGCACCCGGCGCAGCGACCGAGTCGTCACCTACGAGGAGCAGATCCTCGCCGAGGACCTGCCGCGCTCCATCGTGATCGCGGGCGCCGGGGCCATCGGCATCGAGTTCGCGTACGTCCTGCACAACTACGGCGTGAAGGTCACCGTCGTCGAGTTCCTGGACCGGGTCGCCCCGCTGGAGGACGCGGACGTCTCCGCCGAACTCGCCAAGCAGTACCGGAAGCTGGGCATCGACGTGCTCACCTCGACGCGTGTCGAGTCGATCGACGAGTCGGGCCCGCAGGTGCGGGTGACGGTCACCGGCAAGGACGGTGCGCAGAAGGTGCTGGAGGCCGACAAGGTCCTCCAGGCGATCGGCTTCGCGCCGAACGTCACCGGGTACGGCCTGGAGGCCACGGGTGTACGGGTCACCGAGCGCGGCGCGATCGACGTCGACGGCCGCTGCCGTACGTCCGTACCGCACATCTACGCGATCGGGGACGTGACCGCGAAGCTGATGCTCGCGCACAACGCCGAGTCCATGGGGATCATCGCGGCCGAGACGATCGCGGACGCGGAGACCATGGAGCTGGACTATGTGATGATCCCGCGTGCCACGTACTGCCAGCCGCAGATCGCCAGTTTCGGCTACACCGAGGCACAGGCGAAGGAGCGGGGCTACGACGTCAAGGTCGCCAAGTTCCCCTTCACGGCCAACGGCAAGTCGCACGGCCTGGGCGACACGGTCGGCTTCGTGAAGCTGATCAGCGACGCCAGGTACGGCGAGCTCCTGGGTGGCCATCTGATCGGCCCGGACGTGACGGAGCTGCTCCCGGAGCTGACGCTGGCGCAGCAGTGGGACCTGACCGTGCACGAGGTCGCGCGCAATGTCCACGCCCACCCCACCCTGGGTGAAGCGGTGAAGGAAGCTGTGCACGGTCTGGCCGGACACATGATCAACTTCTGAGCCCGTGCGGGGCGCCGGAGCACCGGCCACGCGAGGAGGTCGCCCACCCCGCGGTGACCTCCACCGCGGGGGTCCTCGGGCTCCTGCGCACCCCCGTGGCCTCGCTCCGCCTCTCCGCGACGCGAGCGGCGTCCTCAGGGGCGCAGCACCAGGCGGATCGGGTCGCCCTTCTTGTGCTCCAGCCGGTCGACGGCTTCGGCCGCCCGCTCCAGGGGCAGTACGTCCGAGATGGAGCGGGAGAAGTCCAGCCGCCCGTTCTCGGTGAGGTGGATGAGCTGCGCCACCGCGTTCGCGCCGGAGCCGTAGTGGCCCAGGAGCCGTAGCTCGCGGGTACTGAAGGTGGTGCTGTCCGCGATGGTGACCGGCTTTCCGCTCAGCCCGACGAGGACCAGCTTGCCGCCGTCGGCCAGCACGGACAGGGCCTGTTCGCGCACCGGGGTGACGCCGGCGAAGTCGAAGGCGGCCTCGATGCCGGCCCCGCGGGTGGCGGCGGCGACCTTGTCCGCCAGAGCGGGGTCGGCCGGATCGAGGGCGAGGTCCGCTCCGAAGGCGAGGGCGCGGTCACGGGCGGCGGGGGAGGGGTCGACGGCGATGACGGGGCACGCGCCCACCATGCGCAGCAGTTGCACCCCGTGCGCGCCCAGGCCGCCGATGCCCCACACCCCGACCGCCTGGCCGGGGCGGATGCCGGCGGTGTCGGTGATGGCGCCCCACGGGGTGGAGACCGCGTCGGGGATGACCGCTCCCTGCTCGAAGGGGATCGAGTCCGGGAGCGGGACCAGGGTGTCGATCCGGGCGAGCGCGAACTCGGCCCAGCCTCCGTCGTAGTCGACACCACGGGTCCAGCCCCGCCCGTCGCGGTACTCGCCGGCCTGTAGGACGACGCGGTCGCCGACCGTCCAGCCGTCCGCGTCCGGACCCGGTTCGGCGACGGTGCCGGCCACCTCGTGGCCCAGGGTCACCGTGTCGCCCCGCAAGAGCGCGGGTGTGCCGCCGAGTTCCCCGGAGATCAGGTGGACGTCGGACAGACACACCCCGGCCGCTTCCACCTTGACCAGGACCTCTCCCGCACCGGGGGTGGGCCGTTCGACCTCTTCGACCCGCAGCTCGTG
Source organism: Streptomyces sp. NPDC107454 (assembly GCF_055582885.1). Taxonomy (NCBI): domain Bacteria; kingdom Bacillati; phylum Actinomycetota; class Actinomycetes; order Kitasatosporales; family Streptomycetaceae; genus Streptomyces; species Streptomyces sp. NPDC107454. The sequence continues at coordinate 312,056 of NZ_JBVJPA010000002.1, read as the reverse complement.
GGTCGGGAAGTGCAGACGAACTGCGCGCATGACAGCCATGGCGGCTTCCTCTCCGTACGTGATCTGTGTCGTGATCTGTACCGTGAAGTGCCGCCGTTGATGCCGCGGTTGAGATCCGTTCTACGATTCGGGGGCATGACGACTCCCCCCTGCCACGCATGCGGCAAGGAAGCGCGGTTCGACGAACTACCGCCACGCGAACGCATCGCGTTCGACCAGTACTGGCGGGTGGCTCACAGCTTCAACACCGCGCTGCCCGGCTGGCTGGTGCTGCTGCCGCGACGGCACGTGACGGCCGTCCATGACCTCACCGACGCCGAGGCCGGGGCCCTTGGGGTCTGGCAGGTCGGGCTCTCCAGGGCGCTGCGCGGGGCGACCGGTTGCCTCAAGACCTACGTTGTCCAGTTCGCCGAGTCCGAGGGCTTCGCGCACGTGCACTTCCACATCGTGCCGCGCATGGCGGATCTGCCCGTCGTACACCGTGGGCCGGGCATCTTCGGGCTCCTGGACCCCCCGGAGCCGGAGCGGGTGACAGCGGAAGGCGCGGACCGTATGGCCCGCGCCCTGCGAGCCCGGCTTCACGGGCTCCCGCACTCCCAGGTCCGCAGACCCTAGTTCTGGACCCGGAGGGTGCCCCGGTCGCTCTCCCGTAGTGCGCGACCGATGATCAGGCGCTGGATCTGGTTGGTGCCCTCGAAGATCTGCATGACCTTGGCCTCCCGCATATAGCGTTCGACCGGGAAGTCGCGGGTGTAGCCGGCGCCGCCGAGGACCTGGACGGCGTCCGTGGTGACCTTCATGGCGTTGTCCGTGGCGATCAGCTTGGCGATGGACGCCTCGCAGGCGAACGGGAGCCCCTGGTCCTTGAGCCGGGCGGCGGCCAGCGTGGTGGCCCGGGAGGCCTGGACCGCCGCGGCCATGTCCGCGAGGACGAACGCCAGGCCCTGGTGCTCGATGATCGGGCGGCCGAAGGTCTCCCGTTCGCGCGAGTAGCGCAGCGCGTGGTCCAGCGCGCCCTGGGCCAGACCCGTGGCCACGGCCGCGATGCCCAGTCGTCCGCAGTCCAGCCCGGCGAAGGCGATCTTGAGTCCCTGGCCCTCCTCGCCGATCCGGCGATCCGCCGGGACGCGCACGTCCTCCAGGCGGATGGTCGCGGTGGCCGACCCGGTCAGACCCATCTTGTGCTCGGGCGGATCGGCTATCAGGCCGGGGGTGTCGGCTGGGACGAGGAAGCAGGAGATCGCGCCCGAGCCCGCGTCGGACGTACGCGCCATGATCGTGTAGAAGTCCGCGTGCCCACCGTGCGTGGTCCACGCCTTCGCGCCGTTCAGGACGTAGTCGTCGCTGTCCCTGACGGCTCGCGTACGCATCGCGGCGGGGTCGGAACCGGCGTGGGCCTCGGACAGGCAGTAGGCGCCGAGCAGCTCGCCGCTGAGCATGTCGGGCAGCCACTCCTTGCGCTGCTCCTCGGTGCCGAAGGCGGCGAGGGCGAAGCAGGACAACGCGTGCACCGAGATGCCGACCCCGACGCTCGCCCACACGGCGGCGATCTCCTCCAGGACCTGGAGGTAGACCTCGTAGGGCTGGTCCCCACCGCCGTACTCCTCGGCGTAGGGCAGGCTCAGCAGGCCCGCCCGGCCGAGTGTGCGGAAGACCTCGCGGGGGAACTTCTCCTCGGCCTCCGCCTCGGCGACGCGGGGCGCGAGCTCCTTCTCGGCGAGCTCACGGGTCAGGCCGATCAGGTCGACTGCTTCCGGGGCGGGAAGCGTGCGGGTAGCTGGCATGGGATTTCCTCGGTCGCTCAGACATTAATGATACGGCGAGCGATACAACAGTATCGTTTTTGGTACCGTGATGCCATGCAGTCCAGCGATGGATCCGCCGGTCCCCTCGCCGGCCTACGCGTCCTCGAACTCGCGGGACTCGGTCCGGCTCCGCACGCGGCCATGGTGCTGGCCGATCTCGGCGCCGACGTGGTGCGCGTCGAGCGGCCCTCGGGCCGAGCGCTGCGACTCGGCCCGCAAGACGCGACCGACATCGTGCGGCGCGGCCGCCGGTCGGTCTTCGCCGATCTCAAGGAGTCCGAGGGGCGTACGCTGGTACGGGCGCTGGCCGCCCGCGCCGATGTGCTGGTCGAAGGCCTCCGGCCGGGCGTCGCCGAGCGCCTCGGCGTCGGCCCCGACGACTGCGGCAGGGACAATCCGGGGCTCGTCTACGCACGCGTCACCGGCTGGGGTCAGGACGGCCCGCTCGCCCAGGATCCCGGGCACGACCTGAACTACATCGGTCTCACCGGACTGCTCCACGCGATGGGCCGTGCCGGTGATCCGCCGCCCCCGCCGCTCAATCTGGTCGGAGATTTCGGGGGCGGGTCCATGCTCCTGGTCATCGGCGTCCTGGCCGCGCTCTGGGAGCGCGCACGCTCCGGGGCCGGGCAGGTCGTGGACTCCGCCATGGTCGACGGGACCGCACTGCTCGGTCAGATGACGTACGCGCTGCGCGGCATGGGCGAGTGGTCGGACGAACGGAGCGCCAACCTCCTCGACGGGGCCGCCCCCTTCTACGACACCTACGAGTGCGGCGACGGCAAGTACGTGGCCGTCGCCGCGCTCGAACCGCAGTTCTTTGCGGCGCTGCTGGAGGGCCTGGGCATCGCCGGGGCCCATCTGTCCGCCCAGGGCGACCGTGGCGGCTGGCCCGCGCTGCGCGCCCGGTTCGCGCGCCGCTTCGCCTCCCGTACGCGCGACGAGTGGGCCGCGCACTTCGCCGGCACGGACGCGTGCGTCACCCCCGTGCTGACGTTCGCGGAGGCGGGAGCGCATCCGCACGTGGTGGCCCGCAGCACCCTCATCGAGGTCGACGGCATCCTCCAGGCCGCCCCCGCCCCGCGCTTCTCGCGCACGCCCAGCCGGCGGCCCTCGGCTCCGGGCGCGCCGGGGGCGGACACCGAGTCGGTGCTGCGGGACTGGGGTGTCGGCTCCCCGGCCGCCACCCCCGCGGTCAGGGCGAGACCGCGTGCACGATGAGCGACGCCAACTCGGCGTACGCCTCCGCGTCGGTCAGCCCCGTGCGCGCGGACACCTCGCCGCGCTGGATCTCCTGCATGGTGGCGGCGACGACCTCGCCCACGAAGGCCGCGTGGACGTCACGGAACGCGCCGGCGGCGACGCCGTCCGCGATCAGCTGTCGGATCCGGCCCGCGGCCAGGCGGGTGTTGGCCTCGTACACCTCGCGGGCCGGTTCGAATCCGGCCATGTCGTCGAGAAATCGCCGGGACAGCGGCCTCAACTGCTGGGCGACCGCGTTCAGGTAGACCACCACGCGCTCCGCGGGCGCGGAGGTGTCCGCCACCTGCTTCTCGATGGCCTCGGCCGCGCTCCGGAAGTAGTGCTTCACGGCCTCGCGGACCAACTCCTGTTTGCTGCCCGCCAGTTGGTACAACGTCGTCTTCGAGCAGCGCAGCCGCTCGGTCAGCTCGTCGAGCGTGAACGAGGCGAAACCTTCCGCCGCCAGCAGGGCGACCAGCCTTTCGAGCAGGTCGGTCTGGCGCGCTGTGCGACGTGTGGACGACATGACCTCAGCGTAACCGTTCACCTCTACTCGGCAGGAGGTGCTGTCAGCGGGCGGTCCAGCCGCCGTCGACGACGACCGTCTGCCCGGTGACATAGCCTCCGGCGTCGCCGACGAGCCACAGGACCGCGCCGACGATGTCGTCGGCGGTTCCCTCCTTGGGCAGCGGGGTGTTGCGGCGCAGGTACTCGGCGGCGCGCTCACCCTCGTGGAGCGGGCCGGTGATCTCGCTGCGGAAGAAGCCGGGGGCGACCGTGTTCACGCGGATCGAATGCCGCGCCCACTGCACCGCGAGTTCGGCGCTCAGGCCGGACAGGCCGGCCTTGCTCGCCGCGTACGAGGCCTGCGGGACGCCGGGGATGCCGACCCGGCCGCTGATGGACGAGACGTTGACGATCGCGCCGCGGCCCAGGGCGCGCATGTGGGGGAAGACGGCCTGCGCGAGCAGCAACGGGGCCAGCAGGTTGAGGTCCACCGTCCGGCGGACGGCGTCGAGCGGCTCGGACTCGGCGCGCTCGGTCGTGAACATGTTTCCGGCGGCGTTGACGAGGATCTCCGGCGGTCCCAGTTTCTCGACGACCGTGGGCACCACGGAGCCGATCCGGTCGAGGTCGGACAGGTCGCAGGGGACGGCGAGGCCGTCGATCCCCTCGGCGAGCGCGGCCGGCCGGTCGTGGCGGCGGGCCACCACGGCGACCCGGGCACCGAGCGAGGCGAGCGCGTGCGCCACCGCCGCTCCCAGCCCCGACGAGGCACCGGTCACGACCGCCACCCGGCCATCGAGGCCGAACATCCGTGCGGCGACATCGGGGGCGGGCGCCACGCGGGTCTCCCTTCGAGGGCAGGGCGTGTCGAGGGCGGCTGCGGCGCTGATCGCGGACCGGCCCGGCAGACGTGCAGCGCGCCCTCACGGATGCTCGTCCCCGCCGCCCGGATGGACGAGGCCGTCGCCGTCGCCCGGCAGGCGGCGTCTGGGATCACCGTGGGTGACCCCCGGGGCGACTTCGTGATGGGGCCGGTGGTCTCGGGGGTCCAGTCCGAGAAGATCCAGGCGTTGATCCAGAAGGGCATCGACGAGGGCGCCACCCTGGTGGCCGGCGGCACGGGACGTCCGGACGGCCTGGAGAAGGGCTACTACGTGAAGCCCACCGTCTTCGCCCGGGTCACGAACGACATGACCGTCGCCCGCGAGGAGATCTTCGGGCCGGTGGTGACGATCCTCGGCTACGACAGCGTCGACCACGCCGTCGAGATCGCGAACGACACGGAGTACGGCCTCGCCGGCTATGTGGCGGGCGCGGATCTGGAGAAGGCGCGTGCCGTGGCGCGGCGCATCCGGGCGGGATGGGTCGCGATCAACGACGCGTTCGACTTCGGCTGCCCGTTCGGCGGGTACAAGAAGAGCGGCAACGGGCGGGAGTGGGGCGAGTTCGGCTTCCGCGGCCACCTGGAGACCAAGGGCATTCTCGGCTGGGGGGTGATCCGGACGACACCCCCTACGCGCCTGAGGCGGCCTCGTCGGGCTGACGAGGCCGCCTCACGGAGCGGACATCCGGGTGCCGGCGGATGCGGGCGCGGGTGCCGGACGGGTCAGGCGCCGCAGGAGCGCAGGAACTTGCGGGTGCGTACGGCGATCGGGAGCGGCTTGTCCGGCTCGCAGGGGTACATGTCCTGCTCGACGATGGCGAACAGCTCCACACCGAGACGCTGGGCGGCCACCAGCACCGGCTCCAACTCCGGTACGCCGGACGGGGGTTCGCACATCACACCGCGCTGCACGGCGGGACCGAACGGCACCTCGTTCTTGACGACGTCGGCGAGGATCGCCGGGTCGACCTGCTTGAGGTGCAGATAGCCGATGCGTTCGCCGTACGTCTCGATGAGCTTGACGCTGTCGCCGCCGCAGTAGGCGTAGTGCCCGGTGTCCAGACACAGGTTGACCAGGTCGGAGTCGGTGGAGTCGAGGAAGCGCTCGACGTGGTCCTCGGTGTCGATGTGTGTGTCCGCGTGCGGATGGACGACGATGTCGAGGCCGTAGGTCTCCTTGACCTCGTGGCCCAGCCGTTCCATGCCCTTGGTGAGGTGGGCCCACTGCTCGGCGGTCAGCTCCGGCGGCTCGATGATCTCGGCGGTCTTGTCGTCCCGCCAGAAGGAGGGGATGACCACCAGATGCTTCGCGCCCATGGCCTGGGTGAGCGCGGCGACCTCGCTGACGTGTTCCCAGGTGGCGTCCCAGACGGACGGTCCGCGGTGCAGCCCGGTGAAGACCGTGCCGGCCGACACCTTCAGGGCGCGCTTGTCGATCTCGGCGGTGAGCCGGGCCGGGTCGCTCGGCAGATAGCCGTAGGGGCCGAGCTCGATCCAGGAGTAGCCCGCCTCGGACACCTCGTCCAGGAAGCGTTCCCAGGGCACCTGCTGGGGGTCGTCGGGGAACCAGACGCCCCAGGAGTCCGGCGCGGAGCCGACCCGGATGCGGTCCAGGGGAGCGGTCATGTCAGGAGGTCCCTTCGGAAGTGGCCGCCGCGGGTGCTTTGAGGTCCTCCGCTTCGGGGAGTTCGTCGACGTCGACGCCGCGGACCTGGGCCAGTTCGTGCTTGAGTGCGGCGAGTTCGGCGCCGCCTGCCATGTGGTTGGTCAGCTCTTCCAGGCTGACCTCGCTGCGGGCGGCGCTGAGTTCGAGGGTGCCCAGGCGCAGGACGCTGAAGTGGTCGCCGACCATGTAGGCGTGGTGCGGGTTGTGGGTGATGAAGATGACGCCGAGGCCGCGGTCGCGGGCGGCGGCGATGTACTTCAGGACCACGCCGGACTGCTTGACGCCGAGGGCGGCGGTCGGCTCGTCCAGGATCAGCACGCGGGCGCCGAAGTAGACGGCGCGGGCGATGGCCACCGACTGGCGCTGGCCGCCGGAGAGGGTGCCGATGGGCTGGTCGAGGTCGTCGAGGACGATGCCCATGTTGCGCAGTTCCTCGTCCGCGGTCTTCTTCATGCGGTCGATGTCGAGGCGCTGGATCGGCCAGGGGCCCTTGGTCATCTCGGAGCCGAGGAAGAAGTTGCGCCAGACCGGCATGAGGGGAACGGTGGCGAGGTCCTGGTAGACGGTGGCGATGCCCTTGTCGAGGGCCTCACGCGGGGTGGAGAAGCGCACCGGGACGCCGTCGACGAGGAATTCGCCCTCGGTGTGCTGGTGCAGGCCGGAGATGATTTTGATGAGGGTGGACTTGCCGGCGCCGTTGTCGCCGAGGACGCAGGTCACCTGGCCGGGGCGGACGGCGAGGGAGACTCCGTGCAGGGCACGGATGTTGCCGTAGGCCTTGCCGGCGCTGCGCAGTTCGACGATCGGGGCGGTGCCGTCCTCGGGCGGAGCGTCCGGGAGGATGGCGCCGGCGGGTCCGGATCCGTTGGTTGTCATGGGTCGGTTCACCTCCGGGTCGCCGCGCGGCGGACCCACAGATTGATGAGCGTGGCGCCGAGCAGCATCACGCCGAGGAAGGCCTTGAACCAGTCGGGGTTCCAGCCCGCGTACACGATGCCCTGGTTGACCATGCCGAACATGAAGGCGCCGAAGACCGGTCCGATCGCGGAGCCGTAGCCACCGGTCAGCAGACAGCCGCCGATCACCGCCGCGGCGATGTAGATCAGCTCCTGGCCGACGCCCTCGCCGGACTGCACGGTGTTGAAGGAGAACAGCTGGTGCATGCCGATGAACCAGGCGCCGAAGCCGACCAGCATGAAGAGCGTGATCTTGGTGAAGGTGACCGGTACGCCGACCGCGCGGGCGCTGTCCTGGTTGCCGCCGACGGCGAAGATCCAGTTGCCGTACTTGGTGCGGAGCAGGACCCAGGTGGCGATGGCCGCGAAGACCAGCCACCACACGACGGTGATCTTCACCTGGACGCCGCCGACGTCGAAGGAGGAGGCGAAGACCTTCTTGGCCTGGTCGAAGCCGTCCATGGTGCTGATGTCGTCGGTCGCGACGTTCCCGGTGATCAGCTTGGTCACCGCGAGGTTGACGCCTTGCAGGATCAGGAACGTGCCGAGCGTGACCAGGAAGCTCGGTAGCCCGGTGCGGACCATCATCCAGCCGTTGAACGCGCCGACCGCCAGCGAGACGAGGAGCGCGACGATCACACCCACCCAGACGTTCATGGTCAGTTGGTAGCTGATCATGCTCGCGGTGAGCGCCGAGGTGATCACGGCGACACCGGCCGACAGGTCGAACTCGCCGCCGATCATCAGCAGGGCCACGGGCAGTGCCATGATCCCGATCGTCGACGACTGGTAGAGGACGGTCGCCATCGAGCTGCCGGAGCGCACCGACGGCGCCGCGATCAGGAAGAAGACGAACACCGCCACGGCGCCGAGGAAGACGCCGACCTCGGGCCGGGCGAGCAGCCGCAGCGTCAGGGAGCGCTGCGCGGTCCGCCCGTCGGTCTCCTTGGGGCCGGGGGCCGGCGGTGTGGTCACCGCCGGCTCAGCCTGCTGGGCCATGCTCATCACCGGGTGCCCTTCGCGGCGAACTGGGAGACGGCGTCGACGTTGGACTTGTCGACGAACGCCGGGCCGGTCAGGATCGGCTGCTCACCGCCGCCGCTGTAGTTGCCGTTCGTCTTGTAGAGCCACAGCGAGTCGACGGCCAAGTAGCCCTGGAGATAGGGCTGCTGGTCGACCGCGAACTGGATCGTGCCCTTGCTGATGGCGCCGGTCAGGTCCTTGTTGAGGTCGAACGTGGCGATCTTCGCCTTGCTGCCGGCGTCGCCCACCGACTGCACCGCGGTCAGGGCGTACGGGGCGCCGAGGGTGACGACGTAGTCGATGGCGCTGTCCTGCTTGAGCTTGGCGGTGATCGTCGACTTCACGGACGGCATGTCGGTGCCGTTGACGTACAGGGTCTCCGTCGTGCCGTTGAAGGTCTTCTTCACTCCGTCGCAGCGCTGGGTGAGTCCGATGTTGCCCTGCTCCTGGATCACACAGACGGCCTTCTTCGCGCCTTCCGAGTTCAGCCTCTTGCCCAGCGCCTCACCCGCCACCGTCTCGTCCTGGCCGAAGAACTCCATCAGACCCAGCTTCTGCCAGTCGCTGACGCCCGAGTTGAGACCGACCACGGGGATCTTGGCCGACGTCGCCTTGCTCACGACGTCCTTCATGGCGTCCGGCTTGGCCAGGGTGATCGCGATGCCGTCGACCTTCTGGTCGATGGCGTTCTGGACCAGGTTGGCCTGGTTGCCCGCGTTCGGGTCGGCGGAGTAGACCAGCTTCACGTTGTCCTTGGCGGCCGCCGCCTCGGCGCCCTTGCGGACGATGTCCCAGAACGTGTCGCCGGGTGCCTGGTGGGTCACCAGCGCGACCGTCATACGGGGAGTGTCGGCCTTGCCGGCCGACACCGCCGCCCCGCTCTCCTCGGCCTTCTTTCCGCCGGAACTGCTGGAGCAGCCGGCTATGAGCAGCACGGATGCCGCCGCGGTCGCGACGAGTGGGGCGATTCTGCGGGTACGGGGGTGAAACGTGCGGTCCATCTTTCCAGCACCTCACTGTGCGACAGGGGAAAGGGAACGGGACGGCGCCGGGGCGCTGGGCCCGTGCGGGGCCCGGACAGGACGTCCGGGTCGATGCGGGTGACGCGGCTGCTTCGTTGGGACGGGATACAAGTCCCTGACGCACCCCCCTGTCAATACTTTGTTAAGACATCATTTCCTGAGCAGGTCCGAATGTCAGTACAAAGTCTTGACAGGGGAGGGCCGTGGGTCCTACACCTAAGAGGCACCGGGCGCCCCGTTGCCCGCATCCCACGCATCAGGAGCGTCACGCATGCCTGAGTCCGCTGAATCCTTCGACGGCGAGTCCCTGGACGTCATCACCATGGGACGCATCGGCGTCGATCTGTATCCCCTGCAGACGGGTGTGCCGCTCGCGCAGGTCGAGTCCTTCGGGAAGTTCCTCGGCGGCTCGGCGGCCAACGTCGCGGTGGCCGCCGCACGCCTGGGCCGGGCCACCGCGGTGATCACCCGCACCGGGCAGGACCCCTTCGGCACCTATCTCCACCAGGCGCTCAAGGAGTTCGGCGTCGACGACCGCTGGGTCACACCCGTCGACGCCCACCCCACGCCGATCACGTTCTGCGAGATCTTCCCGCCCGACGACTTCCCGCTCTACTTCTACCGGCGGCCCAAGGCACCCGACCTGGAGATCCGGACCGACGAGCTGGACTTCTTCGCGATCCGCGCGGCCCGCATCTTCTGGATCACCGGCACCGGTCTGAGCGAGGAGCCCAGCCGCTCCGCCACGCTCGCCGCGCTGAAGACGCGCGCCAAGTCCGGCACCACCGTCTTCGACCTCGACTGGCGGCCCATGTTCTGGTCCGACCCGGACGAGGCACGCCCGTACTACGCCGAGGCGCTGCGGCACTCCACCGTCGCCGTCGGCAACCTCGACGAGTGCGAGATCGCCACCGGCGTACGCGAACCCCGCGCCTGCGCCGAAGCCCTGCTGGCGGCCGGTGTGGAACTCGCCGTCGTCAAGCAGGGCCCCAAGGGGGTCCTGGCCGTCCACCGCGACGGCACCGTCGCCGAGGTCCCGCCGGTCCCGGTGGAGGTCGTCAACGGCCTCGGCGCCGGAGACGCCTTCGGCGGCTCGCTCTGCCACGGTCTGCTGTCCGGCTGGGAGCTGGAGAAGACCATCCGGTACGCCAACGCGGCCGGCGCGCTCGTCGCCTCCCGTCTCGCCTGCTCCTCCGCGATGCCCACCGAGTCCGAGGTCGAGAACCTCCTCGCGCGCGGCTGACCGACGCCACCCCCTGAACGGAGCCTGTCTTGAGCATCAGCATCCCCGACCTCGCCACGGTGCGCGCCCGGCATCCGGAGGCCATCGCCGAAGCGGCCGCCCGCCGGGTCCGCCGCCCGCTGATCGGCGACAGCGGCCGCCTGATGATCGTGGCCGCGGACCACCCCGCGCGCGGCGCGCTCGGCGTCGGCGGGCACCGCCTGGCCATGGCCAACCGCGCCGACCTCCTCGAACGACTCTGCGTCGCGCTGTCCCGGCCCGGGGTGGACGGGGTGCTCGCCACCGCCGACATCCTGGAGGACCTGCTGCTCCTGGGCGTCCTGGAGAACAAGGTCGTGATGGGCTCCATGAACCGCGGCGGCCTGTCCGGCGCGTCCTTCGAGATGGACGACCGCTTCACCGGCCACCGCGCCGAGGACATCGAGCGGCTGCGCTTCGACGCCGGAAAGCTGCTGGTGCGCATCGACTACGACGACCCGGGCTCCCTGGAGACCCTGCAGACGACCGCGCGCGCCATCGACGACATGGCGGCCCGCCGGCTGCCGCTGTTCGTCGAGCCGTTCATATCCCGCCGGGTGGACGGCAAGGTCCGCAACGACCTGAGCGCCGAGGCCGTCACCCGGTCCATCGCCATCGCCTCCGGCCTCGGTGGCACCTCGGCCTACACCTGGCTCAAGCTCCCGGTCACCGACGACCCCGACGACATGGCCGGGGTGCTGGAGGCCTCCACGCTGCCCGCCGTACTGCTCGGCGGCGAGGTCGGCGGCGACCAGGAGGGCGCGTACGAGAGGTGGCGCAAGGCCCTGCGGCTGCCCACCGTCCAGGGCATGGTCGTGGGCCGCTCGCTGCTCTACCCCGCCGAGGGCAGCGTGGAGACCGCGGTGGACACCGCGGTCGGCCTGCTCTGACTCCCACCTGCCCGCGCCGAGTCGCCGCCTCCCGACGGCCCGCTCTGATTCCCGTAGAGGAGCCCCTCCCGATGACCACCACGCACCATCTGCCCGCGGGCAAGGCCGCCGCCGACGTCTACGCCGTGGACGTCACTCCCGAGTCGGCCGGCTGGGGCCACTCCAGCCTGCGGGTGCTCGAACTGCCCGCCGGCGGCTGGCACGCCTTCGACACCGGCGACAGCGAGTGGATCGTGCTCCCCCTCTCGGGTGGCTGCACCGTCGCGGTCGGCGGCGACACGTTTCGGCTCGCCGGGCGCGAGAGCGTCTTCAGCGGGGTGAGCGACTTCGCGTACGTGCCCCGCGACGCCCAGGTCTCGATCGCCTCGCGCGAGGGCGGCCGGTTCGCGCTCACCGGCGCCCGCTGCACCCGCCGGCTGCCCGCCCGCTACGGGCCCGCCTCCTCCGTCCCCGTCGAACTGCGCGGCACCGGCAACTGCTCCCGCCAGGTCAACAACTTCGGCGCCGCAGGGGTCTTCGAGTGCGACAAGCTGATCGCCGTCGAGGTGATCACCCCCGGTGGCAACTGGTCCTCCTTCCCGCCGCACAAGCACGACGAGCACCGGCCGGGCGAGGAGTCCGAACTCGAGGAGATCTACTACTTCGAGTTCGCCCCCCACGAGGGCACACCCGGCCTCGGCTACCAGCGCGTCTCGCCCTCGGGCCACGGCGCCCAGACCGATGTGCTGGCCGAGGTGCGCGACGGCGACGTCGTCCTCATCCCCGACGGCTGGCACGGGCCGTCCATGGCCGTGCCCGGCCACGACATGTACTACCTCAACGTCATGGCGGGCCCCGGCACCGACCGCGCCTGGCTGATCTGCGACCACCCCGACCACGCCTGGATCCGTGACACCTGGCCGGAGCGGCCGGTCGACCCCCGCCTGCCCCTCTACACCGCCCCCGAGAGGTCCTGATGAGCACCACCACCCGTCGCCTGACGACAGCCCAGGCGCTGGTGCGCTTCCTGTCCGCGCAGTACAGCGAGCGCGACGGCGTACGCCACCGGCTGATCGCCGGCACCTGGGGCATCTTCGGCCACGGCAATGTGGCGGGCATCGGCCAGGCGCTCCTGGAGGCCGGCGAGGACAATATGCCCTTCCACCAGGGCCGCAACGAGCAGTCCATGGTGCACGCGGCGGTCGGCTACGCCCGCCAGCGGAGCCGCCTCTCCGCGCAGGCCGTGACCACGTCCATCGGTCCCGGCGCCACCAACCTCGTCACCGGCGCCGCCCTCGCGACGATCAACCGCCTGCCCGTACTGCTGCTGCCCGGCGACTACTTCGCGACGCGCCCCGCCGACCCGCTGCTCCAGCAGCTGGAACACCCCGTCGAGGCCGATGTCTCCGTCAACGACACACTGCGCCCGGTCTCCCGTTACTTCGACCGGATCACCCGCCCGGAGATGCTGATCCCGGCCGCGCTGAACGCGATGCGGGTGCTGGCCGACCCGGCCGACACCGGTGCCGTCACCCTCGCCCTGCCGCAGGACGTGCAGGCGGAGGCGTACGACTGGCCGCAGGAGTTCTTCGCCGAGCGCGTCTGGCGCGTACGCAGGCCCGCCCCCGATCCTTCGGAACTCGCCGAAGCCGTACGGGCGATCCGCGCCGCCGAGCGCCCCCTGATCGTGGCCGGTGGGGGAGTGCACCACAGCGAGGCCGAGGCAGCGCTCAAGGCCCTGGCCGACGCCACCGGCATCCCGGTCGCCTCCACCCAGGCGGGCAAGGGTTCACTGCGCCACGACCACCCCGCCGACCTCGGCGGCATCGGCCACACCGGCACCGCGGTCAGCGACGACATCGCCCGCACCGCCGACCTGATCATCGGCGTCGGCACCCGCTACACCGACTTCACCACCGCCTCGAACACGCTGTTCCAGCAGCCGGGCGTGCGGTTCGTCAACCTCAACATCACCGCCTTCGACGCCCACAAGCTCGCCGCCCGGCCGCTGGTCGCGGACGCGCGGACGGGGCTCGACGCGCTGACGGAGGGGCTGTCCGGCCACCGGGTCGACGCGGCGTACGAGGCCGAGTACCGCGCGGGCAAGGCGCGTTGGGAGGAGGTCGTCGAGGCCGCCTACCGGGCGGAGGACTCCGCCGTGCCCACCCAGACGCAGGTCCTCGGCGCCCTGGACGCCGTCGTCGGCGACGACGACGTGGTCATCAACGCGGCCGGCTCGCTCCCCGGCGACCTGCACAAGCTGTGGCGGGCGCGCGGCCCGCGCCAGTACCACCTGGAATACGGCTACTCCTGCATGGGCTACGAGATCCCGGCCGGCATCGGCGTCCAGCAGGCCGCCCCCGGCACGCCCGTCTGGTCGCTGGTCGGCGACGGCACCTATCTGATGATGCCCACCGAGATCGTCACCGCCGTCCAGGAGGGCCTGCCCGTCAACCTGGTCCTGATCCAGAACCACGGCTACGCCTCCATCGGCGGCCTCTCCGAGGAGGTCGGAGGCGAGCGCTTCGGCACCGCCTACCGCTACCGCGCCGCCGACGGCACGTTCTCCGGAGCCCCGCTCCCGGTGGACCTCGCCGCCAACGCGGCCAGCCTCGGCATGGACGTCATCCGCGCCAAGACCGTACGGGAACTGCGTGACGCCCTGGCCGCGGCACGCGCCTCGGACCGGCCGACCTGCGTGTACGTCGAGACCGATCCGACGCCCACCGCTCCGCCCGCCGAGGCCTGGTGGGACGTGCCCGTCGCCGAAGTCGCCTCCCGCGACGCCGCGTCGACCGCCCGTGAACGGTACGACGGCCACGTCGCCGACCGCCGCCGCCACCTCTGATCCCGACCTCTTCGCCTGCCCCGCCACCGAAAGGCCCCCGCACCATGAAGACCATCACCCACTGGATCGGCGGCAAGCCCGTCGAGTCCGCCTCCGGACGCTTCGGCCCCGTCTACAACCCGGCCACCGGCGCCCAGGAGAAGCAGGTCGGCTTCGCCTCGGTCGACGAGGTGGACGCCGCCGTCGCCAACGCCAAGGCGGCGTACGAGAGCTGGGGCAGCGCCTCGCTCGCCAAGCGCACGGCGATCCTCTTCAAGTACCGCGAACTGCTCGACGCGCACCGCGACGAGATCGCCGAGCTGATCACCGCCGAGCACGGCAAGGTGCACTCGGACGCGCTCGGCGAGGTCGCCCGCGGCATGGAGATCGTCGAGCTGGCCTGCGGTATCGCCGAGAAGCTCAAGGGCGAGCTGTCCACGCAGGTCTCGACCCGGGTCGACGTCGCCTCGATCCGGCAGCCGCTGGGTGTCGTCGCGGGCATCACGCCGTTCAACTTCCCGGCCATGGTGCCGATGTGGATGTTCCCGCTCGCCATCGCCTGCGGCAACGCCTTCGTGCTCAAGCCGAGCGAGAAGGACCCGTCGGCCTCCTTCCGGCTCGCCGAGCTGGCCTCCGAGGCCGGGCTGCCGGACGGTGTGCTGAACATCGTGCAGGGCGACAAGGTCGCGGTGGACCGCCTCCTGGAGCACCCGGACGTCGTCGCGGTCTCCTTCGTCGGCTCCACGCCCATCGCCAAGTACATCCAGCTCAAGGGCGTCGAGCACGACAAGCGCGTACAGGCGCTGGGCGGTGCCAAGAACCACATGCTCGTGCTGCCCGACGCCGACCTGGACTTCGCCGCCGACCAGGCGATCAACGCCGCCTACGGCTCGGCCGGCGAGCGCTGCATGGCGGTCTCGGTCGTGGTCGCGGTCGGCGACACCGGCGACGAACTGGTCGGCAAGATCGCCGAGCGGGCGAAGGCCCTGCGCATCGGCCCCGGCAACGACCAGGCCTCCGAGATGGGCCCGCTGATCACGCGCGAGCACCGCGACAAGGTGGCGTCGTACGTCGCCGGCGCGGCGGCCCAGGGCGCCGAGGTCGTCGTCGACGGCACCGGTTACTCCGTCGACGGACACCCCGAGTGCGCGGACGGCTTCTTCCTCGGTGTCTCGCTGCTCGACAAGGTCCCGGTGACCGCGGACGCGTACAAGGACGAGATCTTCGGCCCGGTGCTGTGCGTGGTGCGCGCCGACACCTACGACGACGCCATCAAGCTCATCAACGCCTCCCGCTGGGGCAACGGCACCGCGATCTTCACCCGGGACGGCGGCGCCGCCCGCCGCTTCCAGCTGGAGGTCCAGGCGGGCATGGTCGGCATCAACGTGCCGATCCCGGTGCCGGTCGGCTACCACTCCTTCGGCGGCTGGAAGGACTCCCTCTTCGGCGACCTGCACATCTACGGCAACGACGGCATCGCCTTCTACACCCAGGGCAAGGTGATCACCACGCGGTGGCCCGACCCGGCCGACGCGGGCATCAACCTCGGCTTCCCCAGCCACTCCTGACTCGCAGTGGCGGCCGGTGCGGGAGCAGATCTCCTCGACTCCCGCACCGGCCGTCCTCAGGACCGACCGTCAGGACGATGCGATGGCAAGGGTTCCCGTCCGCCGGACCGCCCGGACCCCACGAGCAGCGGCCGCGATGCCCGTGGGCCTGGACTTCGCGCTGGACCGCAACAGCCCCGTACCGCTCTACTACCAGCTCGCGCAACAGCTGGAGTCCGCGATCGAGCGCGGTGTGCTGAGCCCGGGCAGCCTGCTGGGCAACGAGGTCGAGCTCGCGAGCCGCCTCGGCCTGTCCCGCCCCACCGTCCGCCAGGGCATCCAGACCCTGGTCGACAAGGGGTTCCTGGTCCGCCGCCGGGGCGTGGGCACCCAGGTGGTGCACAGCCAGGTCAAACGCCCACTGGAGCTCAGCAGCCTCTACGACGACCTGGAGAACGCCGGACAGCGGCCCACGACGCAGGTGCTGCACAACGCGGTCGAGCCCGCGTCCGCCGAGGTCGCGGCGGCCCTGGGCATCGCGGAGGGCGGCGCGGTACACCGCGTGGAGCGGCTGCGCCTCACCCACGACCGGCCCGTGGCGGCCCTGTGCAACTACATCCCGGAAGGGCTGCTGGACATCGACACCGCCCGGCTGGAGTCGACCGGCCTGTACCGCATGATGCGTGCCGTCGGTATCACCCTGCACAGCGCCCGCCAGTCCGTGGGCGCCCGCTCCGCCTCGCCGGAGGAGGCCGAGCGGCTGGACGAACCGGCGGGCACCGCCCTGCTCACCATGCAGCGCACGGCCTACGACGACACCGGCCGCGCGGTCGAGTACGGCACCCACATCTACCGCTCCTCGATGTACGCCTTCGAGTTCCAGTTGCTGCTCCGTACCTGACCGCGCCGCGACCGACGGGCGCCCGCCCCTCACTCCCCGGTGTCGCGGCGGGCCCGGTCGCGGCGGCGCAGCAGGAGGAAGCCGCCCGCGAGGGCGGCGACGCCGGTGGCGGCGGTCCAGGCCGGCAGGTCGGAGGAACCGGTGGCGGCCAGGTCGCCGCCCCGCCCGCCGAGGGGGCTCGCGGAGGAGGAGGGCGTGACGGACGCGCCGCCGGACGGTGACGCGCCGGACGCGTGGCTGGAGGGCGACGTGCCGGACCCACCGGCAGGGGGCGTCGGCGACGCCGTCGTCTCGGCGGCGGTGGCCCGGGGCCGGGTGAACGCCAGCGTGCCGAAGCCCAGTTGGTCGTAGCCGCCGCTGTTGGGGCCGTAGTCCCCACCGCCGCCCTCGGGCGCGAACCGGGCCGCGATCTTCGTGAGGTGCGGCGCGTCCAGCCCCCGGCGCTTGGTGTAGTGGTTGGCGATCATGGCCCAGATCGGCCGGGCCATGGCCGGGTCGACGGCCGCCGCCGCGGACGCGGTCTCCGAGCCCGACCAGATGCCGGGTGCGCCCTTCTTCCGGGTGTACGAGGTGTAGGGCACGTCTCCGCCCAGGCTCCACTTGGCGACGTACTGGGCACCCTTGAGGAAGCGGCTGTCGTCGTAGCCGTACAGGTCGATGCCCTGGTTCCAGGCCATCTCGCAGATGGTGCCCATCAGGCCGACGCCCAGCAGGGCATGACCCTGGTCGCGGCCCGCCTCGACCCATTCGGCGAGGCCGTCGGCGTACACGACCGGGATCGCGTTCTTGACGGAGCCCATGCCCGCGCCGTGCTTGAAGTACTCGACGGCGCGGTCGACCTTCGCGTGGTCGTCGCACAGGATGCCGATGGCCAGGACGGAGGCGATGTTCGTCAGGTCCCAGTTGGCCCAGTAGTTGGTGACGTAGGAGCCGTTGTGGTGCGCGAGGAAGTCCTCGCTCAGCGGGTGGAAGACGTCGAGCATCATCTTCTGGAACCGGGCCAGTTCGAAGCCGTCGTGGCCGCGGACGAGCTCGGCGGCGTTGGCGAACTGGTAGCCGTACAGACCCGAGGCGAGGAACCGGTCGGCGCTGCCGTCCAGCCTGGTCAGCCTGGCCGACCAGGCGTTGAGGATGTCACGGGCGGCGTCTGCGTGCGCGATGTCGCCCGTGACGTGCCAGCGCAGGGCGTTCTGGTAGGCGGCGTGGATGTCGTTGTAGAGCGTGGCGTAGTTCTCCGGCGTGCCCGAGCCCCGGTAGACGGTCGCCTGGGGATTGGCCGTCCAGGTGCTCTGGGCGTGCCGGTTGGCCGTCAGCCTGGCGAAGCCGGCCGTGCAGGGCTCCGCGCCGGCCTTCACCTGGGTCGCCATGCGATGCAGATCGGCCCGGGTGTGCAGCATCCCGGGGTGCGCGAAGCCGCCGTCCGCCGCCGTTGCCGGGGCCGCCGCGAGGGCGGTGCCGGCCACGGTGGCGCCCGCGGCGGCCCCGGCGATCTTCAGCATGTTCCGGCGACTGATCTGTGCTGTCACTGACGTGGTTCCTTAGCGCTCGGTGCCCGGGGATGCCTGCACACAGGAGACGCTGTGGAACGCGGCCGATAACAGAAAGTCGATCAGAGGCCTTCCTTTCATGGACGCGATGACGGATCCGGCCTCGCGACCGTCCCGTCATGCCAGAGGCACCCACGTGCCCCGCTCGGCGGAGCGGGACATCGCGTCCAGCGCGGCCGCGCTGTGCACCGCGTCGGCCAGCGTCGCGCCGTACGGGGTGTTCTCGGCGATCGACCGCAGGAAGTGGTGGGCCTCGATGACCTTGAGATCGTCGTAGCCCATGCTGTTGGCGGAACCAGGCTGGAAGGCCGCGTACTCGCCGTCCCCGGGGCCGACGTACACCGTGCTGACGGGCTGGTCCTGGTACGACGTACCCCTGCTGACGCCCAGTTCGCCCATGCGCCGGAAGTCCCAGAAGACCGCGCCCTTGGTGCCGTGCACCTCGAAGCCGTAGTTGTTCTGCTCGCCGACCGAGACCCGGCAGGCCTCCAGCACGCCCCGCGCACCGGAGGCGAAGCGCAGCAGACAGTTGACGTAGTCCTCGTTCTCCACCGGGCCGAGTTCGCCGCCCGTCGCGCGGGTGTGACCGGCGGTGGCGCCGGTCGGGCGGGCCCGGCGAGGCAGGAAGATCGCGGTGTCGGCGGTCAGTGCCTCGATCTCGCCGAGCAGGAAGCGCGCCAGGTCGACGCCGTGCGAGGCCAGGTCGCCGAGGACGCCGCTGCCGCCGCGCTCCCGCTCGTAGCGCCAGGTCAGAGCGCCCTCGGGATGGGCCGCGTAGTCGCTGAACAGTCGGATGCGGACATGGGTGACGGTGCCGATCTCGCCCGAGGCGATCAGTTCGCGGGCGGCGGCGACGGCGGGCGCGCCCCGGTAGTTGAAGCCGACCGTGCCCTGGACCCCGGCCTTGGTGACCGCGTCCGACACGGCCCGGGCGTCCTCGGCGGTCAGTCCCACCGGCTTCTCGATCCAGATGTGCTTGCCCGCCTCGGCCATGGCGAGGCCGATCTCGCGGTGCAGGAAGTTCGGCGCGGCGATGCTCACCGCCTGGACCCGGGGATCGGCGGCCACCTCGCGCCAGTCGCGGTGGGCGGCGGCGAAGCCGTACTGGGCCGCGGCCTCCTCCGCCCGGCCCGGCACCTCGTCGGCGACGGCGACCAGTTCGGGCCGCACGGACAGCCCGGGGAAGTGGTGGGGCACGCGGGCGTACGCCTGGGTGTGCACCCGTCCCATCCAGCCGAACCCCACGACGGCAACGCCGAGCGTACGCACCATGACTGCCCCTCTTTGGACCGGTCCAACGATTTCCCGGCTCACACTGAAGGCCGCTGCGGTGTGTGTCAAGCCCTTTGACAAGCTCGCCCGCCGTATGGAACGGTCCAGGAATGGAGCCACACAGACCATGAGAGCACCGACGATTCGCGACGTCGCCGAGCGAGCCGGAGTGTCGAAGTCGCTGGTCTCCCTCGTGCTGCGCGGCTCCGACCAGGTCCGTGACGAGAAGCGGCAGGCCGTGCTGGCCGCCGTCGAGGAGCTCGGCTACCGGCCCAACGCCGCGGCGCGCAGCCTCAGCGAGCGGCGCACCCGCACGGTCGGGGTGCTCCTCAACGACATGCGCAACCCCTGGTTCGTGGAACTGCTGGACGGTCTCAACTCCCGGCTGCACGACTCGGGCCTGCACATGCTGCTCGCCGACGGCCATCTCAACCGGCGTCTGGGCGAGGACCTCACCCGTACCTTCGTGGACCTGCGTGTCGACGGTCTGATCGCCGTCGGCACCCTGCCGGCCGCCGAGGCGTTGCGGACGGCGGCCGGGCAGATTCCCACCGTGGTCGCGGGCGCCCGGGAGCCCGAGCTGCCTGGTGTCGACGTCGTCGCCAACGATGACGAGCGCGGCGCCCGCCTGGCCACCGAGCATCTCATCGGCCTCGGCCACCGCCGGATCGCGCACATCGCGGGGCGGGGGGTGGTCGGTGAGCTGCGCCGCCGCAGTTTCGAGGCGGTCATGCGCGAGCACGGACTGGCCGCGGAGGCGGTCGTGGAGCAGGGCGACCTGACCGAGGAGGGCGGCTACCGTGCCACGGTCCGGCTGCTCAGCGCCCGCGAACGGCCCACCGCCGTCTTCGCGTTCAACGACATCGCCTGCGTCGGCGCCCTCTCGGCCGCCGAGGAACTCGGCCTCCAGGCGCCGCGCGACCTCTCCCTCGTCGGCTATGACAACACCTACCTCTCCCGGCTGCGGCACCTGTGGCTCACCACCGTGGACAGCGCCGGCCATGACGTCGGCCGCCGTGCCGCGCAGTGTCTGCTCGACCGGATCGCCGACCCCGCCCGCCCGGGCGAGGTCGTCCTCACCGCCCCGGCCCTCGAGGTCCGCGGCACCACGGCACCCCCGCTCGGTCAGGCGGGAGCCGTTGCCGGAGCGACGGCGGTGCGGGCGGTGAGGGACGCCGAGTAGCGGCGCGGCAGGAGTACGGCGGTGGCGGCGAGGCCGGTGAGCGGACCGAGCCAGATGCCGACGGTGTCGAGGCCGAGTGGGTAGGCCCCCGGCCAGGCGGCGGGCAGCCCGACGGCCCAGGAGCCGATCAGCGTGATCCGGAAGCCGCTCTTGGTGTCGTCGAGGCCGCGCGGCAGTCCGACACCGATGTTCTGCGCTCAGTCGAAGAACTGCAGGAACGCGGTGACCATGAGCAGGTGTGTGGCGATGTCGAGTGCCCGGTCGGAGCCTGAGTCCAGGAACGGGGCCGGCACCAGACCCGGCAGCGTGACGTAGACGACGCCCACGACCGTCATCACGGCCGCCGCGCAGGCCGGCGCGGTGTTCTTGATACGCCGGGCGTCGTCGACGCGCCCGAGGGCGAGTTCGCGGCTGACGTATGGACGAGCCGACTGCCGGACTCGACTCCGCCCTGCGCGACGACATCGCCGAGCTGCTGCGCGACCTCGCCACCAGACGCGGCCTCGCCGTGGTGATGGCCTGCCACGACCCCGAACTCGTCGCGGCCTGCGCCGACCAGGTCGTCCATCTGTCGACTCCCGCGCAGCCCCGGGCACCCCGGGCGAGGACAGAGCCACCCCCCGTCGAACGGTCGCCTGTCCTCAGCGAGGGCATCACGGCGCGAGGGATCAGCGTCGCCTTCCGGCACCGGGGACAGGTCCAACACGCCCTGGACGCCGCGGACTTCACGGCCGTGCCGGGCGGCGCCACCGGCATCGTCGGGCCGTCCGGTTCCGGCAGGACCACGCTGCTGCGCGTGCTGGCGGGCCTGCAACCGGCCCGACGCGGGCCACGTCACCCTGGACGGGCAGCCGGTCGGGGCCACGGCACGCCGTCGCAGCCGTACGCACCATCGACGCATCCAACTCGTTCCGCAGAACCCGCTGGGTACGCTCAGCCCCTCCCACACCGTCGGTGCCGCGCCGGCCCGCCCGCTGCGACTGCACCGCGCCCTGGCCAAGAGCCGGTGTCCGACCGGGTGGCGGAACTCCTCGAACAGGTCGAGCTGCCCGCCGACTTCGCCCGCCGCCATCCCGCGGAGCTGTCGGGAGGCCGGCGGCAGCGCATCTCCATCGCCCGCGCGCCGGCCGCAGAGCCCGACTTCCTGCTCTGCGACGAGATCACTTCCGCCCTCGACCCGGACACGGCCACCGCCGTCATGGAACTCCTTCGGCGTCTGCGCGCCGAAGGGAACCTGGCTGTCGCGCTGGTCAGCAACGAACCGCACCTGGTGGCGGCCTGCACGGACACCGTGCACCTGCTGGAGTCGGGTCGCCTGGTCCGGCACGGTCCCACCGCCGAGTTGCTGTCCGTCCGACTCGGCGGACTCCCCGGCGAGGAGTCCGCCGAGTGCCGGTCACCACGATCTGCCGCCGCGGCCCTGGCCCCGTGAAGGTCAGGGCAGCTGCTTCAGCAGTTCGGCGGCGAGGGGGGCGGAGGACGCCGGGTTCTGGCCGGTGACCAGGTTGCGGTCGACGACCACCTTGGGGGCCCACGGCTCGCCCTCCTGGAAGTCGACGCCCGCCTCGACGAGCCGGTCCTGGAGCAGCCACTTCGCCCGGCCGGCGAGACCGGCCTGCGTCTCCTCGGCGTTGGTGAACCCGGAGACCCGGTAGCCCGTGAAGGCGTTGGTGCCGTCCTCCTTCACCGCGGCGAGCAGCGCGGCCGGGCCGTGGCACACCACACCGAGCGGCTTGCCCGACTCCAGCGCGAGGGTGAGCAGCCGGCCGGAGTCCGCGTCGACCGCCAGGTCCTCCATCGGACCGTGGCCGCCGGGGTAGAAGACGGCCGCGTAGTCGGCGAGGTCGACCTCCGCCAGCTTGACCGGCCGCTGGAGCGCGGTCATCGACGCGAGGGTGTGCGCGATGCGGTCGGCGGCCTCCTGGCCGCCGTTGACCTCGGGAGCCAGGCTCCCCTTGTCCACGGTCGGCACGACGCCGCCCGGCGTGGCGACGACGACCTCGTGGCCCGCGGCCTCGAACGCCTCGTACGGGGCGACGGCCTCCTCGGCCCAGAAGCCGCTCGGGTGGCGGGTGCCGTCGGCGAGCGTCCAGTGGTCGGCGCCGGTGATCACGAAGAGAATCTTCGACATGGTGCGTTTCTCCGAGGGTGCGGGGGGCGTTGCCGGTTGTTCCTGTCGTACGCCCCGACGCTCTTGACCCAGATCGTCGGGGCGGTGATGTCCTCGACCGTATGCGGCTCTGGCATAGGTGACCAATAGGGAGTGCGGCCGGATCCATTGGAAAGCCAATGCCTGGACGCCGGACGCCACCCCCACTACTCTGTTCGTAACCTAATCAATTAGTTGAGTGTGAGAGGCGGGGCTCGGATGCACCCCTTCCGGAAGGCCGTAGAGGCGGGCGACCTCACCGCGATCGAGGAGATGCTGGCCGACGACGTGGTGTTCACCAGCCCCGTCGCCTTCAAGCCGTACCCGGGGAAGGCCATCACCGCGGCCATCCTGCGCGGCGTCACCCGTGTCTTCACCGACTTCCGCTACGTACGCGAGATCGCCGGTGCCGACGGCCGCGACCACGCGCTCGTCTTCACCGCGAAGGTGGGCGACAAGGAGCTCAACGGCTGCGACTTCCTGCACTTCGACGAGGACGGCAGGATCGACGACCTGATGGTGATGGTCCGCCCGCTCTCGGCGGCCCATGCGCTCTCCGAGGCGATGGGTGCCCAGTTCGAGCGGATCTCTCGCGAAGCGGCGGAGTCGATGGAGGGCTAGGAACCGTTCGTTCACTGTCCAGCAGCCCGGAGAGCGGCGCAGGGGCCCTGAGGTGCGGGGTTTGGCGGGCCTTCCCGCGGCTACCCGCTCGCGGTGACAGCAATGACATCCCAGCAAGAACTCATCCGATTCCTGGAGGACCGCTTCGAGTGCGCGCAGGCCTGCGCCGAGGCCGCCCGTGCCTGTGCGCTGCGGGCGAGCGTGGTGGATCCCGACGGGCCGAGGGAGCAGGAACTCGTACGGCGCAAAGGCCTTCTGTGCGTGGAGGTGTGCGACGCGACCTGTCGTGTGCTGGCGGAGGAGGCCCGCCGGGACACGGCCGGCATCCGCGTCCAGGTCGAGTGGTGCCGTACCGTCTGCCGCGAGTGCGCGGACGTCTTCGACGAGCACCCGGGTGGGCAGGACAGCGCCAAGTCCTGCCGGGAGTGCGCCCAGGCCTGCACGGACTTCCTCGCCACACTGAGCCGCGCCTGAATCCCCGGAACTCGACCGGGAGTTCGGTCACGACCTCGTTGACGGATCGGCGCCGCGGTACGGACGATGGCTCGCATGCGATTTCTGCGGCGCGTTCGGGACGATCTCTCCTCCGGCGAGAACCTGGAAATCTACGTCACGGCGCTGCTCTCGCTGACCCTGGCGGCACTCGGTGCACTCGATCTGGCCGGCGGCAAGGTACTGGCCGCAGCCACCCTTGCGACCCTCGCCCTGCTGGCCGGAGGACTGTTGGGCAGCCGTCGGCAGGTCGCCGAGCTGGCGGCGGAGGTGCGGGCCCGCTCCGCCGGCGACATTTCGGCGGAGGACTTCTTCAGCGGCGACAAGCCGGAGCTCGTCCAACAGGTACGTGGGGCGCAGGACATCAGCATCGTCGGAGTGACCCTCGCCCGCACCCTCCGCAACTCGATCGACGAGCTGGAACGTCGAGCCGTAGCCGGATCCGCGATCAGGATCGCGCTCATCGACCCCGCCGGTACGGCGCCCGCCGAGGCCGCGCGCCGCAGCACCGTCCCCCACCGGCCCGAGGTGTACCAGAACCGACTGCGCACCTCGATCGACCTCCTGCGGGAGCTGCTCGAGAATCCAGGGGTGAGGGACAGGGTCGAGGTGAGGTTCCTGCCGTTCGTGCCGGCCTTCGGGCTGGTGCTGCTGGACCCGCGGCGGCCGGGCGGCATCATCCATGTGGACATCTACTCCCACAGCTCGGGCAGTGGCGACGCCGTGTTCACTCTGCGCCCCGACCGCGACAGGCACTGGTACCAGCACTTCCAGGCCGAGTTCGACCGTGTCTGGGAGCACGGCCGCCCGGCCGACGCCTCGGACGGGTTCCCCGGATGAGGGCTCGCCGGGAGGGTCGCGGTCGGGGCGCCGGTGTCTTCGGCATTCACAATTTCTGAAACACGTTCTACGGTGTGCGCCGTCAGGTCCGGCCTTGGGAGCCAGGAGGCGCCGTGCATCTCGAATACACGCCAGAGCAGCAGCGGCTGCGGACCGAACTGCGCGGTTACTTCGCCGAGTTGGTGCCCGACCACGCCTATGCCCGATACGACGACCCGGCCGCCCAGAAACGGTTCTACCGCGAGACGATCCGGCGGCTCGGCAGGGACGGCTGGCTCGGGGTGGGCTGGCCCACGGAGTACGGCGGGCGCGGGCTGACCCCGATGGAGCAGTTCATCTTCTTCGACGAGGCCGCCCAGGCAGGCGTACCGCTGCCCCTGATGGCGCTGAACACCGTCGGCCCGACGATCATGCGGTTCGGCACCGCGGAGCAGAAGGAGTACTTCCTGCCCAGGATCCTCTCCGGCGAGATCGACTTCGCGATCGGCTACAGCGAGCCCGACGCGGGGACGGACCTGGCGGCGCTCAAGACCAGGGCCGTACGGGACGGCGACGAGGCCACCGGCCACTACACCGTCAACGGGCAGAAGATCTGGACGACCAACGGCGACACCGCCGACTGGGTCTGGCTCGCCGTGCGCACCGAC
Organism: Streptomyces sp. NPDC107454; assembly: GCF_055582885.1. Taxonomy (NCBI): domain Bacteria; kingdom Bacillati; phylum Actinomycetota; class Actinomycetes; order Kitasatosporales; family Streptomycetaceae; genus Streptomyces; species Streptomyces sp. NPDC107454. Next base: position 286,796 of record NZ_JBVJPA010000002.1, on the reverse strand, counting down.
CCGGAGGCCCCACCCCACAAGGGCATCACCATGCTCCTGGTGCCGACCTCGGACCCCGGCTACTCCTGCACCCTCATCAACACCCTCGCCTCGCACGACACCACCGCCAGCTACTACGAGAACATCCGCGTCCCCGTCTCGCGCCGGGTCGGCGAGGAGAACAAGGGCTGGCGGCTGATCACCAACCAGCTCAACCACGAACGCGTCACCCTCGCCGCACACGGCACCATGGCGATCCGCGCCCTGCACGACGTCCAGCGCTGGGCCATGGACACCAAGCTCGCCGACGGCCGCCGCGTCGCCGACCTCCCCTGGGTGCGCCGCCGCCTCGCCCAGACCCACACCAGGCTCGACGCGATGAAACTCCTCAACTGGCAGATGGTGAACGCCGTCCAGGAGGGCACCCTCACCCCGCAAGACGCCTCCGCGGTCAAGGTGTACGGCTCCGAGGCCCGCCGGGACGCGTACGCCTGGCTCATGGAGATCGTCGCCGCGCCCGGCGCCCTCAAGGAGGGCTCCACGGGCGCCGTCCTGCACGGCGAGCTGGAACGCGGCTACCGCTCGGCGGTGATCTTCACCTTCGGCGGCGGGAACAACGAGATCCAGCGCGAGATCATCTCGTGGATCGGACTGGGGATGCCGCGGGTCCGGCGTTAGTCCGGTGTGACCACCGACGCTAGTTGTCACATGCCGTGGATAGTTGGCACCAAGATCGCGGCCGTTCTCAGAGGTGATGAGATTGGCAGCGAGAGATGGCACTTTTCAGCAGGTTCTGACACCACGCGACGTGCGCCAGCTCGGTAAGGGCGGCGTCACGGCCGTCGCTCGGCTCGGGAGAGGTTGCTGCGGCGATCAGCTCGGCGGCGGACAGTCCGGTGGTGGGAATGCCCTGCCGCACCATCTTCTGATGGGGGTGTCCATGGCGGCGGCCGGGAGGTCGACCCCACCGACTGAAGCGGTAAGCAGCGCGCTGCGGATCTCGCCACGCGTCTCGGCGTGCTTGGCCCTAGGCCATTGCCGGTATCGCCAGGAGAGCCAGCGAAGCTCTTGCCAAGACATGCGAACGCAATAGCTTCCCCGGCACCACGCGCGTACTGATGGGTGACGGCACGACCAAGCCGATCGAGGACGTTCGGATCGGTGATGTGGCTCTAGCCACTGACCCTGAAACGGGTCGTACCGAAGGCCACACCGTCACCCGCACCATCTATACGCCGGACGACACCGACTTCGCCGACATCACGATAAACATCGGCAAAGCACAGATCACCGCCACACAGCACCACCCCTTCTGGTCACCCAGCGCCCACCGATGGATCGACGCCGGCGATCTCAAACCCGGCCAGACCCTGCGCACCAACAACGGCGAGACCGTCACCGTGGTCCGCGTCCATCACTTTCACCGCCTCCACTCCGCCTACAACCTCACGATCGACAACCTCCACACGTACTATGTGGTCGCGGGCGACACGCCCGTGCTGGTCCATAACACGAACTGTACCGATGTGGCACTCGGTGCGCAGGATATGGGGACTGTCGAGTGGGCCCTTGACAATGGTTTCACCCACTACATGGGCAAGCTCCCAGACGGGGGAACTTGGCAAGAGTCGGTCATGGCGGCTATCGACAACCCCAATATTCACATTCACGTCAATACCAAGGGATTCGCTGGCGGCTTTACCGGTTCCGCACTGAGAGGGATGTCGACGGGATCGAAAGCGACCGAGCAGGAGATGGCATGGCTTGCAAAGTCGGTGGTCTCAGGGAAACGGTCATGGAAGTCGATAACCCTCTACGATGCAAACGGAGACGTGCTGCCGTTGGACGAGCCAGCCTGGTCGACAGACCCCGCCCTTTCCAAGATGTGGCTACTGTGGGGTCCCTGATGAATCGTAACCAACAGCGTGGAGAGGCCTGAGAGCCGTGGATATGTCGATGGCTAGCTTCGCTGAAGCTCCAGACGCAAAGTACTACCCAGAGCTAGTGGCGTATGGTGGTCTGTCTCAGGCGCTTCGGCGCCTTGAGGAAGACCGTGGTCTCGACCTTGGAGACGTACGACCTGCCTCGGATCGAGGGCTCAGCGTGTATCGCACTGCCGAGGCTGCTTCGAGTCGTGGACTCATCAGAATTAGCACGGTCCTGAACCGGAGAGCCTTTTCAATCTCCATGGACAGTGCCGAGGGTGATTTCGTCTGGGCAAATGGGAGCACTACCGCTCTGGGAGACGTTGCAGAAGTTATCGACGCATGGCGGAGCGGTGTACTTCTTGCGCCTCTGCGTGAGCGCTTTCCATTCATCGAGTTTTCCAAAATGGCTGAAGGTTACGAGTGCGGCGAACCTGCGGAAACCGCTTGGGGTATCCTTTTGGCGGATGATAACCGCATCTCTCATCGTGAGATGCTGGCCGCGCTGCGGTCAAACTCTCGCTTGAGTGGCATGTTTCCGTTCTTCTCTCACGACGTCTTGCGGTTGGCAATCGATCCCTTTAAGAGGGATGCTGGTGAGATATGCATCGAACCGCAGGGTAACGGTCGCTTTTCTGTGCAATCATCGTCTGATGGTGAGATTCTGGCTGATGTCGAATTGGCTGATCTTGCCGACACGGCTTCATCATTTTTCGATTCCCGTGGTGAGCTGCGATCGTAAACCTGCACAGCGCAATTGGTCGCTCGGGAAACAGTACGGTTGTGGCTGTGCAGTCGCGTTGCCGTCAGAGGGTCCTGATATATAGAGGTCGCTTGTAGGTCTCCTGCCACACTCCTCGGCTGGGGAAGCGGTGCTGTCGTTGGTCGGGCAGGCTGTGCCCGTCGAAGGGTTCTCGCCGGGGGCAATGCGCGGGTTTGAGGGTGAGGTCGACCGCAGGATCGCCGAAGGGCCCAGCGCGACTATCACTTGGGTGCTTGACAGCAACTGAGTGAGGGTCGTCAGCGAGGCGTCCTCCCGTGCAACGCACGGGAGGACGCCTCGCTGTGAGGGTTAAGGGTCGGTCACTGCCCGGCCGCGCGCCGTCGTCGGTCTCGGTCTGCCGCACCAGCCGCGCAGGGCCTCGGGGTGGATGTCGAACTGGTCGGCGATGTGACACCACGAAGGGCCCGGAGGTCGTTTACTACGTGGGCAAGGAAGTGCTGGTGGTGAAGACGCCATACAACATCCACGCCTTCCAGTACTCCGCCGATCAGTGGGCGCAAGGTGTCCATGACGGCCGGTACGTCTTGATAGACCGCGGAGGCACGCCGTGAGGTCTAGGCCATTCGTACGGCGGGAGGGAACGGGTTACTCCGTCCGGTTCGTCGGCGAGCAGTGCACCGTCGTTAGAGACGCTCTGCTGTGGCTTGCCCATCGACGTGGGGAGGAACCGGCCCTGACTGTGCGAGCAGGTTGCGGCAGGCAGCGGTTGGAGCAGCTCCACGAGCGGCTCGTCACAGGCGGGACCGCGACCTTCTCGCTGGAGGAACTGCACACTCTGCATGCCGTCCTGCTTGAAGGTCCCCTCGTAGCGTGGAGTCCGTGATACCAGGGGAAGTTGAGGTTCATGGGGTCCAAGCAACGCTCGGTCAGCTGCTGCTCCCCCCGCAGGCGCCGGCCGCGCAAGTGTCGAGCCAGGCGGCGAAGTCCGCGTCGTAACGGGTGCCGATACCGGTGTTGTAGACCGCATAGGCTCCGGCGTAGTCGCCGGTGCGGAACTTGGTGAGCATGGCCTGCACGTCGTCCGGGTGGTTCTCGACCATGTAGCGGACGGCCAGGTAGCCCCATGGGTAGGTGCGGGTCAGGCCGGAGTTGGCGTACGTGCTCTGCCACAGGGTGCTCAGGGCGTAGGTGTGCTTCCCGGCATCGGAGAGCGCCTCGGTGTCGGGCACGCCCCGGTAGCTGTACGAGACGTACTCGGCGAAGCCCTCGATCCACCAGATGTCCGGGACCGTCTGGCCCGCGGAGAAGTCGCCGTACGTGTCGTAGCGGCCGTCGAGGTAGTGGGTGTACTCGTGGTTCAGGTTCCAGATGTCCGCCGGGAAGCCGTCGTCCACGCTCTTCACGTAGGCGACGAAGCGGGCCTGGTTGTCGGGGTCGGCGGGGTTGCCCTCCAGGTATTCGCCGCCGTTGTCCGTGCTGTTGCCGAAGATCCAGCCTGAGTACGTCTGGTAGTCCCTGGGGCTCGCGAAGACGACGATCTGGATGTTGGTGTTGCGGTCGTCGGCGACCGGGCCGCTGTCCTTGACAATGCCGTGGAAGTAGGCGTCCTGTCCCTGCACGCTCTTGCAGGCCTCGGCGAGCGCCGAGTCGGTCAGGGACTGGGCCAGGAAAGTATGCCCGTCATCGCACTTGTGGGCGATGGGGAGTGCGGCCGCGGTGAGCTGGGACGTCAGGTCGCAGGTGTCGTAGTACGAGCACTGGGCCGCGTCGTGCGCGGAGGTCATCTCGGCGGCGCCGACCCACAGCGGAGCGGTCGGGCCGGTGATCGAGGAGGCGCCGAGCAGGCCCTTCACCATCGGCCGCACCTTGTCCTGGAGCCCGGCCGTGTCGAGGAAGCGCGCCGTCTCGGTTCCGGCGTTGGAGGCCATGAAGTACCAGGTCCCGCCCAGCATCGGCATGTGGTTCAGGGTGAACGAGTCCAACGTGTCGATGATGCTCGGGTCGGCGGTGACAGCGCTGATGAATGCGGGGTTGAAGTGGCCGCGGAAGAGCGGGGTGAAGACGTCGTTGACGGCCGTTTCCATGCTCCAGTAGGCGTCGTAGGAGCTGTCGTAGGCGTTCAGCACTCTCTCGTACGTGTCCAGGTAGCGAGCCTGCTCGTTGGCGCTGTCCGTCAGGATGATGACGTCGCCCAGGACGTTGCCGTGTTCCGAACTGACGTCCATGAAGTGGCAGTTGGCGGTGAACGTGTCCAGTCCGCCTTCGGTGGCCGCAGCCAGGGCCGGACCGTAGTCGCCTACGTCGGCCGAGTCGTTGTACTGGACGTAGTAGCCGGCGCGCAGGAACAGCACGAGTTGCCACACGTGGGTGGAGTTGTCGCCGGGATACGTCCGCGACGCGTCCTGGAAGGCGCCGGCGACGGTCACCATCTGCGCCTCGCGGAACACGTTGCGGGCGTCCGTGCCGGTGATGCCGAACAGCGTATTGACGCAGTCGGTGGTCGAGTCCTGGATGTACGCGACCAGTTCGGATCCGGCACGGGTGCCGAAGTCGGCCGGGGTGCACGACGCGGCTGCCGCGTGTTGCGTGGCCTTGGGAGGCCGTACGGCCTCAGCGGTCGAGGAGGTCCGCGGCAACTGCGGGCTGAGCGGCCGGACATGGTCGGCGGCCAGCCGCCCGCTCTGGACGTCTGCTCGATCGGACGCAGCGGTGTTCGCGCCGAGCGGCGACAGCGCGCGCGGCTTGGGCTTGGTCACGGCGGTGGTCGTGGGAGCAGCTGTTGTGGCGGTCTTCGGTCCGGCTGCTGCGAGGGCCGGTGCGGCCGGCAGGCCTGCTATCAGGGCGCTGACCGCCAGGCTGACGGCCAGAAATCCGGACGCGAATCTGGACGGACTTCCGGGATGGAATCCGGGCAGGGCAGGTCGACGACGCATCAATGCTCCTTCATGAGTGGGGGGTGGTTCGAGCACGAGCGGCGAGGCGTGAGGGGAACGTCCCACTCGCAGGGGCCAACGACAACGGACCGAGGGATACGACTGTGGAGGGGCGGGCCATAACATCCGTGCCCTCAGAGGCAGTTGACGGTCGGAGCGGAACGCCGAGCAGGTCTGTGCCTCGTGTTATGCGTGCGGCGGAAAGACGGTATGGGGCGGGGCGGCCCCCTGCTCCCTACGATCCCGGTATGACGACCAAGAAGCCGGTCCACACCGGTTCGCACGACCTTCCGGTCTCCTCAGCGCTCGCCGAGTTCCTCATGGGGAACTGGGAGTCTTCGCCGCGCGCCGATCCGCCCCCGCAGTCGATCGCACCGTGGGCGGCCAAACGGCGCGACCGGCTGTCCGCGCGCTTCCCCGGCGAACGACTCGTCGTTCCCTCAGGCGTCCTCAAGGTGCGCAGCAACGACTGCGACTACCGGTTCCGGCCGCACACCGCGTTCTCGTACCTGACGGGTGGGACCGAGCCGGGCAGCGTCCTGATCCTCGAACCGACCGCCTCTGGTCACGAGGCGGTGCTGCACGTCCGCCCGCGATCTCCGCGCGACACCGGGGAGTTCTACCGCGACCGCCGCTACGGTGAGATCTGGGTCGGCCGCCGCGCCACTCTCGAGGAGGCCTCCGCACTGCTCGGCGTGGCGACCCAGGGCCTCGACGACGTGCCCGCCCGGCTGAGCGGCGCGCGGCCGACCCGCCTGCTGCGCGGCGTCGACCCGGAGATCGACGCGCTCGTCGACAGCACCGGCCGCGAAGAGGCCGACCTCGAATTCGTCTCCTTCCTGTCCGAGATGCGCCTGGTCAAGGACGAGTGGGAGGTCGAGCAGCTGCAGATCGCGGTGGACGCCACGGCGGCCGGATTCACCGATGTCGTGCGCGCGCTGCCCGAGGCCGTCCGCCATCCGCGCGGTGAACGCTGGGTCGAGGGAGTCTTCGGCCTGCGTGCCCGCCTCGAGGGCAACGGCCTCGGCTACGAGACGATCGCCGCCGCCGGAGCACACGCGTGCGTACTGCACTGGATCGCCAACGACGGTCCGGTCCGTCCCGGTGACCTGCTGCTGCTCGACGCCGGCGTCGAGTCGGACACGCTCTACACCGCCGACATCACGCGCACCCTTCCGGTGAGCGGCACCTTCACCGCCGCGCAGCGCGACCTCTACGACCTCGTGCTCGCCGCGCAGGACGCCGGTATCGCGGCGGTCCGGCCGGGCGCGCGCTTTCGTGACTTCCACCTCGCTGCGATGCGGGTCATCGCCGAGGGGCTGCACTCCTGGGGCCTGCTCCCGGTGACGCCTGACGAGGCCCTTGAGCCCGAGAGCGGTCTGTTCCGTCGCTACACGTGGTGCAGCAGCGGCCACATGCTGGGCATGGACGTCCACGACTGCGCCGCCGCCCGTGCCGAGCAGTACCTGGGCGGCGTTCTGGAGGCGGGCCACGTCCTGACCGTCGAACCGGGCCTGTATCTCCAGCCGGACGACCTGACGCTGCCGCCGGAGCTGCGCGGCGTCGGCGTGCGCATCGAGGACGATCTGGTCGTCACGCAGGACGGCGCCCGCCTCATGTCGTCGGCGCTGCCGCGCACCGCGTCGGCGATCGAGACGTGGATGGGCGAGCTCCTGGCCTGACCCTGCGCCCCAGGGCGCGGGCGCCGCCGTAACTGGTCCTAGGACCGCGGAAGACGGAACGTCTGCGCCGCCCACGCCTGGAAGTGCGTCGATCGCGTGATGAGGTCGCGGTAGGACGCGTGCGCGGAGCTGAACAGTGTCTCCGCGATGTCCTCCGGGACCTGATCGCGGCGCCATGCGAGCAGATAGCGGGTCCACATCGGTGTGCCGGTCAGCGGTTTGACGATCACGCTCTGGTTCGGCCGGGTCGTAGCCTGCACGATGGAGACCCCGAGTCCCTCGGCGATCATGTCCTGGAGCTGGAGCCGGTCACCGAGGTACTCATGGACGGCCGCGGGCGTGAACCCGGCTGCCGCGCAGGCCGCGTAGAACACTCCCGGCCAGCCGGCACCGTCGTCGGGGGTCAGGAACCAGGCCTCGTCGGCGAGTTCGGCGAGGGGGACCTCCATGCGGTGCTTGAGCCGGTGACCGGCGGGCAGGGCTACGAACGCGGGTTCGTTGACGATCTCGCGATGCGCCACGGCCGCGGAGTGCCGAAGTTCCATTCCGGGGTAGTCCGCGGCGATCGCGGCATCCAGCTCGCCGTTCTCCAAGTGCTCGACTATCTCCGACGACGGGTAGACGCTGCTCACCGTCAGGGCGAGATCAGGCCTCCGGCTGCGTATACGGCCGACCATGCCGGACAGGATGGGCGAGTTGGTCGCCGCAAGGCGCAGGACCCGGGGTGCTCCGACGCCGTCCCCCGCCGGGCGACGTCTGATGGCATCCGCACGGGCCAGAATGTCGCGCGCCTGAGTCAGGATCTCAAGGCCGTACCGGGTCGGCTCCACTCCCGACGCGGTACGCACGAACAAGTCGTCACCGAAGAGCCGCTCGATCCGCCGCAGTTGGGTGCTCATCGCCGGCTGCGAGTACTTCAGGAGCGCCGCGGCTCGCCCCAGACTCCCGGCGTCGGCGATCGCACACAAGGTTCGTAGATGCCGAAGCTCCAGGTCCATCGTCCGGGCTCCTCGTCTCGACGCTCCTGCCGTCCGCGGTCACCGGCCGACTCTAGCGGTGGTTCATCGCGGGGTCGGCAGACGGGCATCGACATCAGGTCCGCACGTGAAAGTGCCGCAGGCGTGCACGGGCGCCGCCGTCCTCGTCCGGCTTTCGGCCGGCCCCCTCACGAGTGTGCGATCGCCCTGTGGGTGAAAGTGGGCGACGTTCCCGGGTTGGCCCAGGAGGCGGTCAGTTCGCTGGAGGGGAAGAACTGCACGAACCTGGGGTCGGCCTGGGAGCGGTCCACCAGCGTCTTCTCGACGATCAGAGAGTTGTACTGCTCGGCAGTCGTCTCGATGGTGTTGGCGTTGAGGACGACCTCCTGGCCCCAGGTGCGGGCCCAGCGGGCGATGCCCGGCATGCGGGAGTGCTCGGGGGTCAGGCACTCGGTTGCGATGACGTTCTCGCTGCTCGCCCAGATGCCGGTGGAGGTGTTGAGGACGATGGTCTGGTTGCCGAGTACGTGCCCCGGGGTCTCGATCACGGCGACGCCGGGGCCGAGGATCAGGGAACCGTCGGCGGGGAGGAACGCCTCCGGCCGTACGTCTTGGTAGGTCTGCGGCTGGTACCAGGGCTGTTGCAGCGGGTGCAACTGGGACATGGCGAGCAGCTCGTGGCGCTGCACGATGACCTTGGCGTTGGGGAAGGCGGGCTGTACGACGCCGCCGAGGTCGGACTGGGGGCTGGTGGTGCCCACCCAGCGGCGTAGGTCCTGGGTGTGCAGGTGGTCGAAGAGCAGGTAGTCGACGTCCTCCGGCTTGATGCCGAGGCGGGCCAAGTGGCTCAGGACCGTGCCGTGTTCGGTGGTGAGCAGCGACTGCACCGGCTTCGGGGTGCGCCGGATCAGTGCGGCGAAGTACGGCGTGTTCTGGCCCAGTTCGTGATCGCTGGGCTCGAACAGCAGCACCCGTTTCCGTCCGTCGCTCTCCGTCCACCGCACCACCAGCATGCGGTTGGTGATCGACACGAACGGTGCGATCGCCCGACTGGCCCGGAACAGGCCGAACTTGGTCGGGTACGGCAGCGTGATCAGGTCGCAGGTCGTGACGCTGTCCGGGGTACCGGTCGCGGCGAACTCGGCGCGGAAGGCCTTGGCCTGATCGCGGGCCCAGGCGAGTTTTGCGCCGTAGCCGCCAGGTACCTCGGTCAGGCCGTCGAAGGCGGTGACGCGGGTGCCCAGGGTGGGCATGCCGAGGACATCGGAGTCCTGCCAGGCGAGCTTCATCGATCCTCCCGGAGGATGTGAGCGGGGGCTGTGCGGAGCGCCTTTGAGGAGGGCCTTCAGTAGGGGGCCTTCTCGCCCTCGGTCGTCACGCCGAAGGTGTTGAGGAAGGTGCAGACCAACTGGTAGAAGCCGACCGTGAGGACCAGGTCGGAGAGCTGCCCGGCGGTGAGGAAGGAGAGCGCCTCGGCGCGCTCGGCCTCGGTCAGGGTGTGCTGCTCCAGCAGCCGGTCGGTCAGGGCGAGGAGCGCCGCCTGCTCCGCGGACAGCCCCTCGGCCGAACCGGTGCTGGCGGCGGCGATGCCGGCCTCGTCGAGCCCGAGGAGCCGGCCGATGTTCTCGTGGTGGTGGATCTCGTACGGCGCCCGGTAGGCGTGCCCGACCCGGAGGATGGCGAGTTCGCGCGAGGGGTGCGGCAGGGCTCCCTGGAAGATCGCGTCGGCCATCTGCAGGAAGGCGGGAGCCAGGGCAGGCGAGTGGAACACCATGCGGTAGATGTTGACGCCGGACCGCTCGGCGGCGACCTTCTGCAGGTCGGCGGGGAGCGCGGCCAGGTCGGGGTATTCCATGCTCATCGGTTCTCTCCTTCGTACGGCGGTGTCAGCCGACCTGGTTGATGGGGTTGGTGCCGTCCCACCGGGCCGCCATCTCCCGCAGCGCCGCGAAGAGTTCGCCCTTGGCGCCGCCGATGTCGGAGATCTCGATGACCGTGCCGGGGAGCGTCTCGGTGTCGAGGTAGGCGAAGCGGCCGCCCTGGATGGCACCCTCCTGGGCGACGGTGTAGCCGAGGGACAGGGCGCGGTCGTAGAGCTCCTGGTAGTCGTCGGTCCAGTAGGCGACATGCTGCGCACCCTCGTGCCCGGCGTCCAGGAAGTCCTTGTAGAGGGAGGGCTCGTCGTTGAGCGGCTGGATCAACTCGATCTGCACAGCACCCGAGTTGGCGATCGCCGCGGCCATCCGCATGCCGGAGTCGGCGCCCCGGTACGTGAACCAGTCCGTCTGCACCGGGTCCTGGTAGTACCAGGGACCGACGCCCTGGGCGACCCAGAAGTCCATCGCGGCGTGCAGGTCGCGGACGACATACCCGATCTGGGCGACCTGTCCGAAGATGCGGCTCATGAGGTGACTCTTTCCTGTCTCCGCGGGGAAGTGCTGTGTGCGCGTGATGTCATTCCGCCGACGCGGATGCGACGGACAGCGGGCTCAGTGCCGTGAGGCCGCCGTCGACGGCGATCCTGTGATCCCGCAGCCGGCCGAGGCCGGCGGGCGGGGTGAAGGTGTGCGTCATGGCACCGGCATCTCCAGCACGATCTTTCCCGTGGCCGTGTCGGAACGCATGTGGTCCGCCGCCGCCTTGGCGTCGTCGAAGGCGAAGACGCGGTCGACGACGGCTCGGACCCGGCCTTCCTTCACGGCGGGTACGACATCGGTGGCGAGGGCGGCGCAGGCGTCGGCGAGTTCGTCGGGCGTGCGCACGCTGAAGGTCGTACCGAGAACGCGCAGGCGGCGGAACGACAGCTGGTTGAGGTCGATGGTGGACTCGGCCCCGGCCAGTCGCCCGACATTGACCACGGTGCCGCCGACGCGCGTGGCCAGGAAGGTGTCGGCGAAGAGCTGCCCGCCCACGTGGTCGAGGGTGAGGTCCGCCCCGGCGCCGCCGGTGGCGCCGGCCACGGCCTCGGCGAGTTTCTCGGACGCCGTGTTGACGACGACGTCCGCGCCGACGGATTTCAGGGCATCGGCCTTGCTGTCGGAGGTGGTGGTCGCGATGACCTGGGACGCGCCGAGCGCTTTGGCCAGCTGTACGCCGATCAGGCCGACCGACGAGGTGGCGCCGACGACGAGGACGCTCTGCTTCAGGCCGAATCCGCCCTGGGTGAGGGCGTCGTGCTCGGTCGCCAGCGCCACCGGCAGGGCCGCGGACTCGGTCCACGACAGGCACTCCGGCGCCGCGATCACATGTCGGTGGTCGACCAGGGCGTAAGGGGCGAAGGCGCCCAGGGTGACGCCCATGACCCGGTCGCCGACGGCTCGGTGGCGCACGCCGGCGCCGACAGCGTCGACCTCGCCGGCGAATTCGAGGCCGGCGGTGAACAGGTCGCTCGTCTTCGCCCGGGGGTTGTAGGTGCCCTGCAGCATGTAGAGGTCCGCCCTGTTGACGGCGGCGGCCCGAACGCGGACGCGGATCTGTCCCGGTCCCGGTGTCGGTACGCCGACGTCCCGGACGTCCCACTCGGGTCCGGCGCCGCCCATGAGCGCCCGCATGGTGCTGGTCATCAGTGGTTCTCCGTTACGACGTGGAAAAGACGGGGAAGGGGAGTGCGCTCGCCCGGTGATGCGCAGGTAACGAGCCCTCAATACTTACGGTGTATGTACGCCGTTTCCTCAAGCTAGACTTATGGAATAAGTTGTGTCAAGGGCAGGAAGGGCGACTGGATGAAGGTCCGGGGCAGCGGACGGGGCAGGCGGCTCGGTCTGACGCGGGACAAGGTCATCGACGCAGCCCTCGCGGCGATCGACCGGGACGGCCCGGACTCCTTCTCCCTGCGGAAACTCGCGGGTGAACTGGGCGTCGAAGTGATGTCGCTCTACAACCATGTACCGAACAAGGACGCCCTGCTGGACGGTGTCGCGGAGGCGCTGCTGGGTGGGGTGGACCTGTCCGGCGCCGACGCGGGAACCTGGCAGGAGCGTGCTCGAGCGCACGCTGCCGCCTTCCGGGCCGCGGCTCTGCGACGTCCCAAGGCGTTCACTCTGGTTCTCACCCGGCCCACGCAGTCACCGGCGGCCCTGGAAAACGTCCGTTGCGCCCTGGCCGGATTTCCCGAACTCGGTCTCCCACCACAGGAACTCGTTCACGTGGTGCGGAGTTTCGCCGGTTTCATCGTCGGCATGATCATGAGGGAACTGGGCTCGGCCATCACCGAGGGCGCGGTCGAACCGGACCAGGTCCAGCGGCGGGTCGACGAGATGTCCGCCGTGGGTGATCCCCTCCTGTCCGCCGCCGCCCCCTATCTCGCGGTCAGTGATCACCAGGCCGAGTTCGAGCACGGTATCGAACTGCTCATCGCCGGTCTGGCGGTGCGGGTGGGGGTGCCGTACGACGGGGGTCCGGGAGGGACGTGCCCGTGACCCCGCCCGCAGGTGGCGCCGGGGACGTGCGGGCGTCAGGAGGTGGAAGGCGGCAGCACGTGCGGAGAGCCGCCCGGCTCTGCTGCCCCATGTGTGCGGTACCGGGCCGGCGGGCGAGCCCAACGCGTTGTTTCGGCCCCTCGCGACCCGCCCGGTCCTCGTCCTGGTTCCCGATGCGTCGCTCCGCCCTGTCGAGTGCGCCGCCGGCGAGCTTGCGTCCCGCTTCCTCGTGCAGGTCGTCGCGGTCGCCCCTGGATGTGACGCCGTCGATGACCGGACCGCCGTGCTTGCGCTGACGCGGGCGGCGGTTCTGGGTGCTTTCCAGGTCCTGACGTGTCGTGTATTCCTCATGGCGCTTGAAACTTATGAGATAAGTTGATACGTGGCGCAGGTGTGCACCGCTGATCGAAGGGATGGGTGATGGCGCAGAGGATGACCCGCCGTGGGCCACTGACCAGGGAGGAGATTGTGCGTCAGGCCTTGGTGGTGGCTGAGACGGAGGGCATGGAGAAGCTGTCGCTCCACAAGATCGCGGCGGCGGTGGGGGTGCGGACCATGTCGCTGTACAACCATGTCGACGACAAGGCCGACGTGCTGGACGCCATGGCGGACGTGATCCTGAGAGGGATCCGGATCCCCGAGGCCGACGAGACGCCGTGGGAGGACGGGCTGCGAGCGATCGCATACTCCTTCCGTGCCGCCGCCCTGGAGTATCCCCGTTCCGCGTCCCTGGTGCTGACCCGGCGCCTGAACGCGCCCGCAGCCATGCCGGTGGTGGAGTCCGCGCTGCGTTTCCTGAACCGCGCCGGCCTGGAAGGCGCCGACGCCGTGCATGTCCTGCGGGCCTTCATCGCCTTCCTGATCGGGACGCTCTCGCGAGAGGTGGGGTTCGCGCCGACGTACGCGGGCGCCATCCCGGGTGTGATCGCCATGCGCGAGCAGGAACTCGTCGACAGCGGGCTGTCCGCCGTGGCCGCCGCGGCAGCCGAACTGGCCGTGATCGACCACGTAGCGGAGATGGAGTTCGGCCTGGAGCTTCTCCTCGACGCGGTCCGCCGCCGAGCCGCAGCACCTTCGTAACCCTGGTGGGCCCGAGCCGTCCTCACCCGCGGCACGGACCGCCCGGACGTGCCTGGCCCATCGCCCGACCCGCCGGGAGCCGCGTCGTACGGCTTCGGCTCCCGGCGGTGTACGGGCGGCTGGGTTGAACGGGCCGGCGGCTTCTTCCCGGGAGTGGTGTCCATACGGTCCGTCTCCAGCGAGGCGCCGGTGGACGGCCTGCGTTTCGCGCGGCGCCGGATCGCCGCCGAGGCCGGCGAAGTGTGGGTGCTGCCGACAGCGGGGGCACGCTCATCACGCCGGTTCCGCCTCGCTACGCGCTCGTGCGCGCCTTCTCGTACAGGATCGGGTCGTGGGCGCTGATGATCGTGAGTTCGGGATCGGCGCGCCGGTACAGCTCGGCGAGGCGGGCGTGGTTGTCGCGGACCTTCTTCAGGTCGAAGCCGACGGCGGTCTCCATGCCGCGCAGGGAGACGGGGACGGGGGAGCGGCCGTCGAGGGTGCCGTGGTGGTAGAAGGCGTCACCGGCGTGCAGCACCCAGCGCGTACCGGCGTCGACCGCCACCGCGGCGTGGCCGCGCGTGTGGCCGGGGAGAGCGATCAGGACGATGCCGGGAGCGATCGCGTCGAGTTCCTTGGCCGCTGCGAACCCGCGCCACTTCTCGCCGTCGGGACGGTGCTCGACGAGCTTTGGGCCGTGTGCCCACTGCGCCGAGCTGTAGCGGATCCGCTCCCGCCAGGAGGGGGAGTGGACGGCTCCGCGCGCCTCGTCCGCGGTGAGGTGGACCTGGGCGTGAGGGAAGTCGGAGAGGCCGCCGATGTGGTCGGCGTCGAAGTGGGTGAGCACGATGTGGCGGACGTCGTCCCGCCGGAATCCGAACTTCTCGACCTGCCGGGCGGCGGTCTCGTCGGGGTCGAACACCGGCCGGACGAAGTGGCGTGCCGGTCCGACGCGCCGCTTGGGGTCGGCGATGTCGTCGAGGCCGTAGCCGGAGTCGACGAGGACCAGGCCGTTCGCCGTCTCGATCAGCAGGACGTGGCAGACGAGGCGGGCGCCGGGCGGCTGCATGGTGCCGCAGTTGAGGTGGCGGACTTTCATGGTGGGTGTCCTTGGAGGTGTGAGGGCGGGGGCTGCTGCCAGCCCGGCCGCGGTCGTGCGTGGACGCCGACCGACACTTACGGCGTATGTTCACCTTCCCTCAAGATAGACTTACGATATAAGTCCTGTCAATGCGCCCACCGCAGACGGGACGGTTCTCCGCTCGGGGTGCGGACCATGTCGCTGTACCACCTCGTCGACGACAAGACCGATGTGCTCGACGTCATGGCGGACGCGATTCCGCAGGGCATCGAGATCCCCGACGTGCACGCCATGTCCGGGCGGGACGGACTGCGCGGGCTCTTCCGCGCCTTCCGCGTCGCCGCCCTGAAGTGTCCGCACTCCGCGGCCCCGGTTCTGCCCCGGCGTCTGAACGCCCCCGCCGCCGTGCCGTTCTCGAGGCCGCGCCGCGCGTGCTGACCCGGGCAGGCATGGAGGGGGCCGCCGCCGTGCACGTCCTGCGGGCCTTCATCGCCTTCCTGATCGGGACCCTCGCCCGTGCGGTCGGCTCGGCGCCGACCTGTGCCGGCGCCATCCTGGGTGTCGTCGCCGGCCGGGAGCGGGACCTCGTCAAGAGCGGGTTGCCCGCCGTGGCGGCCGACCCGGCGTTCTGTGATCACGAGGCCGAGAGGGAGTTCGGGCCGGAACTCTTCGTCTACGGGGTGCGCCGCCGCGTCGGCCCGGCGGGTTGAGCCATCCAAGCGTCCGGGTCAGGACGGCCAGGGGTCGGCCCGTTGACCCACCACGGGCAGGGCCAGGGCGACTCCCGTGCGCTCGGCCTTGCGGGTCAGGAAGCTCATGGTGGCCGTGAAGTCGTCGAAGAAGGCGGGGAAGGGTCGCAGTGGCCGGTCGAGGGGGCGGGTGAAGTCGTCCCAGTGAACGGGCACGACGCGCCGGGCGCCCGTACTCGCGACCAGCCGGTCCCAGTACTCCTCCCGGAATGCCTCGCCCTGCTTGCCGAGCGCGCCGATCCCCAGGTACACGGTGTCGGCGCGGCGGCCGTCGAGAGCGCCGGGCAGGCTGTGGGCGCTGGCGTGGACGAGGAGTTCGCGTTCGCCGTGGCGGACGTGGAGGCTGTAGCAGTCGCCGGTCCGGTAGTCCGTGGCGCGGGCCGGAGGGCTCAGGGGGCGGTCGATCCGGCCGGGGGCCAGGTCGCCCGGGCTGTGCCGGGCGGGCAGGGCGGTGAGTGTGAAGCGCCCGATCGTGAACGGCTCGCCGGTGACGACCAGTTGGAAACGATCCTCGGGGAAGCCGTGCCCGGCGGCGATGTTGCGGGTCGAGGCGGAGCCGATGAGACGGGCGCCGGTGGCCGCGGCCACCTCGGGGGCGTCCAGGGCGTGGTCGTAGTGCGAGTGGACGACGAACACGGCGTCGAGGCGATCGATACCGGCCCGGCGCAGGGCCGCGGTGATGCGAGCGCGGTCCGGTCGCACCCGGCCGAACCGCACGCGCAACAGTCCGGGACGGCTGAAGAACCCGTCGGTGAGGATCGCGGTGTCACCGTCGCCGATCAGGATCGTGGACACGCCGAGGAATACGCTGTGCGGCATCCCCGGCTGAAGCGGCGCCGGTGGCTCGTACAGGTGTGTCCAGGGGGCGAGGCCGGGTGCCCGAAGTCCTCGCAGCACAGCTGCTACGCCCGGTCTACGCCGTTTGACGTCTATCTCCACGCCTCTCCCTCGCCTTCCTCGCTCAAGCAACCGGCCGGACGATGTAAATGATGTACTGCCGGTGCTCACCGTGGCCGATGATCTGCTTGATCCCTTCCGTGAGCTCCTCGTCGGCAGTGATCGCCGCACCGGTCGACCGTCGGCCGACGTATCCGTCCGGCCGGATGGCCGCGACCCCTTTCGGAACCGAATCCGCAGCGCCGCAGGAAGAGGCCGCCAGGGCCGGTCGGTCCGGGAGGGCCGGAGGAGCAACCCGCCGCCGGGAGCTGCAGCCGGCGGGCGGATACCCCACATCGCGCGGGTGTCGACGTTGCGGTCTTCGCGTGCCGTGGCGGTGGGGAGGGGCTCCGGCCCAAAGCCGATGACTTATGCCGTAAGGTGGTCGCGGCAGAATGCTTATGGCGTAAGTCTGCCCAGGGTCGAGCGAGGTCGGAGCGATCGGTCATGCGCAGGCTGGCCCTCGTCGCGCACCTGCTGATCGAGCAGCCGTTGCAGGCTAATGCGTCGAATTCGAAGCAAATGGACCGAGTGGGTCCTCCGAAGCAGGGGAAGAATCATGAAGATCGTCGTACTTGGTGCCACCGGCAACATCGGCTCACACGTGGTGAAAGAGGGGCTGTCCCAGGGGCACGAGGTCGTGGCCTACGTCCGCAACCCCGACGCGATGCAGCCGCGGTCGGGGCTGACCGTCGTGCGGGGTTCCCTCGACGACCGGGCCGCGATGGCGAAGGCATTCGCCGGCAGCGACGCCGTGATCTCGGCCGTCGGGGTCGCCCTGCGCGCGAAGAAACCCGTCGACCTGATGCAGCGCACCCTGCCGGTCGTCACCGCCGCGGCGCAGGACGCCGGTGTCGAGAGGTTCGTGCTCGTCTCCGCGTTCGGGGTCGGGGCCACGGCGGCGAAGGCGTCGTTTCTCGCGCGGCTGGTCTACCGCACGGTCGTCGCCGCGATCTTCAAGGACAAGGAGCTCTCGGAGAAGGGGCTGCCCGTGAGCGGCCTGAACTGGACGATCGTCCACCCGGTCAACCTCAAGGAGGCCCCCGCCGCCCCCGCCGCCACGGTCAAGCGCCTCGATCGGGTCGCCAAGGTCCCGGGCCTGCCCACCCTCCCGTTCGCGAACGTCGCGCGCGCCCTCGTCGAGATCGTCGGCGACCGCGACCTCGCCGGGCAGCGGGTGCTGGTCACGACCGCGAAGGGGTGGAAGCCGCAGGAACACGCGGCCTGAGAGGGGCGTTCACGGGGTCGTTACGCGCGGCCGGTGGGAATCCCTGCCGATCGAGTGCGGGGAGGGACACCCCGGGACCGTCACGCGAGAGGGGCTTCGACCATGCGGCGGCTGAGGTCGCGTCGTAGCCAGGCGGTTGCGAGGGACGGGGTCCGGGGTGGTTCACGGATGCGCTGTGCCCGAAGCGAACCAGTCGCGAGCTCTGGGTTCGGCTCCGTCCGGGAGGGTGTTGACGATGCGTCTCTTGCCTTGGGCCGGCGGGCCGGTCAGTGACGCGAAGTCCCCTGCGTGATGGAGCTCGTTGCGGGCCATGAGGTCATCGGGACCGTGACTGCCGAGCTGCCGGTACTGCTCCTGACGGCAGGGCCGATCAACGTCCGCCCCGAACACCACGCCGTGGACCACCGGGCACTCCAATCAAGGCGGTCCGCGTACTGACCGGCCGTCTGCTGGCTCCCGCATAGGGCGGGTGCAATGAGCGAGGGCGAGCCGTGGCGCAGACTTTCCCTCCGTGGCCGCACTTCGGTGGTGGCGGCACCGTGCCCCGGTTCAGCAGTGTCCCACCCTGGTGGAGGGACGACTCGTCGGCCAATTTCCGTCCCGCCGGCCGACGGAGGTGCGCTCGGTCCCGCTGTTGCCCTCCTGCCGGACAACAGGGGCAACTACTTCAACCAGGTGTCCCTGGCCCCGGAGTATGGCGGGTGGTCGCGAAAACCGGATCCTAGCGTCCGGCCGGCACGATCGACGGGCTCCTCGTCGTCGCCGAGGCCTGAACCAGGAACACCCTTCCCGCCGGGTGGGTGGGCGGCGGCCCACTCCGGTCGGGGTGCGGCATGGTTTCCCGCAGCTCCAGGAGTCACACTGACAGGGTGGACGCGCTTCGCACAGGTGACCAGGGTCTGTTCGGTCCCGCCTCGGTGACCTGGCAGATGCACGGTGATCCCATGATGTGGGTCGCCGGGATCCGCGCGCTCTACCTCCAGGCCCTGCACCCCCGCGCGGTCCGGGGCGTCCTGCAGAACTCCGACTTCCGGCGCGACGCCTGGGGCCGGCTCATGCGCACCGCGAACTTCGTCGGCACGGCGACGTACGGCACCACCGAGGCCGCCGAGCAGGCCGGTGCCCGGGTCCGGAAGATCCACACCCTGCTCAAGGCCACCGACCCGGACACGGGGGAGCGGTACCGGATCGACGAGCCGGAGCTGCTGCTGTGGGTGCACTGCGCCGAGATCGACTCCTATCTGCACGTCCTGCGCCGCTCGGGGTTCCCGATGACGGACGCGCACGCCGACCGGTACATCGACGAACACCGGGTCGGCGCACGCCTGGTCGGCCTCGACCCCACCGGCGTACCGGCGAATCGGGCGGAGCTGGCCGCCTACTTCGAGAAGGTGCTGCCGGAGCTCGCCGCCGGGCCCGAGGCGCGGGACGTGGACGACTTCCTGTCGCGCCCGCCGGCTCACCCGCTGCTCGTCCCGGCGCGCGCCCTGCTGTGGCGGCGCGTGGCGCATCTGGCGTACGCCGCCCTGCCGCCGTACGCCCACGAACTGTACGGCCGACCCGCACCGGCACCCTCGACGGTGACCCGGCGCCTGCGTGTCACGGGCACCGCGCTGCGCTGCGTTCCCGCACGTCTTCGCTGGCAACTCCCGCCCAAACACATTCTGCGGGCCATGGCGCGGCTCGGCCCCGGCTCCCGACCGGCGCCGTACAAAGTCGGCAGATAACTCGCCATACTGGACGGGCCAGGGGAGGGCGCGGCGAGCAGCGACGGGGGCGATCGCACGAGATGGCGGAGACCAGGCTGATCCAGAGCCGGTACCGACTGCTCGATCTGATCGGGCGGGGAGGTATGGGTGAGGTGTGGCGCGCCCGCGACGAGTCGCTGGGGCGGCAGGTGGCCGTGAAGTGCCTCAAACCGCTCGGCCCGCACCACGATCAGTCGTTCACCCGAGTGCTGCGGGAGAGATTCCGGCGCGAGGCCCGGGTGGCCGCCGCGCTGCAGCACCGCGGGGTGACCGTGGTGCACGACTTCGGCGAGTCGGAGGGTGTGCTGTACCTGGTCATGGAGCTGCTGGAGGGCCGCAACCTCAGCCAGCTCCTGGAGGACAACAAGCAGCATCCCCTCCCCGTCGCCGATGTCGTCGACATCGCCGACCAGGTGTCCGGGGCCCTCGCCTACACCCACCAACAGGGCATCGTGCACCGCGACCTGAAGCCCGCCAACATCATGCGGCTGGCCGACGGCACGGTGAAGATCTGCGACTTCGGCATCGCGCGCCTCGGCCACGACATCGGCTTCACGGCCCGGCTGACCGGCACCGGCATCGCCATGGGCACCCCGCACTACATGTCGCCGGAGCAGATCAGCGGTGCCCAGGTCGACCAGCGCAGTGATCTGTACTCCTTCGGATGTGTGCTCTACGAAATCGCCACCGGGGCACCGCCGTTCGACCTGGACGACGCGTGGGCGATCCTCGTCGGCCACCGTGACACGCCTCCCGAGCCGCCGCGCCACCACCGCGCCGAGCTCCCCGAGTACTTCGAGCGGATCATCCTGGATCTGCTGGCCAAGGAGCCGGAGAGCCGCCCGCAGGACGCGCGCGAGCTCGGCCGGCGGATCGGCACGGGGCGTACGACTCCGGTGTACGTCCCGACGGTCGTGTCCCCCGCGATCGGCCGTCCCGCCGACGAGCGGCGCATGCTGGAGCCGTCGACGAGGGCTCCCGCACCCTCTTCCTCGCGTGAACCCCGGCTGCCCTCCTGGACCCGGGGCATGACCACCGGCCACAAGGCGACCGGAGCCGGACTGAGCGCCACCCCGCCGGACGCGGCGGCGGGCCTGACCGGCGAATGGACGGCGCGCCCGGGCACGTCCGCGCCGGAGGTGCCGGAGCGCGTCGAACGCCCGACTCCCTCACCGGAGTTGCTCACCACCCTGACGGGCCGGCACAACGCCGGACTGAGCCTCGGGAGGCTCGGCCGATGGACCGAGGCGGGCGAGGTGCACCGCGCGGTCGCGGCCGAACGCGAGCACGTCCTCGGCCCCGACCACCCCGACACCCTCGCCAGCCGCTACGAGGTCGGCTTCACCCTCAGCCGCACCGGACGCGCCGCCGAAGCGCTGCGCGAGTACGCGCGGGTCGCCCGGGGCAGGGAGCGGGCGCTCGGCCCCGACCATCCTGACACCCTGGCCGCGCGTCAGGAAATGGCGTACGTACTGGGCCAGTTGGGCCGTCACTTCGAGGCACACCAGACGTACACCGCGGTGCTCGCCGTCCGGGAGCGTGCCATGGGCCCCGACCATCCCGACACCCTGCGCTGCCGCCACAACCTGGCCTTCAACCTGAGCAGGCTGGGCCGCTTGGAGGACTCGTACCGGATGGCGAGCGAGGTCGCCGCCGCGCGGACCCGGGTGCTCGGTGCGAACCACCCCGACACGCTCGTGACACGGTACGAAGTCGCTTACGCCCTCGGTCAGTTGGGCCACTGGCCGGAGGCCTTGCAGACCTACCGGGAAGTGGCCGAGGCACGGGCTCAGGCCCTCGGCCCCGACCACCCGGACACTCTCTCCGCCCGCTACGAGGTCGGCATCAGCCTCGGCCGGCTCGGCCGCAGCGCGCAGGCCCTGGAGCTGTACCGGGACCTGATCGACGACCGCACCCGGGTGCACGGCCCCGCTCACCCCGAGACACTCCGAGCCCGGCACGGCCTCGGCGTCAACCTGGGCCGGATGGGGCGCTGGGAGGAGGCGCTCGCCGAGTCCCGCGACGTGTGGGCCATCCGCGAGCGCGTGCTCGGCCCCGACCACCCGGACACCCTCGTCAGCCGCCGCGAGGTCGCGGTCGGCCTCGGCTGGCTGGGCCGCTGGTCCGACGCCCTCACCGAGTACCGGGGCGTCGCCACCGCCCGCGAACACGTTCTCGGCGTCGACCACCCCGACGCCCTGGCCAGCCGCAACGACGAGGCACACTGCCTGGAGCAACTGGGCCGGGGCCAGGAGGCGGTGGAGCTGTACCGCAGAGTGGCCGCGTTGCGCCAGCAGCGGGCGGCACGGGGAGGCTGAGAGGCGCCCGTGCGGGGGTGTGCTCGCCCTGTCCGAGGGGCGGCACCGGCCATACGGCGGTGCCGTGGCCGACCGTGCCGAAGGCCACGCCGGGGCGGCTGCCCGCGCTCGTGCCCCGTCCGGACGCCCGCCGGGTGCCGCGTACCTCTGGCCGTTCTAGATCATCGCGTGCTACGAAGAACCATGCCTGCACACGAGGGATACGACGTCGTGATCGTCGGCGGGGGCCACAACGGACTCGTCGCCGCCGCCTACCTGGCCCGGGCCGGCCGGTCCGTGCTGGTGCTCGAGCGCCTGGGGAGCACCGGCGGCGCCGCCGTGTCCACCCGGCCGTTCGCCGGAGTCGACGCCCGGCTGTCGCGCTACTCCTACCTGGTCAGTCTGCTGCCCCGGAAGATCGTGCGGGATCTGAGCCTCGACTTCCGCGTGCGTGGCCGCACGGTGTCCTCGTACACGCCCGTCGAACGCGGCGGACGGCCCACCGGCCTGCTCGTCGGCGGTGGCGAGCGTCGCACCCGCGAGGCCTTCGCGCGGCTGACCGGCTCGGACCGCGAGTACGAGGCCTGGCAGCGCTTCTACGGCATGACCGGCCAGGTCGCCCAGCAGGTCTTCCCGACACTCACCGAACCGCTTCCCACCCGCGAGGAACTCCGCGCCCGCATCGACGACGAGGAGGCCTGGCGGGTCCTCTTCGAGGAGCCGGTCGGTGTCGCCGTGGAGGAGAACTTCGCCGACGACCTCGTACGCGGTGTCGTTCTCACCGACGCGCTCATCGGGACCTTCGCGGACGCCCACGACCCGTCCCTGCGCCAGAACCGCTGCTTCCTGTACCACGTGATCGGCGGCGGCACCGGCGCCTGGGACGTGCCGGTCGGCGGCATGGGCGCCCTCACCGACGCGATCGCCGCGGCGGCGCGCGGGGCGGGCGCCGTGATCGCCACCGGGCATGAGGTGATGCGCATCGAGACCGACGGGCGGGCCGCCGAGGTCGCCTACCGGACCACGGACGGCGAGGGCGTCGTGACGGCCCGGCACGTCCTGGTGAACGCCTCGCCGCAGGAGCTCGCGCACCTCACCGGCGACGAACCGCCCACCCCCGCCGAGGGCGCCCAGCTGAAGGTCAACATGCTGCTCAAGCGGCTGCCGAGGTTGCGCGACACCTCGGTCGACGTGCGTGAGGCGTTCTCCGGAACCTTCCACATCGCCGAGGGCTACGAGCAGTTGGCGACCGCCCACGCGCAGGCCGCGTCCGGCGAGCTGCCCACCGCGCCGCCCTCCGAGATCTACTGCCACTCCCTCACCGACCCGAGCATCCTCGGCCAGGACCTGGTCGAGCAGGGCTATCAGACCCTCACCCTCTTCGGCCTCCACACACCCGCCCGGCTGTTCGAGCGGGACAACGACGCCGTACGGGCGGAGCTGCTGAAGTCGACGCTGGCGCAGCTGGAGGCGCACCTCGCGGAGCCGCTCGCCGACTGCCTGGCCACCGACGCGGACGGCCGCCCCTGCATCGAGGCGAAGACCCCGCTCGACCTGGAGCGCGACCTGCGGCTGCCCGGTGGCAACATCTTCCACCGCGATCTCGCCTTCCCGTACGCCCAGGAGGGCACGGGCCGCTGGGGCGTCGAGACCCGGCACGCGAACGTCCTGCTGTGCGGGGCGGGCGCGGTGCGCGGCGGCGGCGTGAGCGGGGTGCCCGGGCACAACGCGGCCATGGCCGTACTGGAGGGGGCGAACGACTAGCTCCGCCGGTCGGTCGTGTGCCGCCCGCGCGGCGCGAATCCTGGAACCCCGTCGAGGGACTGGCCAGAAATCTGACGGAGCATCAGAAAAGGCCTTCCCTCGTCCGGAGGACTGCGGCATTCTGCGGCCATGCAGACGGAGCTGAGCAAGAAACTGGGAGTCGAGCACGCCATTTTCGGCTTCACGCCGTTTCCCGCCGTCGCCGCGGCCATCAGTCGCGCGGGCGGATTCGGTGTGCTCGGCGCGGTCCGCTACACCGCACCCGACGACCTCAAACGCGACCTCGACTGGATCGAGGCGAACGTCGACGGCAAACCGTACGGCCTGGACGTCGTCATGCCCGCGAAGAAGGTCGAGGGGGTGACGGAGGCCGACGTCGAGGCGATGATCCCGGAGGGGCACCGGCAGTACGTCAAGGACACCCTCGCCAAGTACGGCGTGCCCGAACTCGCCGAGGGCGAGACGTCCGGCTGGCGCATCACCGGCTGGATGGAACAGGTCGCCCGCACCCAGCTCGACGTCGCCTTCGACTATCCGATCAAACTGCTCGCCAACGCGCTGGGCTCACCACCCGCCGACGTCGTCGAACGCGCCCACGAGCGCGGGGTCCTCGTCGCGGCCCTCGCGGGCAGCGCCCGGCACGCGCGCAAACACGCCGAGGCGGGCATCGACGTCGTCGTCGCGCAGGGCTACGAGGCGGGCGGCCACACCGGCGAGATCGCCTCGATGGTGCTCACCCCCGAAGTCGTCGACGCCGTCGACCCGCTGCCCGTACTGGCGGCGGGCGGCATCGGCAGCGGACAGCAGGTGGCCGCCGCCTTCAGCCTCGGTGCCCAGGGGGTGTGGCTCGGCTCCCTGTGGCTGACCGTCACGGAAGCGGACATGCACGCGCCCGCCGTGACCCGCAAGCTGCTCGCCGCCGGGTCCGCAGACACCGTCCGCTCGCGCGCGCTGACCGGCAAGCCCGCGCGCCAGTTGCGCACCGAGTGGACCGACGCCTGGGACGACCCGAACGGCCCCGGCACACTCCCCATGCCGCTTCAGGGGCTGCTGGTGGCCGAGGCGGTCTCCCGGATCCAGAAGTACGAGGTGGAACCGCTGCTCGGGACGCCGGTCGGGCAGATCGTCGGCCGGATGAACAGCGAGCGCACTGTCCAGGCCGTCTTCGACGACCTGACGAGCGGCTTCGAGCGGGCCGTCGAGCGCGTCAACCGGATCGCGGGAAGGGGCGAACCGTCATGAGCACCTCACCCAACGGCTTCTGGGCCCAGGCCACCGCCGACCCCGGACGGACGGTCCTCGTCACCCCGGACGGGGACGAGTGGACCGCGGGCCGGCTGCATGCCGCGGCCAATCGACTCGTCCACGGTCTGCGCGCCGCGGGACTCGAACGGGGCGACGCCTTCGCGGTCGTCCTGCCCAACGGCGTCGAGTTCTTCGTCGCCTACCTCGCCGCCTCCCAGGCGGGCCTCTACCTGGTGCCGGTCAACCACCACCTCGTCGGCCCCGAGATCGCCTGGATCGTCTCCGACTCGGGCGCCAAGGTGCTGATCGCCCACGAACGGTTCGCCGACGCCGCCCGCCACGCCGCCGACGAGGCGAAGCTTCCCGCCGCGCAGCGGTACGCGGTGGGCACGGTGGCGGGCTTCCGGCCGTACGCCGAACTCCTCGACGCACAGCCCGACTCGGCGCCCGCCGACCGCACCCTCGGCTGGGTCATGAACTACACCTCGGGCACCACGGGCCGCCCCCGCGGCATCCGGCGCCCGCTGCCCGGCAAGCTCCCCGAGGAGTCCTACCTCGGCGGCTTCCTCGGCATCTTCGGCATCAGGCCGTACGACGACAACGTGCACCTGGTCTGCTCGCCGCTCTACCACACCGCCGTACTCCAGTTCGCAGGCGCCTCCCTGCACATCGGGCACCGCCTGGTGCTGATGGACAAGTGGACGCCCGAGGAGATGCTCCGCGTCATCGACGCCCACGCCTGCACCCACACCCATATGGTCCCGACCCAGTTCCACCGGCTGCTGGCCCTCCCCGACGAGGTGAAGGCGCGCTACGACGTCACCTCGATGCGGCACGCCATCCACGGCGCCGCCCCGTGCCCCGACCATGTGAAACGGGCCATGATCGAGTGGTGGGGCCACAGCGTCGAGGAGTACTACGCGGCCAGTGAGGGCGGCGGCGCCTTCGCCACCACCGAGGACTGGCTGAAGAAGCCCGGCACGGTCGGCAAGGCCTGGCCCATCAGCGAACTCGCCGTCTTCGACGACGACGGCAACCGGCTGCCGCCCGGTGAACTCGGCACCGTCTACATGAAGATGAGCACCGGCGGATTCTCGTACCACAAGGACGAGAGCAAGACGAAGAAGAACCGCATCGGCGACTTCTTCACCGTCGGTGACCTGGGATGTCTCGACGAGGACGGCTATCTCTTCCTCCGTGACCGCAAGATCGACATGATCATCTCGGGTGGGGTCAACATCTACCCGGCCGAGATCGAGGCCGCGCTGCTCTCCCACCCCGCCGTCGCCGACGCGGCCGCCTTCGGCATCCCGCACGACGACTGGGGCGAGGAGGTCAAGGCCGTCGTCGAGCCCGCTCCGGGCCACGAGCCCGGCCCGGACCTCGCCGCCGACGTCCTGCGCCACTGCGAGCGCCTGCTCGCCGGGTACAAGCGCCCCAAGAGCGTCGACTTCATCGAGTCGATGCCGCGCGACCCGAACGGGAAGCTGTACAAGCGGCGCCTGCGGGATCCCTACTGGGAGGGCCGTACGCGAGCGGTGTGACAGCGGAGCGGGCTGTGACCGAGGTGGCCCCCGCCCGTGCGGGCAGGGACCACCCCGCTGCCGTCAGCGGTGCTCGCCCACGCGGATCACCCGCAGCCCGGGCGAGGACAGGATGTCCTTCTCACAGAACCGGGAGGTGACCCACTTCCCCTCGGAGAACAGCCGCGTCTGGTCGCTGAAGTGCGGCGAGTCCTGGTTCGACGACTGGGAGTAGGTCAGCAGCGTGCGGGCGACCGGGCAGCGGCCGCCGTCCCATCCGACGGCCTGGATGTACGAGGACCCCGTGGTGACCTCGGTGTAGCCGCCTGCCGCCGCGTCCCACACCGGCTCGACCTTGTTCCACACACCGAGCGACTCCGTGCCGCCCGGCACGGGGATGCGCTGACCGCCCCGGACGACGACCTGGTGCGCGCCGAGCGTCGCGTCCAGCGCGATGCCCGCCGCCCGCAGCTCGCTCACCGCGTCGGCGAGGGCCGTGGCCACGCCGGGCGCCCGCGTGTTGAGCGTGTTCGGCGTGCGCACGGGGTCCGCCGCCGAGAACGGGACCTTCCAGAGCTGCGCGGGCGCGGTCACGGCGCTCAGCCGCCGCCAGAACCGGTCGAAGAGCAGTGCGCCCCGGCTGCCGGTCCTCATGGAGCGGTCCCACGCCTTCAGCACACCGCACGCCTCGCTCACGTCGACGGCCTTGCCGTCGCTGCCCGTCGCCGTCCCACCGGGCAGCGCGGCACAGGCACGGGCCGTGTCGTCGGCGATGAGGTCCCCCGAGGTCGCCCGGTTCGCGAACTGCTGCGCTTGCAGGTCCCGTACGGTCAGCTCCCCCCTCGCGGCCATCGCGGACACGTCCGCCTTCGCGCCGCGCGCACGGGTCGACAGCTGCGAGCCGACCGGTCCGAAGACCCGTTCGTACCCGGTGAGCGGCCGGTCCGTATTGGCCAGCCAGGCACTGTCGTTGGAGTTCTCCGCGTACGGCGCGTCCTTGAGGACCGGCATGCTCGCGGGCCCGAAGATCCCGGGCTGTACGGCGTCGCGGTCGCTGCCCAGCGCGCAGTCGCCGCGGGAGCCGTCGAGGACCGCGATACCGGACGACGGATAGAGGGCCTTGCCGAGCGCCGTCGAGCAGCGCCGCGCCAACTCGTCGGTGATCCGCGGAAGCACCTGCGACTGCGTGAACAGCGAGTGCCCGCCCGAGTCGGCGGCGACCGTGTTGATCCAGGGCAGCCCCTGTGTGCGCCTCAGCGTCGTGAGGACGTCGGCCGTGCCGCGCGCCCGGCCGAAGCCGAGGGCGGTGTCGGGGGCGCGCAGGTTCTCGGCGTTGGGGTCGTTGAGGGCGTACGCCGTCGTGGACGTCCAGGGCAGCGGGAGTCCCGCGCCGAGCGAGGTGACGACCGGGCCGTAGCGGGTCCACCACTGGGTGCGGGTGACGGGCGGGCCGACCCGCGCCTCGACGGTGACGGTCCGCCTCGTCATCCGCTCCGGCTGCCCGTCCACCAGGTACGTCGTCGGGTCGGCCGGATCCAGCGTCAGCTGATGGAGGTTGAGCGTGACGCCGGTGGCGACGGTATGGCTCCAGGCGAGCCGTGCGTTGTGCCCGATGGAGACCGTGGTGGAGCCGAGCAGCGCGCCGCCCGCCACGTTCAGCTCGCCGGGAATCGTCTGCTGCGACTGCCAGAAACGACGGCCGCCCTGCCACGGGTAATGCGGGTTGCCGAGCAGCAGCCCGCGGCCGTTCGCCGTGGTGGCACCGCTGAAGGCGACCGCGTTGGACCCCATGTCGGCTGTGTCGAAGAGTTTTTGGGCGGCGCGCGCGGCACCGCGCGCGTCGGGTGTCCCGACGGCCGTACGCGCGGCGGCCGTCGCGGGCGGCTGCGCGGCCGTGATGCCGTCGACCGCGCGGCCCTGACCGCCGAGCACCGCCAGCGCGAAGGTACGCGCGGCCACGTCCACCGCGGTCACGGGCCGGACCCAGGAGGCGCCCCGGCAGGCCGGATCGGTGATCCGGTTCTGGGCGAGCCAGGCGTTGTAGCCGACCGCCCAGCCCCGCATAAGATCCTTGGAATCGCGGCTCGGACCTCGTGGGGCGGGCACCGCGAGCAGTTTCTCGACGGTGCCCGTCGCACGTACGCCGCGGAAATAGAGGTCGCTGGAGAGGTTCTCGGCCGCCGAGGACAGCGAACCGTCCGGCTCCGCGTCTGGACCGAAGAAGCGGGAGCGTTCGCCGCGTACGGTCACGAACCCGTCGGCGAGGGTGCACACCTGGTCGGCGGCCTGCGCCCAGCCGGTGCCGAAGCCGAGGTCCGCGTAGTTCTTCGCGAGGATGTGCGGAATGCCGTACTCGGTGTAGCGGATCACGGCGGACAGACCGCCGGCGGACGGGTGGGACGGAGAGTGCTGACGCTCCTGGCCGTTCGCGGCGGTCGCGGGCAGCGCGGCCGAGGCGGTGAGCAGGGCTACGGCCAGGACAGCGAACCGTCTGGGGCGGATGCGCATCGTGCCTCCCGACATCATTGAGGGAAGGGGCGGTTGAGCGTAACAACAGCCACAGACGTGTGACCTGGTGTCAGTACGTTCCACGGCGGGGTTGATCCTCTTCGCGCCAAGGGCGCGGGACGCTTGACCCCGTTCGCGGGCCGGAACGAGGATCGCGGCACAGCAGTCGGACGAAGGAGCAGGTCATGACGGCGGGTCACAACCCCACGGTGGCGGCGGGACGGAGCGTCACGGTCGACGGGGTGCTGCGGCGCAGCGCCCGGCGGACCCCCGAACGCGTCGCGATCCACTACCGCGACCGGTGCTGGACCTACGCCGAACTCGACGAGGCCGTCTCGCGCGCCGCCCAGGTGCTGCGCTCCTCGGGACTGGTACCGGGCGACCGAGTCGGCGCCTACGGCCACAACTCGGACGCGTACCTGATCGGCTTCCTCGCGTGTGCGCGCGGCGGCCTTGTGCACGTGCCGGTCAACCAGAACCTGACCGGTGACGACCTCGCGTACATCGTCGGACAGGCCGGCTGCGGACTGGTCCTGGCCGACCCGGACCTGGCCGGGAACCTCCCCGAGGGAACCCGCGTTCTCGCCCTGCGCGACAGCGACGGCTCGCTGCTCGCGCGGCTCGACACGACCACGCCGTACGACGGACCGGAGCCCCGCGGCGAGGACCTGACGCAACTCCTCTACACCTCGGGCACCACCGCGCTGCCCAAGGGCGCCATGCTGACCCACCGTGCGCTGGTGCACGAGTACCTCAGCGCGATCACCGCCCTCGATCTGCAGGCCGGCGATCTGCCCGTGCACTCGCTGCCGCTCTACCACTCGGCGCAGATGCATGTGTTCCTGCTGCCCTATCTCGCGGTCGGCGCCGTGAACGTCATCCTCGACGCGCCCGACGCCGGGCAGATCCTCGACCTGGTCGAGGCCGGTCACGCGGACAGCCTGTTCGCGCCGCCCACCGTATGGATCGGACTGTCCAACCGGCCCGACTTCGCCACCCGTGACCTGAGCGGGCTGCGCAAGGCGTACTACGGGGCGTCGATCATGCCGGTGCCGGTTCTGGAACGGCTGCGGGAGCGGCTGCCGAAGCTGGCGTTCTACAACTGCTTCGGCCAGAGCGAGATCGGACCCCTGGCCATGGTCCTGGGACCCCACGAGCACAAGGGGCGGATGGACTCGTGCGGGCGGCCGGTGCTGTTCGTCGAGGCGCGGGTCGTCGACGAGTCGGGCACGGACGTGCCCGACGGGGAGCGGGGCGAAATCGTCTACCGCTCACCGCAGTTGTGCGAGGGCTACTGGGACAAGCCGGAGGAGACCGCGGAGGCCTTCCGTGACGGCTGGTTCCACTCCGGGGACCTCGCCGTGCGCGACGACGAGGGCTACTTCACCGTCGTCGACCGGGTGAAGGACGTCATCAACTCCGGTGGCGTGCTGGTCGCCTCGCGCCAGGTCGAGGACGCGCTCTACACGCACGACGCCGTCGCCGAGGTGGCCGTGGTCGGGCTCCCGGACGAGCGGTGGATCGAGGCGGTCACGGCGGTCGTGGTCGCCCGCAGCGAGGTCACCGAGGCCGAACTCCTCGCCCACGCACGCGAGAAGCTCGCCGCCTTCAAGGCACCCAAGCAGGTCGTCTTCGTGGACGCACTGCCACGCAACGCCAGCGGGAAGATCCTCAAACGCGAGCTGAGGGACCGCTTCGCGGACGCACGGGCCGAAACCGCCCAGGGGTAGGGCGCCCTGGCGGAGCCGGCCGACGACCGTCGTGTGCGACCGCTCGCCCCGGGACGGGCCCGGTGTGGGCGCTCTCCCCGACCTGGGCTTCCACGGAGCGCTGTTCCTCGCCCCGCTCCGCTTGAACGCGTCCGCACGTCGATCGCGGGCCACCTGGTGCCGAGGCCGTGGCAGTCGGTCGCGACGGCCGCCGCGGGTTGCGCGGCATGCGTCAGCGGGTCGCCTCCGTCGCCACCGAGCGCGCCCACCGGTAGTCCGCCTTGCCGCTGGGCGAGCGCTGGATGGTGTCGGTGATGACGAGCTGGCGGGGGATCTTGTAGCCGGCCAGGTGACCCCGGCAGTGGGTCTGGATGTCCTCCAGCGAGGGCCTGCCCGCGCCCTCGCGGAGCTGGACGACCGCCGCCACGTGGTTGCCCCACTTCTCGTCCGGCACCCCGGCGACCAGCGCGTCGTACACGTCCGGATGGGACTTCAGGGCCTGCTCGACCTCCTCCGGATAGACCTTCTCGCCACCGGTGTTGATGCACTGGGAGCCGCGGCCGAGGACGGTGACGATGCCCTCCTCGTCGACCGTCGCCATGTCGCCGAGCAGCACCCACCGCTCGCCGTCCTTCTGGAAGAAGGTCTCGGCGGTCTTCTTCGGGTCGTTGTAGTAGCCGAGGGGCACATGGCCGCGCTGTGCGACCCGGCCGGGTTCACCGACGGCGACCGGCTTGTACGTGGCCGGATCCACCACCTGCGTACGGGAGTTGACCCGCAGCCGGAAACCCTGTCCGGCCCCCGAGTCCGCGGTCGCGGTGCCGTTGAAGCCGGACTCCGAGGAGCCGTAGTTGTTGAGCAGCATCACGTTCGGGACCAGTGACTGGAACTGCTCACGCACCGTCTCCGACATGATCGCGCCGGACGAGGACACGCTGAACATCGAGGAGCAGTCCGTGCCCTTCATCGGCCCCCGCAGTGCGTCGATCAGCGGGCGCAGCATCGCGTCGCCGACCAGCGACATGCTGGTGACCTTCTCCTTCGCCACCGTCCGCAGGACCTCTTCGGGCACGAACTTGCGGTGGATCACGACCCGTTGTCCGAAGTTGAACCCGATGAACGCCGTCAGGGTCGAGGTGCCGTGCATCAGCGGGGGAGTGGGGAAGAAGGTGATGCCCTCGCCGCCGGCCGCCACCCGCTCGGCGAGCTCCTCCGGCTTGCTGACCGGCTCGCCCGTCGGGGCTCCGCCGCCCAGCCCGGAGAAGAACAGGTCCTCCTGGCGCCACATCACACCCTTGGGCATGCCGGTGGTGCCGCCGGTGTAGATGATGAACTGGTCGTCCGCCGAGCGCGGCGGGAATCCCCGTTCGGGGGATCCGGCGGCCTCGGCCTCGGCGAAGTCCAGGGCGGGCAGGGAGGCCCCGTCGGTCGCCGCGCTCCCCACCCGCAGGAGATGCCGCAGCGCCGAGGCCCGCGGCAGTGCCGCCGCCACCCGGTCGGTGAACTCCGCGTCGAAGACCAGCGCGACCAGATCCGCGTCCCGGTAGAGGTAGACCAACTCCTCTTCCACGTAACGGTAGTTGACGTTGACCGGCACGATCCGTGCCTTCAGGCAGCCCAGCACGGTCTGCACGTACTCGACGCCGTTGTAGAGGTGCAGTCCGAGGTGCTCGCCGGGGCGGATGCCGCTGTCGATCAGGTGATGGGCGACGCGATTCGCCGCCGCGTCGAGTTGCGCGTACGTCAGACGGCGCTCCGCGCCCGTGCCCGGATGGTCGATGTACACGAGGGCCTCGCGGCCCGGAACCACGTCGACGACCGACTCGAACAGATCGGCAAGGTTGTACTCCACCGCTCCTCCTGACGTCGTGCGTCCGGTCCCGCCCCTCGGCTCGACGGCCATCAGAGCAAAGCCCGCCACAACTGGGAAGGGCCCGCGCAGAAGAAATCTGACTGTCTGTCAGAAAACTCTTGTACTGGTCCCGCGCCTCCTGCAACCTGTTCTCGTTCCAGAGAGCCTGTCTGACGGGAGGACGGCAATGGGTGGTACGGAACACCTCACCGTGCAGCGCGAAGGCGCCACACTGGTACTCACGCTCAACAGGCCCGAGGCCAGGAACGCGCTCTCGCTGCCGATGCTCGTCGGTCTGTACGACGGCTGGATCGAGGCCGACGAGGACGACGCGATCCGCTCGATCGTGCTCACCGGCGCGGGGGACGCCTTCTGCGCCGGCATGGACCTCAAGGCGCTGGCGGGGCAGGGCATGGAGGGCCAGCAGTACCGGGACCGGCTGAAGGCCGACCCCGATCTGCACTGGAAGGCGATGCTGCGCCACCACCGCCCCCGCAAACCGGTGATCGCCGCCGTCGAGGGCCACTGTGTCGCGGGCGGTACCGAGATCCTCCAGGGCACCGACATCCGGGTCGCGGGGGAGTCGGCGACCTTCGGGCTCTTCGAGGTCAAGCGCGGGCTGTTCCCCATCGGCGGCTCCACGGTCCGCCTGCAACGCCAGATCCCACGCACGCACGCCCTGGAGATGCTCCTGACGGGGCGTCCGTACTCGGCCCGTGAGGCCGCCGGGATCGGCCTGGTCGGACACGTCGTGCCCGACGGGACGGCGCGGCAAAAGGCCCTCGAGATCGCCGAACTGATCAACGCCTGCGGTCCGCTGGCCGTCGAGGCGGTGAAGGCGTCCGTGTACGAGACCGCCGAGATGACGGAGACGGAGGGCCTCGCGGCCGAGCTGACCCGCGGCTGGCCGATCTTCGACACCGCCGACGCGAAGGAGGGCTCCCGAGCCTTCACCGAGAAACGCCCACCCGTCTATCGGCGCGCGTGACGTCCGGGGTCGTGACGGTGCGCGGGGCCGGGACGGGCGTGATCCTCGCCCTCCCCCCCCGACGGAGTCGTGACGCGCACGATCCCCCTCCCCTAAGGAGACAACCGGGATGCCCGAAGTCCTCAAAGCCCCCCTCGTCGTCGAGTTCCCCTTCACCCGTTCGCTCGGCCCCGTCCAGAGCGCGTTTCTCACCGGGCTGCGTGAGCGTGTCGTCCTGGGTGTGAAGACCGCCGACGGCCGGACGCTCGTCCCGCCCGTCGAGTACGACCCCGTCACCGCCGAGGACCTGGGCGAACTCGTCGAGGTCGCCCCCACCGGCACCGTCACCACCTGGGCCTGGAACCACGAACCCCGTCGGGGCCAACCCCTCGACACCCCCTTCGCCTGGATCCTGGTCCGGCTCGACGGCGCGGACACCGCCCTCCTGCACGCCCTGGACGCGCCGGGCCCCGAGGCGGTACGCACCGGTATGCGCGTGCGGGTCCGCTGGGCGGCGCAGCGTACCGGCGCCATCACCGACATCGCCTGCTTCGAGCCGTACGACGGAGACCGCCCGCATGTCGCGGGCCACGACGGGCGGTTCGAGGACATGGTCACCGGCATCGTCGCTCCCGCGCGCCTCGACTACGTCTACTCGCCCGGCCGCGCCCAGTCCGCCTACATCAACAGCCTCTCCTCCCGGCGCACCGTGGGCGAGCGCTGCCCGTCCTGCCGCAAGGTGTACGTCCCGCCCAGGGGCGCGTGCCCCACCTGCGGTGTCGTCACGTCGGAGCAGGTGGAGGTGGGCCCGCGCGGCACCGTGACCACGTACTGCATCGTCAACATCAAGGCCAGGAACCTCGACATCGAGGTGCCGTACGTCTACGCGCACATCGCCCTCGACGGCGCCGACCTCGCGTTGCACGGCCGGATCGGCGGCATCCCCTACGACCAGGTGCGCATGGGGCTGCGGGTGGAGCCGGTGTGGACGGAGGGCGGCCGCTATCCCGACCACTACCGGCCCACCGGCGAACCGGACGCCGAGTACGACACGTACAAGGAGCTGTTGTAGATGCCGCCCATCAGGGACATCGCCGTCGTCGCCTTCGCGCAGAGCGACCATCTGCGCACCACCGACGAGCTCTCCGAGGTGGAGATGCTCATCCCGGTCCTGCACGCCGTCCTCGACCAGACCGGGCTGAAGACCAGCAACATCGGTTTCACCTGCTCCGGTTCGAGCGACTACCTGGCGGGCCGCGCCTTCTCCTTCACCATGGCCCTCGACGGGGTGGGCGCCTGGCCGCCGATCTCCGAGTCGCACGTGGAGATGGACGGGGCCTGGGCGCTGTACGAGGCGTGGACGAAACTGCTCACCGGGGACGCCGACACCGCGCTGGTGTACGGGTACGGGAAGTCCTCACCCGGATCCGTACGGGACGTTCTGACCCGGCAGCTCGACCCGTACTGCGTCGCGCCCCTGTGGCCCGACTCCGTCGCCCTCGCGGCCCTCCAGGCGCAGGCGCTCATCGACGCCGGCGAGACCGACGAGCCCGCGCTGGCGGGGGTGGCGGCCCGCAGCCGCGCGTCGGCTGCCACCAACTCCCATGCTCAGCTGCGGGGTTCGGTGGCCCAGGGTGAGTACCTCGTACGGCCCCTGCGCGTCGGAGACTGTCCGCCCGTCGGCGACGGTGCCGCCGCCGTGATCCTCGCGGCGGGGGAGCGGGCTCGCGAGCTGTGCGAGCGGCCCGCCTGGATCCGGGGCATCGACCACCGCATCGAGGCGCACGGCCTCGGCGTGCGCGACCTGACGGACTCGCCGTCGACCCGCCTCGCCGCGGAGCGGGCCGGAGCCTTCGAACGGCCCGTCGACACCGCCGAGTTGCACGCCCCGTTCACCTCCCAGGAGGTGGTTCTGCGCAAGGCGCTGCGGCTCGGCGAGGAGGTGCGTGTCAACCCGTCGGGCGGCGCCCTCGCCGCCAACCCGGTCATGGCCGCCGGGCTCATCCGCATCGGTGAGGCCGCCGCCCGCGTCCACCGGGGCGAGTCCGACCGTGCGCTCGCCCACGCCACCTCCGGGCCCTGCCTCCAACAGAACCTGGTCGCCGTACTCGAAGGGGATCCGCGATGAGCAAGGAGCCCGTGGCCGTCGTAGGCATCGGCCAGACCAAGCACGTGGCGGCCCGACGGGACGTGTCCCTGGCGGGACTCGTCCGCGAGGCCGCCGGGCGGGCGCTCGCCGACGCCGAGTTGACGTGGGCCGACATCGACGCCGTGGTCATCGGCAAGGCGCCCGACTTCTTCGAAGGCGTCATGATGCCCGAGCTGTACCTCGCCGACGCGCTCGGCGCGGTCGGCAAGCCGATGCTGCGGGTGCACACGGCGGGTTCCGTAGGCGGTTCCACGGCCCTGGTCGCCACCAACCTGATCGCGGGCCGCGTCCACGGCACCGTCCTGACCCTGGCCTACGAGAAGCAGTCCGAGTCGAACGCCATGTGGGGCCTGTCCCTGCCCATCCCCTTCCAACAGCCGCTGCTGGCCGGGGCGGGCGGCTTCTTCGCCCCGCACGTACGGGCGTACATGCGGCGCACGGGCGCGCCCGACACCGTCGGCTCGCTGGTCGCGTACAAGGACCGGCGCAACGCGCTGAAGAACCCGTACGCCCATCTCCACGAGCACGACATCACGCTGGAGAAGGTGCAGGCCTCGCCCATGCTGTGGGACCCGATCCGCTACTCGGAGACCTGCCCGTCCTCGGACGGCGCCTGCGCGATGATCCTCACCGACCGGGCGGGGGCGGCCCGCTCGCCGAGGCCGCCCGCCTGGCTGCACGGCGGCGCGATGCGCAGCGAGCCGACCCTGTTCGCGGGCAAGGACTGTGTGTCGCCGCAGGCGGGCAAGGACTGCGCGGCCGATGTGTACCGGCAGGCGGGCATCGCGGACCCGCGCCGTGACATCGACGCCGTGGAGATGTACGTGCCCTTCTCCTGGTACGAGCCCATGTGGCTGGAGAACCTCGGTTTCGCCGAGGAGGGCGAGGGCTGGAAGCTCACCGAATCCGGTGTGACGGAGCTTGACGGGGACCTGCCCGTCAACATGTCGGGCGGCGTCCTCTCCACCAATCCGATCGGCGCTTCCGGCATGATCCGCTTCGCCGAAGCGGCACTTCAGGTGCGCGGTCAGGCGGGAGAACACCAGGTGGAAGGGGCTCGCAGGGTGCTGGGACACGCCTATGGAGGGGGATCCCAGTTCTTCTCGATGTGGCTGGTCGGGGCCGAGCCGCCCACCTCCTGAAAGCGTCCCCCTCACGTGGCCTGTCCGCCGCCGTAACCGATCGCTAGGCTGGCGGCGGACGACGAACCGGGAGGAGCACGGACGTGGCCGAGAGCACCATCGAGCAGCACCCGCTGGCGGGGTGGGACAAGCCTGAGCTGGACCTCAGCAACGCCGAATGGCAGTCCAGCAGCCAAGGGCGGGGAGACGTCCAGATCGCTTTTGTCGAGGGTTTCATCGCGATGCGCAACAGTGGCCGCCCCGCGAGCCCTTCCTTGATCTTCACACCGGCCGAGTGGGGCGCGTTCGTGTCGGGCGCCCGCGAGGGAGAGTTCGACCTGACCTGAGCCGACCTGACGTCGAGACGACGAGCCGACGCCCCGTACGAGGAGGCGATACGCGACGTGGGTCCCGTCCAGGGGCCGGTGCCCGAGCCGGGGTCCGGCCCCAGGACGAGGCTTCCTCTCGGGGGCCGGCGATCCGTGAACGGCACGGCGGCCCGGAGCGGCTGAACGGTGTGGCGGCCCCGAGCGGCTGAATGGCACGGCGGCTCCGAGCGGCTCATGGGTGCACGGGTACCTATCATTAACGCCATGGCGGACTCGATCGACGCGGACACCCGGCTCGCCCTCGACCTCGCCCTCACCATCCGGCACGACGGACATGGCGCAGTGGCCGACGACCTGACGGAACCCGGTGGACTCACCACCTGGGTGCGCGGGCACGCCGACCTGCTGCCCGGAGCCGACGGCTTCATCGCCGACGCCGCCGCGCTCGCCGCCGTACGCGACCTGCGTGCCGCGGTCCGCGCCCTGTTCGCCCGCGCCGTGCGCCCCGGCGACCCCAGCCCGGCCGACGCCGCCCGGCTGCTGCCCGTACCGCAGGCCGTGCGCTGCCTGAACGCAGCCGCCGCCCTCGCGCCGACCGTCCCCGTCCTCACCTGGGACGACGGCGCCGAACCCGTCGTACGCCGACAAGCCGTGGGCGGCACCGCACCCCTCCCGGCCCTGCTCGCCCGCGCCGCCCTCGCCTTCCTCGCGAGCCCGGACCGGTCGCGGCTGCACGCCTGCCACGCGCCGCGCTGCGTGCGCTACTTCATCAAGGAACACCCGCGACAGGAGTGGTGCAAACCCTCGTGCGGGAACCGTGCACGTGTCGCCCGCCATCACGAACGGCACAGGAAATCCGCGCAGGCCGTAGGGGATTGACCGAAGATTCCGGTCGGTCGGCCGAAGCCCGCACCGGTAGCGGCGGAAGGGCTCCCCACGAGGCGTTACGAGCGTACTCTGAGGTCCCTGGAGGTCACGGTACGCATCCGCTCCCCGCGTGGACCGCACCACCGTGGCCAGGGGGTGGATCATGGGACAGCGCGCTGTACGCAGCAGAAGGACTCTCTTCGAACGGGAGGGTGAACTCGCCGCGGCCGACGAGGCGTTGAACGAGCTCACCGGCCTGCGCGAGGACGGAACCGAAGCATCCGAGCGGCCCCGCGGCGCGCTCCTCGCCTTCGCCGGACGTGCCGGAATCGGCAAGACCACGCTCCTCGCCGAGGTACGGCGGCGCGCCGCGGCCCAGGGCTGCACCATCCTGTCCGCGCGCGGCGGCGACCAGGAACAGGGCGTCGCCTTCCACGTCGCCCGCCAGCTCCTGCAACCGCAGCTCGCCGGGATCGCGGAGGCGGAACTCCGCGCCCAGCTGGGGAGTTGGTACGCGATCGTCGGCCCCGCGCTCGGCCTGTGCGCCCCGTCCGAGGGAGCCCCGCCCGACCAGCAGGGTTTGCGCGACGGCCTCGACTGGGTGCTCACCCACCTCGCGGTGCAGCGCGCCCCGATGGTGCTCGTCCTCGACGACGCGCACTGGGCCGACCCCGAGTCGCTGAGCTGGCTCGCCGCCTTCGCGCCGCGCGTCGAGGAACTTCCGCTGCTGCTCGCCGTCGCCTACCGGCCCGACGAACTCCCCGACCACGCAGAGGCGTTCAGGGGACTGCCCGGACGCGCGGGCCAGCGCCCCCTCGACCTCGAACCGCTCAGCGCCGCCGCCGTCGCCGGACTCGTCCGCGAGGACCTCGGCACCCAGGCCGACGACGTGTTCTGCCGCGAGTGCTGGGCGGTCACCGCGGGCAACCCCTTCGAGGCGGTGGAGCTGACCGCCAAGGTCCGCGACCGCGGGCTGGTCCCGACCGAGGAGGGGGCGCACCTGCTGCGCGACCTCGCCGCCGCCGTCAAGGGCAGCGGCCTGATCGCCCGCCTCGAGCGCCTCGGCGCCTCCACCGTGCGCTTCGCCTGGGCCTGCGCCGTCCTCGGCACCGAGATCCCGCCGACCCTGGCCGCAGCCGTAGC
Organism: Streptomyces sp. NPDC107454; assembly: GCF_055582885.1. Taxonomy (NCBI): domain Bacteria; kingdom Bacillati; phylum Actinomycetota; class Actinomycetes; order Kitasatosporales; family Streptomycetaceae; genus Streptomyces; species Streptomyces sp. NPDC107454. The sequence goes on along the minus strand of NZ_JBVJPA010000002.1, from coordinate 247,883 downwards.
CGGCCTCGGCTCCGAGGAGGCCGCCGACGCCGCGGACGCCCTGCGCGGCGCCCGTATCCTCGCCGGCGCCGACACCCTGGAGTTCGTCCACCCCCTCATCGCCACCGCCGTCTACCGCGCCATCCCCGGCGCCGTCCGCGTGGCCCTGCACGGCCAGGCCGCCTGGTGCGTCATCAACGAAGGGCTCGGCCCCTCCGCCGCCGCCCGCCACCTCATGGAGACCCACCCCGAGGGCGACAACTGGGTCGTCCAGCAGCTGCGCGCTGCCGCCCGCGAGACCCAGCGCGCCGGAGCCCCCGACACCGCCCGCCGCTACCTCGCCCGCGCCCTGAGCGAACCGCCGCCCCTCAAGGAACGGGCCGCGGTCCTCCACGAACTGGGCTGCGCCTCCCTGCTCACCGAACCGGCGACCACCGTCAACCACCTCCGGGCCGCCCTGGAAGAACCCATCACCGACCCGGAGCTGCGCCACAACATCGTCTACCGGCTGTCCCAGGTCCTCGCCCACAGCGACCGGCTCGCCGAGGCCTCCGAGACACTGGCCCGTGAGATCCGCGTGACCGGCGACGCCCGGGTGCGGCTGCGCATGCAGTCCGAACAGTTCATGTGGGACGCCTTCCGCGCCGACGAACCCGACTCCCCGGCCCGCTCCCGCCGCCTGGCCCGCCTCGCCGACCGGCTCACCGGCCGCGACCTCACCGAGCGCTATGTCATCGGCCTGCGCGCCTGGGACGCCACCCTGCGCGGCGAGCCCGCCCACGTCGCGCTCCACCACGCCGAACGGGCCCTCGCCGGAGGGATCCGCTGGGCCGAGGCCGACCGCGGCTTCGAGGTGCCCGTCCTGGTCGCGCTCACCTTCATGTACGCCGACCGCCCGGGCCGCACCGAGGAACTGTTCGCCGCCGGGATCGCCGACTTCGAGTCCCAGGGCTGGCACGGCGCCCACCTCTCCTTCGGCTACACCCTCCTCGGATACGTCCGCTACCGCCGCGGCCGACTCGCCGAGGCCGAGGACTTCGCCCGCGCGGGCCTCAGGCTCGCCGAACGCGTCGGCGCGGGAACCCCTGTCCACTGGTACGCCGTCGGCGTCATCATCGAGATCCTGCTCGCCCGCGGTCGCGTCACCGAGGCCGCCCAGATCGGCGAGGACCACGCGTTCGGCGCGCCCTTCCCGGCCGCCGTCACCTTCCCCGACGTCCAGACCGTGCACGGCGAACTGCTGCTCGCCCGCGGCCTCACCAAGGAAGCCGCCGCCGAGCTCGAAGCGGCCGGACGCCGCCTGGACCCGCGCGGCATGCGCAACCCCTCCTGGTGCCCCTGGCAGCTCCACCTCGCCCGCGCCGAACGGCACGACGCGCCGGAACGCGCCGCCGCCACGGCACTCGAAGCGGTGCACCGCGCCCGCCAGTTCGGCGCTCCCTCGGCCGTCGGACAGGCGCTGCGGGCCGCCGCCGACGTCTCCTCCGGCGCGACCCGCGTCAAGCTCCTCGAAGAGTCCGTCAGCCATCTGGAGCGCTCCCCGGCCGCCTACGAACTGGCCTGCGCGCTGGTCGCCCTGGGCACCGAACTGCGCCGCTCGGGCTCTCCCAAGGAAGCCGCCGAACACCTGTACCGGGGGCTGGACGCGGCCATGCAGTGCGGCGCCGACGGTCTCGGCGACGAGGCCCGCGCCGAACTGGCCGCCGCCGGACTGCGCCCGCGCCGCCTGCACAGCACCGAGACGGACACCCTCACCGCCCGTGAACGCGCGGCCGCCGCGCTCACCGCCCGGGGCCGCACCACGACGGAGGTCGCCGAGGAACTGGGGACCGAGGAGCCGGCCGTCGTCCGTCTGCTCTCGGCGGTCTACCGGAAGGTGGGCACGGACCGTACGGGCCTGGCGGCGGCGCTGGGCCAGCAATCGGTCCGGTAGCCATGCGGGACCGGTTCGCCCACCCTCCACAACCGGTCCGGCCACCTTCGGCAACCGGGTCCGGCCACCCTCGGCAACCGGGTTTGGCGACCATCGGCAACCGGGTCTGGCCACCCTCTGCAACCGGGTTTGGCGACCATCGGCAACCGGGTTTGGCGACCATCGGCAACCGGGTTTGGCCACCCTCTGCAACCGGGTCTGGCCACCCTCTGCAACCGGGTCTGGCGACCCTCTGCAACCGGGTCCGGCAACCACGCGCAGCCGGGTCCGGCGGCCATGCACAGCGGGGTCCGGCGGCCACGCGCGGGGGACGCCCCCGAGGTCCGGTTCGCGCCCGGGCACGTACCATTGCGGCATGTCCTTCCTCCGCCGCCGCAGCGCCACGCCCGCCGGGCCCGACTTCGACGTTCTGGCCATGGATCCGGGTGACTGGCCGGGCAATCTCGGTGCCGGTCTGCTGCCCGCCCCCGACGGCAGCTGCCAGGGTGTCTTCCTGCGCTACGACCTGTTCGGCGGCCGTGGCCCCGCGATGATCATCGGCAATCTGCCCGAGGGCTCCCCGGCCCGAGAGGTCGCCGAGGACGAGATCCCCTTCGAGGTGGCCCAGCTGCTGCTGGCGCTGGAGAACGACGAGGAGGTCACCGTCACCGGGACCGAGGACATCCCGGTGATGCAGGGTGACGGTCTCCTCATCGTGCGCCGTCTCAAGCTCTCCGAGACCCGCATCTCCTGCGTGCAGTTCGACCGCAGCGACAACGTGCTGGTGACCATCGCCGCCTGGGACCGTCCCATCACCGACGACCTGTACGCCCTGCTCAAGCCGCTGCCCCCGGAGCTCTTCCAGCAGGGCTGAGGCCCCGGCGCCGCGTTCAGGCGGCCGGCTGCCACCCGAGTGCCGGACCGAGCCGGGTGGCGATGTCGCCGAGGATCTGCACGTAGTCCTCATGCCCGAAGGTGAACGGCAGCGCGAACGCGACCTCGTCGACCTCCCGGAACGCGGCGTGGGCGTACAGCCGTTCGGCTATCTCCTCGGAGGTGCCGACGAGATCGGGCGCGAACATCATCCGGGCCGGGCCCTGCGGGGTCGCGGTGCGAGGAGTGCGCTTCAGGGCGTACTCCTCGTACTTCTCGCGCTGCTCGGGTGAGGCGCTGTCGGTGGGGATGACGACAAGGCCCTGGGAGACCCGGGCACGATCGCCCTCGGGGTGGTGGGCGCGGAACGTCCGGATGTGCGACCGCTGGATGTCGGCGAAGTCCTCGGACTCCTCCGCCTTGACGACACTGCTGGTCAGCAGGTTCATCCCGTGCTCGCCCGCCCACTGCGCGGAGCGCAGGCTGCCACCCCCGTACCACATACGCCGGCCCAGACCCGTGGCGTGCGGCTGGACGCGGTCGGAGAACACCTCGAAGCCCTCGACGCCACTGAAGTCGGTCGCCGACTTGCCCCGCACGAAGTCCAGCAGTCGTTCCACGCGGGCGTAACTGAAGTCCTCGACGTCGCCGGTGCCCGGGTAGAGAGCCTGCTTGACCTGGTCGTAGTGCATCGGCGGGCCGACGCTGACGCCAGGGTTCAGGCGGCCCCCGGACAGGATGTCGACCGTGGCGAGGTCCTCGGCCAACCGCAGCGGGTTCTCCCACCCCACGGGGATGACCGCCGTCCCCAGCTCGATCCGGCTGGTGCGCTGCGAGGCCGCCGCCAGCACGGCCACGGGAGAGGAGATCCCGTACTGGAGATGACGGTGGCGCACCCACGCGCTGTCGAATCCGAGCCGCTCACCGAGCTCGATGATCTCCAGCGTCGATTCGTGACCACGCCGCGGATCGGCCTCGTCGAACAGCCCGATGGTCAAGAAGCCCAGCTTCCGCAAGGGGCGTGAGGGCAGTGGCACGAGGCTCCTCCAACGTTCGCGACGATCTCCGTTGAACAGTCGAACGTCAGCGCCACGGCGACTATGCCCGAGGTGGCGGGCGGTTTCCGCGCTCCCGCCCCGACGTCCACCGAGTCCGCGGGGTGGCGCGGTTGCGACATGTCCCATCCGCGCCACCGGGAAACGGTGACATCGCGTCCGGCGGCAGCGGATTCTGTGCAGCACCCGAATGAAGATCTCCGCACGCGCACAACCATGCACGGAAAGGTGCTGATCAGATGAGACGCATCCGCCTCGCGGCGGTGATATCGGCCGGCCTGGCGCTGACCGCCGGCGGCATGCCATCGGCGGCCGGCGCGGCTGGTGTGTCCAGTACGGCCGGGACGGCAACGGCAGCCACGGCTGCCTCGGCGGGAGGCTCGCCCGGCGGCAGCGCCACCGTGCGGCTGATCACCGGCGACCGCGTGACCGTCACGACGGACGGTGACGGCAAGCGGATCGCCGCCGTCGAGCCCGGCAGCGGCAGGCGCGGCATCCTGTTCCGTACCGTCGAACAGGACGGCGATCTGACGGTGCTGCCCTCCGACGCCCAGGACCTGGTCTCCGCCGGGCGCCTGGACCGGCAGCTGTTCAACGTCAGCGCACTCATCAAACAGAAGTACGACGCGGCGCACACCGACACGCTCCCCCTGATCATCGGCAGGCCGGACGGTGTCCCCGCCTCCGCGGTGAGCAGGCTCACCACGCTGACCGAGGACGACGCGCCCGCCCGCACACTGGACAGCATCGACGCGCAGGCGGTCCGGATCCCCGACGACGACCTGGACCGGTTCTGGAGACAACTCGCCCCCGCCCCGAACAGGGTGAGCGCCGCGGGCGTGGCCGCCACGCCGAAGATCTGGCTGGACGGCCGGGTGGACGCCACCCTCGACCGCAGCACCGGACAGATCAACGCCCCGGCGGTCTGGAAGGCCGGGTACGACGGCACGTCCGTCAAGGTCGCGGTACTCGACACGGGTGTCGACCGGACCCATCCGGACCTGGCCGGACGCATCAGCCAGGCGAAGGACTTCTCGGGCAGCTCCGGGACCGGTGACGTCTTCGGCCATGGCACCCACGTCGCCTCCACGGTCGGCGGGACCGGTGCCGCGTCCGGCGGCACCCGCAAGGGGGTGGCACCGGGCGCCGACCTGCTGATCGGCAAGGTTCTCGGGGACGAGGGCTACGGAACCGAGTCGCAGGTCATCGACGGCATGGAGTGGGCCGCCGCCGAGGGCGCCAGGGTCGTCAACATGAGCCTGGGCTCGGACGAAGTGAGCGACGGCACCGACCCGATGAGCCTCGCCGTCGACGAACTCAGCAGCACCAGTGGCGCCCTGTTCGTGGTCGCGGCCGGCAACAGCGGAGAGCAGGGCGCGGGAACCGTCGGTTCGCCCGGCGCCGCGGACGCCGCACTGACCGTGGGCGCGGTGGACCGCGACGACTCACTCGCCCCGTTCTCCAGCCGCGGTCCGCGCCACGGCGACCGCGCGGTCAAGCCCGATGTCACCGCGCCGGGCGTGGGCATCGTCGCGGCCCGCGCGGCGGGCACCACCATGGGCGAACCGGTGGACCAGTACTACGTGGCTGCTTCCGGTACGTCGATGGCCACCCCGCATGTGGCGGGCGCCGCCGCCCTGCTCGCCCAGGCGCATCCGGCCTGGAGCGGACAGCGGCTCAAGGACGCGCTCATCAGCACGGCGCACACCGTCGGGGGACAGCAGGTGACCGAGGAGGGCGGCGGCCGCGTCGACGTGGCCGCGGCGGCGCTCGGACCGGTCACCGCCACCGGGAGTGTGGCCCTTGGACCCTATGGGACCGGCGGCGACAACGGCGTCCCGCGCACGGCCACAGTCCGCTACACCAACACCTCGGACAAGGACGTCACCCTCGCGCTCGCCGCCCACCTCGCCACCACCGGCGGCCGGGAACTCACGACCGGTGCGCTGCGACTCGGCTCCGACCTGGTGCGCATCGCCGCCGGTGCCACCGCGGACGTGCCGCTGACGGTGGACCCCTCCCGGGCCGGCCGGGGCGACTACTACGGCTATGTCACCGCCACCACGACCGACGGCGCGGTCAAGGTCCACACCACGGTGAGCGTCGTGGTGCACGGCCCCACCCACAAGCTCACCGTCACCACCTACGACCACGACGGCAACCGCGTCCAGGCACTGCCCACCATCTGGGGCACGGACGGATTCGTCGACTACGTCAGCACCGAGCCCGCCGTCGCCGAAGTCGAGGAAGGGACCTATCAACTCGACTACTCCAGCCTGGACACGGCCGACGACGGACAGGAACTGCGCCACGTCGTCCTGCCGGAGGTGAAGGTCACCAAGGACACGGCCGTCACCCTGGACGCGCGCAAGACCACCAAGGTCGACATCCGCACGCCGCGGCCCGCCGAACAGCGCGGCATCCTCGACTACCAGACCTACCGGCAGATCGACGGACACAGCCTCCTCCAGGGCACGATGTACTTCGACCTGGCCAAGCGGCTCTACGTCAGCCCCACCGCGGCCGTCACCGACGGCACCTTCGAGTTCGCCTCGCGCTGGCAACTGGTCGCCCCGCTGATCCAGGCGAAGGTGTCGGGCAGCGACCGCGCTCTCGACGCGTACTACATGCCGAGTTCACCGCTGTTCGACGCCGGCGGCACCACCTTGAGAGCCGTGGACGCGGGCACCTTCGCCGAGCCCGACTTCAGCCGTGCCCGCGGCAAACTCGCGATCGTCCGCAACGAAGAGGGCACCGACGAGCGGGAGTTGACCCGGCAGGCGGCCGCGGCGGGCGTACGCGGACTGCTGATGACCCACTTCTCCGACATCGCCTGGACGCGCTGGAGCCCCGACGGCGAACGCACCGCCGTGCCGACCGTCCGCATCGGCAAGGCGGCGGGCGCCGCCCTGCTCGACCGGTTGAAGAAGCACCCGGCCACCACCGTCAGGTTCACCGGAACGGCGAAGAGCCCGTACCTTTACGACGTCATGCAGACGTCGTCCCAACAGATACCCCGGCAGGTCGTGTACACGGTCTCCGAGCGCAACAGCGCGGTGCTGCGGACCACATACGCCGACAACGGAGGAGCGCCCTGGGCCAGTGAACAGCGGTTCGCCCGGCGCCCCTACCAGGACACCGCCTGGCTGCAGTACACCCGCTACGTGCCGACGGGCTTCGTCCGCACCGAGTACGTCAGCGCGAACGGCACGACCTGGCTCCACCGGGTGCATCACACGACCACGTTCGACGTCGATATGCCGCTGGCCGTGGGCATGGTCGACGCGCCCCGAACCTACCGGCCCGGCGAGCACCTCGACGAGCGCTGGCAGGGGGCGGTGGTGCGCCCCTCGATCCCCCGGGGCACCACGACGCCCTCGGTACGGACCGGAGACGTACTGGCCCTGCGCATCCCGGAGTTCACCGACTCCACGGCGGGTCACTGGTCACGGCTGCTCGCCGGTGACGGCGGCGGGGTGGGCGGACTGGCCACGGCGGCCGACGCGCCGGGCGGTGACACGGCAGCCGCGGCGCTCTACCGCGACGGCGTGAAGGTCGCCGACGCCGGCAGCGCCTGGACCGATTTCGAGGTCTCCCCGGGCGCGGCCGACTACCGGCTGGACCTGACGACCTCGCGCGTGGACGACGAGTGGGCGTTCGCCGCCCGCACGGACACCTCCTGGTCCTTCCGCTCCGCGACCACGGCCACGGCGACGCCGCTGTCCCTGCTGCAACTCGACTACGACGTACCGGTCGATGCGCACAACGCGGTGGGAGCCGGGCGGACGCACACCATCGGCCTGGCCGTCCGCGCCCAGGACGGGCAGCCCGCCCCGCGTGGCGTGTCCCTGCGCGTGGAGGTGTCCTACGACGACGGCAGGCACTGGGGCGGTGCGGCGGTCCAGGACCGCGGGCACAACGCCTTCCGGGCCACCGTCACCAGGCCCTCCGGCCACGGCGTCGCGTATGTGACCCTGCGGGTCACGGCGCGGGACCGGCTCGGCGACAGTGTCCGGCAGACGGTGCAACGCGCCTACCTGCAACGGGGGTAGACACGGCTGCGCACAGTGCGCACGGCGGGTGCACGGCGGAGCGACGCGGCCGTGCACCCGCCGCCCGTCCACACGGATGCAGTACGGTGTTCAACGGTTGGACGGGGTGGGACCAAGGAGAGCGCCGTGACGCTGGAAGCCGCCGGGGTCACCGATGCCGAGGAGGCCGCCTACCGGATCCTGGTGACGATGAGCAACGCCTCGGCGCGCGAATTCGCGATGCGCTCGGGTGCCACCACCGCGGGCGCCGCACAGACCCTCGAGGCGCTCACGGCCAGGGGACTGGCCAGTCACACCGACGGATCACCACGGCTCTACCGGGCCACGCCACCCGATGTGGCCCTCATGCCCCGGCTCAAACGCAACGCCGACGCCCTCGACCAGGCCCGCGCCACGGCCACCGCCCTGCTGGCGACCTACCGGGACACCATGCGCCGGCGCGACGCCGGCGAGCTCATCGAGGTGATCACCGGGGCGGACGCGCTGCGCCAGCACCTCCGCCGCATCCAGGCGGACACCCAGGACGAGATGCTGTGGTTCTGCAAGGCCCAGTACGTCGCCATGCCGTCGGGCAGCAACGAGGCGGAGTTCGACGCCCTGGCCCGCGGGGTGCGCTATCGGGTCCTCTACGAGAAGGCGTTCTTCGACGACGAGGGAGCCGTGGACAACGTTATCGAGGGCGTACGGGCGGGTGAAGTCGCCCGCGCGGTACCCCATCTGCCCCTGAGGCTCGCCGTGGCCGACCGCGCCATCGCCATCTGCCCCCTCGTACCCGGTGGTCCGCACGGCAGCCCCGAGGAACCCACCGCGGCCCTGGTGCGCGACAGCAGCCTCCTCGCCGCGCTCATCGCACTCTTCGAACGCTACTGGGACGACGCCGTACCCCTGCACGTCGATGACACCGGAACGGTCAGCGGCACCGACGGGACATCCGGCGCCGACTCCCTCTCCACCACGGACCGACGGCTGCTCTCCCTGCTCGTCGCAGGCGTCACGGACAAGGCGATCGCTTCGCAACTGGGCCTGAGCAGGCGCACGGTCCAACGTCATATCCAGCAACTGATGACGTTCGCCGGCGCGGCCACCCGTATGCAACTGGCCTGGCAGGCCGCTCGCCGGGACTGGGTGTAGCGGAGACGGGCCCGGCACCCGGGAGATCTGACCTCCGGGGTGCCGGCACACCAGCTCGACCGGTCGGAGTAAGGACGGTACGGGAGCCGGGGGCCGGGGAGCTGTCCGCGGCCCGGCCCCCGCCCCCGGCACCTATGCGTGCGAGCGCGTCAGGTTCACGTCCGCCGCCCGCACGAACGCCACCCGGTGGCCGAACTGGATCTCGTAGTACATGTCCTTGCCGATCACGACCCTGTGCGGGGCCGTGTCGAACGTCGGCGCGTAGAAGTACTCGCCCGGCACCTTGTCACCGACCACGTACTTCTGGCCTGCCAGGATCTTGTACGGCAGCGGCGAGACGGCCTGGACGGGCACACCCGCGGGGTACGCCGCCGCCTCCGGATAGGCACGTCCGTACACGGGGATCTCCGTGACGCCGGCCTTGGGGGTCACGACCTGACCCGAGGCGTTCACCGCAGTCGGCCGGCTCTGCGGGTTCTTGAACCAGGCCTTCTGGCCCAGGTACCAGATCGCCGTCCAGTCGCCGTCACGGTCCGCGACCGCGTACCGCTGTCCGGTGGAGACCCGTGAACCCACGTCGTTCACGTCGATCGTCGAGTCGTCGCCCTTGGGACGCAGCCCGATGTCCTTGATCAGGGGCGAGGTCTCGTCCGGCCGGGAGTACAGCCGCACCTCGCTGGAACCGTGCGCCGCGCAGGGCTCGCCGCTGGTGACACAGCCCGTGTACCGGGGCTGGTTCTCCGCGAAGTCAGGCAGGACGGTGACCAGACCGCCACTCGTCCTCGTCTTCGCCTTCGTCGCCCCCTGGAAGGGGTGGCCGAGCAGCGTGAAGTAGTGCTGCCAGTCCCAGTAGGGGCCCGGGTCCGTGTGCATGCCGGGGATGGTCGACGTGGTCGGGCCCGGCACATTGTCGTGGCCCAGGATGTGCTGCCGGTCCAGCGGCACGCGGTACTTCTCGGCGAGGTAGGTCACCAGCCGCGCCGAGGCCCGGTACATCTCCTCCGTGTACCAGGCGTCCGGCGAGGCGAGGAACCCCTCGTGCTCCAGGCCGATCGACTTGGCGTTGATGTACCAGTTGCCCGCGTGCCAGGCCACGTCCTTCGCCTTCACATGCTGGGCGATGTGACCGTCGGTCGAGCGCAGGGTGTAGTTCCAGGACACATAGGTCGGGTCCTGGACCAGCTTCAGAACGCCGTCCCAGCTGCCCTCCGTGTCATGGATGACGATGTACTTGATGCTCTGCGACGTGGGCCGGTCACCGAGGTCGTGGTTGCCGTAGTCACCGTCGCCGAACTGCGCGTACGGGGCCGGAATCCACTCGCAGGACACGGTGGTCGGGCACTGAGTGTCCTTGGCGGAGACGGTACGCAGCCCGGCCCGCCGCAGCTGCGCGGTGTCGGGGCGCAGTCCGGGCCGGGCGGCGAGCGCGACCTGCTGACCGGCGTCCGTGGTGCGCTCCTCGCCCTCGCGGATCACTCCGTAGACGTCATTGGCGTACGTCGCCGCGGTCGCGGTGTCGTCCGCGCCGGAGAAGCGCGCCACCGCGCCGTACCAGTCGGCCGCGTCGTCGCTCAGCGGCTCGCCGAGGTCCTTCTGCGCGGCGGCCAGGAGCGCGGCCCCGCCCGCCACGTTCGCCGCGGCGTCCGTGCGCAACCGCTCCTCGGGCAGGCCGGTGAGCCGGGCCGCCTTCGTCAACGTCTTGAGCCGAGCCGGGAGTTGGGAGTTCTGCGGCACCTCGGTGGTGGGCAGCAGGGCCGCACGCGAGCTGTCGCCGCGGGCGTCCTCCGTGCCCTCACTGTGGTGCGGTGCCTCCGCGATCGCCGTCCGCGCGTCGGTGAGGTGCATGGGGCCGTAGCCGCCGCTGACGCTCGGCGCGCCGGCGTGCGCGTCCCAGCGGGACTGGAGGTAGGAGACGCCCAGCAGGACGCTCAGCGGCACGTGGTACTCGGCGGCGGCGCCCGCGAAGGCCCGCTGGAGTCCGGCGGAGGACGTCTGCGCGGTGCTGTTCGACGGTGCCGCGCCGAGCAGCGGCAGCAACATCGCCGCCGAGGCGACGGCGCCCGCGGTACGGCGCGCGCGTCTGTGCCCGGCGGTGGCCTCGGGGTCGGTGAAGGATCCTCGCAATGCAGCCTCCTGGGACGGTCGAGCGCGGTGGGGCGTGCGGGCCGAACGTGGGTCAGTCGTATCGGCTCTCCGACGATCCGTCAATCATGCCCAGGAGCAGGCCGTTTCCCATGTCAGCGAGGGACGAACAGGTTTTCGTGGCGGCGGCGGGACGGCCTGCAAGGCGTCAGTGGAGTGGACCGGTGGCGCGAACGGGTGAACATGCCCCGGAAGGGATACCGGCGGGAAGCGCCGCTCGCCGTACATCGGCGCCCCCGGCAGTGCCCCCGCATGTCGAAGGCCCGCGGTGCGCCGCCGTTCAGGCGCACCGCGGGCCTTCGTCCCCGTCAGCGAGTGCCGACCGCCGCTCGAACGGCCCGACGGGCCATCTGGCAGTCGTCGTGCAGCCGCCGCAGCAGCAGCCGCTGTTCCTCGCCGGACGGCGCAGCACCCGGATGGGCCGGTCCCGGTGCCGCCGGGGTCGCGTCGTGCATCGAACGCTGCACGGCCGTCTCGTACGTACGGATCTCCCTGGTCAGTACGAGCATCAGGTTCACCAGGAAGGCGTCGCGCGCCGCGGGACCGGCGGACTGCGCGAGCTGACTGATCTGGCGGCGCGCCACCGGAGCGTCACCGAGGACCGCCCACAGCGTCGCCAGGTCGTAGCCCGGCAGGTACCAGCCCGCGTGCTCCCAGTCCACCAGCACTGGACCGGCCGGTGAGAGCAGGATGTTCGACAGCAACGCGTCCCCGTGACAGAACTGGCCCATGCCCTGACGGCCCGCCGAGTGCGCGATGCCGTGCACCAGCTTCTGCAGGTCGCCCATGTCCCGGTCCGTGAGCAGACCCAGCTCATGGAAACGGGAGATCCGCTCCGCGTAGTCCAGCGGGGCGTCGAACGTCCCCGCCGGCGGCCGCCACGCGTTCAGGCGGCAGATCGCACCCAGTGCCGCCCGGATGTCCGCGCGGGGCGGCGCCTCCGCGGGGTGCCGCTGCAGCGCGGCCACCCGCCCCGGCATCCGCTCGATCACGAGGGTGCAGTTGTCCGGGTCCGCCGCGATCAGCCGGGGCACCCGGACCGGCGGCCGATGCCGCACGAACGATCGGTATGCCGCTATTTCGTGCCTGATCCGCTCCGCCCAGATCGAGGAGTGGTCCAGTAAACACTTGGCGACCGCCGTGCTGCGCCCCGTCGTGCCGACGAGGAGCACGGAGCGCCCGCTGCGGCGCAGTACCTGGACCGGAGCGAACTCCGGACAGATCCGGTGCACCGACGCGATCGCCGTGCGCAGCTGCGCGCCCTGGGGGCCGGACAAGTCGATTCTCCCGCTGAGCGGTTGGGTGCCGAGCCCCGGAACGCGCCGCGTCCTGCCGGCGCCGAGCACGGGGGCCGCCGGTCGAGCGGGGTCGAGGTAGGGGCCGCTGCCCGCCGCCACCGGGCGGGGGTGAAGCGACCGGGGCGGAGCGGACACGGAGGACGATGCTGTGTACATGGGCGAAACAGATCCCTTCGTGTGCCTGCAAGTTGCTGCGCTACCCGCCCCGGCCGCCCTGGTACACCCTGGGGGAATGTCCCTCGGCAACCGGGTCGGGGTGGCGCTTTCCTACCTGACACCGGATGCCCAGTGGCAGACCATCTGGCGCACCCTGGCGAACCCTGGCGAATAGTCGCTCAGCAACTGACAGAGGGTTACTGTCAACTCAGCCGAGAACCTGGGGGCTTGACGTGAACGGACAACCCAACACTCGTCTGTCGGATCTGTTCGGCCTGGCCGGCTGGTCCAAGGGCGAACTCGCGAGGCTGGTCAACAAGCAGGCGGCGGCCATGGGTCACCCTCAGCTGGCGACCGACACCTCACGGGTGCGGCGTTGGATCGACATGGGAGAGATCCCGCGTGATCCGGTTCCGCGAGTGCTGGCGGCTCTTTTCACCGAGCGTCTCGGCCGTGTCGTGACCATCGAGGACCTCGGTCTGGTGCGGCACGGGCGTGTGGGGAAACGGCCGGGCGGCGGGAATGTGGAACATCCCGACGGTGTGCCGTGGGCGCCCGAGCGAACCGCTGCGGTCCTCACCGAATTCACGGGAATGGACCTCATGCTCAACCGACGCGGCTTGGTGGGCGCGGGTGCCGCGCTCGCCGCGGGATCCGCACTCAGCAGTGCCATGCACGACTGGCTCCACACCGATCCGGCCCTCATGGCCGACGCCCCTGTAGTCGACAATCCCCTGCACGCCGACCCCGCTGGGTTCGACCGTTACGAGGCCGCCCCCATCGGGTCGCAGGAGATCGAGGAACTGGAGCGCTCGGTCGAGGTGTTCCGGGCCTGGGACGCGGCCCGCGGCGGCGGGTTGCAACGCAAGGCCGTGGTGGGCCAGCTCAACGAAGTGGGAGGCATGCTCTCCTACCGACACCCTGACCATCTGCAGCGCCGCCTGTGGGGCGTCGCCGCCAATCTCGCCGTCCTCGCGGGCTGGATGTCGCACGACGTCGGCCTGGAGCCCACGGCCCAGAAGTACTTCGTCATCGCCGCGCACGCGGCCAGAGAAGGCGGCGACCGGCCGCGCGCCGGGGAGGCGCTCTCCCGCGCCGCCCGTCAGATGGTGCACCTGGGCCGGCCCGACGACGCCCTGGACCTGATGAAGCTCGCCAAGTCGGGCTCGGGTTCCGAGATGTTGCCGCGCACCCGCGCCATGCTCTTCACGATCGAGGCCTGGGCTCAGGCGTCGATGGGCAAGGGCCAGGCCATGCGGCGCACCCTGGGGGAGGCGGAGGACCTCTTCGTCTCCGACAAGGGTGATGTGCCACCGCCGAGCTGGATGCAGATGTTCGACGAGGCGGACATGCACGGCATGCAGGCCCTGGCCTACCGGACGCTCGCGGAGCACGATCCGGCCGCGGCGACCACGGCGCAGCGCCACGCCAAGGAAGCGTTGCATCTGCGGGAGAACGGGCGGCAGCGGTCACAGATCTTCGACTGGCTGTCGCTGGCCTCGGCGTGTTTCATCGCGGACGACCCCGAGCAGGCGGACCGCTATGCCCGGCTGGCCCTGGTGTCGATGGGGGCGAACTCCTCCCACCGCACCTGGGACCGACTGCGCGAGATGTACCGGCTCACCGCCGAGTACTCCGGCTACCCGAAGATCCACGAACTGCGTGAGGAGATCCAACTCGCCCTCCCCAAGGGCTCGCTCAGGCCGAAGCGCGGGGGCACCACCACACAGGCATGAGTACGCCTTGCCTGTGCACAGAAAGGGTTCCAGGTCGGTCTGTGGGCCGGTCCAGGCGAGGTCTATGAGCCGATCCTGGCGATGAGCACGCAGGCGTCGTCCTCGCGCTCACTCTCGCCGAATTCCTCGACAACCGTCCGTACGCAGTCCTGGGCCGTGCGGGCTCCGCGGAAGCGCGGGGCCAGGTCGAGCAGCCTCTGGACGGCTTGCGCTCCATAGTGCCCGGGGACCAGTCCATCGGTGTGCAGGAGCAGCAGGTCGCCGTCTTCGAGGTTCTCTTCGGCCTGCCCGTAGACGGCCCCCGAGGTCGCCCCGAGCAGCACGCCGTCCGGCGCTGCCAGCATGCGCCCCGTCCCGTTGCGGAACAGCAGCGGGGCGGGGTGTCCTGCCTGTGCCCAGATGAGGGTGCGGGTCTCGGGCCGGTAGCGGCAGCAGACGGCGCTGCCGAGCGACGGCTGCACCGAGGCGTCGAGCAACTGGTTGAGCCAGGACATGAGCTGCCCGGGCCGGGTGCCCGCGACGGCCATGCCGCGCAGCGCGCCGAGCAGCATCGCCATGCCCGAGGCGACGGTGACACCCTGTCCGGTGAGGTCACCGACACTCAACAGCGTCGCTCCGTCGGGCAGTTCCATCGCGTCGTACCAGTCGCCGCCGATCAGCGCGCTGTTCGAGGAGGGCAGATGGCGGGCGGCGAGGTCCAGGGCCTCGGGGCCCCGCTGCGGGAACCGCAGGGAGCCGCGCCAGGGCGGCAGCACGGCCTCCTGCAGCTGGACCGCGAGCCTGCGCTCGCTCTGGGCGTGGTGCCGGTGCAGCTGAAGCGACTCACGGCTCTCGCTCACCGTCCGCTGGCTGCGGCGCAGTTCGCTGACGTCGCGCAGCACGGCCCACATCGCGGCGGTGCTGCCGTCGGTGTCGAGCACGGGCTCGCCCATCATGTGCACGGTCCGTACCCCGCCGTCGGGGCGCACGATGCGGAACTCGCCGTCGATGGGTTTCGCGTCGATGAGGCAGTCGGTGACCATCGCGGTCAGCATCGGCCGGTCCTCGTCGAGCATCAGCGACGGCAGTTCGTCGAGGGTGAGCGGGGGAGCGGCGGGGTCGCGGCCCAGGATGTCGTAGAGCTCTCCGGACCAACTGGCCTCGTCCGTGAGCAGGTTCCACTCGGCACTGCCCACCCGGCTGAGCAGCGAGCCGCGCCGGGGCGCGGCCGACACGGCCGGTGCGGCGGGCGCGCGGGCCGGCTCAGCGGGCACCGGCGGGGGTCCGTCCCGCAGCTGCGCCAAGTGCTCGTCGAGGTCGTCGAGTTGATGCACCGCCAGATCGCACAGCGCCCGCTGCCAGCGTCCTTGGGGGTCCGTGCCGTCGATGGGAGCGTCCCGCCGTACGGCGTCCATCTCGCCGCGCAGCCGTCGCGTCTGCGAAATGAGCGCGTCGACCGAGCCGCGCGGGGGCGGCTGGGCGGCTGGGCGGTCCGCAGAGAGATGGGACGGCATGACGCACTCCGAGGGGGGACGGTACGACCAGGGCTGGGCGGAAGGACCGTTACGACTGTTGCACAGCCCGCGACGCCCTGTAAGGGATTTGGCAACACACGATCCGGTGGTGCTTCTGGCATATGCCGCAGTCCAGACGGACGGGTCGACCGGCCTGGGTTCGGTACACGGGTCGCGCGCCCAAGTCGTAGAAAGCGTACGTGACTTGAGGGGTTCCAGGGGTGGCCGGGACCCGCCTTCATTTCTTTGTTCGACGGTCATATGTACGCCGCGCGTCCATGCCGGGGAACGAGGTGCCCGCGTTCACCGTGAACGGACGCAAGGCGACGGCGTTCGGCCGCTGTTCATTCGTCCCTCACCGCATCGGTATGACCCTTGGCGATTGCCGCGTGCACGCTGGCGCGCGGTGTGCCGCAGGGGCACTCCGGTGACGAGGGGGCGGGCGAATGACACCGATCAGCCGTAGAGGCTTCGTGGGACTCGGCACATCCATGGCGGCGGGCGCCGCGCTGGGCGTCGGCTCGCGCCCGGCGGCGGCCGCCGGCGCGACGACCGGCACCATCTCGGACGTACGGCACGTCGTCGTCCTCATGCAGGAGAACCGCAGCTTCGACCACTACTTCGGCCGCCTCAAGGGCGTCCGTGGCTTCGACGACCGCAGTGGCATCACCCTGTCCGGCGGGTACTCCGTCTTCAACCAGCCGAACGGCGCGGGACGGCAGTACCCGTGGAAGCTCAGCTCCACGCCCGCCGCGGGCGGCAAGGACGGCGAGACCCTCGCACAGTGCAACGGCGACCTCCCGCACTCCTGGTCCTCGCAGCACTCCGCCTGGAACAAGGGACGCCTCGACACCTGGGTCTCCGGCGTCGGCAACGTCCGCTCGCTCGGCTACCTCGACCGCTCCGACATCCCCTTCCACTACGCGCTCGCCGACAACTACACGATCTGCGACGCCTACTTCTGCTCCGCACTCAGCGCGACCGGCCCCAACCGCACCTATCTGTGGAGCGGCAAGGTCGACGGCTCCAGCTACGACGGCGGCGACGAGTCCGGACTGACCTGGCAGAACTACGCCGAGGCGCTCCAGACGGCCGGAGTGACCTGGAAGGTCTACCAGAACGCGCAGGACAACTACGGCGACAACGGCTGCGCCTACTTCAAGAAGTTCGCCTCCGCCAAGGCGGGCGACCCGCTGTACGACCGCGGCATGGCCTCCGTGCCGAAGGTCACCGGCTCCACCCCCGACGACATAGCCGCCGCCATCAAGGCCGACGTCCTCGCGGGCACCCTGCCCCAGGTCTCCTGGGTGGTCGCCAACCAGGCCTTCTCCGAGCACCCCTACGCCCCGCCCGGGGACGGCGCCCACTTCGTCGACCTGGTGTACAAGGCCCTCGCGGCCGACCCGGACGTCTTCGACTCCACCGTCCTGTTCCTCAACTACGACGAGAACGACGGTTTCTTCGACCACGTGCCGCCCCCGGCCCCGCCCGCGAACACGGCGGGGGAGTTTCTCAACGGCGTCCCGTACGGTCTCGGCTTCCGCGTCCCGATGCTCGTCATCTCGCCCTGGACGCGCGGTGGCTGGGTTTCCTCGGAGGTCTTCGACCACACCTCCGTCCTGCGCTTCCTGGAGACGTGGACGACGGCGCTCGGCAAGCCCGCCGCCTGCGCCAACATCAGTGCCTGGCGTCGCAAGGTCACCGGCGACCTCACCGGAGTCTTCGACTTCGGCAACCCGGCCTACGGGACGGTCCCGCTGCCCGCCACGAGCGTGCTCGGCATCGCCACCTGCGGCCCCCTGCCCAACCCGGTGCCGACCACCAATGCCCTGCCCGCCCAGGAGCCCGGCACCCGGCCCGCCCGCGCCCTGCCCTACCAGCCGAACGGTTACCTGGACCATCTGGAGTTCGGGACGAGCGGCAAGATCCTCGCCTGGTTCGCGATGGCCAACCAGGGCACCCCGGCCGGCAGGGCCGCGCACCTGTCGATCCACCCGAACGCCTACCGCGACACCACCCCCTGGCAGTACACCGTCGACGCCGGCGCCACCGCCTCCGACTCCTTCAACATCGGCTCGGGGTTCGGCAACGGCAAGTACGACTTCACCATGGCCGGCCCCAACCGCTTCCTGCGCCGCTTCAAGGGCGACGCGACCCAGGCGGGCAAGTCGGCCGAGGTGAGCACGCGTTACGCCACCGAACCCGGCACCGGCAGGACCGCCCTCTACTTCAAGATGACCAACTCCTCGGCCGCCCCGGTGAAGTTCACGATCACCTCGAACCAGTACCGCGGCGACGGGCCGTGGACGTACACCGTCGCCGCGGGCGGTTCGGCCGAGGACTTCTTCAACGCCGTCGCGTACCAGAACGGCTGGTACGACTTCACGATCACCGTCGACTCCGATGCGAGCTGGTCGCGCCGGTTCACCGGGCACATCGAGACGGGCACGGCGAGCGTCAGCGGCTGATCACGCGTAGAGGTCCGGGCGCGGGGCGAGTTCGACGGTCACCCGGGCGCCGCTCTCCAGCGCCCGGACCCCGGCCTCGGCGACGGCCGAGGCCGCGTACCCGTCCCACGCGCCGGGCCCGGTCACCTTCCCCTGCCGGGTGGCGTCCACCCAGGCCTGCACCTCGCGGTCGTAGGCGTCGGCGAACCGTACGAGGTAGTCCTGTGCCACCCCCTCGCGGGCACCGCCCGCCGTCGTCACCACCATGGTGTGCTCGTCCCCGATCCGTGCGCTCCCGGACTCGCAGACCGCTTCGCAGCGCACCTGGTAGCCGAAGCCGGAGTTGACGAAGACCTCGACGTCGACGAGGGCGCCTTCGGCCGTCTCGAACACCACGAACTGGGGGTCGACAAGACCCTCGGGGGCACCCGCGGACGGCCGAGGGCGCAGCACGGTCACGGCGGTGAGCTCCTGGTCGAGCAGCCAGCGTGCCACGTCGATCTCGTGCGAGACGGAGCTGTTGACCAGCATCGCCGAGGTGAAGCCGGGCGGGGAGGACACATTGCGGTGCGTGCAGTGCAGCATCAGCGGACGCCCCAGCCGCCGACTGTCCAGCAGGGACTTCAGGCGCTGGTACTCGGCGTCGTACCGGCGCATGAACCCGACCTGCACCAGCCTCCGGCCGAGCCGTGCCTCCGCCTCCACCACCCGCAGTGCCCCGGCCGACTCCGGCACCATCGGCTTCTCGCACAGCACCGGCAGACCGCGCTCGAAGGCCGCGAGCAGCGCCTCCTCGTGCGCGGGCCCGGGGGAGGCGATCAACACCGCCTGTACACCGGGCGCGTCGAGGGCCGCCGCCACCTCGGTGTGCACCGAGACACCGTCGATGCCGGTGACGGCGTCCTTGGCGCGCCCGGTGTCGGGATCGGCCACCGCCGCGACCCGGGCGCCGTTGACCACCCGATCGATCCGCCGTACGTGGTCGGCCCCCATGTGACCCGCACCCAGGACCGCGACACCCAACAGCTCACTCACGCGCTCACCTCTCCGGCAGACAGCTCTGGAGGCGATTGTCTGCCGGAATGATCAGTAGCGCAGCACCCCGGCGATGCCTTTCGCGTCACCGAGGCTGCCGTCGGGGACGAAGCGGACCTCCGCTCCGGTCTCCAGACACTGCTCGACGATCTCGTCGACGATGTCCTCGCGGGCGTCCAGATCACCGCTCTCGGCCGGGATCAGATGGTCGCCGCCGTCGTCGCGTACCGTCACGCGGTAGTTCTCCTCGACGGCCAGCAGCCGGACCCGGCCCTGGGAGGCGTTCTGCCACACCTCGTCGACCCCGGCCGCGAACTCCTTGCGGCCACGGGCCGACTCGAGTTCGCGCGCCACCGCGTCGGTGTCCCTGCGCTCCTCGGCGCTGATCAGCGGACGGACCGCCTGCCACACGGCGTCGGGGGTGCCGTGCGCGAGTCCGCCGTGCGGGATGTGCGTGGCGTCCTTGGTGACCGTGCCGACCTCGTCGAGGAGGGAGAGCGCGGCGGTCTCGCCGGTGACGTACAGCGGACGCGGATCCTCGCGCAGGACGGCGCTCATCGCGGTGTCGGCGTCCCGCACGAAGTGCTTGGTCCGTTCGTCACGGAAGGTGCTCGGCAGGTCTCCGATGCGCTCCTTGCGCTCGGCGTTCGGGTCCTCGAGGCTGCGGGTCCGCGGGAAACCGCCGATGCGCTCCTCGGTGACCCGGTCGGCGCCGCCGTTCCACAGCGTCACCCGGTCGGCCGAGACCGCGAGCACCCAGAACGGCCGCTCCGAGACCTGTGCGGCGACGAGGTTGCGGGTCAGGAAGGTGTCCGAGAGCACCACGCGTTCGGGCACCGTGCGGGCCAGCGACCACACCTGGTGCTCGCCGGGTGCCGCGAAGATCGCGAGGCCCTCCTCCGCGTGCGCCAGGTCGACCTCCGAGAGGGCCTGGTCGAGCTGCTGGACGAGGTCGGTGCGCCGCTCACGGGTGACCGCCGGATCGGACTCGATCTGTTTCTTGGCCTCGGCCACGACATTGCGCAGCCGGACCGGATCCTGGGCGTTGTCGGGTTCGCGGCGGTGCGTGGGCGTCAGCACCGACACCGCGGGATAAGGCCGCGGCCTGCGCAGCATGGTGAGGGTCGCTGGGCTGAGTGCGTGCTCCATAACAGCACGATAGAGCCGATTCAGTTATCGGGCATTTGGGGCAATTGATTGTTAGTGTCGCTCGGGTCGCCAGATGACGTTCCCCGCGTCGTCGTCGCACGACGACGCCCGCCTCCGCAGGACGCCCATGACGCAGGCCGACACCGAAACCCATGCGCCCCCGGCCGCCAAACTGACGCTGCCGACCCTCACCACGATGGTCGTCGGCTCCATGGTCGGGGCCGGGGTCTTCTCCCTGCCGCGCCTGTTCGCCCAGGAGACGGGCGTGGCGGGCGCCCTGATCGCCTGGGCCGTCGCGGGCACCGGAATGCTGATGCTCGCCTTCGTCTTCCAGCGGCTCGCGGTCCGCAGGCCCGACCTCGACGCGGGCGTGTACGCGTACGCCAAGGCCGGTTTCGGCGAGTACCTGGGCTTCTTCTCGGCGTTCGGCTACTGGGCCAGCGCCTGCGTCGGCAACGTGACGTACTGGGTGCTCATCATGTCGACGATCGGGGCCGTCGCCCCGGCACTCGGCGACGGTGACACCCTGCTCGCCGTCGCCCTGTCCTCGGTGGGCCTGTGGTGCTTCTTCTTCCTCATCCGCAGAGGCGTGAAGGAGGCCGCGGCCATCAACCGGATCGTCACCGTCGCCAAGGTCGTGCCGATCCTCGTCTTCGTCGTCCTGGCGCTCTTCTACCTCAAGCCCCATGTCTTCGCCGAGAACTTCGCCGGCGCCGACTATGCCGGTTCGCTGTTCAACCAGGTCAAGGGCACCATGCTGGCCACCGTCTTCGTGTTCCTCGGTGTGGAGGGCGCGAGTGTCTACTCGCGGCACGCCCGACGCCGCGAGGACGTCGGCCGGGCGACCGTCCTCGGCTTCCTGAGCGTCTTCGCCATCTTCGCCTCCGTCACCATCGTGTCGTACGGACTCCTGCCGATGAGCGAGATCGCCGAGCTGCGGCAGCCCTCCATGGCCGGGGTCCTGGAGAGCGCGGTCGGCACCTGGGGCAAGGCCTTCGTGAGTGTCGGCCTGATCGTCTCGGTGCTCGGCGCCTATCTCGCCTGGACGTTGATGGCGGCCGAGGTGCTCTTCGTCGCGGCCGGGGACGAGGACATGCCCCGCTTCCTCGGCCGCTCCACCGCCGCCGACGTGCCCGTGCCCGCGCTGCTGATGACGACGCTGCTCACCCAGGTCGTACTGGTCGTCACCCTGTTCTCGGACGACGCGTTCAGCTTCGCGCTCGACCTGACCAGCGCCCTCACCCTGATCCCGTTCCTGCTCGCGGCGGCCTTCGCCCTGAAGACCGCACGGGGGAGACCCGGCGGTGACCTGGTCGTCGCCGCGCTCGCCACCCTCTACACCGCGTTCCTGCTCTACGCGGCCGGACCGAAGTACCTCCTCGTCTCCTTCATCGTCTACGCGCCCGCCACGGTGCTGTTCGTGATGGCCCGGCGCGAACAGGGCAGACGGCTGTTCTCACCCCGGGAACTCGTCATCCTTCTCGTCTCGATCGCCGGCGCGGTCCTGGGGATCGTCGCCCTGGCGCTGGGCTGGATCAGCCTCTGACCCGCCCGTCCCCGCCCCGGAGAAAGGCACACCGTGACCAGTCAAGACACCACCGGCCGCCCGGCGTACGGCGTCCACTCCGAGGTCGGCAGACTGCGCAAGGTACTCGTCTGCGCGCCCGGTCTCGCGCACCGCCGGCTCACTCCCACCAACTCCGGCGACCTGCTCTTCGACGACGTCATGTGGGTCGAGAACGCCCAGCGCGACCACGCCGACTTCGTCAACAAGATGCGCGAACGGGGCGTCGAGGTCGTCGAACTGCACGATCTGCTCGCCGGGACCATGGCGCTCCCGGTCGCCAGGGACTGGCTCCTGGACCGGAAGATCACCCCGAACGAGGTCGGTGTCGGACTCGTCGACGGCACCCGCGCCTTCCTGGAGACACTGGAACCGGCCCGGCTCGCCACGTTCCTGATCGGCGGTCTCGCCACCGCCGACCTGCCCGAGGACCACCGCTCCGCCTACCTCGCACTGGCCCGTGAGTCCACGGGCGTACCCGAGTACCTGATGCCACCGCTGCCCAACACCCTCTACACCCGCGACACGACCTGCTGGCTGTACGAGGGCCTCACGCTCAACCCGCTGTACTGGCCGGCCCGGCACGACGAGACGCTCCTGATGAAGGCGATCTACACCTTCCACCCCGACTTCGCGGGCTCGACCGTGTGGTGGGGCGATCCCGAACGGGACTGGCGGGAGGCCACATTCGAGGGCGGGGACATCATGCCGGTCGGCAACGGCGTCGTGCTCATGGGCATGAGCGAGCGCACCTCACGCCAGGCCATCACCCAGGTCGCGTCGGCCCTGTTCGAGAACGGCGCCGCCGAGCACGTGATCGTCGCGGGCCTGCCGAAGCTGCGCTCCGCGATGCACCTCGACACGGTCTTCACCTTCGCCGACCGCGACCTGGTGACCCTCTATCCGACCATCATGGACGCCGTCCGCACCTTCTCCCTGCGCCCGAGCGACAAGGCCCCCGGCATCGAACTCACCGACGAGGGCGCACGCCCCTTCACCGAGGTCGTCGCCAAGGCCCTCGGGCTGTCGGAACTGCGGATCGTGGAGACGGGCGGGGACGTGTACGCCTCCGAGCGGCAGCAGTGGGACAGCGGCAACAACGCGGTCGCGCTGGAACCGGGCGTGGTGGTCACCTACGACCGCAACACCCAGACCAACACCCTGCTGCGCAAGGCCGGGATCGAGGTCATCACCATCGTCGGCGCCGAGCTGGGGCGTGGCCGGGGCGGCGGCCACTGCATGACCTGCCCCATCATCAGGGACCCGGTGGAGTTGTGAACGCTCAGAACACGTCCGGATCCGCCGCCTTCCAGTCCGCCTCCCAGGACGCGGGCGGCTCCGCCAGCAGCACCCCGGGCGCCGGCCACTCGTAGAGCTGCGCGTACGACCGTACGGTCGCCGGGTCCGTACGCCGCAGCAGCTGATGCGGTCCGAGCTCGGCCGGATCGCGTACCCCCATGGCGGCCATGATCCGGCTCGCGCTGTGGACCGTGGCCCGCTGGTAGCGGTGCACCCGCGCCGACTTGTCGGCCACGTCCAGCGCGCGCACCCGGCGCGGGTCCTGGGTCGCGACCCCGACCGGGCAGGTGTTGGTGTGGCAGCGCCGGGCCTGGAGGCAGCCGAGCGCCCACATCATCGCGCGAGCCGCGTTCGTGTAGTCGGCGCCCTGCGCCAGTCGTTTGACGATGTCCGAACCGGTGGCGACCCGGCCGCTCGCGCCGATCCGCACACGGCCGCGCAGCCCGCTGCCGACCAGCGCGTTGTGCACCGTGATCAGCCCTTCGGTCAGGGGCGTACCGAGGGAGGCGGCGAACTCCGGCGGCGCGGCCCCCGTACCGCCCTCGGCGCCGTCGACCACGATGAAGTCGGGCGAGACTCCCTCGGCGAGCATCGCCTTGCAGACGGCGAGGAACTGGCGGCGCGAGCCGACACAGAGCTTGAAACCGGTCGGTTTGCCGCCCGCCAGCTCCCGCATCCGGGCGAGGAAGCACACCAGCTCGCGCGGGGTCGAGAACACCCGGTGGTACGGCGGTGACACCACCGCCTCGCCCTCCGGGACGCCGCGGCCCCGGGCGATCTCGGCGCTCACCTTGGCGCCGGGCAGCACCCCGCCGATGCCCGGCTGCGCCCCCTGGGAGAGCTTCAGCGACACGCACTTGACCTCCGGCAGCGCGGCCTTGTCCGCGAACTCCCTTGCTTCGAAGTCCCCTTCCGGGGTGCGGCAGCCGAAGTACCCGCTGCCGATCTCCCAGATCAGGTCGCCGCCGCCCCGCAGATGGTGGTCCGAAAGACCGCCCTCGCCGGTGTCGTGCGCGAAACCGCCGAGCGCCGCGCCCCTGCTGAGCGCCAGGATCGCGTGCGAGGACAGCGCCCCGAAGCTCATCGCGGAGACGTTCAGCAGGGCCATGTCGTACGGCTGGGTGCAGTCCGGGCCGCCCACACGCACCACGGGCGGCTCGTCCGGCATCTCGACCGGGCGCATCGACGGTTCCAGGTACTCGTACCCGTCCCCGTACGGGTCCAGCCCGGTGCCGAAGGGCTCCTCGGCCTCGACGCCCCGGGCGCGCTCGTACACGATGGCGCGCACATCACGGTCGTCGGGCCGCAGGAGGAAGCGGAGGTGACCGAGCAGGGGACGGTTGCGCAGGACCGCCTGGCGGCGCTGGGCCAGGTCCCGGACGGCGAGCGCGGTCAGGGCGAGCAGTACGGTGGCCGCCCACCACCACCAGGGCGAGACGGCCCATGCCAGGACCAGCGCCCCGGCCGCACCCAGGGCGACGAACAGCGGCAAGAGCATCCGGCGCACACCATGAGTCAAACCCATGGGGCGGAAAGGGGCGAAAGGGGGCATGCCGCTCGGGTCCCCGACGATCCCCCCACGGGCGCCCCGGCGGATGTTGAGGAAGACTTTGCCCGTGGCCGATTCCCGCTCGCAGGCGCCCGGCAGCGGGCCCGTCCATCCATCCGCGGGATGCAAAGCGCGGCCGAAACCGTCGGGGTGATGGGTCCGGTCAGGTTACGGACGTGTTGACGTCACTTGCGCACATGACACAACCTCGTCATATAGCTGCCCAATACAACTGGTTTTGCGGAGGCGTCGACCCGCCCATGAAACCGCAGGCAGGCGCGGTGTTCCCAGCAGAACCGGACGCGGGAGGTAACACATGTGCGGCATCACCGGCTGGGTCTCCTTCGACCGCGACCTGCGCGCCGAGGCGGAGACATTGGATGCAATGACGGAGACGATGTCCTGCCGGGGCCCCGACGACCGCGGCACCTGGACCGAGGGGCCCGCGGCCCTCGGGCACCGCCGGCTCGCGATCATCGACCTGCCCGGCGGACGCCAGCCCATGACCGCCGAGACCCCGGACGGCACGGTCGCGCTCGTCTATTCGGGGGAGGCCTACAACTTCACCGAGCTGCGCCGCGAGCTGACCGACCGCGGACACCGTTTCGCCACCGACTCCGACACCGAGGTGGTGCTGCGCGGCTACCTCGAATGGGGCGAGGCACTCCCCGAACGGCTCAACGGGATGTACGCCTTCGCGGTCTGGGACGGCCGGCACGACAAGCTCGTGATGATCCGCGACCGCATGGGCATCAAGCCCTTCTACTACTACCCGACCCCCGACGGCGTCCTCTTCGGCTCCGAACCCAAGGCGATCCTCGCCAACCCGCTGGTCCCGGCCCGGGTCCGCCTGGACGGACTGCGCGAGCTGTTCACCTTCGTCAAGACGCCCGGACACGCGGTCTGGGACGGCATGCGCGAGGTGGAGCCCGGCACCGTCGTCACCGTCGACCGCTCCGGTCTGCGCCGCCGCGTCTACTGGCAGCTGGAGACCCGGCCGCACACCGACGACCGCGACGCCACCATCGCCACCGTCCGCTCGCTCCTCGAGGACATCGTGCGCCGCCAGCTCGTCGCCGACGTGCCGCGCTGCACCCTGCTCTCCGGCGGACTCGACTCCTCCGCCATGACCGCGCTGGCCGCCCGGCAGCTCGGCGAGCACGGCGAGAAGGTCCGCAGCTTCGCCGTCGACTTCGTCGGCCAGACCGACCACTTCGTCGCCGACGAGCTGCGGGGCACCCCTGACACCCCCTTCGTGCACGACGTGGCCCGCGCCTCGGCCACCGACCACCAGGACATCGTCCTCGACGCGCACGCCCTGGCCGACCTCGACGTCCGCGCGAAGGTGATCAGGGCCCGCGACCTGCCCATGGGCTTCGGCGACATGGACGCCTCCCTGTACCTGCTCTTCCAGGCCATCCGCGAGCACTCCACGGTCGCGCTCTCCGGGGAGTCGGCGGACGAGGTCTTCGGCGGCTATCTGCAGTTCTTCGACGAGGAGGCCCGCAGCGCCGAGACCTTCCCCTGGCTCGTCCGGTTCAGCCGGGACTTCGGCGACGACGCCGACGTACTGCGCCCGGACCTCACCAAGGCGCTGGACCTGGAGTCGTACGTCGCCGACGGCTATCGCACGGCCGTCGCGGGCATCCGGCGCCTCGACGGCGAGAGCGACTTCGAGTACCGGATGCGGCGGATCTGCCACCTCCACCTGACCCGCTTCGTCCGCGTCCTGCTCGACCGCAAGGACCGCGCGAGCATGGCCGTCGGCCTGGAGGTGCGGGTGCCGTTCTGCGACCACCGGCTCGTCGAGTACGTCTACAACGCGCCCTGGTCCCTGAAGTCCTTCGACGGACGGGAGAAGAGCCTGCTGCGGGAGGCGACCGCGGACCTGATCCCCGAGTCCGTGTACGACAGGGTCAAGAGCCCCTATCCCTCGACGCAGGATCCCAAGTACGCGATCGCCCTCCAGGAACATGCCAAGGACCTCCTGGCCCGGCCCGCGCACCCGGTCTTCGACCTCGTCGACCGGGAGCGGGTCCGCCGGGCCGCCCACCGCGACAGCCCGCAGGTCACGCAGGCGTCGCGGCGGGGCCTGGAGCGCACCCTGGATCTGGCGCTGTGGCTGGACATGTACGCCCCGGACGTGCTCCTTACCTGAGCGCCCGGTCGGCGGCCGCCTGCGAGGGCTTCCACCACGAGGTCACCGGCTCCCACACCAGGACGACGCGGCCGACGCCCAGCTCGCGCGCGGTGAACGAGCGCCCGAAGCGCATGGGGTCCGCCGAGACGCTGATCCCCTCCACCCGGCGGGCCTCCGGGTCCGCCGGGTCGGCGATGGTCCGCAGGGCGGCGTACGCCGTCCGTCCCGCCTCGAGCAGGTACGGCCCGCTGCGCCCCGCGGGCACCGGCAGGGCGCCGCCGTCGAGGTCCCCGAAGACAACGGTCGGGATGCGATCGACGGTGCACGCCCGGGTGGAGCGGTTGGTGACGCCGAGGTGCAGCAGGGTGGGGTCCGCGGAGCGGTGGGCGTGGACGGAGACGGCCTTCTCCGCGCACTGAGCGGGCCGCGCGTCGGCCGAGCCGCTCTGCGGCACGGCGAGCAGCAGCGTCACGGCGACGGCCGGGAGGGCGAGAACGGGTCGGACGCGCATCGGTGGGTTCCCCCTGTTTCGGTCACGAGCGGTGTGACAAGCGGTGTCACGAGCGATGTCATGCGTGGTGTCACGATCGGTGAGCGACGCCTGCTCAGTGTGACGGCCCAGGTGTCCTCCGGGTTGTATCCGACCACTCAGGGCGGCGTCGCGTCCTCCGGGCCGCAGGAGCTGCCGTTGTCCGGCAGCGAGCCGTACAGCAGGAAGTCGGTGACCTTCTGGCGCACGCACTTGGACGACGCGTACCCGGTGTGGCCCTCGCCCTTGTTGTCGAGCACGACGGCCGCGGAGCCGAGCCGCTCGGCGGTCTCCTCGGCCCAGCGGTACGGGGTCGCGGGGTCCCCGCGGGTGCCGACGAGGAGCATCTTCGGCGTGTGGACATCGCGTACCTTCTCGCGGATGTAGTCGCTGCCCCTGGGGCGGCCGTAGCACATCAGCAGCTCGTTGAGGCGGAGCGGGCCGAAGACCGGCGACGCCTCCTGGTAGGCGGCCTTCAGCTCGTCGATCTCCTTGGTGAGCCGCGCGGCGCTGGGCCGATCGGGGTCGTCGGCGCAGTTGATCGCCAGGAGTGCGGTCTCGAGGTTGTCCGGGGGCACGTTCGCGGGGTCGACCAGCCCGCTGTACGTGGCGTGGGGCAGCGCGACGCCGCCCCCGGCCGCCTGCAACAGTGGGCTCGGGTCCCCGTCCTGGACGAGTGAGGCGAGGGACCGCTCGAGTTTCGGCCACTCCTTGCGTTCGAAGAGTTCGAGCCCCATGGTCGCCACCAGGTCCTGGCCGGAGAACTGCTGCCCGAAGTTCGTCGGCACCGGGTTCTTGTCCAGCGAGGCGACGAGCCGGGCGACCCGCTGACGGGCATCGCGCGGATCCTGCCCGAACGGGCACGAGGTGTCCTGGGCGCACCAGGTGAGGAAGTCCTCCAGGGCGGTCTGCTGCCCCTCGGCGCTCACCAGGCCCGACTCGGACAGCGGCTCGGTGAGCGTATCCACGCCGTCGAGCACCATGCGCCCCGTCTTGTCGGGGAACTGGCTCGCGTACACCGCGCCCAGGCGTGTTCCGTACGAGAATCCCAGGTAGTTGAGCTTCTTGTCGCCGAGGGCCTGGCGCATCACGTCCAGGTCCCGGGAGGCGTTGACCGTGCCGATGTGGGCCAGTACCGGGCTGGAGTGCCTGGCACACGCGTCGGCGTCCTTCCGCACCTGCTTGAGGAGTGCCTCCGGGCTGCTGTCGTGGGTGGCGGCGCCCGCCGCGCCGGGGGCCTGGCCCATGTCGCCGCCGCAGCTGACGGGAGAGGACCGGCCGACACCACGCGGGTCGAAGGTCACCACGTCGTAGCCGTTGGTGAGCGGCATGAAGTCCTTGCCGCTCACGGCGAGCTGCGGAACTCCCGGGACGCCGGGGCCGCCGAAGTTCAGCAGTACGGATCCCCTCGACACGCCGGTGGCGCGGTAGCGGGCCAGCGCGAGGTCGAGCGTCCCGGCCCCCGGGTGCGCGTAGTCCAGCGGGACGGTCACCTGCCCGCACTGCAGATCCGCGGGCATTGCGTCGCCCTTGCAGGTGCCCCACTTGATCTGCTGGTGGTAGAAGCGGGACAGGTCGGGGCCCTGGGCGGCCGTCGCCACCCCCGAGGGCAGCCCCGCCGCCAGCAGGGCCAGTGCCACGACGCCGGCTCCGGCGTACGCCCAGCGTTGGTGCGCGGACAGCATGGATGCCTCCAGGGACGCCCGGCGTCGTACCGGGCGCCAGGGGATAGCTCCTCGCTCACGATATGCGGGTGTCCGGGGGCGCGCCTCTGGGCGGGCGTTCGATAAGCGTGACCCCCGATGGGGTGAAAACACGATCAGCCATAACGTCGGATGGTTCTCCCGCGTTTTACGCGGTGCGGGCGAGTGCCCGCGTCCATGTCTGGAAGGCAGGGAACCTATGAAACGGGTTACCCGAAATGGTTTGATCGCCGCGGCCGCCGCCTCGGGCGCGGCGATGGCCGTGACGATGCCGGCGCACGCAGACGCCTCGGCGGACGGCGGCACGGCGGCTTCGCCCGGGCTGATCTCCGGCAACACCCTCCAGCTCCCGGTGCACGTCCCCGTGAACGTGTGCGGGAACACCGTGAACGTGGCCGGGCTCCTGAACCCCGCCGCGGGCAACGGCTGCGCGAACGTGAGCGAGGGCGGGGGCCCGGGCGTCGGCGGGAGGAGCCACGGCAGGAGCGGCGAAGGCGCCGGTGGCGTGGTCCGCGGCGGTGCCGTCACCCGCGGCGGTGCCGACGCGGTCGGGAGCGGAAAGGATTCTCCGGGCGTGCTCTCGGGCAACGGCCTGCAGCTCCCGGTGCACCTCCCGGTGAACGTCAGCGGCAACTCCGTGAGCGTGGTCGGCCTCGGCAACGCGTCCGTGGGGAACACGTCCA
Organism: Streptomyces sp. NPDC107454; assembly: GCF_055582885.1. NCBI lineage: Bacteria > Bacillati > Actinomycetota > Actinomycetes > Kitasatosporales > Streptomycetaceae > Streptomyces > Streptomyces sp. NPDC107454. The sequence goes on along the minus strand of NZ_JBVJPA010000002.1, from coordinate 217,958 downwards.
CGAACACCTCCGGCGACCACCCCCGGCCGGTGAAGACCGCCCCGAGGCCGCACACGACACCCAGGGCGCAGGGGACGCCGTACCAGGCCCCGTCGCGGCCCATGGCCTCCCTCGCCCACACGGGCGCCGACCAGACGATGCCGGCGGTCGCCGCGAGCGCCGCCCTGCTGCTGGGCGGGGCCGTGCTGTACCGGCGGTTCCGGCCCACGGGGGTCCGCTGACGCGCTGGGTCCTGTCGTGGCGACAGGGCCCAGGCCCCACCGGGCTCACGACCGGTGGGGCCCCGTTCGGGTGGCTTCCGCGCGCGGTGCCCGGGCGGGGTCAGCGCAGCTCGGGAAGGTCGTCGCGCAGGATGCTGTAGCGCACGCCGTCGCGCCACCGGCCGTCCCGGAACGTCACACTGCGCAGCACGCCCTCGCGGGTGAACCCGGTCTTCTCCAGGGCGCGTTGCTCGGCGATGTTCTCCGCCTCGGTGTCCGCCTCGATCCGCACCACGGTCGTGTGCGCGAACAAGTAACGGACGAGCTGCCGGTGGGCTTCCGTGCCCCAGCCCTTGCCGCGGGCCTCCGGCAGCAGGCCGATGCCCATGTTCCAGTAGTACGTGCTCGGCGTGGGCCGGATCCTGCGCCACCCGACGAAGCCCAGGCGCTCCTCGCCGCGCACGACCATCAGATGGCCCGCGTCGTCGCCGAGCATGCGGTTCTCCGCCCACTTGCGCTGCCAGCGGTCCGGGTCCCGCCAGCCGAACCACTGGAAGGGCGTGGCGGTCGCGGGTTCCGTCAGGAACCGCTCCAGGACGGGCAGGTCGTCCTCGGCCACCGGGCGCAGGGTCACGTCATCGACACTCATGGACGGCAAGCCTATGAGTGACGGAGGCTGAAATCCGTGGAGATCGGGAAGGATGCTGCGGGCGCGGACGACCGCCGCGCACCCCCGCCGTAAGCGAATGGAGCGCACACATGACTTCTCCGGGTCCCGCGGATCTCGTTGTCGCCCGGGCCTCGCTCGACGACTGGTCGGTGATCAGCGGGTGGGCGGGGGACGAGGGATGGAATCCGGGGCTGTCCGACGCACCGAGCTTCTTCGCCCAGGATCCCGAGGGTTTCTTCATCGGCAGGATCGACGGGCAGCCGGTCTCGGCGGTCTCGGTCGTGACGTACGACGCCGACTACGCCTTCCTGGGCTTCTATCTCGTACGACCGGATCTGCGCGGCCGCGGCCACGGCCTCACCACCTGGAGGACGGCCCTCGCCCACGCCGGCGGCCGGACCGTCGGTCTGGACGGTGTGGTGGCGCAGCAGGACAACTACCGCAAGTCCGGCTTCGAACTCGCCCACCGCACCGTCCGGTTCATCGGAACCGTGCCGGCGGAACAGACGCCACCGGGGGTGCGGGCCGCCGCAGCGGCCGACTTCGCGTCGATCGCGGCGTACGACAGTGCCTGCTGCCCGGCCGACCGCCCCGGCTTCCTGCAGCGGTGGCTCACCGGTCCCGGCCACCACACCTTCGTCCGCGTCGCCGACGGCCACCTCACCGGCTACGCGGTGGTCCGCCCCGCTCTCGACCGCCCGCGGGTGGGCCCGCTGTTCGCCGACACCGCCGAGGACGCCCGCGCCCTCCTGCTGGCGCTGGCCGCCGACGCTCCCGGGGGCGAGGTCGCCATCGACATCCCCGAGTCGAACGCGCCGGGCGTGGCCCTCGCCGAGGAGTTCGGCCTCACCCCCTCCTTCGAGACGGCCCGGATGTACACCGGCCCGGTCAGGCCGTTCAACGGCGAGCGCGTCTACGGGGTCACCACGCTCGAACTCGGCTAGGTCCCCTCGGCCCAGGGCCTGTCCGGCGGATCAGGTCGGGCGCTGGTTCAGGCGGCGGTGCGTTCGGCGGGCAGGAGACGGCGCAGGGCGGCAGCAGACCGGCGGGCAGCATTTCGGTCAGTACGGCGGTGAAGGCGGCCGTGGACAGAGCGAGCAGCCCCGAGAGCGGCAGCCCGGAAGCGGGCGGAGCGGTGCCCTTGGCGGGGGGTGCGAGCGACATGCGACCATGCTGAAACCTTCACATCAGTGTGAAGGCAAGCGCGTCTGCCCCGGGGATCGGAGTATCCTGCCGTTTCTCTCCGACCCCGGTGAGATCCATCTCCACCCCGAGTGCCTGAGCCAGGAGACCGCCGCACTCCTGCGGGGCGAGATCGACCGCATCCAGAGCCGTATCGACTGCCTGGCCCGCAACCGGGACGCGCTGCGGGCCTGCCTCGACACCGTCCAGCCGGGAACCCCGCGGACTTGAGCCGGCCGGCTCACGGCGGCCGTCAGTTGGCGAGCGCCCGGGCGCGCTGGGCCGCCTCGCTCACGGATCCGCGGTGCACCGGGCCGTGCCCGGGCAGCAGGACGTCCGCCGGGAGTGCCTCGATGAGCTTCAGCGACGCGAGGGCGTTCGCGCGCTCGGCGTGGAACATGGCGGGCAGCAGTTGCGGGCCCTGTATCCGCGAGGTGGGGTGACCGCTGACCAGGGCGTCGCCGGAGATCACGATGCCGGCTTCCGGCAGGTGGTAGACGCAGTGTCCGGCGGTGTGCCCGGGGGTGTGCACCGGCACCGGACCGCCGGGAAGATCGAGCGCCCCCTGGCCGGGGAACGGCTCGGGCCGGGTCATCCGGACGTCCGCCTTGCCACCGGACCGGATCGCGTGCACCGCCCAGGGCAGCACTCCGGGGCGCCAGGCCTGGCGCATCACCTCGCCCACGCTCACCTGCTGGAGGAACTCGCGGCGCGCGTGCGGCACCTCCTCCTCGTGCAGATGGACCGGGACGCCGTAGGTGCTGCTCAGATACTCGGCCGACCCGAGATGGTCGTTGTGCGCGTGGGTGATGAGTACGGCGCTGATGGCCTCGGGGGAGTGGCCGAGCGCGTCGAGGGAGGCGAGGACGTCCGGGCGGTCACCCGGGTATCCGGTGTCGATCAGGGTGACGGCGTCCCCCTCGGTCAGGATCACCCAGTTGGTGTTGCTGCCGTGGACCAGATGGATTCCGGCCGCCACCTCGACGATCGCGTCCTCGCGCATGACCATCCCGTTGCTTGAGATCTTCGCCGGCCGGGTCGGGCCGGATCGCACTGAAGGTACCGCGTGCGGGTGGCGACGCGACGGGCGGCCTCCGGGGCGCGGACGCGTTCACCGACGACGTGGCTGAACGTGAACGGGCCCTGTCGGCAAGGGACTTGACGCGCCTGTGGAATGGCGGCTCCCATATGGCGAGTCTCGTTGACTTTTGTTCGAGTCTGCGAACAAACCGCTCGAGGGAGAGCCGTATGTCCCCCTATTCGCACACCAAGCGCCTCAGAGGCCTCCTGAAGCGCGCAGCCGTCCATGGCGCCGTCCTGGGCCTGGCCGTCGCCGCACTGGCCGGAGTCGGACGCTCCGCCACGGTGCTCACGGCCGAGCCGGCCGCCGTCAGCACCAACCAGATCGGGGTCGCCCCGGCCCCGATGGGCTGGGCGTCCTGGAACACCTTCGCCAGCGTCATCGACTACGACACCATCAAGGCCCAGGCCGACGCCCTCGTGTCGTCGGGCATGGCCGCCGCGGGCTACAAGTACGTCAACATCGACGAGGGCTGGTGGCTGGGCACCCGCGACAGCAACGGCAACATCACGGTCGACACCGCCAAGTGGCCGGGCGGGATGAAGGCCATCGTCGACTACATCCACAGCAAGGGCCTCAAGGCCGGGATCTACACCGACGCGGGCAAGAACGGCTGCGGCTACTACTACCCGACCCCCTCGGGAACGCCCGCCGCGCCCAACACCGGTATGGAGGGCCACAACCAGCAGGACCTGGAGACCTTCCAGAACTGGGGCTTCGACTTCCTGAAGATCGACTGGTGCGGCGGTGACGCCGAGGGCCTCGACCAGGAGACGACCTACAAGGCGATCCGCGACGCCAACACCGCAGCGACCGCCGTCACCGGCCGCCCGCTCGTCCTGTCGCTGTGCGAGTGGGGCACGGGCAACCCCTGGAACTGGGCCGCCGGCACGGGCGCGATGTGGCGCACCAGCACCGACATCGTCTACTACCCCGACAACCCGACGATGACCAGCATCCTGGCCAACTTCGACAAGTCGCTGCACCCCGCCGCCCAGCACACCGGCTACTACAACGACCCGGACATGATGACGGTCGGTATGAACGGCCTGAGCGCCGCCCAGAACCGCACCCACATGGGCCTGTGGGCGATCGCCGGCGCCCCCCTGCTCGCGGGCAACAACCTGGCCACCATGAGCTCGACGACCGCCTCGGTCCTCACCAACTCCGAGGTCGTCGCGATCGACCAGGACCCGCGCGGCCTCCAGGGCGTCAAGGTCGCCGAGGACAGCACCGGCCTGCAGGTCTACAGCAAGATCCTCGCCGGTACCGGGAAGCGTGCGGTCCTGCTGCTGAACCGTACGTCCGCCGCGGCGAACATCACCGCCCGCTGGCAGGACATGGGTCTGACCACCGCCTCCGCCGCCGTACGCAACGTCTGGTCGGCGTCCAACGCCGGTTCGTTCGCGACGAGTTACACCACCAGTGTCCCCGCGGGCGAGGGCGTGCTGCTCACCGTCTCCGGCACCGAGGCGTCCGGGACGACGTACGAGGACACCACCTCCGCGACGACCCCGGCCTTCACCGGAGTCACGGCGTCCGCCGCGGGCACCAAGCTGATCGACATCACGTACGCCAACGGCGGTACCGCGGACCGCAAGGCGACGCTTCAGGTGGGTGGCCAGTACGCGCAGACGCTGGCCTTCCCGCCCACCGGCTCGGCGACCACCTACCGGACCGTCTCCGTCCTCGCGTCCCTGGCGAAGGGTTCCAACACGCTGACCTTCGGGGCCTTGGGCACCGCGCCCGACATCGACGCCGTGGCCGTGCGCGCGGTGCCGGGCACCAACGGGACCGCGGTCGTCGGCACCGGATCCGGACGGTGCCTGGACTTCTTCAAGAGCACGATCACCAACAACAGCCAGGCCGAACTGTGGGACTGCGGCGGTGGCCAGAACCAGACGTTCACCTCCACCGCGCGCGGTGAACTGGTGGTCTACGGCAACAAGTGCCTCGACGCCTACAACAGCGGTACCGCCAACGGCACCAAGGTCGTCCTGTGGGACTGCAACGGCGGCACCAACCAGAAGTGGACCTTCAACTCCAACGGAACCGTCACCAACAACGTCTCGGGCCTGTGCCTGGACGCGCTGGGCGCCGCGACGGCCAACGGAACCCTGATCGACCTCTGGTCGTGCAACGGCGGATCCAACCAGCAGTGGACCCGCAACTGAACCGCGCCTGACCAGCGGCGGAACACCGGGGTGGGGTGGCTCGATCGACTCCGCCCCGGTGCAGAGCCGTTGCCCTATGCGCTCCGGGGTGCTGGAGTGACCCCATGGATCACGTTGCGGTACTGGCCCTGTTCGACCGGGACATGCGGGAGGGCGCGCGGCCCGACAGCCCGGGAGCCCGGGTCGAGCGCGTCGGCAAGGTGGTGCGCCAGGTCGGCACCGAGCAGGGCTGGAACGGGGTGATCTGGTCGGACCTGGACGAATCGATCGCCGACGCCGCGATCGCCGAGCAGATGCGCTACTTCGGCGAGCTCGGCCGCGAGTTCGAGTGGAAGCTGTACGGGCACGACAAGCCCGAGGGTCTGGGAAAGCGGCTGCGCGCCGCCGGGTTCGTCGCCCAGCCCGAGGAGACCCTGATGATCGCCGAGTTGGGCGACCTCGCGCTCGACGCCCAGCCGCCCGAGGGCGTACGGCTGCTGCCCGTCACCGACCGCGCGGGCGTCGACCTCGTCGCGGACGTCCACAAACAGGCCTTCGGTACGGAAAGCACCCGCATGCGCCACCAACTCCTCGCCCAGCTCACCGGCGACGAGGACAACGTCGTCGCGGTGGTGGCCCTCGCCGGTGACGTCCCGGTCAGCGCCGCCCGCATGGAGATGGTCCCCGGCACCCGCTTCGCCGGCCTCTGGGGTGGCGGCACCATCGACTCCTGGCGCCGCCGCGGCATCTACCGTGCGCTGGTCGCCCACCGCGCCCGCGTCGCCGCCGAGCGCGGCTACCGCTACGTCCAGGTCGACGCCACCAGCCAGAGCCGCCCGGTCCTCGCCCGCCTGGGCTTCGAACCCCTGACCACGACGACGCCGTACGTGTACGGGTGACGCCCGACGCCGTCCGGGCAGGGACGGCGTCACCGACCGCAGGCCGGCCCCGTCAGCGGCGCACCTTCACCCGGTCGAGCGCCGCGACGCCCACCGCCGCGAGTCCGATCTGAATGGCCCACTCGATCCAGTCGACGCCCTTCGTGTCCGCCACGCCCAACGCGGCGGCGATCCCCGAGCCGATGAACGCGGCCACGATGCCGACGAGGATCGTCCACAGGATGCCGATGCGCTGGCGTCCCGGGACCACGAGCCGGCCCAGTACGCCGATGATGATGCCGATGAGAATGGCACTGATGATGCCTGAGATCTCCATCTCCGCCCCTTTTTGTCTGGACCCCCGCAGTTAGGTGTGTTCCCCCTGCGGGCGAAGACAGTCCGTTCCGCTTTCCGGCCGTCCCGCGTCCGCTCCGGCGGGCTCCTGTTCAGTCGCGTTCCTGCCATGTACCGTTCAAGAATCTGTCGCGTGGCGGACGGCCAACTACCGTTCTACGCGCGCAGACTTGGCGCCCGCACCGCCTCTCCCCACCCCTCATGGAGGTTTGCAGGATGCTCGGATTCAGACGATCCCGCCACAGACTCACCACGGCCGCGGCCGTGTTCGGACTGCTCGTCGCGGGTGCGGCCGTCCAGGCGTCCGCGGCCGCTCCGGCCGCCGCCGCGACCCCGCACCGCATCCTGTTCGACAACGCCCACGCGGAGACGGCCGGCAACGCCGACTGGATCATCTCCACCAGCCAGCCCGACCCGTTGGGCCAGGACTCCTCGCCGTCGGCGGAGACCGACTGGACCGGAGCCCTCTCCTCCTGGGGTGTGGCCCTGCAGAAGACCGGCGACTACAGCCTGAAGACGCTGCCTTCGGGCTCCAGCCTGGCCTACGGCGGCTCGACGGCCACCGACCTGTCGAACTTCGACACGCTGGTGCTGCCCGAGCCCAACACGCTCTTCACGACCGCGGAGAAGACCGCGATCATGACGTTCGTGAAGAACGGCGGCGGTCTGTTCATGATCTCCGACCACACCGGGGCCGACCGCAACAACGACGGCTACGACGCGGTCGAGATCCTCAACGACCTGATGACCAACAACAGCGTCGACTCCACCGACCCGTTCGGCTTCTCCATCGACTCGCTGAACATCAGCTCGGGCTATCCCGCGGCGATCAGCGACAGCACCAACGCCGTTCTGCACGGCTCGTTCGGCACCGTCACCAAGAGCCTCATCGCGAACGGTACGACGGCCACGCTGAAGCCCGCCGACAACTCGGCGGTCAAGGGCCTGCTCTACCGCTCCGGTTACTCGGGCAACACCGGGGCCTTCTTCGCCACCAGCACCTTCGGCAGTGGCAAGGTCGCCTTCTGGGGTGACAGTTCGCCGATCGACGACGGCACCGGCCAGTCCGGCAACACGCTGTACGACGGCTGGAACGACACCGGCGCCACCAACGCCGCCCTCGCCCTGAACGCCACCGAGTGGCTCGCGGGCGGCAGCAGCAGCGGTGGCGGTGGAGGGGGCGGTGGCGGTACCTGCACGGCCGCCCAGCTGCTCGCCAACCCCGGCTTCGAGTCCGGCAACACGTCCTGGACCGCGACCAGCGGTGTCATCACCAACAGCTCCAGCGAGGCCGCCCGTACGGGCTCCTACAAGGCCTGGCTGAACGGCTACGGCTCGGCCAACACGGACACGCTCTCCCAGTCGGTCACCATCCCGTCCGGCTGCGCGGCCACCCTGAACTTCTATCTCCACGTGGACACGGCCGAGACGACCACCAGCACGGCCTACGACACCCTCAAGGCCCAGGTGCTCAACAGCAGCGGCACGGTCCTGTCGACGCTCGCCACGTACTCGAACCTGAACGCCGCGTCGGGTTACACGCTGCGCAGTTTCGACCTGTCCGGCTATGCCGGGCAGACGGTCACCGTCAAGTTCACCGGCACCGAGGGCTCCACCCTGCAGACGTCGTTCGTCCTCGACGACACGGCGCTCAACGTGAGCTGAGCGCGAACAAGCCAGAGGGCGGGCCCGGGAGCGGGCCCGCCCGTCGTACGCCGGAGTCCGACGGGTCCGCCGAATCAGGCGCGACGCACCTTGACGCCGTCGGCCTCGAAGTCGTAGACGTACTGATTGATCCGCAGTCCGTCGACGGCGCCGGTCCACAGGTGGTCGCGGCCCTTGCCCACGGCGGCGGAGTAGATGACCGGCACCGCGCCGCCGTCGTCGAGTGAGTTCTTCACCTGCGCGAAGGTGCAGTGGGCGGCGTCGTTGCAGGCGGTCTCGCCGCCGGTGAGGTACCAGTAGCCGCTCGTGGTGGCATTGATGTAACCACTCCAGCGGTTCGTCACCGTGAGCGCGTCCGGCACCCATACCAGGGTGGAGTAGGTGTCGCCCGGATGCGCGCTCACGTTCGGATTGATCTCGAACTTGATGTTCGGGAGGTTCGCCGGGCCGCCGTTGTCGACGTTCTCGCCGGTCTGGAAGACGTGGAATCCGACCTTGTCCAGGCCGAGCACCGGGTCCCCGAAGAAGTCGACCTCGTTGCCGAAGTCGACCTTCTCGCTGTGGGGAGTCAGCGTGGTGGAGTTGTCCGCCACCTCGATTCCGAGGCTGCCCCTTCCGTAGGGCGGCCTGCCGGAGGAGTCCAGCACGCCGAACGAGCCGTAGGGGCCGTTCCTGAGAGCGGCGACGGGGGAGCCGATCGTGTTGCGGGTGATCACGCCCCAGTGCTCCGAGCGCACTCGGTTTCCATCAGCGAGAGCGGGCACCGATCCCGGGACGGTCGAGGCGAGGATCGCGGCCAGTGCGGTGACCGCAAGCGCCTTTCCTCGGCTCACGCCAAAACGAGCTTTCACGCTCACTCCTTGCAGGTAGTCGAAGGGCCATACGTGCGCCGGTGTTCGATCGGCGCGACGGCCGTCACGCTATTCGACTCTCCGTGACGAAAGTGGTAGCGACATACCATCGGCATATGACTAATCGGGTCATAATGCATAAGAAGCGCGGGTGAAAGTCACTCTCCGTGTCGGCTGGATTCGGTGTCGGCCGCCGGGACGGTCGTCTCCGGTGTGTTCCATCCCGAGACCCGTACCCGGGGCACCGAACCGTGCAGATCGGCCGTGCGGTAGGTGGCGGTGAGCGTCGTGGACTCGCCGGGCCACAGGCTGACCTGGTTGTCGGACCACTGGACGGGCAGAACGGGCTTGCCGGCCGAGTCCACGAGATGCACGTCGGTCAGCAGCGACGGCGTCCTGCCGGTCCCGGTGTTCCGCAGCGTGACCGTGGTCATCGAAGCGCCGTCCCCGTCGGCCGAGGTCGAGGCCGTCGCCGAAACCGGCACCTGTGCCATGGAGCCGAGCCCCTTGAGGTCCGCGTAGCTCGTCGTCGGCGTGTAGTACCAGTCGGTCTTGGCCCAGTCGAGGGTGTCGGACTTGGTGGACAGCCAGTAGACGTTGCGGCTGACCTCCTTGCCCTCGGTGTCGGTGAGGACGAGGCGTGCCAGGTAGGTCGTCGACAGGCCGCTCACGGAGGACGGCACGGTGAGAGGGGTGCTGTGGGCGCCGTCCCCGTCCACGTCCACCCCGGTCGCCGTCCTGTCGTACTTCTGCGTGCCGTCGGTGTTGAAGAGCGTGACCCGGGCCGTGAGCCCGGACGCGGCGGCGTGCCGGTTGTTCACGACGACGATCGAACGGGTGTCGTAGGAGTACTGGATGTGCAGTGGCTCGTTCGCCTTCCTGGCCCCGAAGTAGGCACCGCCCTGGTCGAGGTAACGGTCCATCAACTGCCAGTGCAGCGACGTCCATCCGCTGTTGAACATCCAGTAGACGACCCCGGTCGCGGGTTTGGCGGAGTCGGTGGCGTTGCGCCCGTACGCCTCGTACTGCGCGCGTACGTTCTCGTACTGGGCGAGCTGCGCCTTGCGCACGTAGTCGGTCAGGCCGCTCGGTGCTCCGTACCGTCCTGCGAGCGCGGCGTCGTACAGCTTGAGCGTGCCGAAGGTCGACGACGGTGAGCGGTGGTACTGCTTGGTGGTCGGGCTCTTCCACAGGGTGTCCAGCTCGGCGGGGGACATCATGCGGCGCAGGGTGTCGAGGGTGGGGATGTCGGGGCCCGCGCTGGTCTCGGAGTTGAAGCCGGTGGCGCCGCCCTCGCGCTTGGCGTACCAGTAGTTCGGCGGGATCCAGTCGTAGGGACCGGTCATCTTCATGCCCGAACTGCCGCTGATCGGGGAGGACTTGTCGGCCGCGGCGGCGACCACGGGGTTCGGCCAGTCGGCGGCGGCCAAGGCGTCGAGGTAGTTCTTCTCGATCGTCGCGTCCGGCGCGAAGTCGCTGCCGATGAGGAAGGAGATGACGCTCGGGTGGTCGCGCAGCCGGGCGGCCTCGGCGGCCATCGACGCCTTGGCCACGGGGTAGTCGGCCGCGGTCCACTTGTCGCCGGCCTCGCTGCCGTTGACGTTCCCCTCCCACTTGTCACAGCATTCCCAGCCGGGCAGCGTCAGGATGCCGTACCGGTCGGCGAGGTCGAAGAACTCGTCCGGCTCGATGTGGCCCTCGAGGCGGATGGTGTTGAGACCGAGGTCGAGCGCGTACTTCAGCCGGTCCTCGGCATACGTCCGGTCCCAGCGCAGGAACTCGTCCGGGGACCAGCCGCCGCCCTTGATGAGCAGCCTGCGGCCGTTGACGCTGTACTGCCGGGCGCCGTCGGAGTTGAGGGGCGCCTTCACCTCACGGATGCCGAAGTCCTCGTGCGTGGTGTCCGAGGCGGTGCCGCCGACGGAGGCCGTCAGGTCGAGGCCGTACAGCGGCTGTCCGCCCATGCCCGCGGGCCACCACACCTTCGGCGCGCTCAGCTGCAGGCCGGGGGTGTCGGCGGGGGAGAAGGTGACGGTCTTCGTCTCGTGCGCGGCGAGGGAAACGGTTTTGCTGAAGGAGGCGTCCGAGCCGATGCTGCCGGACACCGTCGCCGTGACGGGAGCGCTCGTCTCGTTGCGGGCCTGTGCCTTGACCGTCAGGTCCGCGGAGGCGAGCGAGGGGACGGCGAGCTCGGTGACGACGTGCGCGTCGCGCAGTGCGACCGGACCGCCCCGGCGGACGAGAACGTCACGCACGATGCCCATGTTCTGGTCGGGCGGGGGCTGGAGCCAGTCCAACCAGCCCATGGTCAGGTGCTTGTCGGGCTCGTTGGGCCGGATGCGGAAGGCGACCGTGTTCGTGCCCGATCGCACCAGCGAGGTGATGTCGAGCTCGTGCCGTGTGTAGGCGCCCGTGACATCGGCGGCGGTGGCGACCTGTTTGCCGTTGACGTAGACGTCCGCCGCCGAGATCACCCCGCTGAAGTCCAGGTAGCTGCGCTCGGTGGTGTCGGCGACCGTGAAGTCCGAGCGGTACCACCAGGGGACCTGGAAGTCGGTCTTGGGGATCTTCTGCTGGTTGGTCGAGAAGAACGGGTCGGCGTACTTCCCGTCCGCGAGCAGCGCCGCGAGGACGGTGGAGCGGGAACCCGCGGGGTACCAGCCGCTCGCCGGATAGCCCGGGCTCGAGACGTCGGACGCCGCGTCCGTGACCTTGGCCGTCGACTGGATCGCGTACCCGGACAGCGCGGTGGTGCTGCCCGCGGTGGCGGGCACCGGGGTGACCGGCACGCGCGCGGACGCGTCGGGTCCGGTGTGCCGGGACCCGGCCCACGCGCTGGTCGAGAGGGTGCACAGGAGGCACAGGGCGACGGCGGCCGTGGCGGAACGCCGTCCTGGGGCAGGGCGATGGAACACGGTGGTCTCCTTGGGGGTGGGGAGCATCCGCGCTACGAGACTGCATGTCGGCACTGCGAGGCATGAGCAAGGCAGGAGCAAGGAGGCGCGAGCCGGGCCTGCAAGTTAGGAAACTTTACTAACTGGCGCACAAGCTAGGCGGCCGGGCAATCCGTGTCAATCACCGAAGGCGAGTGCCCCGCTCAGGACGCCGAGCGTCGCTCGAACACCACGTCCCTCGCGGTGTCGAGGGCCGTCGCCACCGCGCCCAGCAGAACCGCGTCCTCGCCCAGCCGACTCGGCACGATCTTCGGACGCAGGGGCGTGAGCGTACGCAGGGTCTCGCGCACCGGCCGCAGCAGCAGGTCGATGCTGTGGCCCACGCCGCCGCCGAGCACCACCAGATCGGGATCGAGCACCGCGGCGGCCGCGGCCACCGTGTAGGCGATCCGCTCGCCCTCCAGCCGTACCGCCCGCACCGCGGCGGAGTCCCCCGCGCGCGCCGCGTCGAACACGGCCTTGGCCGTGAGCTGGCCGGTCATGCCGAACTGCCGCGCGGCCTCGACGACGGCCTCCCCCGACACCGCGTCCTCCAGCGTCTCCGGCTTCTGCAGCCCCGGCCACGGCAGGAACCCGATCTCCCCGGCCCCGCCGCGCGCCCCCGTGAACAGCCGCCCCTCGCTCACCACGCCCATGCCGAGACCGGTGCCGATCAGGATGTACGTGAACAGCCGGCTGCCCGCGCCGACGCCGTACGTGTACTCGCCGAGCGCCGCGAGGTTCGCGTCGTTGTGCACCTCCAGCGGGATGTCCAGCTCCTCGCGCATCCGGTCGAACAGGCCCGCGCGGCCCCACCCGGGCAGATGCATCGCGTACCGCACCCGGCGCCGTTCCTCGTCGTACACGCCCGGCGTGCCCACCACCGCGTGCGCCACCTCGTGTGCTCCCACACCGGAGTTGGCGACGACCTGGCGGGCGGTGGAGACGACGAGGTCGGCCATGGCACCCGAACTGCGCGCCCGATTGCGCACATCGGCGCGTGCGACCACGCCGCCGTCCAGATCGGCGACCGCCACCCGCAGCCAGCTGCGCCCGATGTCGATGCCGAGCGCGTACCCGGCCGCGGGATCCGGAGCGTAGAGCACCGCCACCCGGCCGCGCTCGGGTGCGTGCGTGCCCGCCTCACGCACCAGTCCCGCCTCCTCCAGTGCCGCGAGCGCGCTGGAGACCGTCGGCTTGGACAGTCCCGTCTCCCGTGCGAGCTGAGCCCGTGAGGCGGCGCCGCCCGTACGCAGCCGGTCGAGCAGCAGCCGCTCGTTGGTACTGCGCAGCCGCTGCCGGTTCCAGGGCTGTTCGGGCTGCGCTATGGCGTCGCTGGCGGGCATCGCACCATTCTCACGCATGCCATACACCCCCTTGACGCATCTAGTAAGTCTCCTTAACTTTATCGCCCAGTCAGCCTCGCCGGGCCGGCCGAAGGGGAGCCCGCCTCCCCGCGTCCCGATATCAGGAGACCCCTATGTCCGGTAGCCCGCCACCCACCGGCGGTTTCGTCCGCCGCGTCGGCCTGTTCCAGGCCACCGCCATCAACATGAGCCAGATGTGCGGCATCGGCCCGTTCGTGACGATCCCGCTGATGGTCGCCGCGTTCGGCGGCCCGCAGGCGATCATCGGCTTCGTCGCGGGCGCGTTGCTGGCCCTCGCGGACGGCCTGATCTGGGCCGAACTGGGCGCGTCCATGCCCGGCTCCGGCGGCAGTTACGTGTATCTCCGCCAGGCCTTCCAGTACCGCACCGGACGCCTCATGCCGTTCCTGTTCGTCTGGACGGCCATGCTCTTCATCCCCCTGATCATGTCCACCGGCGTGGTCGGCTTCGTCCAGTACCTCGGCTACCTGGCCCCCGGCATGGGCAAGACGACCGGCGACCTCATCGGCCTGGCCGTGGTCGCCCTCGTGGTGCTGCTCCTGTGGCGCGGAATCGAACACATCGCCCGCATCACGGCGGTCATGTGGGCGGTCATGATCACCTCGGTCTTCCTGGTGATCATCGCCGCGGCCACCGACTTCAGCGCCCATCTGGCCTTCACCTACCCGGCGCACGCCTTCGAACTGACCAGCAGCCACTTCTGGATCGGCTTCGCCGCGGGCCTGACCATCGGCATCTACGACTACCTGGGCTACAACACCACCGCGTACATGGGCGCCGAGATCAAGGATCCGGGCCGCACCCTGCCCCGCTCCATCGTCTTCTCCATCCTCGGCATCATGGCGATCTACCTCCTCCTCCAGATCGGCACGCTCGGTGTCATCGACTGGCACCGCATGACCGATCCGACGGACATCGCCTCCACCTCCGTCGCCTCGGCCGTCCTCGAAAAAACCTGGGGCAAGGGAGCCGCCGACACGGTCACGGTCCTCATCCTCATCACCGCGTTCGCCTCGGTCTTCACCGGACTCCTCGGCGGCTCGCGCGTCCCCTACGACGCCGCCCGCGACCGCGTCTTCTTCCGCCCGTACGCCAAGCTGCACCCCAAGCACCGCTTCCCGATGCTGGGCCTGGCGACCATGGGCGTCATCACGGCGATCGGCTTCCTCATCGGACGCCACACCGACCTGGCCACCCTGATCCAACTCCTCACCACCGTCATGGTGATCGTCCAGGCCCTGGCCCAGATCGTCGCCCTCTCCGTCCTGCGCAAGCGCCAGCCCACCCTCCACCGCCCCTACAAGATGTGGCTCTACCCGATCCCCAGCCTCCTCGCCCTCGTCGGCTGGCTCACGATCTACGGCTACGCCGACAAGAACTCCCCGGGCCGCCACCCCATCGAATGGTCCCTGGCCTGGGTGGCCCTGGGCTGCGTCGCCTTCGTCATCTGGGCGAACCTGGAAAAGGTGTGGCCCTTCGGCCCGAAGGAGATCAAGGAAGAGTACCTGACCCCCTCGACCCCGGACCCGGAGCCCGCCGGAGCCTGAACAGCTCAGTGCCCGCACCCGACGACGCACGGAAGGGGCCGTGCCGGTACACCGCGAGCCCGTCGCTTACGCTCGGATCCGGAAACGGCTCCTTACAGGGCAACGCCTGATCCGGCGGCGACGGGCTCGACGTACCGGCACGGCCCCGCCCCACGCACGACCGCGCCGGCGCCCGTCACCCCCCGATCCCCGCGCAACGCAACGCCGCCCGGACCTCGTCCGCCGGATCCCCCCGGTGGTAGGGCCGCTCCGAGGGCTCGATGCCGTCCAGGAACTCCTGATAGCGGACGGCGTACGTGAGATGGGCCAGCGGCTCGGCGAGATCGAGCGCCCGAGCCGGGTCACTGCCGGGCACCCGCGATTTCCAGGCCGCCACCCAGTCCCGGGCGGCCGCCGCACGACCCGACTCGGGAAGGAAGCCCTGGACGCGCAGACCGTCGAGGACCGGATTGCCCCAATAGGCATCGGCGAAGTCCATCACGACAGGCGCCCCACCGTCGCTGCGCCAATTCCCGGGGTGGAAGTCGCCGTGCACCAGCGTGTCGGGCAGTCCGCACTCCGACAGAAGCTCCCACCGCCCGGCCAACTCCCGCGCTCCCCGCACCTCCCGCTCGGTCAACTCCTGCGCGAGGGGCCCGTCGAGCAGATCACGAACCGCCACCGCGAGAACCGGCGCACGCCAGTCCCGCACCCCCGCCACGAAGCCGCGCTCACCCGAACCCCCGGAGGCGACCGCGGCCTGCGCGCCGACGAACCGCTCCATCGCCGCACCGACGGTCTCCGGCGAGGCTCCCCAGCAGTCCTCACCGGGAATGTGCTCCATCAGGACGCGCCGCTCACCCGCCCCGAGGAGCGGGGGAACGAGTCCCGGGTCGACCCCCGCGAACGCGGCGATGACGGCGGCCTCGTCCGCCGCGAAGCGCGGTGTCGCCTTGAGCCACACCGGACCGCGCGCGGTGGGCAGACGAAAGAGCCCGGCCAGATTCCAGGTACGCCGCTGCACGACCGGACCGCTCACCGGCCGCCCCGCCGAAGCCAGCTCCCCGGCCGCCCAGTCGAGCAGCTCGCGCAGCCCCTCGGCCCGGGCCCAGGGCGACCTGAGCGCCTCGGGACCGTCCAACACCCCTGGTTCGACGGGTCGTTGATCCAGCAGATCGCTCACCGGACGCTCCAACGCCTCGACGTGGTACGTCACATGGCCGTCCCGCCCGCCCGCACCCCCCTCCACGTCCAGCAGACGCAGTACCAGCACGGGCACCCCGAGCAGCCCCTCCAACCACCCGATGACCGGCCCCACTTCGGACCACCAGGGAACGTCCACGGCGAACGGCCCCGCGCTCCCGAGGAACTCGTCACCCGAAGTCACCCACGCACTCACGGTTCTTGTCACCGCGCGAGTGTGAACGACCGGATGCGCCCCCGGCCAGCGATTATCGGCGGCCGGGGGCGCGCACCGGAAGACGCAGGCACCGGACGACGCGCGCATCAGAAGGGGAGCGGAGCCGATGCGGCGACTCCGCTCCCCTTCCCCCGGGTCCCCCAACCCGGTCCCCCCTCGGGTCCTGTGGCCTTCCGGGCCGGAGCGCCCCCCGCGCGCCCCGGACCGAAATCCTTCTGTCCGACCCGGACCCGGGGGCCGGACAGCACATCGAACGAAACCTCCGGCGTCAGCCCTCGGCCTCGGTGTAGACGAAGGTCTCCAGCAGCCGGCGGTCCGCCGCCCGGTATCCCGGGCACACCACGAAGGCGACGGGTCGCCCGGCCTCGCACGAGGGCCAGAGAGCGTGTTCCTCCGGATCCGCCGGGGCGCCGGGCTCCACCGCGAAGTCGAAGTGGCCGGTATGGCCACTGCCGGTCATGGCCCGGAACAGATGGGCGGCCTCCGTGCCGACCCGCTCCAACAGCCGCTGGTGGCGCGCGTCGAGCCCCACCACCCCGGCGTCGGTGGCGATGCGGGCCAGTTCGGCGAGGTCGGGCTCGCCGAGCCCACCGTGCTCGTCGGGGCCGAACAGCACCACGCACAGCCGGCTGATCAACTGCGCCTGGCGCCGTACCACATCACGGGGCCGCTCCGCCGTCAGCCGCGGCTGGATCAGGTCGGGCATCCGCTGGGTGTACAACGCCCGCAACCGCTGGGCGAGTTCGTAGTGGACGAGAAAGTCCTCACGGGTGAGATCGTCCCGTTGCGCCACCTGGGTGACCCGCACCAGGTCCAGTACCTCGCTCTGCTCGTCGAGCACGCGGCGGGTGTCCGTGACGGCCGTCTCCAGCGTCCGGGCCCGTTCCTCCGCGCGTTCTTGGCGCATCCTCAACTCGATCAGCCGGTCACCCAGCGGGTTGAGCGCGGCGAGCGCGGCACGCTGGTCGTCCGCGGCGGCCTCCAGCTTCCGGATCCGCGACTCCAGGGTGTCCAAGCCGTCCAGCCTGATGCTCAGTTCCTGCGGCCGCTTGCCCTTGTCGCGGTTGAACAACACGTCTCCTCCTTCGGGGCGGTAGGCCATGGCTATACGCGGTCGAAGTCGACGGAGACCCGGCTGGTCTCTCCGGTGGCGGGGTCGAACACCTCGACCCGAAGCTCGGCGGCGCCGAAGTGGAACAGCAGCATGATCGGACGCTCCCGCAGCGGTCTGCCGACGGTGCCGGACAGGTCGACGGTCAGCCGGCCGATCTCCTCGGACCCGTCCTCGTCGACGTACCGGGGATCGGCCTTCGCGGAGCGGTACAGGCGTACGTCGAGCTCGTCCTGGTCCTCGCGGACCGGCACGATCCGGAAGGGGTGGGCGTCGTTCACCCGCACGCTGTCCATGCGCCGGACCGCGACACCGAAGCGGCCGACACACAGGAGGTCGCCCTCGTCGTCGCGGTACATGCGCATCGTGGAGTCGACCCCCTCCTCGAACGGCTCGGCCGTCTCGAAGCCGTAGGTGTACTTCGCCTGCCGGGAGACGAACACGTCCGGCCGGTAGGCGAAGTGGACGGCGCCCTCTAGCACCGCGAGGGCCGGATCCGGCGGGACGAGGATGCGGTGCCGCTCACCGAAGCGGTCCCCCATCCGCTCGCGCAGCCACGGGGAGCGGGCGAATCCGCCGACCAGGACCAGGGTCTCCGGCTCCGCGCTCGCGCCGCTGGTCCGGCCGATGGTCGCGAGCTGCTCCGCGACCTTGTCCAGGATGCCGTCCACCCTCTCGTCGAGCAGCGCCTCCACCTCCTCGGGAGGCAGGACGATCTGCCGTGGCAGGCCGGCGGCGTCGTGCGTCAGCCGCGCCCGCACCTGCTCGTCCAGGAGGTCCCAGACGGTGACCGGAACCTCGATCCGCACCGGGTCCAGCACCGGGGCGACCGCATCCGCCTCCCGGTCCAGTTCCACCGTCGCCTTGGCCCGCTCCCACTGTCCGGACAGCTTGAGCAGCTCGCCGGGGTGGTCCCGTTCGATCCGCTTCAAGACCGCCGGACCGAAGCGGTCGCCGAGCGTCTTGTCGAGGAAGGCCTGGTTGACGTATTCGGAACCCAGCCACCCACCGGTGGCGAGGCCGATCTCACGCAGCGCGATGGACGGACCGGCGTCGCCGTGCGACTCGTACGCCGTGATGTCGACCGTGCCGCCGCCGCAGTCGACCACCACGGACCGGAAGCCGTCGAGGTGCAGGGGCAGCGGGGCCCGCCGGTGCGGACCCGGGGCGGCGTCGGGCATCCGCAGATGGCAGTACAGGGCCGCCGCCTCCGGCTCGATGGCCAGCAGCAGCCGCTCCGGATCACCGGGGAACCCCGCGTCCACGGCCAGCCGCCGCAGCACCGCCTTGTCCTCGTCGTCCCAGATCGCGGGGACGGTGATGCACCAGCGGACCTCTCGTTCCGTGTACGTCATCCTCTTGATCTCCGCGGTCGCCAGTTCGCGGATCTCCTTGAGGTAGGCGGTGACCAGTTCCCGTATCAGACCGCGGTCGGAGCGGTCGACGAAGCCGCCCGTGATCGGCAGGTCCGCCATCGAACCGCCGCTCTTCAGCGCCGTCTTGAAGGCGTAGGCGTAGCCGAGCCCTTCGGTCTCGCCCTTCGCCAGGGCCTCGACCCACCGAGCGCGCGCCTCATGGCCCCAGGCGACCGTGTCCCCCTCGTCCGTCACCAGGATCGCGGTCAGGTTCTTCGGACTGTCCAGCTGCCGGCCGGGGAACCGGGTGAAGAACTGGACCCGCCTGGTCAGCGGATCGTCGTTGAGCGGCGTTCGCACCGTCCAGGCGAAGCCGGTGCCGTGCGTGCCGAAGTCGACGGCCGCCACCACCTTGGCTTCGTCCGATCCCATGACCAGTGCTCCTGTCCGCCGGTGCTCGCACCCTTGCTCGCTGTAAGCTCGCTCACAGACAGAGTGGTGGGTTTCCGCGGCAACGTGGAGCGGTCGGCTGTTGCCAACGCTTTCTGGCAACACAGGGCGGGGAGCGGGCCGTTGGGAGGATGGCGATCGAAGAGAACGCGTTCGGCGCAGAGTTGCGCCGACGTCGGACGGCGGCCGGCAAGTCACTGGGCGAGCTGGCCGAAGAGGTGCACTGCAGCCGCAGCTTTCTGAGCAGGATCGAGACGGGCCAGCGACGTGTCACGCACGAGCTCGCGCAGCTGTGCGACGAACGGCTGGAGGCGAAGGGCGCGCTGCTCGCCCTCGTTCCCGGTCCGTCCACCGAGCGGATCTCGAAGACGATCGGCCCGGGCCCGGGGGAGCGGGCGGCCAAACTGGTCAAGTCCGTTGCGGACACGGGAGGTTCGTCCGCCGCCCGGCAACGGGACGAGTTCGACCGGCTGCTGCGGCGCGGCGACCTCAGCCACACCGCCGGGGACATGCGCGAGGCGGACCGGCTCTACCGTGCGGCGTACGCGAGCGCAGAGGGGGATCCCACGGCCCGGGCGGAGGCCGTCATCAGGATGGCCCGCCGCTGGTCGGACCCCGGGCAGGTCGACCACGAACTGCTCCAGCTGATCAGGGAGAGTCTCGCCGCGCTGGGCGACGACGGGAGCGTCGAGGCCGCCGGACTGCGCCTCAGGCTCAACGCGCACCTGGCGAAGAAGCTGTCCATGGCGGTCAGCCAGGACACCGCCGCCGGCCAGGCGGGCCCGGAGCAGGGCGCACGGCTGGCGCGCAGCACACTGCGCAGGCTGTCCGTGGACGGCAAGGACGACGAGGTGGCCTGCGAGGTGCTCACCGAATGCCGGTGGGGACTGTACGACTTCATGTCCACCGCCGAGTCCCTGACGCTCTCCGAACGCCTGCGGGACGCCGCGGCCCGGCACGGCTCGGCCTACTTCCGCGGCGAGGCGCTCATGGCCGTCGCCCTCGACCAGCTGCGGGCCGGCAAGGTGTACAGCGCGCTGGCCACGGCGAACCAGTACCGCAAGCACGCCGCGGACACGCGCGGCGTGCTGACGACCTGGCAGCAGCACACCCTGGACGCGCTGCTCGACCTGTGGCACGGCCGGTTCGACAAGGCCGCGGGCTGGATATTCGGCGACGCGCTGACGTTCGTCGAGCGATTACCCGCCGATCTGGCCGTCCCTGCCGACAACCTGCACCAGACCCGCCTCGGCCAGGCCTACTGGCTGCTGCGCGAACAGGGCCGGATGGCGGACCTGTTCGCCTCCGGTCTGGCCGACACCGTCGAACGGCACGGCTACTTCCCCGTCTGGCGGGCCGGGCTCGCGCTCGCGCTGTGCGAGACGGGTCAGTACGCCGAAGGGGCGGACCGGCTCGTCGGATTCGCCCACGACACCGCCGACTTCAGCCGGTTCCCGCCCTCCGGATGGGCGGTGCCCACGCTGGTGCTGCTCGCCGAGGTGAGCGCCGCGCTCGACGCCCGGGGCGGATTCGAGGCCGAGCTGCGCCAGGTCCTGCCGGTACTGCGGGAGCGGCTCGCCGCCCACGACGGCGAGGAGATCGCCCTCGCGGGCTGGCCCACCGTGCTGATCGGACCGACCGCCCGGGCCCGCGGCCTGCTGGCCCTGGCCGCCGGAGAGCCGGACACGGCCCTCGCCCACTTCCGCACCGCGACCGAACCGGTCCGCTCCTCCCAGCCCCAGCTGGCCCGCCTCCGGCTGGCCCAGGCCCGCGCGCTGCGCAGGTCCGACCGCCCCGGCGCCGCCGCCCACGCCTCCGGACTGCTGCGGGAGGCGCTGCGCGTGGCCCGGACGTACGGCATGGCGGCCCTCGCGGCCGAGTGCGCGGCCCTGCTCGACTCCACGGCGGACGCCTGAGCCTGTCCGGTGGGATCAGGCCGGAGGGAAGCGACGGTGTCTCATCGGCACAGAAGGCCGTGCCAAGCCCCGCGTCTGCGGCGTGATCCGCCGGACAGGGCCTGGCGCTCGGCCGACGAGAACGCCCGTGCCGCCGGGCCCCTTTCACTTGGGGCCGGCGGCACGGGTGGTGTGGAGCGGACGGGCTACGGCTTGCGGGCCACCACCCCGTACATCGCGATGTCCTCGTCGCGGATGCCCGTCTCCGTGCCGTCCGGGTGCCACTTGTGGACCTGGACGACGCCGGGCTCGACGAGTTCGAGGCCCTCGAAGAACTCCTCGGCCTCCGCGTGGGTGCGCAGCCGCATGGGCATGTTGCGGGCCGCGTACTCACGGGCGACGCGGGCCACCTCGTCGGGAGCGAACTCGGCGGTGCCGATGGACATCGCCAGGTAGCTGCCCGAGGGAAGGGGCTCCAGGAGGCGCCGGACGATGCCGACCGCGTCGTCCTCGTCCAGGACGAAGTGGACGATCGCGATCACCGTGAGGGCGACCGGCTGGGTGAGGTCGAGGGTGTCGCGCAGTTCCGCCGCGCCCAGGATCGTCGCCGGGTCGAGCATGTCCGCCTCGACGTAAGCGGTCTTGCCCTCGGGGGTGCTCGACAGTAAACCCTGCGACAGGGTGAGGACGATGGGGTCGTTGTCCACGTAGACGACCCGGGAGTCGGGGGCCACCGCCTGGGCGATCTCATGGAGGTTGGGGGAGGTGGGGATGCCGGTGCCGATGTCGAGGAACTGGCGTATCCCCGCCTCCTTGGCCAGATAGGCCACCGCTCGGTTCATCCAGTCGCGGTTGGCTTTCATGTGGATCGGCAGGGCGGGCCACTCCCGTGCCATCGCGTCGCCCGCCTCCTTGTCGGCGGGGTAGTAGTCCTTACCGCCCAGGATGTAGTCGTAGATGCGCGCGGAGTGTGCGCTCTCGGTGTCGATACGGTCGGCAGGCCATCCGTTGTCGGGCAACGCCGCCCCTCCCATCAAGTCGTCGGTACACAGCGGGGGTTCGTGGGGAAAGAGAGCTTCGTGGGGGAAAGAATCAGGGCATAGGAATCAGACAAGGTTGTCAGAGGAGGAAGTCGGCCTCCCCCGCCTTGACGCCCGCAAGAAAGCTCGTCATTTCACGGGGCGTGAAAACCAGGGCGGGCCCTTCGGGATCGGTGGACTGACGCAGCGCGATCCGGCCGTCGCCCAGCTTCTTCGCCTCGACGCAGGCGCCGCCCGCGTCGTCGCTCCACGGCTTGGACCAGCCCTGCGTGCCCAGTTCGCGGGACGGCATACCGTTGCGTATGTGGTGGTGCACTCATAGCTCCTTGCGAATCGCACCGAGAAGTTCCTCGGTCTTCCTGGCGGGCGCCGACTGTGCGCCCAGCCGGTCCAGGGCCTCGCGGTACACCACGACGTCGTCGTCCTTGTCGAGGTAGACGGCGCCCACCAGACCGCTCAGATAGACGATGTCCGGCAATTCGCGTGCCTTGAACCGGAAGAGATGGAACGCGCCGGCTCGCATGGCCGGATGCGGGCCGTTTCTGAACGGCATGATCTGCAGGGTCACATGGGGGAGCGCGTTGACCGCGATCAGATGGTCGATCTGCGCGCGCATCACCTCGGGCCCGCCGACCGGCCACCTCAGCACGGTCTCGTCCATCACCACCCAGACGCGCGGCGGAGCGGGCCGGGACAGCAGCTCCTGACGGCGCATGCGCAGCGCGACCCGGCGCTCGGTCGCCTCGGCCGAGGCGTGCGGATTGCCCGCGCCGAGCAGGGCGCGGGCGTAGGCCTCCGTCTGCAGCAGCCCGTGCACGAACTCCGCCTCGTACACGCGGATCTGGAGGGCCGCCTGCTCCAGGCTCAGATATGCCGCGAACCAGTCCGGCAGGACATCGCGGTATGTGTGCCACCAGCCGCGCTTGTTGGCCTCGCGGACCGACTTCAGGAAGGTGTCGATCTCCTGCTGGTCCGTCACGCCGTACGTCTGGAGGAGCTTCTCGGCGTCGGTGAGCCGGAGCCGGGCCACCTTGGCGGCCTCCATCCGGCGGATGGTGGAGTGGCTGACGCCGATCGCCTCGCCGGCCTGCTCGTATGTGAGCCCGGCCTGGGTGCGCAGCTCCTCGAGCTGCTTGCCGAGAATCATGCGTAAGACGGAGGGGGCGCCGCCCCAGTCGGTCTCCGTGGACACGCCTTACCCCCTCACAGCGGGCTTCGAGGTCGCAGTCTGTCACGATCATCCGTCAACGGGGGAAGCATGCACCTGGCACATTGCAATTTTCAACTTGTCGGTTGCGAGGTGTTGTTGGCAGCTGCCACAGTGGTCCTATCGTCCCTGGCCCGGTGAAGGGAGTGGTTGTGCGGCCCAGTTGGGGGAGACGGGGCTGCAACGTGATGTCCTGCGCGGCGAGTTGTGTGTATCTCGCGGCGGTGCGGGGCCACGGGGGACGGCATTGGCACCACTTGTGGTGCGAAGGCAGACGAAAGGCGAACGGCGATGACCCCGCCCTCCCTCCCCCAGCCTTTGGGCCTACCACCAGGGGACGAACATCCCCCTCGGGCAGGTGTGTTCGCCCTGCCCGCGGCCCCCGCCTCGGTGGGTATGGCCCGAAGAGACGTCCGTGACTGGCTCACCGAGTGGGGCATCGACCCCGAGACCCGCGACAACGCGATCCTGGTGACCTCCGAGCTCGTCACCAACGCGCTGACGCACACGGCGAGCGAGTGGATCGTGTGCAGAGTCCACATCGCCGAGGAGCGGCTCCACATCGAGGTCGAGGACCAGCACCGCGGCTGGAGCCTTCCGGCCCAGCGCAGGCCGGGGCCCGACGACCAGGGTGGACGAGGGCTCCTGCTGGTCGGCGCCCTGAGCAGCGACTGGGGCGTCAAAGACACCGCCGACGGCACCGGGCGCATCGTCTGGGCCGTACTGCCGTCGAAGGGAGGAGACACCGTGTCGACCGGCTCGCCGGCGACCGTGACCATGGCCCGGCCCATCCCCCACTCGGCCGAAGGATCTTTATCTGATGGAACGACAGCACATTCCTGACCTGCGCGACCACCAGCCCGCCGGACACGTGGGCGACCACCTGTCCGCCCTCGACGGCAGCCACCGTCTCCCGGCCCCCGACGGCCGAGGCCCTCTCCCGGCCCCCGACGGCCGCGATCACACCGCCGCCGTCGAAACGCGCCCGTATCCCGCCGTCCTTGGCCTGCGCATGTACCTCCCCACCGCGCCGCCGCACGAGTCCCCGGCACGACTGGCGATACCCGCCGAGTTGTCCGCCGGTCTGGGATACGACGCCGTGGGCACCTCCCCGGAACACGGGGAACGGATCATGGACTGTCTGCCCCGTGTCGGTTGTGTCTTCGCCGACGACGAGCGGTGGTGGTGGATCGTCCCCTCCGGCTCCCACATAGGCGTCACCTGGCCGCCTTCCGTGAGCTACGCGGTGGGCGCCCGGCTGGCCGACCCGTCCTGGACACGGGCCCTGCTGCGCTCGCGGCCCGCGCGCCCCCGTCTGATCCACCGGCCCGAGGGCGACTCGCCCTACACGCCGCCGATTCCGCTGTACTTCCTCACCTGCCGCCTCGCGGGCAGCGCCCCGAGCTGGTCGCTCGGCGCGGGTGTCTAGAGACCCACGGCTCTTCGGCCCGCCAACACGCGGCAACCACCTGCGCAACTGTCCGTGGCCGGTCGCCGCCTCGATCGGGATGCGTGGGGGCGGGCATGAAGGAGGCCGGTCCGTGTGGGCGGGCCGGCCTGTGGGGTTGTTCGTTTCCTTTCGTGGGCCTGGGCTCAGCTCGGGCATCGACTCGCGGGGCTGAGCCCGGGTACGGGCCTCCGGCGCTGGTCCCGGGAGTGTCTGTCGGGGACCGCTCCGAAGGATGTCCGTCGGGCCTACGCCCGAGGAGTGTTCCTTGTCGTCGTGACCGCGCACAGCGCCCCGAGCACCACGGCCAACGCGCCGATGATGATGTTGTTGAGGACGACGCCGGTGTCCGGGCTGGTTCCGACCACCCACGGTGAGATGATCATCCACGCGCCCATCGCGCAGATGGCCCAGCTCAGGCCGTACATCCTTTCGGGGGCCATGGTGAATCCGAGGGCCAGCAGGCCTATGGCGATGCCCATGATGAGGTTGTGTGTCGCCAGGGCGGGCTGGTTCGTCGTGTAGTGGAGTATCCATGGGGACGCGGCGCAGTACAGACCGAGCAGGAACACCGGTCCGTCCACGAGCGCCACATCGCGGCCACCGAGTATGCGGTCGTACCGCTCCCGCATTTCGGATGTATCGGGGTGGGTCGTGATGTCACTTCTGGGGTGCGAGACGTTGGCCATGAGTCGTCTCCTTCGTTCTGTGCAGGCCTGACCGCTTCTGGTGCGGTATGCGGTTGGCGCCGCTTGTTTTCATTGTGCGCTTATTTCTTCTTTATGTGTAGAGGTGGCTTTTTGCTCCGCCGGGGCGGGATCCGTCCTCAGGGGGTGATGAGGAGGCGGGCGACGGCGCGGCGGGCCCGCGTGGGCGCCTGTGGGTCACGATGGAGCTGGATGGACTGATTGGCCGCCAGGGCCACGCCGTTGAGCTCGAAGGCGAGCTGTTCCACATCGGTGTGCGGCGGTAGTTCGCGGGCCTCGACCGCCGTGCCCAACTCCGCCGCGACATAAGCCGACCACGAGGCGAGCGCGTCGAGCACCGCGTCGCGGACCGGACCCGGCCGGCCGTCGAACTCGCTCGCCACCGAGGTGAGGAAGCAGCCGCCGTGCCCCTCGTCCTCCGTCATGTAGTCGATCCACTCGTCGAAGGCGCGCGTCAGCCGCTCCGTGCCGGGTCTGGCGCCGACGGCCCGGGCCGGCACGCGGAGCCGGAACCTCTCCACGGCCGCGGCCAGAACAGCGAGTTGGAGCGCTTCCTTGCTGCCGAAGTGGCCGATCACTCCGGCCTTGCTCATCTCCAGATCGGTCGCCAGTCGGCCGATGGTGAGGCCTTCGAGGCCGTCCGTGGAGGCCAGCGTCAGGGCGCTGTCGATGATCCGGCTCCGCGTGGCGGCGGTTTCGGCAACGGACTTGCGGGGGCTCATGCGGTCACCTTAACCTAACGACCGTTCGTAATTAGCTCACGATCGTTCGTGCGCTATGTGCTCGAGCGGCCCACCGAAGGGACTCACCGTGAAGATCCATCACCTGAACTGCGGCTCCATGCGGACGATCGACACCGAGGAGGGGAGCCTTCCCGCGGTCTGCCACTGTCTTCTCGTGGAGACCGACCGCGACGGGCTCGTCCTCGTCGAGAGCGGCATCGGTACGGAGGACGTGGCGCGGCCCGAGGAGAGCCTCGGCCCGGACTTCCTCGGCCGGGCCCAGCCCGTCCTCGACCTCGCGGAGACCGCCCTGCACCAGGTCACCGCGCTCGGCTTCCGCCCGGAGGACGTCCGGCACATCGTCCTCAGCCACCTCGACCTCGACCATGCCGGGGGACTGCCCGATTTCCCCTGGGCCAAGGTCCACCTCAGCGAGGCCGAACACCGTGCGGCGATGGCGGCCCCCGGCGCTCACCCCGAGGACCGCGTCCGCTACCGCCCCGCCCAGTGGGCGCACCGGCCGCACTGGGTGACGTACGCGCACCCGCAGGGCGAGGCGTGGTTCGGCTTCGACGCCGTGCGCCCGCTGGAGGGCCTGGACGCCGAGATCCTGCTGGTCCCGCTCGGCGGCCACACCCGCGGCCACAGTGGGATCGCCGTCGCCGACGGTGATCGCCGGCTGCTGCACTGCGGGGACGCGTACTACTCCCACCACGAGATCGACCCCGACCACCCCCGGGGACACCCCGGCATGGACGTCCTCCAGCAGATCACCGAGGTGGACCGGCCGCTGCGCCTCGGAAACCACGCCCGTCTGCGGGAACTGGTGCGGCTGCACGGCGACGAGGTGGAGGTCTTCAGCGCACACGACCCGTGGGAACTGGCGCGCTACGCGGGCGGGGGTGATGGTCCGGGAACGACTCCGTCGTGATCGCGGTCCACCCCGGCCAGGCCCGCGGCTGCCGGCGGATCGGCTCGCGGAGGCGAACTCAGGCGTTCAGCCGACGGCCTGCGCGCGCAGACAGCGGCGCAGTCGGTGCAGTCCGCGCCGGGAGTGGCTCTTGACGGTGCCCAGTGGCCAGCCGGTGCGCTGGGCGATCTGGGGCTGGGTCAGGTCCTCGTAGAACGCGAGGTGCAGCACCCGGCGCTGGGGCGCGGGAAGTCTGGCGAGCTCGCCGCGCAGGAGGACGCGGTCGAGCACGGTCTCCGGGCGGGCCTGGGTGTCGTCGACCGGGCCGAGGAGGGCTCCGGCGGCGGCGACCAGATCGGTACGGCGGGTGCGCGCCGAGAGCGCGTCGGCGATCTTGCGGCGGGTGATGCCGACGAGCCAGCCCACGAACGCGCCCCGCTCGGGGCGGTACCCCCGCCGGCCCTGCCAGGCGGCCAGGAACACCTGCTGGGTGACGTCCTCGGCCTCCCGGGTGTCACCCAGCGAACGTCCGGCCAGTGTCTGCACCAGGGTTCCCCAGCGGTGGTAGGCGGCGGACAGACACTCCTCGTCGCCGTCCACGAGGCCCTGGGCCAGATCCGTGTCGGAGAGCGCCTCCCACCGCCCTTCGACGCACTGCTCGGTGATGGAATCCACGGTCATGGCCACGGCTCCTCGGTTCGGACGTGCTCCCGGTCACCGTGCGCTTCCCGCGACGCGCCCGGTGATCCCCATCGTGTGAACCGAGGCACAAGGCGGACAACTCGCATCGTTTGTGCGTCGTATAGTCGCCGCATGGGCGAGAACCAACCGGTACAGGGGCGGGAGGCGGCCGCGCGGCCCGTCGAAGCGGGCGTCACGACAGGGTCCTTGGCCCGCCGCCTCGGGGTGTCGCCCACGACCCTGCGTTCCTGGGACCGGAGGTACGGAATGGGGCCCGCGGTGCGTTTTGACGGGCGGCACCGCCGCTGGACGCCGCAGGACGTGGCGATGCTCGAGGAGATGTGCCGGCTGACCTCGGCCGGGGTACCGCCCGCCGAGGCGGCCAGGACCGCCCAGGAGGGCGTCGGGCGGCATCGGCCCCAACCGGAGCCCGGGGGAGGTGACCGGCCCGGTGGGCATCGTTCGCAGGCGGCCGGCGCGCTGCCGCTCGGTGACGTCCGTCAGGAGTGCAGGGGTCTCGCGCGCGCCGCGGTCCGCCTCGACGCACCGACCGTGGGCGACCAGCTGGCCTCCCTCGTGGCGCGCTACGGCGTGGTCCTCGCCTGGGACGAGGTGATGGTGCCGACCCTGCACGCCGTCGGACGCAAGTGGGAGTCCTCCGGCGACCGTTACGTGGAGGTGGAACACCTGCTGTCCTGGCACATCTCACGTGCCCTGCACCGTGCCACCGCGCCGGTCGGGCTCGTGGGAACCCCGGCCGCCGCGGGTCCGGTGGTGCTGGCGTGCGTCCCGGGCGAACAGCACAGCCTGGCGCTGGAGGCGCTGCACGCGGGGCTCGTCGAACTCGGCCTGCCGACCCGGATGTTCGGCGCGGCGGTTCCGACGGAGGCGCTGACCGCCGCCGTACGGCGGCTGGGCCCGAAGGCCGTACTGCTGTGGGCCCAGACCCGTTCGACGGCCGACCTGCCTCTGGCCCGGCATGTCGCGGACACCCGGTGGGGAGTGAAGGGGGCCCGCAGTCACCCGGCCGTGCTGCTCGGCGGGCCGGGCTGGGCGGGGCGCCCGGTGCGGGGGATGCTCCGCCCGCCCGGGCTTCGGGACGCCCTCGGGACCCTCTCTGCCCTGTACGGCCCGCCCGTACCGGTCACCCGGAGCTGACCGCCAAAGCACGGTCGGCCCGGGAACGGCTCAGCCGACCGTCCCGGTGGGCGAGGGGGAGCTGCCGGCGGGCGGGGTGAGTACGGCGGTCGGCTCACCCGGCGCGGGCGCGGGCGGAGTGAGATCGGAGGCGGGCAGCTTCGGCGGGGTGGTCTCCTGGAACAGCACCTGGTCGAAGTTGACCAGTCCGGTCTTCTCCATCACCGTGATGTGGTCGAGCACGGTGACGTTGGCCTGGTCGGCCAGCTGGCGGACCAGCGAGTTCTCGGTGGTGGACCGGATCTTGGCGACGGTGTTGAAGATCGAACCGTGGGTCACCCGCAGGATGTTGGCGAAGTCGGTGTCGAACTGCTTGCCGGTGTCGCCGCTCAGGGTCGACACGAATCCCTGCTGCTGAGGGGACGGCTTGTTGGGGATGGTGATGCCGAGTGCGGCGGCGACCTTGCGGTCGGTATCGTCCAGCGCGGCATGGCCCTTGACCAGGTGGTCACCGGCGGTCCTGACCGCCGGGGTGGT
Organism: Streptomyces sp. NPDC107454; assembly: GCF_055582885.1. Classification (NCBI taxonomy): domain Bacteria; kingdom Bacillati; phylum Actinomycetota; class Actinomycetes; order Kitasatosporales; family Streptomycetaceae; genus Streptomyces; species Streptomyces sp. NPDC107454. The sequence goes on along the minus strand of NZ_JBVJPA010000002.1, from coordinate 188,458 downwards.
GCCCTTCTGCAGGCCCAGCATCCCCACGGGGTACTCCCACAGCCCGGCCGCCCGCACCTTGACGACGAAGTCGCGGTCGGCCTCGGTCAGCGGGCCCGTCGCGGTGTTGGCGATGATGCGGTTCTGGGCAGTGGCCGTGGTCTGCAGCCCGAGCATGCTGGGGTATGCGAGCGCGGCGAGAGTCATGACCAATGCACCTGCCACGAAGACGGTTCCTGCGGTTCGTGCAATGCGCATTGAGCCTCCTGGCGGGGCGGCGGCCCGGAGTGAGGCTCCGGTGGGCCGCTCGGTGGATCCGGTGCGTGGATCCGGTACGGGTGTGTCGGACGTTCACCAGTACGGCTGTGCGGGCCGGAGAAATCTTTAGGGCAAGTAAAATCCGTGCCGCCACCCGCGCGGTCGCGAACCGCTGAGCCAGCGTCTCATCCGCGGACCCACCCGCCACGATGCCGCTCAGCCCCTCAGCTGCGATGCCGCTCAGCCACGATCCCGGGCGGCCCTGAACCGGGCCAGCCCGTCGGAGAGTTCGACGACGGGCTCCGGGTAGTCGTACGCGGCGCGCTCCAGGCCCTGGAGTTTCCAGGGTTCGTGCACCGCGCCGCCCGCGAGCCCCGCCAGCTCCGGCACCCAGCGCCGGACGTACTCCCCGTCCGGGTCGTACCGCTTGGCCTGCGTCACCGGATTGAGGACGCGGCCCGGCCGCGAGTCCGTGCCCGTTCCGGCCATCCACTGCCAGTTGAGCTGGTTGTTCGCGACATCGCCGTCCACCAGCAGGTCCAGGAAGTGCCGGGCCCCGATTCGCCAGTCCACGTACAGCGTCTTGGTGAGGAAGCTGGCGGCCAGCAGCCGTGCCCGGTTGTGCATCCAGCCCTCGTGGCGCAGTTGGCGCATCGCCGCGTCGACGACCGGATAGCCGGTGCGACCTTCCTTCCACGCCCGGATGTCCTCGCGCGCGATCCTCCCCGAGCGCCAACGGTCGTGCTTGGTGCGGTAGTCGGCCACGGCCGCGTCGGGCCGGGCGGCGAGCACCTGGTGGTGGAAGTCCCGCCAGGCCAGTTGGCGTACGAAGGCCTCGGCGCCCGGGCCGCCCGCCGCGCGCGCCCGGTGCACGAGTTCGACCGGGGAGAGTGTGCCGAAGTGCAGATGGGGGGAGAGCCGGGAGGTGGCGTCGCCCGGCAGGTCGTCACGGCCGTCGTCGTACGAGGTGATCCCCGCCCGCAGCCAGGCCGTGAGCCGCTGCCTGCCCTCCCGCTCGCCGCCCCGCGCCAGCCCCGGCGACAGCCCGGACAGACCCGTGCGGGAGGGGATCTCCTCCGAGCCGACGCCGTCCGGCACCCGGATCGCCCGGGGCGCGGCGACCGCGTTGCGCAGCGGCTCCTGCGACCAGCGCCGGTAGTACGGCGTGAACACGGCGAAGTGGTCCGAGCTGGACGGCGTGACGGCGCCGGGCGCGAGCGCGGTGATCACGGCGTCGTGGACATGAAACCGGCACCCCTCGCCCTCCAGGGCAAGGCGCAACCGCTCCTCACGGCGGCGGGCGTAGGAGCTCACCCCCGCCGCCATGTGCACCTCGTCGGCGTCCGCCTCGGCGACCACCTTGCACACCTGCGCGACGACATCGCCGGAGCGCACCACGAGACGGCCGCCGCGCTCCCGCAGTCCGGCGTCCAGGTCCGCCAGACAGTCCGCGAGGAACGCCATGCGGTTGGGCGCCGTGAACCCCGCTCCGGCGACCGCGTCGTCCCGTACGAACAGGGGCACCAGCGCGGCCGAGCCGTCCCGCGCCGCGCGCAGCGCCGGATGGTCGTGCAGCCGCAGGTCCGAGGTGAACAGGACGACCGAGACGTTCATGGGGTGACTCCGGGAAGGGCGAGGCGGTGCTGTGACGGGGCGGCGACGAGTGCGGCCATGACTGCTTCGGGCCCGCGGTCCCTCGCGGATGCGGTCATCGGCGAGTGGATGCGGGGCTCAGCGGGACGGCACGGCGGGCTGCCGCGCCCCGGACGGTACGTCGGCCTCGGCCGCCGCCTTGGCGATGTTGCGGGCCATGCCGCCGAACACGACGGCGTGGAAGGGCGAGATGCTCCACCAGTAGGCGTGTCCCAGCAGGCCGTGCGGATGGAACAGGGCCCGTTGCCGGTAGCGGGACCGACCCTCGGCGCCGGGCTCGGCGTACATCTCCAGCCAGGCGAGGCCCGGCAGTCGCATTTCCGCGCGCAGCCGCAGCAGACGGCCCGGCTCGATCTCCTCGACGCGCCAGAAGTCGAGCGAGTCGCCCACGCGCAGCCGGGCGGCGTCGCGCCGTCCGCGCCGCAGGCCGACACCGCCCACCAGCCGGTCCAGCCGGCCCCGGAGCGCCCAGGCGGGCGGGAAGGAGTACCAGCCGTTCTCACCTCCGATGCCCTCGATCACCCGCCACAGCGCCCAGGGCGGCGCGTCCACCGCCTGTTCGCGTCGATCGGTGTAGAGGCTGCCGCCCGCCCAGTCGGGGTCGGTGGGGAGGGGATCACTGGGCGCGCCGGGCACGGAGGCCGTGGACCACCGGGTGGTGACCTGGGCGTCCTGCACCCGTTGCAGGGCCAGCGACACCGCCTCGTCGAAGCCGATCGGACGCCCCGGGGGATCGGGGACGTACCGGGCGATGTCGTGTTCGTGGCAGACGACCTCGTGGCGCAGCGATTCGGTGAGCGGGCGCGCGATGGACGCGGGCACCGGGGTGACCAGGCCGACCCAGTGGCTGGAGAGCCCGGGGGTCAGCACCGGCACGGGCAGGATCAGCCTGCGCGGCAGCCCGGCGACGGCGGCGTACCGCTGCATCATCTCCAGATAGGTCAGGACCTCGGGACCGCCGATGTCGAAGGCGCGGTTGACGTCGGCGGGCATCCGCGCGCTGCCGACCAGGGTGCGCAGCACGTCCCGTACGCCGATCGGCTGGATCCGGGTGCGCACCCAGCGGGGCGTGACCATGACCGGGAGGCGTTCGGCGAGGTAGCGGAGCATCTCGAAGGAGGCCGAGCCGGAACCGATGATCACGGCCGCGCGCAGGACCGTGGTCGGCACGCCCGACTCCAGCAGGATGCGGCCGACCTCGGCGCGCGACCTGAGGTGCGGCGAGAGGCGTGCCTCGGGGACACCCGCCGGGGTGAGGCCGCCCAGGTAGACGATCCTGCTCACCCCGGCGGCGCGGGCCTGCTCGCCGAAGATCAGGGCCGCCTTCCGGTCGGTCTCCTCGAAGTCGTGGCCCGTGCCCAGGGCGTGCACCAGGTAGTACGCGACGTCGATGCCGCGCAGCGCCTCGGCGACCGAGCCGGCGTCCGTGACGTCGCCGCGAACCACCTCCGCGTCGCCCGCCCACGGGTAGTCGCGCAGCTTGGCGGGGGAGCGGGCGAGGCACCGTACGCGGTGACCCGCCTCCAGCAGTTCGGGGACCAGCCGGCCGCCGATGTAGCCGGTGGCGCCTGTCACCAGACAGCGCGGGCCGGGGCGGGGATCGTCGTCGCTCATGGGTCCCTCCGTCGTTCACCGGGCCACCGGTTTTCCGAGTTCCCTCTCTCATCTCTTCCACGCGAACACGGCGGTCGGATGCGCCCAGGAGCTGTCCGGCGGAGTCTTCGCGGACATGCCCGGGGGAATCGCGGGCAGACGGGAGAACACGAGAGTCCGCGGTCACAGCTGGAGGTGTCTGCCGTGAGGGGCACGAAGGTGTTGGAGCGGTTTCCCGCGGGAGGCCCGCGCGGATCCTGGACGGCGGAGGAGTACGCGGCCCGGCGCCGCACCGAGGGGCAGCCGGCGACGGTGGTGATGGACCTGAAGTCGGACGCCTTCCTCGTGGTGGTGCCGGTCGGCGACGAGGACTGAACGACCCTGGCCAGGTCCGATCCGAGAGCCGGACGCCGAGCTCCGCCGCCTGTGCACGAACGCCTCGTGCAGGTCGTGGGCGGCACGCGGCACCGACTCCGCCCAGCGGCGTCGCAGCATCAGCAGGACCCGTGTCGTGTCGTCCGTGAGCGGCCGGTGGGTGATCGCGCCGCACCGCTCGAGGGGATCCCCGATCACACTGAAAACGGGCAGGACCGTCGCACCCAGGGCCTGTCGTTCGGATCAGGTGAGCGCATCGCGATCAGCGCCTCGCGTCCGTCCAGCAGGTCCGCCGCCGACACCGCGGCGAGTGCGGTGAGCGGACTGTCTCGAAGTCGGCGGGCAGGTCATCGTCGTCGAGATGGTTCACCAGGCCCGGGTCGAGGCCGCCCTCCGACAGGGCCCGGTGGATCTCCGTCTGCTGGGCGGCGACCACCTCGACCTGCGTCAGCGGATGCGCCGCGCGGAATTCCCTGACCGTCGGGATGAGCAGGGGCACCGTCGCCGCGTTCACCGTGCCGATGCGGACCACCGGCTGATGCGGTGCTGCTCGTCTGCCGCGCCGCATCAGCCGGTCCACCGCGTCCAGCACGTTGATGATGTGAGGCTGCAGCTCCCGCCGCTCGGCGTTCATCCGTGCTCCGGACCGCTTGCGCTCAGCAGATCGACGCCGAGTTCGCGCTCCAGTTTCCGCACGGTCTCGCTCAACGCCGGCTGGGGGAGGTGGAGTTCCTCGGCTGCCCGGCGCGGTGAGCCGAGCCGGGTGACCGCCGCGATGTATTCCAGTCGTTCTGTCCGCACGCCGGCAGAATGCGGGCCATTTCACGGCCCGTTCAAGGGTTTCCCTGTCACACGTTCGTGAAATTCGGTGGTCCGCGATACGAGACCGGTCGGGTTTTCCTTGACTGCCCTCGCGGCAGGCTGCCACGATCGACGGCATGATGATGCGACTGGACCTCACGCGGCGACGCCATGTCGACCTCGCGCGCGTCTCCAGCGCCTCCTGTCGCATCGCGGCCTGAGTCCCCGGATCCGCCGCACCCCATCGGCCCCACCGCTCTCGTCGGACAGCTGTGTGCGGCGTTCTCACACCACCGCCTGAATTCCGCGATCCCGTGCGCCGTCCTGAACTCGCCCTCTGAATTCGGCGTACCCGAAATCCGCAACAGGAGTTCCGCAACGCACCGACTGGGGTGACGACTACTACCGCTAACTGGCCGTACTCGCCGAGAACAACGGCTTCGACTACGCGCTCAGGAAGGTCCGTTCACTCCGAGGAGTTCATCCGCGTCCTGCGCCAGATCTGGACCGAGGACCACACCGAACTCGCCGGGGACTTCCACCGGTTGCGCGACGTCTCGCTCAAGCCCAAGCCTCTCGACACCCCCGAACGCCCGCGCCCACTACCACGAGGGAGATGGAGTACTTCGGCCGTCGGGTGCTGCTCCTGGTGCGCGAACTGGTAGCGCGACTGCCGGACACAGGGACCGCGACCGAGACCGCGTCGGCGCCGGAGTCCGTCTCAGCGCACGTCTGAATCCGTTCCGCACTTCGTGCCCCACTCCGCTCCCGCTCCCGCTCCCGAAAGAGGACCCCATGGCCACCGTCCTGTCCGTCTCCGGCAGTCCGTCCGTCTCCTCCCGCACCGCGAAGCTCCTGCGGCATCTGGACACCCGGCTGACCGCGCAGGGACACGAGGTGATCCCGCTCGACGTCCGCACGATCCCCGCCGAGGCCCTGCTCGGCGCCGACTTCAAGCACCCTGCCATCGTCGCGGCGACCGAACTCTTCGCCCGCGCCGACGGCGTGGTCATCGGCACCCCTGTCTACAAGGCCGCCTACTCCGGCGTCCTCAAGGCCCTGCTCGATCTGCTCCCGCAGTACGCCCTCACCGGGAAGACCGTGCTGCCACTCGTCACCGGTGGCAGCACCGCGCATGTCCTCGCCCTCGACTACGCCCTGCGCCCGGTCCTCAACTCCATGGGCGCCGCGCACATCGTCCAGGGCTGGTTCACCCTCGACAAGGACATCACCGCGGGCGAGGACGGCGGCATCACCATCGCCCCGGCCACGGCAGAGGCCCTCACACAGGTGGTCGACCAGTTCTCGGCGGCCCTCGGCAGCGCGCCCCTGCTGGCCGCGGCGGGCTGAGGCGATGTCCGCCGAGGTGATCGCCGACGACGTCGAGGCCCCGGCCGTCGCCGCCGCGCTCGCCGAGGAGTTCCGTGCCGGTGCCTCGGCGCGGGGACGCCGAACGGCGGCTACCGCGCGAGGAGTCGGACCATCTCTCCACCTCCGGACTGCTCGCCGTCACCGTGCCCGCCGAGCACGGCGGGGCGGACGTAGGGCAGGAAACCCTCGCGGAGGTCTTCCGACTGCCGGCCTCGGCCGACGCCGGCCTCGCCCGGATCCCGCAGAAACACTTCGTGTACGTGAACGTGCTGCGCCGCCAGGGCACCCCGCAGCAGCAGACGTTCTTCTTCGGCGCCCCGCCCCCATACCTGACGGCTCGTACGTCCTGACCGGCGTCAAGCACTACTCCAGGGGACCCCAACTCCACGGAGCAGTACCCCATTCGCTCACCGGCCCCCACGATCGGAGAACGCCCCCGTGTCCCTCACCTTTCACTGGTTCCTGCCCACCAACGGCGACAGCCGCCATGTCGTCGGCGGCGGTCACGGTACTCCCGCCACGGCCTTCGGCCGGAACCGGCCGCCGACGGTCGCCTATCTGAGCCAGATCGCCCGCGCAGCCGAGGACCTGGGCTTCGTCGGCGCGCTCACCCCCACGGGGGCCTGGTGCGAGGACGCCTGGCTGACCACCGCGATGGTCAGTCAGCACACCGAACGGCTGAAGTTCCTGGTCGCCTTCCGGCCCGGCTTCGTCTCGCCCACGCTCGCCGCGCAGATGGCCTCCACCTTCCAGCGGCAGACCGGCGGCCGGCTGCTCCTCAACGTGGTCACGGGCGGCGAGAGCCAAGAACAGCGTGCCTACGGCGACTTCCTCGACAAGGACGCCCGCTACCGCCGTACCGGCGAATTCCTGCAGATCGTGCGGGACCTGTGGGAGGGCAAGACCGTCGACCTGTCCGGCGACCACCTCCAGGTCGAGGACGCCAGGCTGGCCCGGGTCCCCGACCCGGTCCCCGAGGTCTACTTCGGCGGCTCCTCACCCATCGCCGGCGAGATCGCCGCCCGCCACGTCGACGTCTACCTCACCTGGGGCGAACCGCCCGCCCGGGTCGCCGAGAAGATCGCCTGGGTACGGGGGCTGGCGGCGAAGGAAGGGCGCGCCGTCCGCTTCGGCATCCGGCTGCACGTCATCACACGCGACACCGCCGCACAGGCCTGGACCGAGGCCCACAAGCTCCTTGACGGTTTCGACCCGGACACCGTGAAGTCCGTCCAGGCGGGCCTGGCCCGCAGCGAGTCGGAGGGGCAGCGGCGCATGCTCGCCCTCCACGGCGGCAACCGCGAGGACCTGGAGATCCACCCCAACCTGTGGGCCGGCATCGGTCTCGTCCGCGGCGGCGCGGGTACCGCCCTGGTCGGCGGCCACGACGAGGTCGCCGAGCGGATCAGGGAGTACCACGCCCTCGGCATCGACGAGTTCGTCCTCTCTGGCTATCCGCACCTGGAGGAGGCGTACTGGTTCGGCGAGGGCGTCCTGCCGCGTCTGGCCGCACAGGGCCTGTGGCAGCACCCGTTCGCACCTACGTCCGTCCCCGCCGCGCAGGTGCCCTTCACGGGCTGAGCGAACCGGGCGAGCCGAACGAGCCGAGCGAACCGAGGTGGGCGGTCCGCACCTGGGCGGTCTGCCCCTGCACCAGCAGGAACATCCCCTCGCGTGCCAGCCGTTGCGCCGGGCTGCCCAGGTCCATCGCGCGCCCGCCACCGGCCACGAGCGCCGCGGTCGTGGCCGCGCGCATGACGTCGTACGCCCGTGTCTTGACCGCCAGCCGCTCCTCGATCCGCTCGGTGGGCACCGGGTGGTCGGCGAGTTCGTACGCCTGCCGTCTGACCTCTTCGAGGCGGGCGCGCAGCACCTGCCCGGTCTCCTTCGCCGCGGGATCGCCGTCCAGCAGGCCGAGCGCCGACGCGGTGATCCCGAAGACGGCCGGCGAGGCGTTGGTGTTCTTGGGGCGATCGGTGACCGCCCAGCTCTCGTACGGCGTGCGCAGGGCCACGGCGTCGTCCGGGAGCCACAGCCCGTCCAGTTCCAGGGACACCGTGCGCGAGGCGGTGAGCGCCGCCAGCCGCATCGGCGGCGAGGGGCGCAGTCCGGGCTGCTCGCGCGCCTCGGTGAACGCGAACAGCGCCTCGTCCGCCTCCGTCACCCCGGCGAGCAGCATCACGTCGTTGAGTCCCCAGCCCGTGTACCAGGGGACCGTCCCGTCGAAGCGCCAGCCGCCACGCTCACGGGTGACCCGCACGGGGACCCGCGGGTAGGCCCGCAGTTGTGCGTACGCGACCCCGGACAGCAGCTCCCCGCTCGCCAGCGGGCCCAACAACCGTTCCCGCGCCGCGCGTTCGCCCTTCGCCAGGGTCAGCACCGGAGTGTGGTGCTGGGTCTGCACGAACCAGGTCGAGCAGCACGCCCCGGCCAGGATCTCGGCGGTCTCCCGGACCACCGCGGCGGGCGCGGCCGACCCGCCGTAGGCCACCGGCGCGCTCACCCCGAGCAGCCCCGACCGCTTGATCGCCTCGATGCTGCTCGCCGGCATGCCCTCCTGGTCCACGCGTTGCGCCCGTGGGGCCAGCACCTCGGCCGCCAGCCGTCCGGCCGCCGCGACGAGCGGATGCGGTGGGGTGGTCATCGAAGAAATCTCCCGCTGTCGTCGTGTCGTGTGTCGATCCGGCCGCCTCCGGTTCGTGTAGTCAGTGAAAGACCACCCGAGAACGAGCCGAGAACGACACGGCCGAGGAGCACACATGAAGTACTACCTGCTGAGCGTGATGCAGCCGCCCGGTGAGCCGCCCGCGCCCGAGATCCTGAAAGAGATCATGCACAATCTCGACGTCTTCCACGCGGAGCTGCGCGAGGCCGGTGCGTGGGTGTTCGCCGGGGGACTGCACGGACCGGAGACGGCCACCGTGGTGCGCGCCAAGGACGGCGACGTGCTCGTCACCGACGGCCCGTACACCGAGAGCAAGGAGTACCTGGGCGGGATCTGTCTGATCAAGGCACCCGACCTCGACGCGGCGCTCGCATGGGGCCGCAAGGCGACGGTGGCGACCACGCTCCCCATCGAGGTGCGGCCCTTCATGGGCGAAGCCGAGGACGGATGACCCCGAACGCCGACATCGAGGCCGTGTTCCGCGCCGAATACGGCCGCGCGGTCGCCGTCCTCGTCCGCTTCCTCGGTGACATCGACCTCGCCGAGGAAGCGGTCCAGGACGCCTTCACCACCGCCCTGCGGAAGTGGCCGGAGTCGGGCATACCGCCCAGCCCGGCCGGATGGATCATCACCACCGCGCGCAACCGCGCCGTCGACCGGCTGCGCCGCGAGTCCACGCGCGAGGCCCGGCACGCCGAGGCCGAGCGGCTGTACGCCCGGGACGACCCGGCCGAGGAGGGCCCCGTGCGCGACGACCGGCTCCGCCTGATCTTCACCTGCTGCCACCCCGCGCTCGCCACCCAGGCCCAGGTGGCCCTCACCCTGCGCCTCCTCGGCGGTCTGACCACGCCGCGGATCGCCCGCGCCTTCCTCGTCCCCGAGCCGACCATGGCGCAGCGGATCGTCCGCGCCAAGGCCAAGATCCGCGACGCCCGCATCCCCTACCGCATCCCGCGCGACGCGGACCTTCCGGACCGTGTCAGGGGGGTGCTCGCGGTCGTCTACCTCATCTTCAACGAGGGGTACGGCGGCCGGGAGGACCTCTGCGCCGAAGCCGTCCGGCTCGGCCGGCTCCTCGTCGGGCTGATGCCGGACGAGCCCGAGGCCCTCGGCCTGCTCGCGCTGATGCTCCTCATCGAGTCGCGCCGGCCCGCCCGCGCCACACCGGACGGCGACCTGATCCTTCTCTCCGACCAGGACCGCTCACGGTGGGACCGCGATCTCATCACCGAGGGACAGACCCTCGTACGCCGCTGTCTGCGCCGCGACCGGCCGGGCCCGTACCAGATCCAGGCCGCGATCAACGCCGTACACAGCGACTCCCCGACCGCGGCCGCCACGGACTGGGGCCAGATCCTCCAGCTCTACGACCAGCTGGCCGCGCTCGCCCCGAGCCCGGTGGTCACCCTCAACCGCGCCGTCGCCGTCGCCGAGGTCGAGGGCCCGGAGCCGGCGCTCGCTCTCGTGGACGCGCTCGACCTGGACGGCTACCACGCCTTCCACGCCGTACGCGCGGACCTGCTGCGCCGCCTCGGACGCCACACCGAGGCCGTACGGGCGTACGAGGCGGCCATCGCGCTGACCGACAGCGCACCGGAGCGCGCCCACCTCGAACGGGCCCGCGCGGCACTCCCGCGAAGCCCGCCCTCCGAACTCTGTCCGTAACGCCTTGACCGCGGAACGCATTCTTCGTGTACCCGGAATTTATTTGGGCACATGAAAGGTTGGCATTTACACCGAGCCCTTCGGCTCAAGACGACCGCCCGTGGGCCGCCAGGTCCGCACCGATCAGCGAGGCACTGTGAACGACCGCACCCCCGAGCAGCCCGCCGACATCGTGGCCCGGCTGCGCGCCACTTTCCGCTCCGGCCGCACCAAGCCCCTCGCGTGGCGCACCACCCAGCTGCGCCGACTGCGCGAACTGCTCACCACGCACGGCCCCGAGCTCGCGGAGGCCCTCCACGCGGACCTCGGCAAGAGCTCCACCGAGGCCTTCCGCACCGAGATCGACTTCACCGTGCGCGAGATCGACCACACCCTCGACCACCTCGCCGAGTGGCTGCGCCCCGAGTCCGCCCCGGTCCCCGCCCACCTCGGTGCCGACGCGACGGCCTGGACGCGGTACGACCCGCTGGGCGTCGTGCTGGTCATCGCCCCCTGGAACTATCCGGTGCAGCTCCTGCTGACGCCGATGCTCGGCGCGCTGGCCGCGGGCAACACGGTCGTCGTCAAGCCCAGCGAGCTCGCCCCCGCCACCTCGGCGGCCGTCGCGCGGCTGCTGCCGCGCTACCTCGACACGGACGCGGTCGCCGTCGTCGAGGGCGCGGTTCCGGAGACCACCGCGCTGCTGGCGGAGCGCTTCGACCACATCTTCTACACCGGCAACGGCGCGGTCGGCCGGATCGTGATGCGGGCCGCCGCCGAGCACCTCACCCCCGTCGCCCTCGAACTGGGCGGCAAGTCCCCGGCGTTCGTCGACCGTGACGCCGACCTGTCCGTCGTGGCCGACCGGCTCGCCCGCGGCAAGTTCCTCAACGCCGGGCAGACCTGCGTCGCACCGGACTACGTCCTCACCGACCCGGAGACCGCCCGCGCGCTGGAGTCCGAGCTCGCCCGCGCCGTCGAGGCCCTGTTCGGTGCCGAGCCGCGGCGCTCGGGCGAGTACGGACGGATCGTCAACGAGCGGCACTTCGACCGGCTCAGCTCGCTGCTGGACTCCGGGCGCACCGTCATCGGCGGCACCGGAGACCGGGCCACCAAGTACCTCGCGCCCACCGTCCTCGCCGACGTCGACCCCAAGGCCCCCGTGATGCAGGAGGAGATCTTCGGACCGATCCTTCCGATCGTCACGGTGGCGGGGCTGGACGAGGCCATCGACTTCATCAACGACCGCGACAAGCCCCTGGCGCTCTACGTCTTCACCGAGTCGGACACCACCCGGGAGCGGATCGCCGAGGAGACGTCCTCCGGAGGCCTCGGTCTCGGTCTGCCGCTGGCCCATCTGACCGTCTCCGACCTGCCGTTCGGCGGGGTCGGCGAGAGCGGCATGGGCCGCTACCACGGCCGCTACTCCATCGAGACGTTCAGCCACCGCAAGGCGGTGCTGGAGAAGCCGCTGGGCTAGGGCCTGTCCGGCCCTTCGGTGCCCCGGGAGATCGTGAGGATCTGTCGGGGCACCGTTGTGCGATCTCCTCTGCCAACGTTGTCAGATCTGACTGGTCTACACCCTTGACTGGTACATACCAAAGCGGTTGAGTGTGGCTCCACACCCCCCACCACGGCCGCCCCCGATGCCGTGGCCGGCCCCGCCGGCACGTGCGTACAAGGCTCAGCTCCGCGCTGCCCTTGACGGGGAGCGGCCGTGTCCCGCAAAGGAGTTGACCTGTGTCGAGGCGCCGCATCTCCGCAGTCCTGACAGCCCTCGCCCTCGCGTCCGCCACCCCGGTGCTCCTGCCGGCCGCCGGGGCCTCCGCCGCCGCCTGTTCGAGCTATCCGAGCTGGGTGGCCGGAAGGTCGTACGTCACCGGTGACGTCGTCCGCTACACCGACGGGAAGACCTACATCGCCGAGCACGACAACCCGGGCTACGACCCCACCATCAGCACCTGGTTCTGGGACCCCTACGCCTGCGACGGAGGTTCCACGCCTCCCTCCGACGGCTTCGTGGTGAGCGAGGCGCAGTTCAACCAGATGTTCCCGAACCGGAGTTCCTTCTACACCTACAGCGGCCTGCGGGCGGCGATGAGCGCCTACCCGGCCTTCGCCAACACCGGCAGCGACACGGTGAAGAGGCAGGAGGCCGCGGCCTTCCTCGCCAACGTCAGCCACGAGACCGGCGGCCTGGTCTACGTGGTGGAGCAGAACACCGCCAACTACCCGCACTACTGCGACTGGAGCCAGCCCTACGGCTGCCCGGCCGGACAGTCGGCCTACTACGGCCGCGGCCCGATACAGCTCAGCTGGAACTTCAACTACAAGGCCGCGGGCGACGCGCTCGGCATCGACCTCCTCAACAACCCCTACCTCGTGCAGAACGATGCCGCCGTGGCCTGGAAGACCGGCCTCTGGTACTGGAACACCCAGACGGGGCCGGGCAGCATGACGGGCCACAACGCCATGGTCAACGGCGCGGGATTCGGCCAGACCATCCGCAGCATCAACGGCTCCCTGGAGTGCGACGGCAAGAACCCGGCGCAGGTGCAGAGCAGGGTGGACGCCTACCAGCGCTTCGTACAGATCCTCGGGACCTCGGCCGGCGGCAACCTCGCCTGCTGACCGCCCGTCGACGGCAGCCGCCCGGCCCCGCAGAAGGTGTGCGAAGCTGCCGCGATGACCTCGGAAACGATCACCGCGGCAGCTTCCGGCACCTGGACACTCGGAGACCTCCCCGTCCGCCGCATCGGCTTCGGCGCGATGCGGCTGACGGGCAGCGCGGCCTTCCACCTCGGCACGCCGAGCGACCGCGACCGCTCGATCGCGGTGCTGCGTCGCGCGATCGAGCTGGGTGTCGACCACATCGACACCGCCGCCTTCTACTTCTCGTCGGTGCGCTCGGCGAACGAGCTGATCAACAGCGCGCTGGCCCCGTACGCCGACGACCTGGTCATCGCCACCAAGGTCGGGCCGTTCCGCGACTACGCGGGGGAGTGGGGCAGCCCGGCCCGGCCGGACCAGCTCCGTGCCCATGTCGAGGAGAACCTGCGGCAGTTGGGCCGCGACCACCTCGACCTCGTGTATCTGCGGCGGACCGGGCAGGACTCGATCGCCGAGCACTTCGGCGCACTGGCCGAGCTGCGCGAGGCGGGGCTGATCCGGCACCTCGGCATGTCGAGCATCGGACTCCGGCACCTCGAGGAGGCGCAGGCCATCGCGCCGGTGGTGAGCGTGCAGAACCGGTACGGGCTCGACTCCCTGAACGCCGGGACCGACGAACTCCTGCGCAGGTGCGGGGAGCTGGGCGTCGCGTTCGTGCCGTTCTTCGCGATCGCCGGCAAGGGCGGTGAGCAGGGCGCAAGCGGCAGCGACGGCGACGAGGAGGTGCTCGCCGTCGCGCGTGCGCACGGCGCGACGCCCGCGCAGGTACGCCTCGCGTGGACCCTGCGCCAGGGTCCGCACGTGCTCGCCATCCCCGGCACCGGCAGTCCGGACCACCTCGTCGAGAACGTCGCCGCGGGCGCGCTGCGGCTCACCGACGACGAGATGGTCCGCCTCGACGCACTCCATCGGCCGGGCGAGTGACCGATGGGCCACGTCACCGGGGGCGGTCCTCGTCGGGCCGCCCCGGGTGACCTGCTCAGCCCAGTTGCTCGTGCAGGAAGGGCACCGTGTGCTCCCAGGCCCGCGCGGCGGACTCGGGGTCGTACGCCTCCGGTCGGCCGTCGTTGAAGAAGGCGTGGTTGGCCGGGTAGAGACGGAAGTCCGCGGCGATGCCGGCCTGCTGCTGGACCGCCTCCCTCAGCTGGTCCAGGTTCTCCTTCGGGATGCTCGTGTCGAGTTCGCCGTAGTGACCCAGGATCTGTGCCTTCAGGCGGGAGAAGTCGGGCAGTTCACCCTGGATCACGCCGTAGAACGGCACCGCCGCGCTGACCCGGGGGTCGGCCGCGGCCAGATAGAGGACGAAGCCGCCGCCCATGCAGAAGCCGACCGCGCCCACTGTGTCCGAGGTGACCTCGGGCAGCCCGAGCAGATGATCGACCGCACCGGAGAGCAGCTCGACGCCGCGCGAGACCGGCAGCTCCTTCATCATCCGGAAGGCCTCGCCGCTGTCATGGGCGACACTGCCGCCGTACAGGTCGGGTGCGAGGGCCACGAAGCCCTCCGCGGCCAGTCGGTCCGCCACCTGCGCGATGTGGTCGGTCAGACCCCACCACTCCTGGATGACGATCACCCCGGGTCCCTGCCCGGACGGCGGCAGTGCCAGATAGCCGTGGGCCGTGGTCCCGGCGCTGGGGAAGGTCACGTTCTGATGGGCGGGGGCTCCGGTCGGCTTCGGCAGCTCGGACATCGCACTCAACTCCTGTGGGGCAGCGCTGGGCAGGAGCCGGCGGGGCCGGCCCCGAGTTGATCTCCACGATGTCATGCGCGGGCGCCCGGCCTGCCCCCGGCCCGCACGACGCGCCCCGCGGCCACCTTCTGCAGCAGGCTGTACGCCAGCACCGGCAGCAGGACGTGCGGCCGGTCGGGCAGGGTCGTCGTGATGAGAACCGCGCTCGCGCTGCTGTTGTTCATCCCGCAGGCCAGTGTCACGGAGGCGCCCGCGGGAGCGTCCAGGCGCAGCGCGCGGGCCGTGATCCCGCCCAGGGCGAACGACAGGCCGCAGACCGTGGCGGCGACGACCAGCGCCGCCACCAGCAGCACCGGTTCGGGATGCGTGAGGAAGGGGCCGAGGACACCGCTGGCGTTGACGTACGTCAGGAGCAGTGAGCCGACCATCGCCGTGGGGACCGCGGCGGCGAGAAGGCGGGTCAGCACACGGTCCGGCAGGGCGAGCCGGCACAGGATTCCGGCACCGCAGGGCAGCAGGACCCCTGTGAGCGCGAAGGCGTGTCCGGCGGTCAGGGCGGCCCCCGACAGCGTGTTCGCGTAGTCGCCGCTCAGCAGGGGGGACAGGGCCGTCAAGGTGATGGGGATCGTGAGCGGGCTGACGATCGTGGACGCCAGCACCAGGCCCACGGTCGTCGACTGGTCGCCGTCCCCCTTGCTCGTCCACACGGTGGCTCCGGCCGCCACCGGCATCGCGACGATCAGGATCATCGCCGCGATCATTCCGCTGCCCCCGTCGCTGTCGGGCGACCGGCTCAGGGCGAAGGCGACGCCCGGAATGATCAGCAGGGGTGCGACCAGATGGAGGACGAGCCCGGTCAGCAGTGCGGCGGGGCGCCTGGCCAACGCGCGCAGTGCGTGGACCGGCACCTGCAGGCCGGCGGTGAACAGGAGCAGGGACAGCAGGAGACGCGGGGTCTCGAAGGCGATGTGCGGTAACCCGGCCGCCCCGATCAGGTGCGGATGACGCAACCACCGCCCCGGCGTCGGCAGGGCCGCGGCGGCGACGTACGACCCGCCGACAGCCCAGCCGAGGTGGTCACGGAGCCGAGTGAGGGGGGACTTCGCGGTGCGGGTGGGAGTCATCGGGGCGCTCTTCCGTCGGCGTGGGACCAGGGCGGAGACGGAGCGCCGATATGGAAGAGAACGTGTGCGGGGCGATGCGGGCGAGGGTGTAGACGCTGAGGCTCAGCCAGCACAGGGCGAACAGCCAGCCGGCGAGCACGTCGGAGAACCAGTGGACGCCCAGGTAGACCCTGGTGAGTCCGACCAGGACGGCCCAGCATGCGACGAGCGCCGCGAGAGCCCGCCCGCCGCGGGGCGCCCGCGAGAGCACCGCGAGGACGAGCAGACCGCCGGTGATGGCGGACGTGGTGGTGTGGCCCGAGGGGAAGGACCAGCCGGAGGCTTGCGTGGCCCATTGCACCGTCGCGGGGCGGGGGCGGGCGACCAGGGACATCACGCCGTACCGAACGGCCTGGGCGGCGGCGAGACAGCCGACGCAGCCGAGGGCGAAGAGGATCCGCTGTCGTGCGGTGCGACCGAGGACGACACCCGCCAGCGCGACCAGCAGGTACGGCAGGACGCCTGTGCCCGTGTAGGTCAGCCCGCGGGCCACGGCCAGCGCCACGGGTGGGCGGTGGTCCGCGGACCAGGCGTTGAGGTCCTGGTCGCCGAAGAGCGGGGCGCCGTCCCGGCCGGTCACGACCAGCGTCAGCAGCACGAAGGCGACCAGGCTGCCGACGGCGGTCGATCCCGCGAGTTCCGACGCGTCCGCACGCCTCATGACAGGGCCCGGAGGACATCGACCGCGTACGGCGGCGCGGCGTGCAGGGCTGCGGACATCGACGGAGGCCCCTTCCATGATGGGCGTGCGGACGCGTCGGAAGACCGCGTCCGCGGTGACTACAATCCTGTAGACGGTCTACAGAACTGTAGACGATTGGCGGGCCGAGATCGTTCCCGCGGCGGTCGCGAAAGATGAACGCCGTGCGTGGGGCGCGGCCTTGCCGGACGCCGGCGGGCGACGAGGGCCGAGGGTGTGCCCAGCGTCCCGCACCCCGCCGCACCTGGCGACTCGGCATGGACAGGGCGGGCAGGAGCATGCGGTGGGATGCCGTACCCTAGCGTGTTACGTATAACTACCTAAGGGGTCCCGATGCGACGCATCGCGCTGGTCACCCTCGTCGTCGACGACTACGACGAGGCGATCCGCTTCTACACCGAAGCCCTCGGGTTCCGGCTCGTCGAGGACCAGCCGCGGCCCGACGGCTCCCGCTGGGTCGTCGTCGAGCCGGGCGCGGAGGGCGGCGGCAGCGGACTGCTGCTGGCCCGGGCCAAGGACGAGGTCCAGCGCGGCCGGGTCGGCGACCAGACCGGCGGGCGCGTGGGCTTCTTCCTGCACACCGACGACTTCGCCCGCGACCACGCCCGCATGCGCGAGGCGGGCGTCACCTTCCTGGAAGAGCCGCGCCACGAACCGTACGGCTCGGTCGTCGTCTTCCAGGACCTGTACGGAAACCGCTGGGACCTGCTCCAGCCCGTCACCGCCTGACATCCACCCATCTGTTCAGAACCTGCCGAGGAACGACACGCATGACCGCGCCCCGCATCGACATCGACACCATCCGCCGCCTCCCCAAGGCTGTGCTGCACGACCACCTCGACGGCGGCCTGCGCCCCGCCACGCTGGTGGAGCTCGCCGAGACGGTCGGCCACACACTGCCCACCACCGACCCGGACGCGCTCGCCGCCTGGTACTACGAGGCCGCCAACTCCGGTGACCTGGTGCGCTACATAGCCACCTTCGAGCACACCCTCGCCGTGATGCAGACCCGCGAGGGCCTGCTGCGCACGGCCGAGGAGTACGTGCTCGACCTGGCCGGGGACGGCGTCGTCTACGGCGAGGTCCGGTACGCACCCGAGCTGATGGTGAACGGCGGGCTGACCCTGCCCGAGGTCGTCGAGACCGTGCAGGAGGGCCTGGCGGCCGGTATGGCCAAGGCGGCGGCAGCCGGCACCCCGGTCCGGGTCGGCACCCTGCTGTGCGGGATGCGCATGTTCGACCGCACCCGGGAGATCGCCGACCTCGCGGTGGCGTTCCGGGACGGCGGCGTCGTCGGCTTCGACATCGCGGGTGCCGAGGACGGCTTCCCGCCCGCCGACCACCTCGCCGCCTTCGAGCACCTGCGCGGCGAGAGCGTCCCGTTCACCATCCACGCCGGCGAGGCCCACGGCCTGCCCAGCATCCACCAGGCCCTCCAGGTCTGCGGAGCTCAGCGCATCGGCCACGGCGTCCGCATCACCGAGGACATCGTCGACGGCAAGCTCGGCCACCTCGCGGGCTGGGTGCGCGACCGCCGTATCGCCCTGGAGATGTGCCCGACGTCGAACCTCCAGACGGGTGCCGCGACCTCCATCGCCGAGCACCCCATCACCGCCCTGCGCGACCTCGGCTTCCGCGTCACCCTCAACACCGACAACCGTCTGGTGTCGGGCACGACGATGACGCGCGAGATGGCGCTGCTGGTGGAGGAGGCGGGCTGGACGGTGGAGGACCTGCGCACGGTCACGGTGAACGCCGTGAAGAGCGCGTTCATCCCGTTCGACGAGCGCAAGGCCCTCATCGAGGACGTCGTGCTGCCCGGCTACGGCCTCTGAACCAGCCCCCGTACATAGGCGGCCTGTCCGACGTGCTGCAGATCGTCGGACAGGACGCTGACCAGCCGTACGCCCAGCGTGACCGCGGGATCCCAGCGCTCGTCCACGATCCGCTCGAAGTCCTTGGCGGTCAGCCCGTGCAGGAACTCCAGCGTCTGTTCGTGCACGGCGTCGTAGTAACCGGTCAGCAGGTCACCGGAGTCGACCCGCACCTTGGCGACCTTCGCGGAGCTGTGCCCGTACCCCGTGTCCCGGCGCGGCAGATCGAGCCCGAAGCGCTTCTCCCAGTCCTGCGTGAGCCAGACCTGCTCGAGCCCGGCGGCGTCCGCGACATGGTCGTCCTGGACGCGGGTGAGGTGCCAGACCAGCCATGAGACGGAGTTGGCGTCGTCCGAGGGGCGGGCGTTGAGAACGTCCGGCGGCAGGCCCCCGACGGCGGCATGGACCTCTTCCTGGATGCGGCTGTACGCGTCGATGAGGATGTCCTTTGCATGCATGCGTCCACCATCGCGCATCGCGGTCCCTCATGCGTCCGGAATCCAACTCCCGTGGAAGCCGAGCGGCACCCGCCCCGGGAGATGGATCCGGGCGACCGGCTCGCCCGTGAAGTCCTGGGCGGCCAGGATCACCAGGTCGGCGGCCCCGCGATCGGAATTGTGCACATAGGCGATCGCGTAGCCGTCGTCCTCGGCCCGTGCGCCCTCGGAGGGTACGAAGACGGCTTCCCCCGCGGCGGCGTCCCGCGGCAGCCGGTGGACCTGTGTGGTCCCGCGCAGCAGGTCGTGCTTGATCAGCGCGTTGGCGAAGGCCCGGTCGGGCGGGTTCCCGTCGGGCGTCAGATACGCCAGGGTCATGTCCGCTGCGGCGGCCGTGTAGGCGTAACGGTGCCGCCTGGACACCAACGCCTCGTGGACGCGCGGGAACTCCTGGGGGCGGTCGTCGAGGGTCCTGGTGCGCACCTGGCCGTGCGCCACGTCGATCGTCCAGCGTTCGAGCGAGGCGGTGCCGGCGCCGTACGGTCCGTCGGAGCCGCGGCCCGCGACGTAGAAGGGCGCCGGGTAGGTCGTCATGTCGACGACCACGGACGAGCCCTCGTCGTACGCGTTCAGGGTGTGCGAGTAGTAGACCGGATCCACCTCGAACCAGCGGACCTCGCCGCCCGCGCGCGGCAGCAGACCGACCCGCGTCGGGTGCTTCTCGTTCCAGACGTACGGCACGAGGTCGCCCCGCTCGGCTCCCGCGGGGTCGAAGGTGATGGGCAGATCGAAGATCACGACATACTTCTCGGTGAGCGCGAAGTCGTGCATCATCGGCGCGTCCGCGACCGGGATCCGTGTGGTCCTCGCGACCCGGCCCGTGTGGTCGATCACCTGGTGCCGCACGTGGTCCCAGGTGGGGTAGTAGGCGATCGCGTGCAGTTCTCCGGCCGCCGCGTCGAACTTGGTGTGGGCGGTGAAGGCCCCTTCGAGGGTGCCGCGGAAGTCGTACGTGCCCACCGTGCCGAGCTCGTGGTCGAGTTCGTACGGCAGCGGCCCGCTCTCCTGGAGGGCCAGGATCCGTCCCCTGTACCCGATCACATGGGTGTTGCACGGGAAGTCGTCCGGCGGGACGGGCCCGGGGTACGGCTCGCCGAGCTTCTTCGCCACGGAGGCCGAGCGGACCCAGCGGTTGCGGTACCACTCCGCGCGACCCTCCCGCAGCCGCACGCCGTGCACCATGCCCTCACCGAGCATCCAGTGGTGGGCGCGCGGGTCCTCCAGGCCCAGGACGTTGGGGCCGTTGCGCAGGAAGCGGCCGTTCAGCTCGCGCGGGATGCGTCCGGTGACCGGCAGGTCGAACGCCGTCAGCTCCTCGGTGACGGGCTTGAACGCCCCCTCCAGGAAGGGGAACCGATGCCCGCCCTGTGCCGCCGTGCCCGGCACCGTTGCCGCCGCTGCCACCTGGCCCCCCATCGCGCCGGCGAGCCCGCCCGCCGCCGCGACCGCCGTCGCGCGCAGGACCGTCCGCCGTGTGTGATCCGCCATCTCCGTACTCCAGCCTCGCAGTTGTCTTCGTGGACGTCCACGAGTCTGCGGCCGGGCGGCGGGCCCGGTCAGGAGTGCTGGAGCCCCTCCGCGGGTGGTGTCAGGCCCCCTCTCGCGGGGTGTCCAGAAGCACCATCAGCGCCCGCGCCGCCGGACTGGTGGCGTCCGGCGGCGGCAGCACGGCGACCGTCTCGTACGAGGCTTCACTGGCGCCCTTGAAGGGAAGTGCGGTGAGATCGCCGGCCTCGCGCTTGTGGCCGAAGTGGCGGGGCACGACAGCGATGCCGAGGCCCTCGTGGACCAGCTCCAGCAGGCTGTGCACGTCGCTGACCTCCAGCGCCACCGTCCGCCGTACGTCCGCCGCCGCGAAGGCCGCGTCCGTGGTGCGGCGCGGCCCCCAGTCGGGGTGGAAGTCGACGAAGGCCTCGCCGCCCAGCTCCTGGGGCGTGACCACGGCGGCGGTCGCGAGGTGGTGCGTGGGATGGCAGAGCACGGTCATCGGCTCGCTGGTCAGCGGGACCGACCGCAGCTGGTCCCCGTCCGCCCGCGTCCTGACGGCGAAGGCCAGGTCGAGACGGCCCGCGGCGACCTCCTCGGCCAGCGCCTCGGAACCCGCCTGCCGCAGCCGGATCTCGACGTCGGGATGGCGCCGCCGGAACGCCGCGAGAAGCTTGGCCACGTCGACGCCCGCGATGCACTGCTCGGTGCCGAGGGAGAGCGTGCCGCGCAGGACGCCCTGTACGGCAGCCACGGCGTCCTGCGCCGAGCGCACCTGGGCGAGGATCCGCTCCGCCTCGCCGAGCAGCGCGCGACCGGCCTCCGTGAGCGTGACCCGGCGGGTGGTACGCACGAACAGCGGAGCCTGAAGCTCCCGCTCCAGGGCACGGATGGAGGACGACAGTCCCGACTGCGACACCATCAGCCGTTCCGCCGCCCGGGTGAAGTGCTGGTCCTCGGCGACCGCGACGAAGTGCTGAAGGTGGCGCAGTTCCATGGGGCACCACAGTAGTCGCCGATTGAGAAGCGCCGTCGCACAGTCCCATCCGATTCTCCCGTTGGACCTCTGCACCGTGCCCGCGCGAGAGTGGAGACCTGTTTTCCCGGCCTACCAGGAGTACGCGTTGTACACCGCACACCCCGACCGTTACGCGGACATGCCCTACCGGCGCACCGGACGCAGCGGACTGAAGCTGCCCGCGCTGTCGCTCGGCCTGTGGCACAACTTCGGCCCCGACCGGCCGGTGGCGACCCAGCGCGCGATCCTGCGCCGCGCCTTCGACCTCGGTGTCACCCACTTCGACCTGGCCAACAACTACGGTCCGCCGCCCGGCGCCGCCGAGTCGGCGCTCGGCGACGCCCTGAAGGCGGACTTCGCGCACCACCGCGACGAGCTGGTCATCTCCACCAAGGCCGGATACCTGATGTGGCCGGGCCCCTACGGTGAGTGGGGCTCCCGCAAGTACCTGCTGTCCTCGCTCGACCAGAGCCTGGCCCGGATGGGCCTGGACTACGTGGACATCTTCTACTCGCACCGCCCCGACCCGGAGACTCCCCTGGAGGAGACGATGGGCGCCCTGCACTCGGCGGTCCAGCAGGGCAAGGCGCTCTACGTCGGCATCTCCAACTACTCCGCGGAGCAGACCCGGGAAGCCGCCCGCATCCTGGCCGAGCTCGGCACCCCGCTGCTGATCCACCAGCCGCGCTACTCGATGCTCGACCGCCGCCCCGAGGACGAGGGGCTCCTGGACACGCTGGACGAGCTGCGGGTCGGCTCCATCGCCTACTCCCCGCTGGAGCAGGGCCTGCTCACCAGCCGCTACCTCGACGGCATCCCGGAGGGCTCGCGCGCCGCGAGCGACAGCCCCTTCCTGAGCGCCGACACGGTCACCGAGGACCTGGTCGGGCAGCTGCGCGCCCTCGACGAGATCGCCAAGTCCCGCGGCCAGTCCCTGGCGCAGCTGGCGCTCGCCTGGGTGCTGCGCGGCGGCCGAGTGACCTCCGCGCTCATCGGCGCGAGCAGCCCCCAGCAGCTGGAGGACAGCGTCGCGGCCACCCGCGCCCTGGACTTCACCGCGGAGGAGCTGGCGCGGATCGACGCGATCATCAAGGCCTGAGGCCCGCTGATCAGGCCCCAGGAGAAGCCGGCCGGGCCAGGGAGCCCGGTCGTCAGGCCGTGAGCCGCTCGCTGAGCTCCCAGAGGCGGTCGACCGCCACCGGGTCCACGGCGTAGGGCACGACGCCGGCCTTCCACGACCTGTTCCCGAGGGACCACTCACGGCCCTCCTCCGCGGACATCGGAGGGGCGATGTCGCTGTTCTCGCAGTAGACGCCGCCCCTGCCCTCGAGCAGGGGGCTGGTCGCGCACCACACGCTGGTGGCCGCCCCCTGCTCGACGGTCTTCAGCTGCCGCTCCGGGTCGAGGATCGGCCGGCCGTCCGCGTCGAGGACGCCGACGGCCCTGAGGTCCTCCTCGGCCAGGTACTTCTTCAGACCGGTGTCGACGATGCTTCCCGGGTGAAGGGCGAAGGCCCGGATCCCGTCCGCCCTGCCCCGCTCGTCGAGACCGAGCGCGAAGAGGATGTTCGCCGTCTTCGACTGCCCGTAGGCGACCCAGCGGTCGTACGCGTGGTGCTCGAAGTGCGGGTCGTCGAGCAGGACGGGCGAGAACCGGTGGCCCCACGAGGACACCGAGACGACCCGGGCCCCGTGCGCCCGGCGCAGCGCCGGCCACAGGCGGGCGACCAGCTGGAAGTGGCCGAGGTGGTTCGTGGCGAACTGCACCTCGTACCCCCGGGCGTCGCGCGTCAGCGGCGTCGCCATGACGCCCGCGCTGTTGACGAGGATGTGCAGCGGCCGCCCGGAGCCGACGAAGCGCTCGGCGAACGCGTCGATCGAGGCGGGATCCAGCAGATCCATGGGCGCGGTCTCGACGCCGTCGATCCCCTTGAGCGCGGCCCGCGCCCTTTCGGTGTCCCGCGCCGGTACGACGACCTCGGCGCCCGCGGCCCGCAGGACGCGCACGGTCTCCAGGCCGATGCCGGAGTAGCCGCCGGTGACGACGGCGACCTTGCCGGTCAGATCGATGCCCTTGATGACGTCCTCGGCGCTGGACGCGGCGTCGAATCCGGAGTGGAGGGGCTGCTGCTGTTGCTCGGTGGTCATGGTTCGGCTCTCCTCATGTGTGCCTTCCCGACCACCGTAGAACCGGGGCTCCGTACGATGAATGCTTGATAGTCCGCATTACTTGCGCGATAGTACGGACATGCCTGCGGATCCTCTCTCCGACACCCTCGGCCTCATGGACGCCCGGTGCGTCATCTCCGGCGGTTTCACGGCCGGCGGTGACTGGGCGCTGCGCTTCCCGCCGCCCGGGATGCTCAAGATCGCCGCGGTGGTGAAGGGCGGCATGTCGGTGTCCCTGGACGGACTGCCGGAGTTCGAACGGCTGGAGCCGGGTGATGTGGCCGTGTTCGACGGCAGCCGGGCGTTCGTGGTCGCGAGCGATCCGTCCGTGGAGCCGGCGGACGCCGCGACACTCTTCGCGGACACCGCCGGGTCCGTGATTCGTTACGGCGGCGGAGAGGATGCCGTCTTCGTCGGCGGGCACATCGAACTCGGCCGGGCGGGCGAGGAGTTGCTCCTGCACGCCCTGCCGCCGCTGCTGTGTGTCCGCTCCGGCGCCGAGGAGGCGCCGGTCATGCGCTGGCTGCTCGACCAGCTGCTGCGCGAACTGACCACCGAGCGGGCCGGGGCCGACTTCGCGGCCGACCAGCTCGCCCAGCTCATGTTCGTCCAGGTCCTGCGCGCCTATCTCACGGACGCCGACGCCCTGCCTGCCGGACGTCTGCGCGCCCTCGCCGACGAGCGCATCGCCCCGGCGCTGCGGCTCATGCACGCCGACCCGGGCCGCCCCTGGCAGCTGGAGGAGCTCGCCAGGGCGGCGGCCATGTCCCGGACCACCTTCGCCGAGCGCTTCCGGGCCGTGGCCGGGGTGCCGCCCCTGACGTATCTGCTGGACTGGCGGATGAGTCTGGCCCGCCGGGCCCTGCGGGACGGTGAGACATCGGTGTCGGCCCTGGCCCAGCGGGTCGGCTACACGTCCGAGAGTGCGTTCAGCAACGCCTTCAAGCGGACGACGGGTGTCGCGCCGCGGCGCTACCGTGACGTCGCGCGGGCCGCCCTCACGGGCTGAGGCGCTCCTCCAGGCGGACCGTGACGGTGTCGCCCTCCTGCTTCCCGATCGCCTTGCGCACGTCGGCCTTCATCGGCAGCTTGTGGGCGCCGTCCCCCAGGGCCGTGAAGGAACCGCGGAAGGGGTGCCCGTCGATCGTGCCGCTGACCTTCACCAGCCCGCGGGTTCCGAAGAAGGAGACGGACTCCGGCCAGACGACACAGGTCCAGCCGCCGTCGTCGGGGCTCTTGCGCAGCGCCGCGCTGAACTGCTGGTGCAGCCCGCCCGGTCTTTCCTGCCGACGGTGTTCCTATGGTCCTCCGCTTCCGGTGGCTGTCCTGCTCAAGAGACCACCGGAGGCGGGAAAACTCGTCGAACTCCGCCCTGACGCACTGGAGGCGCGGGAGCGTCACTGGGTCGGCACGCGGTCCAGGAATCCGTGCACGCCGCGGATCCGGTCGTCGCCGTCCAGGGTGATCACGTCGAATCCCGCGACGGGCGCCGTGCCGTCGGCGTCGTTGACCAGTTCCCAGCCGAAGCGGGCGATGTCGTGGTGCCCGTCGACCGGCCCGGCGGGCCGGAAGGAGAACCCCGGGAACTGCTCGTGCGCCGCCGCGATCACCGCCGCGATCCCGTCGTGCCCGCGGACCTCGGCCAGCGGGTCGGTGTAGCTGCCGTCCGCGCTCCAGGCGGCGGCGACCGCCTTGGTGAGCGCATCGCGGTCAGTGGCGTTCCAGGCCTCGAAGTAGCGGGCGACGGCGTTCTCGTAACGGTTGTCGGCTGCGGACATGGTGGATCAACCTCCGTGGAAAGTAAGGTAGTTGCTGGTCAACGAGTGGATTTTGGGCGGTGGTTCCCCGCCGGGATCCGATACCGCAACCATGCCCGCCGACGCCCGAGGACGTCGATTACCTCCCGGGTAAGGACAGCGAGTCGCGTTTCGGCCAAACCGGGCGGTGAATATGCCAGGAGACTGGCTGGAATGGCATGGTGACAGAGTGTCAGGAGTGGCGATACTCGAGTGACAGGGCGATTCAGCCACGCCCGCGCGCTGCACGACCATGCACGACGCGCGCAGTACCACCGTGCACCACGAACGAGCCGCACGCAGTGAACGAGCCGCAGGGAAAGCGAGGCCGGGCCGGCGGAGAGCGTTGCAATGGGGGAGCGATCGTGCACGACGAATTCCTGTGCCATGTGACCGCATACGGAATATGCGGAGGTAGACGCGTCGGCGTCCCGTTGGGGACCTATCGCGCGCCCACCCTGGCGCTGGCCCTGTGGTGGATGCGGGACCGGGCCTCCTGGATGGCGTCGCGGCTCGATCCGCAGCCCGACGATCCGACCTTCCCGCCGAACTCGATCGCGCCGGTGGCGGACACCGTCCCCGACGTGCCGAGCGTCCTGCGCGCCTGGTGCGGTGACACCCTCCAACAGGAGCTGGTAGCCGAGGAGTTGGCCGCCGGAAAGCTCGTCCGCATCGCCACCAGCGACGACACCACCGAGTACGAACTGCTCGCCGAATCCGTCGACGCGCTGCGCATGCAGCGGACCGCCGCCGCCCTCGGCAGCTCCGCAGCCTGACCGCCGCCGGGCGGCTCCCGGAGGGTCCCGCCGGCCATCAGCGCCAGGTCGGAGCCGTCGGAGACGAGCGTGCGCCGCCGCGGGTCGTAGGCGTCCTGGTGCGGACGCCGGTGGACTCGGCTGGTGGAGCGGTGTCCCGACCTGAGTGGCAGACCCGCCGCCCTCGTCCACATCCCCGAGGCCGTCTGGCGCCGCTCCTCGCCCGGTTGACCCCCGGGCGGCGCGGGATCGCGGACGCGATGCCCGCCCTGACCCGCCTCGCGGAGCTCGCTCAGCACCGGCCATGAGCCGCTGATCAGGCGCATATATGAACGAATAGCTAGAATTCTGGGCATGGGAGAGCGGTCGGTCGCGCCGACGGCGCCCGAACTCGTCCTCGAAACGGAGACGGGCTCCACGGTGCTGAGTCCGAGCCGCGACTATCACGTCGGGCGTGACCCGTCGAGCGAGATCGTCATCGACGACGTCCGGGTCTCGTGGCACCACGCGGTCCTGCGGCCCGAGGCCGACCACTGGACGATCCAGGACGAGAACAGCACGAACGGCACGTACGCCGACGGCAGGCGAGTTCGCGAATGGGGCGTCGGACCCGGCAGCGTCATCCACTTCGGCAGCCCCTCCGACGGCCCCCGTGCGGTCTTCGCCGACAAGACCCCGCAGCGGCCCTCGGGCGAATTCCAGCCCTGGGCCAGCGGCACCTTCCCACGGCCGACCACCGTACGGCCGCTGCCCACCCGCACCGTCCGCATCGGCCGCGGCGCCGACAACGACCTGGTCATCGACGACCTGGTCGTCTCCCGGCGGCACGCCGAACTGCTGGCCCACCCGGACAGGACGTACGAGATCCTCGACCTCGGCAGCCACAACGGCACGTTCCTCAACGGGCAGCCCGTCACCCGCGCCGCGATCATCCCCGGTGACATCGTCGGCATCGGCCACTCCGCGTTCTGCCTCGTCGGAGACGAGTTGCAGGAGTACGTCGACACCGGCGAGGTCTCCCTCGATGTCCAGGAACTGACCGTCGCCGTCGACCGTGGCCGCAAGATCCTCCTCGACCAGGTGTCCTTTCCCGTCGGCGAGAAGTGTCTGCTGGCCGTCGTGGGCCCCAGCGGCGCCGGGAAGTCCACGCTCCTCAACGCCCTCACCGGGCAGCGCCCCGCCGACCGCGGAGCCGTCCTGTACGACGGCCGCGACCTCTACCGCGACTACGCCGAGCTGCGCCAGCGCATCGGCCTCGTGCCGCAGGACGACATCCTGCACGCCCAGTTGACGGTGCGGCGCGCCCTCGCGTACGCCGCCGAGCTGCGCTTCCCGCAGGACACCGCGAAGGCGGAGCGCCAGGCCCGGGTCGACGAGGTCATCCAGGAACTGGGCCTGGAGCAGCGCGCCGGCCTGCCCATCCACAGTCTGTCCGGCGGTCAGCGCAAGCGGGTCAGTGTGGCCCTGGAGCTGCTGACCAAGCCGTCGCTGCTGTTCCTGGACGAACCCACCTCCGGTCTCGACCCCGGCATGGACCGCTCGGTGATGCACATGCTGCGCGGCCTCGCGGACGACGGCCGTACGGTCATCGTGGTCACCCACAGCGTGCTCAGCCTCGACGTCTGCGACCGGCTCCTGGTGCTCGCTCCCGGCGGCAAGGTCGCCTACTTCGGACCGCCCGAAGACGCGCTCGCCTACTTCGGCTACGAGCAGTGGCCCGAGGCCTTCGAGGCCTTCGAGCGGGACCAGGACCGGGACTGGGCGGGGGAGTACCGGAGCTCGCCGCTCCAGGGCCGGTACATCGACAGCTCCAGCCCACAGCCTCATCCGGCCCGGCCCGGCCCGGCCGCCCCCGTCGGACCGCCACCCAAGGCCCAGAGCTGGGGCGCGCAACTCGGCACCCTGGTGCGCCGGTACGCGGCCGTGCTCAGCGCCGACCGGACCTTCCTCGCCGTCATGATCGCGCTGCCGTGCATCATGGGGGTGATGGCCCGAGCCGTCGCGGGCAGCAAACTGACGCTGGAGACGTCGATGAACGCGCTGCTCACCCTCTGCATAGGCGGAGTCCTGGCGGGCGCGGCCAACGCCGTACGCGAAGTGGTGAAGGAACGGGTCATCTACCAGCGGGAGCGCGCGGTCGGCCTGTCCCGGTCGGCGTACCTGATGTCGAAGATCGTGGTCCTCGGCACCATCACCGTTCTCCAGGCCGTCGTCCTGACCCTCGTCGCGCTGTTCGGCGTCGACCTCAACGCGCCCCGCGGCAAAGGTGTCCTCATGTCACCGCTTCTCGAGATCACGCTGGTCGTGGCCCTGCTGGCCTTCAGCGCGATGATGCTCGGCCTCCTGGTCTCCGCCGTGGTGACCAAGGAGGAGGTCACCATGCCGCTGCTGGTGCTGATCGCCGTCGTCCAGGTGGTGTTCAGCGGCGCGCTGCTCACGCTGCACGGGGTGCCCGGCATGGAGCAACTGGCCTGGCTCGTCCCCGCCCGCTGGGCCCTGGGTGCGATGTCGGGGACCATCGCCCTGGGCCGGATCGTCCCGGGGTCGCTCACCTCCGACCCGCTGTTCCGGCACGAGCCCAGCGTGTGGCTGGTCAACGTGAGCATGCTGGTCGTGCTGTCGATCGTCTTCGGGTGCGTGGTGGCCCGGCTGCTGCGGCGGCACGAACCCGAGGTCATGCGGAAGTAGGTGCGATGACGACTCCCGACCCGGCGACGACCGACGAGTTCCGCCCGACGCACGTCGTTCCGCCGGACGGCCTGCCCGCCTGGGAGGCGCCGGACCCCTCCCGGCCCACCGTGCCGCTCGACGGGCTGCTCCCGGTGCAGCTCGTCGAGCGGCTCGGTGACTGGGGCCGGGTCGTCTGCGCCAACGGCTGGTCGGCCTGGGTCGACGGCCGACTGCTGGTCGCCGTACCGCAGCCGCCGCCCGCGGAGGGCGAGCCCCTCACCCGAACGGCCGACCCTCGCCCGCTCCTCGCCCGCGTCGAGCAGGCCCTCATCCGCTATCGGAGCGCGGCCGAGGACCTCGCGGCCGGGCGGCTGGACGGCGCGTCCTTCCGCGGCCTCACACGCGGGCAGCGGATCGGGGTGGTCGTCGACGGCGAGTCCCTCTGGCTGTACGACGCCGAGCACGAGCGCTGGGTGTACACCGACGGGACGCGGCTGAGCACGTACGCGGTCGCGGACGAACCGGCGGCGACCGGGGAGCGGAACGGGAGCGTTCCGGGCCGGGCGCGCACAGGTGTCGTACGGGCGCCCGACGACCATGAACCGACCCGTCTGGTCCCGGGGGTGGACGAGCCGGGTGACCGCTGACAGCGCGGGAGCCGACCGCCCTGGCCGCTGGTGTCCTGCCGTGCCGCCTCCTAGCCGACCGTGTCCTGCACGACCTCGCCCTTTCGGTGGACTCCCCTCGCCAGCAGGGCGCCGAGGAACCCGGTCACCAGGCCCCACACGACGGCGAGGCCGAGCGCGCTCCAGAATTTCGGCTTGAGGAAGAGCTCGCCCGCGAGGCCGCCGGCGGCGTCACCGATGCCGATGAGCGACAGGCCGTAGTGCGCCGAGATCCTGCCGACCAGGCAGATCATGAGCACCGCGAGCGCCAGCGCGAGGGCCATGCGGACGGCGTGCTGCCAGGCCCGCATCCGGGCCGGTGAGCGGGCGGCCATCAGGAACGCGGCGCCCAAAAGCAGCAGTGCGTCGACGACCGGCAGCCACCACACCCTGCCGTCGTAGTGGCCCAGGGTGCGCAGATTGACCGCGGAGACGTCCGGGGTGCGCAGCACCTCGTCGAGGACGTGCGGCATGGGCAGCCCGAACGGCCCGTCCACCCGCCCCCGCCAGGTGGCGCCCAGCCCGATCGTGAAGGCGAGCCAGGCGAGGTTGGGCAGCCCGAGGAAGATCACCGCGAAGGTCTCGGGGACGTGTCCGCGCGTCGCGGCCACCACCAGCGCGACGAGCGCTCCCGCCGCGACGCAGGCGAGGAGCAGGACGACCATGGCGTACGCGGCCGGGCGCACCGACTCCTGGAAGCGCAGCAGCCGGGCCGGGAGCGGAGCTCCGCGCGACACCAACAGGGCGAGGACGAGGACACCCGCGAGCCACAGCACCCCGTAGAACAGAGTCACCGGCACGGCTGTCTTGAAGCCCACCTCGGGCGAGACCCCGATGAGGTCGCCGATGTCGCTGATCGTCCCGGTACCGAGGGAGATCTTGAAGTTCTGGTGGGAGTAGAGCGCGAGTCCGAGGAGGGCCAGCAGCCACAGGACCGCGATTCTGGCGGCCCAGCCGGCCAACTCGGCGGCACCCGCGACGGCCCGGTGCCGCAGCGGCCGCAGGAACCCGGCGGCGATCATCAGGGCCCCCGCGAGCGTGACCGACAGAGGGATCACCGTCAGTCCCGCCCGGGTGTCGGCGATCACGCCCGCGTCACCCGCGAGCTCGATGGTGCCGCCGACCGCGGTCACCACGGAGGCCGCGACGACCCGTGGGTAGGCGTGCTCGGGCAGGCCCGTCGCACCGGCACCCCACAGCCCGAGGGCGGCGACCGCGAGCATGACGATCACCCCGGCCACCACCGCCAGCAGGGCCTGGACCCAGCCGTGACGGGCGGCCGTCCGCTCGCCTGGAGCGGCGATGACCTGGTCGGACCGTGTCTGCGGGCGCACGCTGCCACGCTAAGCAGCACCGGGGTCCACCGCCCGTCGGGAGGGCCGACCGCGTCAGCTTGCGGGGGACACCCGGCCGGAGCACACAATGGGCTCGTTGTGGAATGAAACGGCATATAAGGCGTGAAATGCCGCGAGATCCCTACGCTCGGAGGAAGAGCCCGTGAGCGTCGACCCGCCGTCCTCCGACCGGCCCACCGGGCCTCCTTCGGGACCGCTGTCGGGCTCCCCCCGGCCGGGTGCCTCCGACGACGCTCCGACCCAAGGGATCGGCCGCCCGCTCCCGCCACCGCCGAGTGTTCCGCCGAGCGGTCCGCTCAGTGGTCCACCGACCGGACCGCCGACCGGTCCGCCGGGTGGAGGCGGTTCCGGAGGCGGTGGTCCCGGCGGCCGGCCCCGTCACGGAGGCGGTCCGGACCGCCCCTGGTGGAAGTCGGCGCCGCGGATGGCGCTGATCACCGGGGTCGTGGCGGCCGGGGTGGTGCTCGGTGTCGTCCTCTCCCGCCCGGGCGGAACGTCCGGCACGGCGTCGGGCGGTGAGCTGTTCCTACAGGCCGCGAGCAAACCGGGTCCCTACCCGTTCACGGAGTCGACGGCGAAGGACAGTTCCATCGCGCCGGTGACACCGGCGGCGAACGCGCCGGAGTCCGCCAATGTGACGCGCGGTGTGTCGGGTTCCGCACCCGGGCTCTACGGCGGCACCCGCAACACCGCGAGTTGCGATGTGGAGAAGCAGGTCAAGGCGCTCAGGGCGGAGCCGGCGAAGAACAAGGCGTTCGCCTCCGTGGAGGACGTCCGGCCCACCGAGGTCCCCGCCTACCTGCGCTCGCTCACCCCCGTACAGCTGCGGATGGACACGCGCGTCACCAACCACGGCTACCGGGGCGGCGCGGCCACCGGCTACCAGGCGGTGCTCCAGTCGGGCACGGCGGTCCTCGTCGACGGCCACGGGGTGCCGCGCGTGCGCTGTGCCTGCGGGAACCCCTTGACACCGGCGGTCGCGCAGCAGACCGTGCCCAGGCGGACCGGTGACACCTGGGCCTCGTACCGGTCGCAGAACGTGGTGGTCGTCGTGCCCGCGACGACCACCATCGACGTCTTCGTCATCTACGACCCCCACCGCGACGCATGGGTCGGTCGTCACCGGGGCGACTCCGACGGCCGCCGGGACAAGGAGACGTACCCTCCGGCGAAGCCGTCCCCCGCGGTGAGCGAGTCGTCGGCGCCACCGAAGTCTCCGGCATCGAAGTCTCCGCCCCCTTCGTCCCCGTCGCCGTCCTCTTCTTCTGCCTCCCCTTCCTCACCCTCCTCCTCGTCGTCCGATGCGCCGTCTCCGCGCACCTCTTCGTCATCGGATGCGGAGCACTCCTCCTCCGACCCTGTCGTGACGGCATCGGAGTCGGCGGGGGCGTACTCCGGCCGCACGTCTCCCGACACGACCACCGACATCACGGCGAGTGCGGGCGCCACGACGCCGGACACCTCGTCGTCCTACGACGCGCCGGAGCCGGCCCTGACGCCTCCCGGGTACTGAGGCGACCTCAGCCGGTCCGTACGACCAGGGCGTAGTCCCCGAGCCCGACCAGCCGGTCGCCCGGGATGTCGCCCAGGGCCGTGCACATCTTCTCGACGCGGCCGGTGACCGGGTCGAAGGCGATGTCCCGCACGGTGCCGCGCTCGTCCCCGTCCTCGCTCAGGACCCGGACGCCCAGGATGTCCGCGGGCGCCGGGGGAGGGGCGGTGTCCAGGGTGGCGCCCGACCGGACGAGGACGGCCTCCGGGCCGATCACGTGCAAGGCGCTCCAGTCGATCGCGATCTCCTTGCGACCCCGGGCCGGCGTGAGGCGCACCTGGCCGACCAGCCCCGATACGACATCGATCGTGAGTGACCTGACGACGCCGAGCTCGTCCGCCTCGCCGAGCGTGACGACCGGCAGGCCGCGGATCCCGGAGAACAGCGTCACGGTGCGGGTTCCGTCCGGTCGGCGGTGTCCCGGAGCCGGAACGCCTCGACCTGGGCGGCGAAACCGGCCAGGTCGTCCGCGACGAAGCGGGTCGCGTCCGCGGGGATGACAAGAGCCTGTCCCGACACGGCGAGCGTCTCGCCCCGGGGGACGTACACCCTGCGGCGGCGGCGCTTCGAACCGGACTCCAGGGACTGACGGGCGGCGATCTTGAACCCCACCACGCGGCCGCTGATACCGGCCTCGACGACGAGGTCGAGCACGGTTCCCACCTCAGTGCCGCCGTCCGTGAGCACCCTGGCGCCCAGCACCCGGCCGTGCGCCGCCTCGTCCCGGGCGATCACCGCGGCCGGTTCGGCGAGGACCCCCCGGCTGACGATCATGACGGCGTCGCGGCCCAGCGAGTGGACCGCGCTCCACGGCAGGCTCTGCTTCAGCGGCCCCGCGAGCAGCCCCCGGCCGTTGAGCGTGAAGCCGGTGACACGTCCCGCGGGCCCGTCGAAGACGGTGTCCTTGACCCGCGCCACCGCCTCACCGCCGAGCGTGACCACCGGCCGTCCAGCGAGGTCACGCGCGGACATCAACTCGCTCATCGCACCTCCCGCTTCCCGAACCGGTGCCCGCGCCGCACGGCGATGACGGTCCCCGACCGTCTGCTCGTCTGCACCCAGACCGCCGCCGCGCTCAGCAGCACCAGGGCCGCGATCACGACGACCGGCCACATCCACCAGTCCACCGTCCACCTCCGGGCCTTCGGGCCCCGGCCGCCGTCGGCCGGATTCCGCCCGGTCCGCGTGCCCCGAGCGGACCGGGGAATGCGCGGTGGCCGTCGTCATTTCGGCGGCCGACCCGGGCGAGACGTCAGCCGGACGGCGTGCCGACCGTTCTGCCGGACCAGTCGAGGCACACGATCAGGGCGTCGTCCAGCGGTTCGGTGACGCGGTAGCGGGCCAGCTCGTCGAGGACGGCGCGCGGTACGTCGGCCGCGGGCAGCAGGGCGGTGGCCGACACGGCACGGGCCAGCGCCCGCTCCCCGAAGACCTCGCCCAGCGGGGACAGGGCGTCGTACACCCCGTCGCTCACCACCAGGAGCCGGTCACCGGGCAGGACGCCGAACTCCTGCGCCACGTAGTCGGACTCCTCGAACATGCCGAGCGGCAGCTGCGCCTCCAGCGCGATCCGCTCCACGGCCGTGCCCCGGCGGCGCCACATCCGGGGCGAGCCCGCGTCCACCGCGAGCGCGCTGCCGGTGGCGAGGTCGAAGGAGAGCAGCAGCGCCGACACGTGCTGGTCGCCGTGGTGCTGGGCGTAGAGGGCCTGATCGGCGAGTCTGGCCTGGTCGGCGACCGGGAGCCCGGCGCGGCGGGCGTTGCGCAGGGCGCCGACGGCCAGGTGGGTCAGCAAGGACGCGTGGATGCCGTCCCCCATCCCGTTGATGATCGACAGGGTGAGCCGGTGTGCGTCCGAGGACCAGTCGAAGTTGTCCCCGCGCACCGCGTACGCGGGCTCCAGCTGGGCGCCGACGGCGAACTCCTCGCGGGCAGAGGCCCGGCCCGGGAGCAGCTCCCACTGCATTTCGGCGGCCAGCGTCAGCCGGCCGACCCGCCGGGCCTGACGGTAGACGTCCGTGTCCCGTTCGGCCACGACGATCGCGTGGCCCAGCAGATCGGCCACCTGCACGAGTTCGTCGGTCACCGAGGGGTCCACGGGCCCCGGGGGCAGCAGGACGGTGAGGATGCCCAGGCGTTCGCCCCGGGCGGTGACCGGCAGATGCAGACGCGTCCGTTCGGTGTTGCGGGGGTGTTCCTCGTGCGGCTCCTGACTGCCGAAGGCGCGGCTCTCGGGGGTGTTGTGCAGGGACACGGCACGCGCGGGGTCGCCGGGCTCCTCGACCGGCTGCAGCACGGTCATCCCGTAGTCCGCCAGCAGCAGGTCGGCGTCGATCGCCCCCCAGACATCCGTCAGTAGGGGGCGCAGGGTGTCGAGCAGCGCGTGCGGCGGGGCCGCGCGCAGGGCTCTGTCGACGTCGTTCACAGAGGTCACGGTCGTGATGACTTTCTCGTGCGGTGGTCGTGCGAGGCGGTCTGCGTGGTCGCAGGGGTCTGTCACGAGGGCTCCGGTGGACCGGCGCGGCTGGCAATGGCCTTGAGTTGATGACAAGGTGGATCGGTGCCTCGCTCGATCCGTCCACCCGTCTCCCGAGACGAAGCCGCGCATACCCTCGACGCCGTCTCGGAGCTCCTCGAACTCCTGTGGGGCCGAGGGCAGGAGTCCGCGCCGTCCGGACCGGTGCCGCCCTCTCAGCTACGGGCCCTGATCGTGATCGAGCAGGGCGGGTCCATGAATCTTCGCTCGCTCGGTGACGCCCTGGCCTCGCGTCCCTCCTCGGTCAGCCGTCTGTGTGACCGGATGGAGGCAGTCGGCCTGATCCGCAGAGTGCCGAGCTCGACGAGCCGGCGCGAGGTCGAGGTCGGCCTCAGCCCGCTCGGCGAGCAGGTGCTGAGCGAACTGCGGGAGCACCGTGCGCGCGAGGTGCGGGCCGTGCTGGAGCAGATGTCCTCGGCGGACGTCGCCCGGCTCACCGAAGGCCTCGAAGCGTTCCGGGCGACCGCGCTGGACCAGCTCGAAGAGCGCTCCGGCGGGTCCGGCCGGGCGCCCGGGCATGCGACCGGTACCGGTTAGCTCCATCTGCGTCCCTTCGGTGCGACCCGTCACTGCGACCCCATCACTGCGACAACCGGCCCACGGGTCGCCGGACTTGGGATCGCAGGGGAACCAGATTGTTGCCTGACGGCAATTGTTGTCAAATGACAACGATCGGCTACGGTAGGGCCTGACACCGCTCCATCGCGGCGTTGTGGCGCACCGTCCCCATGCGGTTACCCCACTCTCCGCGGATTCGACAACCTTTCGAGGGATCGCTGTGCATTCAGGCCGGAGTCCAGGTCAGGCGGCCATGTCGCTGTCGATGCGCGAGGCCGGTCGTTCGACCGTGATCGCGGTCCGCGGCGAGGTGGATCTCGACAACGCGGGCGAGCTCGACGAGGCCCTCGCGGCGGCGGGCCGCGCCGGTCCGGGAGCGGTGGTCCTCGACCTGGCCGCGGTGACCTTTCTGGACTCGACCACGATCAACGTCGTCCTGCGGGCCCACGGGGTGCTCGGCCCGCGGCTCCGGCTGGCCGCCCTCTCCCCGTTCGTGGAGCGGGTGCTGGGCATCACCGGCGTCTCGGACGTGCTGCCGGTCTTCCCCGGCGTGGGGGAGGCACTGGAGGCCGATGCGGTCTGAGAGCGTGTCAGACGGACCGGTCGGACGGCCCGGGTGTCTCCGCGTGCTCCGGATGCCCGTGGGCCAGGGACGGGCCGAGCGAGCGCAGCGCGGCCAGCAGTCCGCTCAGATCGGACTCCGGCATCCGCAGCAGCGCGTCCTTGATCCAGGCGGTGCGCTGATCCCGCACCCGGTCGAGGGCCGAGCGGCCGCGGCCGGTCAGACTCAGGCCGACGCCCCTGCGGTCCTCGGTGCGTGGCGAACGGGCCAGCAGTCCGGCCTCTTCGAGCGTGTCGCACACCCGGCTCGCCCGGGAGCGGCTGATCTGCGCCCGCTCCGCGAGTGCCGCGAGCGTCAGACCCGGATCCGTGCCCACCAGGGTCAGGGCCCGCAGCAGCGGCGGCGAGAGTCTGCTGTCGACCGCGAGCGCCGTACGGGCCGACACGGAGACCAGGATCTCCGCCGCGGCCGCGAGCCGGTCGGCGGCCTGGAGCAGGGCGTTGTCCCGTTCCCGGGGCGGTATGCCGTCCCGTACTTCGGGCTCCTGTCCGTCCATCCGTCCGCGCCCCTTGCTCGTACCGAGAACTCGGTGACCGGTCATGCCTCGCCTGGAGGCCCTGCCCTGCCGCGTCGGGATGACACCGTTCCCTTGTGGGAATCGTGTGCGGAAGCCACCGGGACGGGGGAACATCGGGGTGACTGTGGAGGACTTCACGGGGTACGAGCCCCTGTGCAGCAACGTCCGGACGCGCAATGTCCCGACGTACCAGCATCCGAGAGAGAACCACATGATCGAGCGCTTGGACGGAGCGGTGATACCGACTGGCTTCGACGTGCCCGTGGAACCGCTTCGGCGGGCGGCGCACTACACCGGCGAGCCGGGGTGCATCGCCGAAGCGCGCCATTTCGCCGAGCTGTTCGTCGAACAGCTCCGTTCGGAGTGGTGTGCCGAGATCGGCGCACAGGCCACCGGCGACCTCCTGCTGGTCGTCAGCGAGCTGGTCACCAACGCGGACCGGCACAGCCATGGGCCGTACATCCTGGAACTGGAGGGAACCGACACCTCCGTGACCGTCATCGTGTACGACAGCAGCGCCGCACTGCCCCGGCGCTATCCCCGGGATCCCGAACGCGTGGGGCGGCACGGCCTGGAGATCGTGCACGCGCTCGCGACGGAGGTGACCGTCGGGCGGGTACCGGTCGGAAAGTGCGTCAAGGCCCGGCTCGCCCTTCGCCGTTGACCCGGAGCGACGTACCAGTAGGCTCACAGCGGACCATGGTCGTCGTGGGCCATTCAAGGGGGGCGAGCGTGGCGGATCGCCTGCCGCGGACAGGTGAACGAGGCGCGGTGCCCCGGCAGGGGAGTGCGGATCCCCGCTGGGGCCTGGACGCCACCGCGGTACTGCTGCTGGTCGAGGACGACGCCGGAGACGCGCTGCTGGTGCGGGAGGTGCTGGCCGACAGCGGACTGCCGATGGAGGTCACCTGGTGCAAGTCCCTCGCCGAGGCACGCGTGTTCCTCGACGCCACGCCGTACTCCGTGTGCGTCCTGCTGGACCTGCATCTGCCCGACACCCACGGACTCGGCGCGGTCCGGCTGGTGCGTGACGCCGCGCCCGACGCGGCCGTCGTGGTGCTCACCGGAGTCGCCGAGAACGAGGCCGGGCTCGCCGCGGTGGCCGAAGGAGCGCAGGACTTCCTCGCCAAGGACGGCCTGGACGCCGAGGCGCTCAGCCGCGCGGTCCGGTACGCCCTGCAACGCAAGCAGGTGGAGCGCTCGGGCGCCGAACTCCAGGCGAGCCGGCTGCTGGCCCGGGAGAACGCGCGCCTGGAGCGCGGACTGCTGCCCACACCCCTGCTGCGGGGAGCCGGTTGTCAGGTGGCCTCGCGCTACAGCCCGGGACGGGACCACGCGCTGCTCGGCGGCGACTTCTTCGACGTCGTCGAGAGCGAGGACGGCACCGTGCACGCGGTGATCGGGGACGTCTCCGGCCACGGCGCGGCGGAGGCCGCGCTCGGCGTCTGTCTGCGGGTGGCCTGGCGGGCCGCCGTGCTGTCCGGATGCGTGGGCACGCGCCAGCTCGAGCTCCTGGAGGAGATCATCGGCGCCGAGCGCGCCGCGGACTACATCTTCGCCACCCTCACCGTCCTGCGGATCGCCAAGGACCGCAGCCGTATGAGCGTGATCCGCGCCGGACACCCGGGACTGCTCGTGGGTACCTCGCGTGGCATCGAGCTCTTCGAGCCGGCCCCGGGCCCCGCGCTCGGACTGCTTCCGGGCCGGGCCCACTGGCCGGAGACCGAGCTGCCCGCGCACGACATCAGCGCCGTGACGCTGTTCACCGACGGTCTCTTCGAGGGCGTCGTGGCCCCGGGCCGGCGACTGGGAGAGGAAGGGCTGCTCGCGGTGGCGAGGAAACACCAGGCCCTGCGCGGGCGCCCGTTCGCCGACGCGGTGGTCGAGGACGTCGCCGCGCTGACCGCCTCCCACGGCGGACTCGCCGACGACGTGGCCGTCCTGCACCTGGCGACGGACGGGATGTCATGATCCGTACGCCGAATGCCCCGGGACCGGACGATGCCACGGCGGACACTCCCGAGGACGTAAAGCCCCCACGCGTCGCCCGGCTGACCGTGCAGGGCTGGATCCACGTGGTGCTGGCCGCCAACGTGCTGCTGGTGATCGTCTGCGCCGTGTCCGGCGGTGTCCTCCAGGCCCGCGCCGACGACCGCACCGATCTGCTCACCGACCGCATCCAGCCGGCCCGCGCCACCGCCTACCAGCTGGAGACCTCGCTGGTGGACCAGGAGACAGGCGTACGAGGCTACGTACTGAGCAGGGACACCGGATTCCTCGATCCGTACGCGTCCGGAGCACGGGACGAGAAGACCTTCGAGGCCCGCCTGGCGACGCAACTCGCCGACCACTCCAGGATCGCCGCGGACCTGAAGACAGCCGGACGCCTCAGCGACGCCTGGCGCAGGGACTACGCCGAGCCGCTGATCGAGGCGGCCCGCACGCCCGGCGGCGCCCAAGCCCCCTCCCTGGAGGCGAGCAAGGCCAGGTTCGACGAGATCCGGGGGCAGCTCGCCACCCTGGAGCAGGACATCCAGCAACTGCGCGACCGGACCCGCGCCTCGGCCGACGACAGCCGCCGGTCCCGCAACCTCCTCTTCGGCGGCATGCTCGCCGCCTTCCTGGCGAGCGGCCTCGCGCTGACCCTGCTGCTGCACCGGATCGTGGGGCGCCCTCTGCGGGTTCTGGAAGCGGCCTCGGTGGACGTCAGCGGCGGCGCGTTCGAGCACAGGATCCGGCTCGACGGGCCACGCGACCTGGAAAGGGTCGCCCGGGCCGTCGAGGAGATGCGCCGCCGCATCGTCGAGGAACTCTCCGCCTCCAAGGCCCGTGAGGTCCTCCTGGAGCGACAGGCCGAGGAACTCGACGCCCAGACCCTGGAACTGAAGCGCTCGAACGCGGAGCTGGAGCAGTTCGCCTACGTCGCCTCGCACGATCTGCAGGAACCCCTGCGCAAGATCGCGTCCTTCTGCCAGCTCCTGGAGAAACGGTACGGCGACCAACTGGACGACCGGGCCAAGCAGTACATCGACTTCGCCGTCGACGGCGCCAAACGCATGCAGATCCTCATCAACGACCTGCTGACCTTCTCCCGCGTCGGCCGCGTCGGCGAGGAACTGGTCCCCGTCGCTCTCGACGACGTACTGGACCGGGCACTCGGCAACCTCAGCGTGGTCCTGGAGGAGACGGGCGCGCGTGTCGTACGGGAAGGGCCGCTGCCCACCGTGACGGGTGACGTCACGACCCTGACCATGCTCTGGCAGAACCTGATCGGCAACGCCGTGAAGTTCCGCCACCCCGACCGGCCGCCCGAGATCGCCGTCCGCTGCGAGGCGGAGCCGGAGGACGGACCGTGGCGGCTGACCGTACAGGACAACGGCATAGGCATCGAACCCGAGTTCAGGGAGAAGGTCTTCGTCATCTTCCAGCGGCTGCACGGCCGCGACGAGTACGAGGGCACGGGAATCGGCCTCGCCCTCTGCCGCAAGATCGTCGAGCATCACGGGGGCGCCATCACCCTGGACGGCGCCGCCGGTGCGGGCACACGCGTGTCCTTCACCCTGCCCATGGCGCGACCGGAACCCGCCCCCGGGGCCGAGGAGGCAGCGCGCCCACCCGAAGGAGCACACACGTGAGCACCCCCGCCGTACCCATTCAGGTCCTGCTCGTCGAGGACGACCCCGGCGACGAGCTGATGACCCGCGAGGCGTTCGAGGACAACAAGATCCGCAACACCCTGCACGTCGTACGGGACGGCGAGGAGGCCCTCGACTTCCTCTACCGCGCCAACCAGTACACCGAGGCTCCGCGCCCCGACCTGATCCTGCTCGACCTCAACCTGCCCAAGTACGACGGGCGCCAGGTCCTGGAGCGGATCAAGTCCGACGACGAACTGGCCCACATCCCCGTCGTCGTCCTCACCACCTCCTCCGCCGAGGAGGACATCCTGCGCAGCTACAAACTGCACGCGAACGCCTATGTGACCAAGCCGGTCGACCTCGACCAGTTCATCGCCGCGGTCCGCCAGATCGACGACTTCTTCGTGACCGTGGTGAAGCTGCCCAAGACCATCTGACCCCCGCACCGGCCGGGGTCCATGAATGCGCGAAGTCGGGGAACAGGGACAACGGCGGCACAACCTTGCCGACCAGGAGATCTGTTGTCGAGACGCGAGGGTGGGCCTCAGATGAGAAGGCGCGGGACGGGGCGACGAACAGGCGGTGGCACGCCGTGGTGGCCGGGCGGGGCGGCCACGGGACCGGCCGGGCCCTCCGGATGGCGGCGGACCGTGGCCGGTGGGCTCGCGTGGGGCGCCGCCGCCGCGGCCCTCGGCGCGTCGGGGAACCGGACCGCGCGCCGGGCCGCGCTGCGCGGCATCGGCACCGTCGCCATCGCCTCGGGCGTGACCCGCGTGCTGGCGCGCCCGGCGGCCCGCAAGGCGCAGCCGCCGGGCGCGGCCGGCCGGGTCGCGTCGGCCGCCGCGTTCGCCGTCGGCGTCCTGCTCGAAGCGCCCCGGTACGGCCTGTTCGCGGTGCCCGGCGCCGCGGCACTGACCATGGCCCGCACGCGCTCGGGCGACCGGCGTCCCGGCGACGTGGCCGTGGGCGTCGCGATCGGTGTCGGCGCCGCCGCGCTGACCGCCCGCTGGTGGCCGGTCAAACCGGAGGCGGCGGCCGCGGCGGCACGCCCGCGGCGGCCCGCTCCCGCGCTGCCCGGGGGCGCCGGACTGCACATCGTGGTGAACCCGTCCTCCGGGCTCTCCTGGAGCGCCGACACCCCCGACGCGAGCGCGTATCTGCGCGCCGCGCTGCCCAAGGCCGGGATCACGGCGCCGCAGGAGGACCAGGACCTGGTGGAACTTCTGGAACAGGCCGCCCGGCGGGCCAAGGCCGAGGGCGGCGCCCTCGGCGCCTGCGGCGGCGACGGCACCATCAACGCCGCGACGGAGATCGCCGCCCGGCTCGGCCTGCCGCTCGCGATCTTCCCCGGCGGCACCTTCAACCACTTCGCCGTCGACCTCGGCAACCAGACCCTGGAGGACGTCGTACGAGCCGTGCAGGCGGGCGACGCGGTCGTCGCGGACCTCGGGCGGGCCCGCGCCCCCGGCGGACCGGAGCAGGTGTTCCTCAACACCTTCAGTCTCGGCGTCTACTCGGACCTGGTCGGTGCCCGGGAGAAGCTGGAGCAGCGGATCGGGAAGTGGCCCGCGCTGGTGGTCGGACTTGCCAGGGTCCTCACCAAGGGCAGCCCCGTGACCGTCTCGGTCAACGGCCGTCCCAAGCGCCTGTGGCTCCTGTTCGCGGGCAACGGCATTTACCACCCCGCCGGGTTCGCCCCCACCTACCGTACCCAGCTCGACGACGGACTGCTCGACGTCCGTGCCGTCGACGCCGGCACTCCGCTGGCCAGGACCCGGCTGCTGCTCGCCGTCCTGACCGGCACCCTGCACAACAGCCGGGTCCTCACCACGGCGCAGGTGCGCGGCCTGCGGCTCGAAGTGCTGCACGGCGACCCGCGGTTCTCCTACGACGGCGAAGTGACCCGGGTCGCGGCGCCGAGGCTGGTGCTCGACAAGGTGACACGTGCCGTGACGCTGTACCGGCCCGCGGAGAAGGACCAGTGGCTGCGCTGAAGGGGCTGAAGGGCCCCTGCCACCCGGTTCCTCCCGATCCACGCGGGCCGGGTCGCGCCCCGACTCCCGGGCACGGCGGGCGACTTGACACCGTTTCGGAGCGGCGGAAAACCGGTGGCGGATCGCGGTCGGGGCGACAATGCTCGTAGGCATGGCCGACACCACACTTCCCCAGCCTCCCCAGTCCGGGAACACCCCGTCCGAGCGGAGCTTCGGGTGGTGGGACATGTTCGTGCACCCGGACGACGATCCGCGCTCCGACGGGGGGTTCGTGGGGGAGCGGGACACGCTCGTCGGGTATCTGCGCGACCAGCGGCTGACGTTGGAGATGAAGTGCGCGGGTCTGGACGCCGAGGCGATGGCCCGGCGTTCCGTCGAGCCCTCGAACATGTCGCTGCTCGGGCTGGTGCGTCATCTGGCGGGGGTCGAACAGGCCTGGTTCCGCGGGGTGCTGGCCGGCCAGGACGCGCCGCGGCACTACCGCTCGGACGGCGACCCGAACGGCGACTTCAACGGCGCGGTACCCGACCCCGAGGTGGTGGCCGATGCCTGGGACACCTGGCGCTCCGAGGTGGCCTTCGCCGAGCGGTTCGTGGACGAGGCCCGCGACCTCGACATCACCGGCACCCACGACGACGAGCCGATCGCGCTGCGGGAGGTGCTGGTGCACCTGATCGAGGAGTACGCCCGGCACAACGGCCACGCGGACTTGCTGCGCGAGCGGATCGACGGGCGCGTCGGGCAGTGAGGCACGGGTGACGTGGCTCGATTCCCCCCAGAGCGGAATGCCGAGCCGATCCCTTCCGTCGCGGCCCGGCGCTTCTAGGCTGAAGGGGTGAGCAACCAAGCGCCGAACGAAGCCCGCGTCATTCCCCTCCGCCCGGCGACCGCACCGGCCCCGGCCACCGGCCCGGCGACCCGTCCCACCGGCCCTGCGGCCCCCGTCTCCGACGCGCCCCAGCGGCCCCGCCCGGCCCTCGCGCCCCGGCAGACGCCACCGGCGCCCAGGATCAGGGAGCCGCTGTGGCGCGACGTGGTGGGTGACGTCCTGCGGCGCGAGCGGCTCGCGCAGGAGCGGACGCTCAAGGACGTCGCCGACGCGGCCCGGATCTCGATGCCGTACCTCTCGGAGCTGGAGCGCGGCCGCAAGGAGGCCTCCTCCGAAGTCCTCGCGGCCGCCGCGCGCGCCCTGGGCCTCGGGCTCACCGATCTGCTCTCGCTGGCCCAGGGCGAACTCACTCGCCTCGCCCAGGTGCGGCCCGCCCGCCGCACCCCCTCGGCCTCGCACCACAACGGCATGTGCCTCGCCGCCTGACCGGGCCGACCGGCCAGGGCCTGCCCGGCGGACCACGCCGCGGACGCGGGCCCTGGCGGTGGTCCGGTCTCAGACCGTCGCCAGCCGTCGGCTCAGGACCTCGTCCGCGAGTCCGTATGCCACGGCCTCCTGTGCGGTGAACACCTTGTCGCGGTCCATGTCCGCGCGCAGGGTCGGCACGTCGTGGTGCGTGTGCCGGGACAGGACCTCCTCGACCTGGGCGCGGATACGGAGCATCTCCTTCGCCTGGAGGGCGAGGTCGGACACCGTCCCCTGCCGGCCGCCGCTCGCGGGCTGACCGAGCAGCACACGCGCGTGCTCCAGCACGAACCGCCGCCCGGGATCCCCGCCGGCCAGCAGCACCGCCGCCGTGGAGGCCGCCTGGCCGACGCAGAACGTCGAGATGGGCGCCTGCACGAACGTCATCGTGTCGTAGATCGCCATGAGCGAAGTGAACGACCCACCGGGCGAGTTGATGTAGATCGCGATCTCGCTCTCCGGGCTCGACGACTCCAGATGGAGGAGTTGCGCGATGACGACGTTGGCGACCCCGTCGTCGATCTCGGTGCCGAGAAAGATGATCCGCTCGGACAGCAGCCGGCTGAAGACGTCGTAGGACCGCTCGCCCTGCGGGGTCCGCTCGACGACGTTCGGAATCGTGTACGTACCCATGTCAGAGCCCCATCCGTCGCCGTGACGCGGCCGGGCGGACGTCGTCGAGCGACTCCACGACCCGGTCCACCATGCCGTACTCCTTGGCCTGTTCGGCCGTGAACCAGCGGTCGCGGTCGCCGTCCCGGGAGATCGTCTCCTCGCTCTGGCCGGTGTGCTCCGCGGTGATCCGCTCGATGGCCCGCTTCGTGAACTCCAGGTTCTGCGCCTGGATCTCGATGTCGGCGGTGGTGCCGCCGATGCCCGCCGACGGCTGGTGCATCATGATCCGCGCGTTGGGCAGCGCGTAACGCTTGCCGTGGGTGCCGACGCTGAGCAGGAACTGTCCCATGCTCGCGGCGAATCCCATGGCGAGGGTCGAGACGTCGTTGGGGATCAGCCGCATGGTGTCGTA
This sequence comes from Streptomyces sp. NPDC107454, assembly GCF_055582885.1. NCBI lineage: Bacteria > Bacillati > Actinomycetota > Actinomycetes > Kitasatosporales > Streptomycetaceae > Streptomyces > Streptomyces sp. NPDC107454. Next base: position 143,815 of record NZ_JBVJPA010000002.1, on the reverse strand, counting down.
GATCGCGAGCCCCGCGGTCACCGATCCGCCCGGGCTGTTGATGTACAGGCTGATGTCGGTGCGCGGGTCCTCCGCCGACAGCACGAGCAGCTGGGCGCAGACCCGGTTCGCGGACACCTCGTCGACCTGGGTGCCGAGAAGGACGATCCGCTGCGCGAGCAGCTGGGCGGCCAGTTGGTCGTCGAAGCGGGTCGCGGGGGTGTCGCCGTCCTCGGCGCGCGGTGCGTGGGCCGGGTACCGGCCGGTGATGAGTGGAGTCATCGGTCCTCCTCGTGGTGGCGCGGCTGTCGTCGCCGCGATCCCCACTCTCGGACCGAAGGGCCTTGCGGATCAGCTTTCTCGGCCCGCAGCAGATTCGCCACGGGCAGAGGGGCTACGGGGTTGCCGCCACCGACGTCACCGGCGGCCCCGGCGGGGGACCGGGGCCCAGGTGTCCGACCCGTGCTCAGGCGTCGGTGCGCAGGTCCCGGAAGAAGGACCGCACATCCTCGACCAGCAGCTCGGGCTCCTCCGCCGCGGCGAAGTGTCCGCCCCGGTCGAATTCCGTCCACCGCACGATGTTGTTCGTACGCTCCGCGATGTGCCGCAGCGCTACGAGGGGCTCGTGCGGGAAGACGGCCAGCGCGGTCGGCGCCGTCGACGGCTCGGGCGCGGTGCCCCAGTAGTCCGCGTGCGCCCGCTCGTAGTAGATGCGGGCCGAGGACCCTGCCGTGGCGGTCAGCCAGTACAGCATCACGTTGGTCAGCATCAGGTCCCGGTCGACGGCTTCCTCGGGGCGGTCCTTCGCATCCGTCCACGCCCTGAACTTCTCGGTGATCCAGGCGAGTTGACCGACGGGGGAGTCCGTCAGCGCGTAGGCCAGGGTCTGGGGCCGGGTGCCCTGGAGTTCGGCGTAACCGGCCTCCTCGCGGCGCCATTCCAGACCCCGCCGCCACGACAGCAGCGTGCGCTCGCGTTCTTCGGGGCTCAGCGCGGCCAGTTCCTCGGGAGTCGGCTCGGTGGCCGCGGACGATCCGGGCAGCAGGTTCAGGTGGACACCGACGAGCCGCTCGGGGTACGCCCGGCCCAGCTCCCGGGAGATGGCCCCGCCCCAGTCGCCGCCCTGGGCGCCGAACCGCTCGTAGCCGAGCCGTGTCATGAGCTCGGCGAAGGCGGCGGCCACCCGTTGGAACTCCCAGCCGGTGTCCCGGGTGGGCCCGGACAGCCCGAAGCCGGGAATGCTCGGTACGACGAGATGGAAGGCGTCGGACGGATCGCCGCCGTGTGCGCGCGGATCGGTCAACGGGCCGACGACGTCGGTGAATTCGACGATCGAGCCGGGCCAGCCGTGTGTGATGACCAGTGGGGTCGCGTCCGGCTCCGGGGAACGGACGTGCGCGAAGTGGATGCGCGCGCCGTCGATCTCCGTCGTGAACTGCGGCCATGCGTTCAGCCGCGCCTGCGCCGCCTGCCAGTCGTAGTCGTGCCGCCAGTACCGTACGAGTTCGCGCAGGTACTCCCGCGGGACGCCGTAGGCCCAGCCGACCCCTGGCAGTTCGTCGGGCCAGCGGGTGCGATCGAGGCGTTGGTGCAGGTCGTCGAGGTCGCTCTGCGGGACGTCGATACGGAACGGCTCGATGCGCGCGCTGCCCGAGGCGGAGGAAGGGCTGGAGGAATCAGCGGAGGAAGTCATGTCCGCGCATGCTATAGCGCCCCCTGGAGGGCGCGGCGAACGGCCGCCACCGTCCCCCCGGTGAAAGGATCCCGCGCGACGCCGATGAGTTTTGGGACGACGATCGGTCGACAGAGGTGACGAAACTTTTCCCGCCGCAGGAGGTACCTATGTCCGCCGACGGATTCACCACGTGTCTGTGGTTCGACGGTCAGGCCGAGGAGGCCGCGCACTACTACGTCTCGATCTTCAAGAACTCTCAGCTCGGCAGGACCGTCCGCTACTCCGAGTCCGAGCACGGCACCGCCGGTTCCGTGATGGCCGCCGACTTCGTGGCCAACGGACAGAAGTTCGTCGCGCTGAACGGCGGCCCGCAGTTCACGTTCGACGAGGCCGTCTCGTTCCAGATCCACTGCGACGACCAGGAGGAGGTGGACCACTACTGGAACAAGTTCGTCGAGGACGGCGGCGAGGCGGGCCCCTGCGGCTGGGTCAAGGACAAGTACGGCCTGTCCTGGCAGGTCGTCCCGAGCAGGCTCATCGACCTGATCAGCGACCCGGACACCGAGAAGGCGGCCCGGACGGCCCAGGCGATGTACAAGATGTCCAAACTGGACATCGCGGCCCTGGAGAAGGCGTACGCGGGCGAGTAGCGGACCGCCGGCACGATGACCGGCCCGCGTCTCCTCGCCCGGGCGGGGATGGGGTGAGCCGGCCGCCGTGCGGCGTAGACCACGATTGCCCGCGTTGCGCCTTGATCGGCGCGCGCTGCCCCTCCCCATCGCTCAGCTGCTGGGTCTCTTTTCGCGACTCTCATATGCTGGGGGGATGAGAAGGACTTCGTTCGCGAACTGGCCCTGCTCCATCGCGCGCACCATGGACTTGCTGGGAGACTGGTGGACGCCTCTCGTGCTGCGTGAGGCGTTCTACGGAATCAAGCGTTTCGACGAGTTCCAGCAGGAGCTCGGGATCGCCCGGAACACCCTGGCGGACCGGCTGCGACGCCTGGTCGACGAGGGCCTCATGGAGAAGCGCTCCTACCAGCAGGATCCGGTGCGCTACGACTATGTCCTCACCGAGATGGGGAGTGACTTCTTCGGCGTGCTGGCAGCCATGAACGGCTGGGGCAATCGGTGGCTGGCCGGCGAGCGGGGGGCTCCCGTCGTCTTTCACCACGACCGCTGTGGACACCAGGGCGAGCCGGAAGTCGTGTGCGGTGAGTGCAAGGAACCCATGACCGCGGCGGATACGCATCCGCGGATGGGCCCCGGATACCCGCCGCACCTGGCGGAGCGTCCGGAGATCCGGCAGCGGTTCACGCCGTCACTTGACGGCGCCTGACCCGCGGGGGAAACGCGGGCACCAGAAGGATCTGCATGCTCATGCAAGGCGTCGGCCGCCCGGGGCCCGCGCGAGTTCTTGCGCGGGATCCTGCCCGCAGGCGGCTTGGGGATCTCGGCGGTGGCGATTCAGCCGCTTGGCCGGCGCGGGACAGCCACCGGGGATGGTCGTCAGAGTCCTCGTTGAGTCGTTGGGCGGCAGGTGGGCCTCAGTAAGACGCGGGGCTCGGCTCCTTCGGGCGTCCGAGCAGGAGTTCCCCGACGATGCCGCGCTGGATCTGGGAGGAGCAGGCGTAGATGGTTCCGGCGCGGGCGTTGAGCTAGACGCTGGTCCAGGAGGCCGAGGAGTTCGGCGCTCCGGGGTCGTCGGTCTGGTACCAGTTCGGCGAGGGCCGTCCGGCGGGTGTCAGCCCGTCCAGCCTCAGGATGTCCAGGGCGAGTTCGGTGGCCACACGGTGGTGTTCGCTCCACAGCAGTTCGAAGGCGGCCGCGGAGGCACCCGGCTCCTGCCCGCCGAGGAGGGCCTCGGCCGTGCGCTGCCCGTGGCAGCGCCAACTGCTCGACCCGGATGTGGCACCACGCGATGCGGCGACGGATGTCGGGGTCGTACGCCGGACAGCGGCGGCAGTTCGGCCGTGCGATCGGCTCCTTTCAGGCGATCAAGCACATGCTCGCCGACCGGCACGTCCAGCTCGACGCCGCCCGGATGCTCGTCCAGTCGGCGGCGCAGTCCTTGGACGACCAGGACGAGGGGTTTCTGGCGGCTGCCTGCGCGTCACTGGCGGCCGCCGGTGACGCGGCCGACGCGGCGACTGCTGACGCCCTGCAGACTCATGGCGGCATCGGTTTCACCTGGAAGCACCCGTCGCACGTCCTGCTGAGGCGGTCCCGGGCCCGGCGCACATTGCTCGGCTCGCCGGCCAGACGCCTCGATGTCCTGGCGGACCTCATCCTTTCCCCTCAAGGACAGTAGGCCCGCCGGGGCGGCCTTGGCCGGAAGCCGGACACGCGATCGAGGATGCGATCCGTCACCAGCCGGCTATCCTTGACATGTAAGTCTATCTACGAAACTCTCAAGGTCAAAGGCGTGACAGTAGGGAGGCTGAGCGGCAGATGGAGTGGACGGGCGCACGGTATGCGGATACGCCGACGGTCGAGGTGGACACCTGGATCGACGCTCCCCCGGAGCGCGTGTGGGCGCTGGTGTCGGATGTCGAGCTGATGCCGAGCATGAGTGCCGAGCTGCAGTCGGTGCGGTGGCAGGACGGGCGCTCAGGCCCAGCGCTGGGCGCCCGGTTCATCGGCCACAGCAAGCACGACGCCCTCGGCGAGTGGGAGACCACTTCGTACATCGTGGAGTACGAACCGATCCGGGTGTTCGCCTGGGCCGTGGAGGACCCCGACCGGCCCACCGCGCTGTGGCGGTTCTCCCTCCAGTCACGCAACGGCGGTACGCAGCTGAGTCAGTGGATGCAGATGGGACCTGGCCGTTCGGGGCTGTCGCTCGCGATCGACCGGATGCCGGAGAAGGAGCAGAAGATCGTCTTCGTGCGGATGCGCGAGTTCGAGACCGGCATCACCACCACCTTGGCGGCGATCAAACAGCGCGCCGAAGCGGGAACCACCGGAAGGACGGGTGCCTGATGCGCACGGCGACCACCATCGAAGCCTCTGGCGGCTCGTGGCAGGAGACGGTCGACTTCGTCACCGAGGCCGAGAGGCTCGGCATGGACATCTGCTGGGTGGCCGAGGCATGGGGCTCCGACGCCCCCTCGCCGCTCGGCTACCTCGCCGCCCGCACCCAGCGCCTCCTGCTCGGCTCCGGCATCATCCAGCTCGCCACCCGCAGCCCCGTAGTGATCGCCCGCACAGCGATCACGCTCTCCCAGATCTCCGAGGGACGCTTCCTGCTCGGTCTCGGCCCTTCCGGACCGCAGGTCATCGAGGGCCTGCACGGCGTTCCGTTCGCCCGCCCGCTGTCGCGGATGCGGGAGACGGTGGAGATCATCCGGCAGGCCACAACAGGCGAGAAGATCACCTACTCGGGGCGGGAGTTCCAGATCCCGCTGCCCGGTGGCGAGGGCAAGCCCATGCGCCTCTCCATGCGCGCCGAGCACGACATCCCCATCTACCTCGCCACGCTTTCCCCGAAGATGCTCCACCTCACCGGTGAAGTCGCGGACGGCTGGCTGGGCACGAGTTTCGTCCCCGAAGGGGCCAAGGAAGCCTACTTCGACCACCTCGACGCCGGCCTCGCGGAGGCCGGCCGCTCCCGCACCGAGTTGGACATCTGCCAGGGTGCGGAAGTCAACTTCGCCGAAGACGAGGAACATCTGCGCGCGCTCATCGCCCCCCGCAAGAAGGAACTCGCCTTCAGCCTCGGCGGGATGGGCTCGGGCAGCACCAACTTCTACAACGACGCCTACAGCCGCCAAGGCTGGGCCGATGTCGCGACGGCTGTGCGCGAACGCTGGCAGTCCGGCGACCGTGAAGGTGCCGCCGACCTGGTCACCGACGAGATGGTGCTGGGTACCACACTCATCGGCACCGAGCAGATGGTCCGCGACCGCTTGCGGATCTGGCGCGACGCCGCTGTGGACACCGTCCGCTTCTATCCGGCCGGGGACACCCTGGAGGCCCGCCTCACCACCCTGGGCCGCGCCATCGATCTCGTACGCGCCATCGAGGACGAGGACGAGGACGAAGACAGGGCACGGCCGCAGCGGACATCCGGCGAGTAGCCCTCCCCGGTACTCGATCAAGACGTGCGCCGCGAGTTCGAGACCGACCTCTACGGACCGTTGCATGTCACGCGGGCGTTCGTGGCGTTATTACCTGCTCGAGTGGTGCGAACCGGGCGGCGGTGGACGCGATGGCCGGCGCGGTGAGCGCAGGGGGCTGCCGTGTACTCGCCGCGGAGGGCCGGTTCCCGGGCTCATGCCTGGGAACCGGCCCGTCTTCGTCGGCGTGCGCCGAGCTCTTACTGGCCGAAACCGTAGGCGAACAGGTGGTTGGTGCCCGTCGAGCCCGTCACCGGCAGCGTGATCGACGCCACCTGCTTGGACGCGTCGAGCGGGACGTTCGTGGCGAAGACGTAGGTCTTCACGTTGTCCCGGCCTCCGCTCCCGGTGTTCCGGTAGGCCGTCGTGACGGCCGTCGTGTCACCCGCGAGCGGCTTGCTCGACCCGCCGTTGAGTGTCCAGTCCGAGAAGCCGACGGTCGCCTGGGAGGTGGTGCCGTCGGTGTAGGTGACGGTCACCGTGCCCGAGACCCCGCTGCCGTCGGTCGGCGCGTTGGCCGCCGAGCCCAACAGGCCCAGCGACGCACCCGACGTACCGGCCGGCATCGGGATGGTCTGACCGGCCATCTCCAGGTTGTCGAGCTGACCGGACGTCACCGTCGGCCAGGTGTAGGAGACGCCGTCGACCGTGACGGTCGATCCGCTCGTGACTCCCGCCGTCGACAGCGCGTTCTGCGAGAACGCCCAACCGCCGCCGTCGAAACCGCCGGAGTAGCCGGTGCCGTCGGGGTAGATGCCCTTGTTGGTGTCGTACGGCCACAGCGCACCGGCCTTGGCCACGGCCACGCGGAGGGTGGCCCCGCTGAGCGCCGCGCCGGTGCTGTGGTCGGTCAGGGCGAAGGTGACCGGGAAGGTTCCCTCGTCCGCGCCCGCCGTCACGTGGACCTTCGCCTCGCCGCTGCCCGAGGCGGGCACCGTCACCGAGCCGGATGTCGTGTCCAGGGTGACGCCGGAGGGCGCCGTCGCCTTCCAGTCGACCGTGACGGCCTTGCCGCCGAGGTTGGTCAGGTCCAGCGTGCCGTCACCGGACGCGCCCGGCTGGAGCACCAGGCCGTCGCTGGAGGGGCCGGTCGCCGCCAGGACCCGGTCGCCGCCCGTGGTGTCGGACGGCGGTGCCGCCGACGGGTCGGACGCCCAGGACGTGTCGGGTTCGGTGCCGAGCGTGAAGTCGACCGTGCCCGCGCCCGCGAATTGCTGGTAGGTCAGCCAGGAGGTCGTCCACTCCTTGCCCTTGACGTCGAGTGACTGCACGTACGGCGCGTCGGGCGCGGCCTGCGGCGCGGTGATCTGCACCGACTTGCCGTTGCCGAAGGTCACCTTGGCCACCGGGAACGCCGGGCTGCCGAGCGCCAGGGTGTCCGTGCCCGGGGTCTGCGGGTACATGCCGAGTTCGGACCAGACGTACCAGGAGCTCATCGCGCCGAGGTCGTCGTTGCCGAACGAGCCGACCGGAGCGTTGAAGTACAGGTTCTGCTGGGCCTTGCGGACGGCCGACTGGGTCTTCCACGGCTGGCCCGTGTAGTTGTACTCCCAGGGGATCTCCACGCTGGGCTCGTTGCTCAGGTCGGCGTCGGTGTTGCCGGGGCGCGTGATGTTGTCGAGCAGGCTGTCCAGGAAGGACGAGTACGCCTTGGCACCGCCGCGCGCCTGGATGAGCTGCCGCAGGTTGAACGGGACCATCGGCGTGTACTGGGCCGAGGTGCCCTCCACGAAGCCGTTGGAGGTGCCGGGGGTGAAACCGGTCGCGAACTGGCCGTCCTTGTTCTTGCCCTGGATGTAGCCGGTCTGCGGGTTGAAGACGTTCATCCAGTCCTGGGCGCGCGTGGCGAACTTCTCGTACACGGCCGTCTTGCCCAGCGACTTCGCGAAGGCGGCGACGGCGTAGTCGGCGGAGTCGTACTCCAGCTGCGTGGAGACCGGGCCGTAGAAGTTGCAGCAGCCGTAGTCGTTCTCATCCAGCGGGAGGTAGCCCTTCGTGTCCCGCACCGACTCGCCGGGGCGGTCGTTGTTCGGGGCGGTGGCCTCGTGCTGAAGGGCGGCGAGCGCCTTGTCGGTGTCGAAGCTCCGGGCACCGAAGGCGTACGCGTCGGCGATGATGCCGGCGGCGGGGTCGCCGACCATCACATAGCTCTCGCCGTTGTTCGAGGCCCACTTGGGCAGCAGGCCCGTCTGGTCGTAGCCGTTGAGCATCGAGGTGACGACGTCGCTGGTGACCTTGGGCTCGACCATCGCCATCAGCTGGGTCTGGGAGCGGTAGGTGTCCCAGCCCGAGTAGTTGGCGTACTGGGCCTGCTGGCCCTTGGCCAGCTTGTGGACCTGGTTGTCCATGCCCATGTACTGGCCGTTGTCGTCCGAGAAGACGTTGGGGTGCAGCAGCGCGTGGTAGAGCGCGGTGTAGAACTGCACCTGCTGGTCCGAGGACCCGCCGCCGGTCCGGATCTTGTTCAGTACCGCGTTCCAGGCGTCGTGGTTCGCCTGCTCGACGGCGCCGAGGTCCCAACTCTTGATCTCGGCGGCGAGGTTGTCCGCGGCGTTGGCGTCATTCGTGTACGAGATGCCGACCTTCGCGCTCACCGTCGGGATCGAGGAGGTGTCGAAAGTCAGGTACATGCCGTTCGCACCCGTGGTGGGGGGCTCGACCGCGGCCTTGCTCGTGGTGGACGCCCCGGACCCCGCATCGGCGCTGGGCGTCGGGGACGGCGTGCTCGAGGATGTGGATCCGCTCCCGTGCACGGTCGGGGAGGGCGCCGCGGGAACGGTGAAGTGCTTCTCCTTGAGCGGTTTCGACGGGTGCGTCGGCAGGTTCTGCTGGGCCTTGCCCGCCTTCAGCGATGTCGCGCTGGGGTTGATGGTGCTGCCGACCCAGGTGCCGCTCGCGGCGAACGGCCGATCGAACTTGATGTCGAAGTGCAGTGTGTACCTGTTGCTCGCGCCGCAGAAGTGACCGCTGTCGATCGAGCCGCTGATCTCCTTGTTGTTCACCACCTGGACTCGGGTTCCGTCCACCTGCGTGGCACCCCCGCTGAGCTTGAACAGCAGGTTCGCCTGCTGGCCCGCGGGGAAGGTGAAGGTGCCCAGCCCCGCACGGGTGGTGTCGGTCAGCTGGGTCTTCACCCCGTTCGCGTCGGTGACTTTGTAGTACCCGATACCCGCCTGCTCGTCGTCGTGGCTGAAGCCGACGGACGTGTCGCCGAGTTTGCCCGACAGCGCGCCGGTCACCGGCAGGACGGGCAGGTCGCCCGCGACGCCGCAGCCGGGGCCCGAGACATGGGTGAGGCTGAAGCCGGAGATCTTGTTGTCGTTGTACTCGTAGCCGCCGCCGGAGGGCCGGTCGGGCGTCGTGTCGGGACCCCACTGCACCATGCCGGCGGGCATGTCGGGGCCGGGAAAGGTGTCCACCGCACCGGAGGTGCCGATGAGGGGGTTGACGAGGGACGCGGGGTCCTTCACCAGGGCCGGCGTCGGGGCGCTCGCGGCATGGGCGCCCCCGATCGCCGGGAGTGGGAGTACGGCGATGCCCAGGACGGACACCACCGCCAGGCGTTGGCGGAATCTCATTCGGTCACGTGGCGCCGTAGAACGTCGAGGTCTGACCATCGGTTGCCTCCGCAGCGGTTCACGATTCGCACATCGGTGCTGACGTCCTCGGGGAACGGAAAACGCCAGCGGGGGGCAACGACGCCGGTCGCTCCGACGGCCTGACAACGTTGCCATGCACGAGAGTCGAGTGAAACGCGAGTGCTTGAGGCGTGTCAACGAGGCCAACAAGACTTTCTGAGAGCGAAGTTCGCAGCCGGGTGCTCTGAGTGTCGTGATCCCGAGGCCGACGAGTGGTCACGCCTTCCTGGACCGACGAGCGGCCCCGGGCCCCCGGCGTGTCCGGCGGTCGGCCGCGACAGGCGTTCACGCGCGGGTCCCTGCGGTCGGGGATGCGACCTGCCCCCTTCGCCGGACCAGCCGGGAGCCGGGCCGAGCCTCGGGGGAGTTGCCGTCGCTCGACGAAGGCTCCCTTGCGCCCGCGGCCGCGAGCACACACCACCGAGGACACGGGCAAGACGCGGTTGTCCGCGTCGCGCAGGGCATCATCCACGGCCTGTCCCGCCCTGTCCGACTCGGCGCACGCCCACCCTCCGGCGTTTCATTCCTTCGCAAACGCGTCGGGTGGACGGCGCCTTGCACAGGACGGTCGCAAGGGGGCGTGACTGAACAAATGGTATGAACGTGGCCGTCCATAGCGCACGAAGGGCTCAGTGAGGCTGGTGACTTGGCAGGGATGGATCGCCGGTCTCGGCAACGCGGTCACGTACAACGTGCCACCAGGCACGATCACCGTGACTACCGGCGTATCGGACGGCCGGCCCCGCCTGGTCGTCGAGAGCACCGGTACGTACGGGCGGCGCACCGCAGCACCCCGAGGACGTCGGTAGAAGGAAACGGCTGCGACAGGCACCCCGGCCGCGCACCGCGAACGCGCGCCGCCGCCTCAACCGCTTGATCGGAACGGAACTCCGACGGCGGTCGTGAGACGGTCACCGGGCCCGCACAATGGTGTCTGGCATCGAACAGGAGGACCCCCGCATGTCCCGCAACCCCGAACGGAAATACCGCGTCGTCACCTCGTTCCAGCGGTGGATCGGCAACCCGCTCCTGAAGCGCCTGCCGATCCAGACCCTGCTGGAGACCACGGGACGCAAGTCGGGGCTGCCGCGCCGGACCCCGGTCGGCGGACGGCTGGTGGGGCGGGAGTTCTGGTTCGTCAGCGAGTACGGCGGGCGTTCGCAGTACGTGCGCAACATCAAGGCGGATCCGCGGGTCCGGGTCCGCGTCCGGGGCCGCTGGTACACCGGGACCGCCCATGTGATGCCCGAGGACGACGCCCGCGCGCGGCTGAGGACCCTGCCGCGGTTCAACAGCGCCGCGGTGCGGGCGATGGGGGCCGGCCTGACGACCGTGCGCGTCGATCTCACGGACTGATCCCCGGGGCATGGGGAATCGCGCGGCGGACGTGGAATGCGCATGCGCCTTTTCCGGAATTCAAAGGGATCGAACGCGCCCGGAGTGATGCCGACAGAATGCTACGGTTGAGCCTTGTCCCGAGTCCGGATCGCGTGCCGTATGGGCACCCTGGCCTCGGATCACGCAGCGAGTGTTCCGTCAAGAGCCGAGCGGTGCGGTGTCCTCGCAATGGAACCGTGCCGGGCACGCCAACAACGCCTGACACACTGAGGTGTACTGCCCCTGATGGCCGTGCCCTGGGCGGGAGTTGAGCGTTCGGCTCGGGCATGACCTGCCGGCGCCGCCCGTGGGACGAGGCCGAGGTCCGGCAGGGCTGCACGAGGTCCTGCTGACTGGACGTCACCGACCGCCAGTCGGTGAACGACGCGGTCGCGGCAACCGTCGAGCACTGCGGAACCCTCGACGTCCTCGTGAACAACGCGGATGTCATGCTCAGCAGCCCGATCCTCGGCGCGGACACCTCCGAGTGGACGCGCATGGTCGAGACCAACCTGATCCGGCCGACCGACCAGTCCCGCTGATCCTGGGACAGTCCATTCATACGGTGTGTCGTGACAGTGGTTTCAGGTCAACCGGTGTCACAGCTGCCGTTCCCGCCCTGTCTTGAGAGGTGATGCGGAGAGAACAGAGGGCACCGTGCGTGAGATCGCGATCGTGGGCGGCGGCCACGCGGGCCTCCACACCGCGTGGGGCCTGGAGAAGAAGGTGCGTCGCGGGGAGGCACGGGGGAAGCGGGCCGGACCGCCAACTCACCTGCGACATCCTCGTGGTGACGGCCGGAGCCGTCACCCGCACCATCCCGATCCCCGGGCTCAGCGAGGAGGCGTTCGGACTCAGACATGTCGAGGAGGCCGTCGCCATCCGCGACCGCTGCTCACCTCGTTCGACCGCGCGGACCGGTGCTGACAGTGTCGGGCCTATGACCTACGCGGCGCGGTACAGGCCGCGGCCCGTGCGACGGATCCGCGCGGTGCCGACCAACCGGTCGAGAGTGCTGCGGACCGCGTTGATGCTCCCACTGTCCGTGGCCCGGCCGAGCGCCGCCGCGACATCGCGGGCCCGTACGTCGGTGTCGCCTGCCCTGGAGAAGTAGTCCAGGATCTGCTCGGTGAGCTTGCCGTACTTGTTCTGCTCGCCCGTCACTTCGGAGGATTCCGGCGCGACTTCCTGGTCCTGGGGTGCGGCCGTGGGCACAGCCGGGTCCACCACAGGGAGGCGGGGCGCGGGCGTCACGGCCGCAGCATCCGAAGAGCTCGATCCGGCGGCCGGCATGAGGATCTGAAGGGCGCCGAGGGCCCGCTGGACGGAGCCGAGGTGGGCGACGACCGCGGCCAGTTCCCTCTCCAGCGCCTGCTTCTGGACCTCCAGGCGGGCCAGGTCCTCCTGCAGGCTCTCGGCGGTGGCCTCGATGTGATGTGCCGCGTGGGTGACAGACACCATGCGTTCCTCTCGTCCTCGACCCGTGTGATCGGGCCCGGGCACGGCTCGCCTCGAATTGTCCGCCCCCACACGTACCACTCCCCATCATATGAGGGATCCGTCTTGTGCCGTGAAGACATCAGATCGATGCACACGGTGCCTGGTCTGTACTCAGTGCTCGAAGTCGCAGCCAGGGCTGGGAGTGTCCTGTCGCCGCGATTCCGGCCGATGCGAGTCCTGGTTGCCGCGACCTCGGAGCGAACGAGGTGTCCAAACATCCCCTCTGTCCGATTCTCATCGCCGGCGCCAAAATTTCCCGGCGGATCTGTCACAAACCAGGGATGCCCGTTGTCAATGAGGTAGACGCAATGGGCGACACCGTGATGATCAGTGGCCACCGCCCTTGGGATTCCGGGCTGCCGGCCTCACCGGAGAGGAACGGAGACAGAAGGATCATGCATCCTGAGACGCATCCCGCGGAGGATTCCCTGGACGAGGCCGTCTCCGTCTTTCTGGAGCTCCGGCCACGGCTCTTCGGTATCGCCTACCGCATGTTGGGAAGTGTGGTGGAGGCCGAGGACGTCGTGCAGGAGGTGTGGCTGCGATGGCAGAAGACCGATCGTGCGGCCGTGGTCAGCCCCGTGGCCTTTCTGTCGAGCGCCACGACCCGGCTGGCGATCAACGTGGCCCAGTCCGCCCGTGTGCGCCGGGAGACCTACATCGGCCCGTGGTTGCCGGAACCGATCGACACGAGCAGCGATCCGGAGGTGGGCGCGCAACGGGCGGAAGGGCTGGAACTCGCGCTCCTGCTGGTCCTGGAGAAGCTGACGCCCGCGGAGCGGGCCGCGTACGTCCTGAAGGAGGCGTTCGACTACGCCTACCCCGAGATCGCGGAGATGCTCCAGCTCACGGTGGTCAACGTCCGGAAGATCGTGAGCCGGGCGCGCAAGCACCTCGTGTCCGAACAGCGCGAGAACGTCGACGCGGCAGAGCACAGGCGCCTGCTCGAGGCGTTCGTGGCGGCGGCACGGCAGGGTGATGTCGCCTCGCTGGAGGCGCTGTTGACACCAGGGGCCGTGAGCCTGTCCGACGGCAACGGCCGGCGCGGCGCCGCTCGCGTTCCGGTGCTGGGACGTGCGCGGGTGGCGAATCTGTCGACCGCGTTCCCGAGGTTCTGGGGCGAGGTGGAGGTGCGCTTCGCCGAGGCGAACGGACGGAGCGGGGTGCTGCTCTTCCGGGGCGGCCGCCCCACGACGTTCATGACGGTGGCGGCTTCGACTGAAGGCGTTCACCGGGTGATGTGGGTGTTCAACCCGAGCAAGATCGCCGCGTTCCTCGACTCGCCTTCACGGTACGAGACCGCGCTCGGCGTGTGAGGGGAGCGATCCCGGTCAGGTCTGGGCGAGGCGGGCCGCTCCCGCGCCGGTGCGGCCGCCGTGGCATGTCCTCGCTGGCCGCACCGGCATGGCGTGGTGCGTCAGCGGTACCTGGGAGCGGCCTCGTTCCAGGGACGTAGCTTGTCGGGGTTGACGACGACCCAGACCTGAACGACCTGAGGGCCGGCGAGGTCGAGGCTGATGACCGCGGCGACCCGCCGGTCGTAGCGCACGACCAGCCCGGTCCGCCCGTTCACGGAGTGCAGGTCCACCATTGTGCGCGGACGCGGGGCCAACAGTGTCAGCAGACTCCGTGCAACCTTTTCCCGCCCGTGCGCGGGCCGTACCTGGGCCCGCACCTTGCCGCCGCCGTCGAAGAACGCCGTCACGTCCTGCGCCAGCGCCGCCATCAGCCGCTCCGGATCCTGGAGCGTGCACGCCTCGCGCACCTCGCACACCACCGCGTCCTGCTGCTCCGGTGTCGTCGGCCGCCCGCGCCTGGCCCGTAGACTCTGCCGGGCCCGTTCCGCCAGCTCGGAACACTCCGGCTCGGACTGCCCGACAATGGTCGCCACCGTTCCGGGCGCCATTCCGAAGACATCGTTGAGCACGAACGCGGCCCGCTCGGCCGGGGACAACGCGTCCAGCGCCCCCAACAGCACCGTGCTGACCTCCCGTTCCAGCATGCGCCGCTGCTCGCCGGCCGCGCCCTCCGGCTCCGCAGCGGGCCCGCCACGCCGCCGCCTGCCCGGCCGCGTCAGGCGTTCCAGGCAGATCCCGCCCACCACGTGTGACAACCACGTGCGGGGTTCCTCGATCACCGCCTGCTCCGATTCGGGAAGTCCGTACCACTGCCGATAGGCCTCATCCACCACTGCTTCGGCCTCACCGCCACTGCTCAGCATCCAGAGCGCCACATCCAGCAGATGGCGCCTCTCGGCCACCAACTCCCCGATCGGCAGCGCCCCGTCGGTAAACTCCATGCCCGCCTCCTTCTCCGTCTCGATAGACGTGACCAGGCAGGCACAGGTCTTGTGACATCGCGGTGGCGACCGCGGTGATGTGCCTTGGATGCCGGACCGGCCGGCACTTCGGTGTCACACAAGCACGGTGCGCCCGGTCTCATGTGCCGGTGACCGTGACGCCGTTCTGAGCGGCACAGGCAGGACTGCGCCCCCAAGCGACCTCACACCCGTGGGGCACGACACCGCACCGTGCGCTTGCGAACCCATCCACCTTTCCGCGCAGGAGGAAGCTCATGGACTGGCGTGAATCGGCCATCTGCCGGGGCATGGACCCCGAACTCTTCTTTCCCATCGGCGCGAGCAGCAGCGTCGCGGCACTCGACCAGATCGACGAGGCGAAAGCCGTGTGCCACACCTGCCCCGTCCTGCGGGAATGCATGGGCTGGGCGCTGAACGTGGCCGCCGTGGAGGGAATCTGGGGCGGCACCACGGAAGCCGAACGCCGTGCCCTGCGACGTCGCAGGGCACGCGGCGACCGCGACGCGGCGAGCACCTCCGCTTGAACGCCGGCGCCGCCCCGGCACGTGCGTGGCGCAGCAGAAGGAAGCCGCCGACCGACAGCACTGACAAACACCGTCTCACATCGATGTCACACCTTCGACGGGTCAACTGTCATGACAGTGCACGCGGTACGTAATCGCACTGATACACGGAGGAAGACCATGAACCGCCCCATACTCGAATCCGCTGCCCAGGCGATCGCCGATGCGACGGCCACTCCGCCGTTCCTGTACGAACTGGGCCCGGACGGTGCCCGGAAGGTGCTCGACGATCTGCAGTCCGCGCCCGTCGAGAAGCTCGATGTGCAGGAGAAATGGATCACGGTGCCCGCCGACGTCGGCGACGTCCAGGTCCGCATCGTCAAGCCCGCCGACACCGAAGGCACCCTGCCGGTCGTGCTCTATGTCCACGGCGGGGGCTGGGTCATCGGCAACGCCGGCACCCACGACCGTCTGGTCCGCGAACTCGCCGTCGGCGCACGGGCCGCCGTGGTGTTCGTCGAGTACGACCGGTCCCCGGAGGCCAAGTACCCGGTCGCCATCGAGCAGGCGTACGCGACCGCCCGGTGGGTCACCGCGAACGGCGCCCAGGAAGACCTCGATGCCTCCCGCATGGCCGTGGCCGGCGATTCTGTCGGTGGCAACATGACGGCCGCGCTGACCCTCATGGCCAAGCAGCGTGGTGACGTGACCTTTGTTCACCAGTCGCTCTACTACCCGGTCACCGACGCGGGCCAGGACACCCCGAGCTACCGCGAGTTCGCGGACGGCCCTTACCTCACGGCGAAGGCGATGGCCTGGTTCTGGGACTGCTACACCACCGACCCGGCGCAGCGCGCGGAGATCACGGCGTCGCCGCTGCGGGCCCGGCTCGAGGACCTGCAGGGACTCCCGCCGGCGCTCGTGCTCGTGGACGACAACGACGTTCTGCGCGACGAGGGCGAGGCATACGCCCGCAAGCTGACTCAGGCCGACGTGCCGACCACCAGCATTCGCTACAACAGCAGCCTGCACGACTTCATGATGCTCAACCCCGTGCGGGACACGCGAGCCACCGACGCCGCCGTGCAGCAGGCCGTCCGCAGCCTGCGCACCGCCCTCCATGACGACTGACACGCACCGGGCGTCCTCCTCGACGCGGCCCTCCCCGGCCGTGCGCCAACCCCTCACCCGCGCTTCCGTCCGACCGGACGGATGAAGCAGTCTCCCGTCCGAAAGGCCCTGCCATGCAACGACCTTCTCTGCCCCGACGCGCCCGCGGCCCTCTCTCCTTCCTGGCCACGGCAAGTGTCGCCGCGGCCCTGCTCGCCACGTCGGTCGCGCCGGCGAGCGCAGGCAAGGGTTCTCCGCCGTCCCGCCGAAAGCCGACCGTCGTTCTCGTCCGCGGCGCGGTCGCCGACTCCAGCAACTGGAACGGTGTCGTGCAGCGGCTGACGGGGGAGGGCTATCCGGTCGTGGCCGCGGCCAACCCGCTGCGCAGGCTCGGCATCGACGCCGCCTACCTGAAGGAGGTCTTGGCCGACCTCGACGGGCCGGTGGTGTCGGTGGGACACTCCTACGGCGGGTCGGTCATCAGCGATGCCGCCACGGGTGTCAAGCACGTCAAGGCGCTCGTCTACATCGCCGCCTTCCTCCCGGAGAAGGGCGAGAGCGCGGTCGAGTTGTCGGGCAAGTTCCCCGGCAGCACTCGGGGCGAGGCCCTGCGCCCCGTCCCGGTCACACTGCCCGACGGTTCCCAGGGCACCGACCTTTACATCGAACAGGCCGAGTTCCACGACCGGTTCGCGGCCGACGTCCCGCGCGGCACCACCGACATCATGGCCGCACCCAGCGGCCGGTGACCAGTGCCGCCCTGGAGGAGGGCGCGTCCGAGCCGGCCTGGAAGACCATTCCCTCGTGGGTCCTCGTGGCCACCGAGGACCGCAACATTCCTCCGAAGGCCCCGCACTTCATGGCCGACCGTGCCCACGCGTACACCATCGAAGTACAGGCGTCGCACGCCGTGAGCGTCTCGCGGCCGGGTGAGGTCGTCCGCGTCATCGAGGCGGCTGCGGGACCGGTGCACTGACTCGGCACCAAACCCTTGGGTGTGGAGGCGAGTTGGCCGCCCCCCTTAGTTGTCCGCGTGCGCACGCCTACGCCGCACCGGCCGCCCGGTGTCTCCCGCACAGTCCGGGAACGCAATGATCTCGCCCGATCGGAAGGATCGGAATGATCGGACGGGACCGGAAGGAGCGGACAGGATCGCCGGAGTCATGGTCGTCGATGCGTCGACTCGTGAGCGGAGCTCAGAGCGCGCCGCAAGGGTGTGGTGACGAGGCCGCCTTCTCGGCTTCGGCGGCCCGAAGCTGCTTCAGGGCGCCGGACACCGACTGCATCTGTACGTCGAGCAGTGCGAGGGTGCCGCGCAGTTCGGAGATGCGGGCGGCGAGAGAGACGGCCTCCGCGGCCAGAGACTGCGCGAGATCCGCGACGGAGAGCGGGGTGGGGGAGGTGGTCGTCATCGTGTGGTCCTGTCTCGGCTGGACGGCGGGAGAGAGGGCTGGTGTGGATGTGGCTGGTGCGGAAGCCCTGGCGTCAGGCGCAATCACAACCCGGGGCCCGTGGCGGTGCGTCAGGGCAGAAGGCTGCCCAGCGGTACGGCGGGATCGGTGAGGGCGGCGTCGTCGAGCTCGGCCCCGGACTCGATGAGCGTGCGGATCGGGTCGATGACGTCCCATACGTTGACGCTCATCCCCGCGACGACGCGGTTCCCCGACATCCAGAAAGCGATGAACTGGCGCTTGTCGGTCGGGCCCCGGAAGAGCACACGGTCGTATCCGCCGGGTTCGGTGTGGCCCGTGTATTCCATGCCCAGGTTGTACTGGTCCGTGTAGAAGTACGGGAGGCGGTCGTACACGGCGTGCTCGCCGAGCATGCTCGCCGCCGCCGCGCGGGGCTGGTGGAGTGCGTTGGCCCAGTGCTCGACGCGCAGATGACGGCCGTACCGAGGGTGGTAGGCGTTGGCGACGTCTCCCGCGGCGTAGATGTCGGGCGCCGAGGTACGCAGATGCTCGTCGGTGACGATGCCGTCGCGCACTTCCAGACCGGCTTCCTGCGCGAGCTGGACGTTCGGTGTGATGCCCACACCCACGACGACGGCGTCGGCCGGCAGGTGGGTCCCGTCGGCGAGCAGCACGCCGTCAGCGCGGCCGTCGCTCGAGGTGATGCGCTCGACCTCCGCATGGGGGTGCAGGCGCACTCCGTGTTCCGTGTGGAGGCCGGCGAACACCTGGGCAGCCTCCCGGCCCAGGACCTTCTGCAACGGCAGCGCGGAGTGCTCGAGGACCGTCACCTCCGCCCCGGCCAGGCGGGCGGCGGCCGCCGTCTCCAGGCCGATCCAGCCGCCGCCGATCACCACGATCCGCGCGCCTTCGGTGAAGGCGGCCTTGAGCCGATCACTGTCACCGACCCGGCGCAGGTACAGCAGGTTCTCCAGGTCGGCTCCGGGGACCGGCAGACGGCGCGGCGTCGAACCGGTGGCGAGCAGCAGTTTGGCGTACGCGATGCGTCGGCCATCCTCCAGTTCGACCAGTGCCGCGCGCGGGTCGACGGTGCGCACGGTGGTGCCGAGCAGCAGGTCGACGTCGTGGTCGGCGTACCAGTTCTCGGGGTGGACGTAGATCGACTCGCGGTCCTCCTTGCCCAGCAGATAGCCCTTGGACAGCGGAGGCCGGATGTAGGGCCTCTCCCGTTCGTCACCGATGACGAGGAGGCGGCCGTCGTAGCCGCGTTCGCGCAGGGCCTCCACGGCCGTGCCCGCGGCCAGGCCGCCTCCGACGATCACAAAGGGATTCACACCAGACATGGAGTTCCTCGTTTCCGGTCGTGCCATGGCGGGTGGCATGGTGCGTGACTCAACCTTCAGACCGAGTTGTCACCCATCTTGTGACAGGAGCGGCGGGCGCGAGCGTGAGGCGAGGGAAGCGGGGGGCACACTGTTGTCACACTTCTACGTGTTGCTTGGTCATACAGGTGCCGAGAGGGGCTGAGCCGGTCAGCCCCGTTGACAGCGAACGCCCCAGGGACGGCGAAGGAGAGGTGGATGACCTACGTCATCGCGCAACCCTGCGTCGACGTCACCCTCTCTCGTCGAGGACCCACGGCAGAACCAAGGGCCGGGGGCCCGGTCCGGGCGGGCGCCGGCGGCATCGCCGACGCCCTCCCGCACCGCCGCGGCGGTCGGGTCCGCGCGGTCACCGGTGTCGGCGAACGGTGGTCGGCAGCCCGCTCTAGGAAGCCAGCCTGATGGTGGTCGGAGTGCCGCGCCACGCCATACGCGCGTAGGGACAGAGCGAGTCGGCCTGTTCCAGCAGCGGGGTCGCGATCTCCGGATCCACCTCCGGCCAGTTCACCACCAGAGCGATGTGCAGCAGATAGCCGCCGTCGTCCGGATCCCGCCCGAAGGAGACGGTCGCGTCCACCGAGATGGCGGCGGGGTCGAGTTCTTCCTGGCGCGCCACCAGGCTCAGAGCTCCGTGGAAGCAGGCCGCGAAACCGGCGGCGAACAGCTGCTCGGGATTGGTCGCCCGGCCGTCCCCGCCGAGTTCGGCGGGCATGCGCAGGTCGAGATCGAGGGCACCGTCGGACGAGACCGCCCGGCCGGAGGCGCGCCCGTGGGAGGCGACGCCGCCGCTCACGGTCACGGTCGTCGTGTAGATGGGGGAGAAGGCCGTGCCCACGTAGTCCTTCTCCGTGGACAGGTTCGGCAACGGGAACTGCTCGGTCACAGGATGACTCCGGCGTTGTCGTGGCACGTGCACGGGCCTATGCCTGGTGACACGTACCGATAGGGCGGGAACGCGGTGGGGACGCCGCACGCGGGTGGGGGGATCTTCTCTCGGACGGCGAGGCGGAACTCCCGTTGCCGGGCGGGCGCCTGCGCGTCGCTCACGACATGTGTCACGTTGCGCTGTCCTTTGGTCAAGGGACATCCGGATTCCGGATGACTGGTTGACCGACGAGTACGCGTTCTTGTGACATCCAGGCTGCCACGAGGGTGTAGGCGAGTGGCGGTCCTGCCCGGAGGGGGTCGGTCATCCGGGCGAGCCGGGCCCCGAACTGTCGAGACCGAGGGCGAGCACGGACGTGTCGGTGGGGTCGGGCAGCGGCACGAAGCCGTGTGCGCGCAGTTCGCCGATCACTTCCGCGCGCGAGACCGGCCACATCCAGAACGTCTCCGTGTGCTCGCGCAGTACGCGCCGTCCCGCGCGCACCCAGTAGTCGAACCGTGCGCGGATCCGCGCACCGTCGGCCGACATCACCATGCGTCCTGCGTACTCGTGCCGGCCGACCTGCTGCGCAGGGAAGTGACGCACGACGTCCTCGCCGGGGAGGCGAGTTGGTGGGAGCTGGAGAAGGAGCGTGCCGCCGGGGACGAGGGCGTGGGCGAGGGACGGCCACAGGGCGCGGCGCGCGGCAGGCGTCAGACAGGCCACGGTGTTGTGGCAGACGGCCACGTCCGCGACGTCGTACAGCCCGGCCCGGTCGAGCGGGTGGGGATGAACCGTGACGCGTGTCCTCGACTCGGCGGGCAGCGAGGCCAGATATGTCATCAGGGAGGTCCGCATGGCCCGAGCGGGTTCGACGGCGTGCACGCCCACCCTGGATTCGCGCAGACTCAGCCACGTGACACGACCGGTTCCGGCGCCCACATCCAGGACGCCGAGGCGGGCACCGCGCACGGCGTCGCCGTAGAGGTGGTGGACCCGTAGCGCGTCCTGTTGGGCCTGGAGCACGTCGTAGAACTCGGCGCTGACGGCGTACTCGTTCAGCGCGGGCGCAGGATCCGGCGCCCGGGAGATGACTGTGTGCATACATACCAAGACCGGCGACACTTCGCTTTTGTGACAACCGTGTGTTTCGGTGTGGAGCCGACGCACGCGCCGCGAAGGCCCCGGTGCCATGAGGCGACCGGGGCCTTCGAAGCAGCGCGGATTCCGCTGCCAAGCAGAACGGATTGCGACGTCAGGACCACGTGACCGGCATGAGGTCCGCACCGAGCGCGTCGGACTCGAGGATCGTTTTGACAGTGCCGAGATAGCGGGCCGCGTCGGCACCGTCCACCAGGCGGTGGTCGTACGAAAGCGACAGGAATACCATGTCGCGGATGCCGATCGCCGCCGCGCCGTCGGCCTCCACGATGGCAGGACGCTTCACCACGTTGCCGACGCCCAGCGTGGCGACCTGGCCGGGGGGCACGATCACCGTGTCGAACAGGGCGCCACGGGAACCGGTGTTGGAGATGGTGAATGTGGCGCCCGAGACGTCCCCCGGGGTGAGCAGGCCGGTGCGGGCCTTGTCGGCGAGTGCTGTCGTCGCGCGGGCGATCCCCGCGATGCTCAGGTCGCCCGCGGCCTTGATGACCGGAGTCGTCAGACCCTTGCCGGTGTCGACCGCGACGCCGATGTTCTCCGTGTCGAAATAGGTGATGGTCCCCGCGTCCATGTCCAGTCGCGCGTTGACGACAGGGTGGGTCTTGAGCGCCTGGGCGGCCGCCTTGACGAAGAACGGGAAGGGGGACAACTTGACGCCGGTGCGCGCCGCGAAGTCCTCCCTGGCGCGCGAGCGCAGCCGCATGAGCGAGGTGACGTCCGCCTCGACGAAGGTGGTGAGCTGGGCCTGCTCCTGCAGCGCCTTCTTGAGGTTGTCGCCGATGAGCCTGCGGATGCGGGTCATTGGGGCGGTCTGGCCCCGCAGCGACGAGGAGGGGGTGGCCGGTGCGGGTGGGGTGGCCGCCGCGGGCGCCGGGGTCTCGCGCACGAACAGTGGTGGCGCCGGGGGCACGGGCGGTGCCACGGACGGGACGGGCACCGGCGGTGCCACGTCGGGCGCGGGCTCGGGCGGTGTCGCGTCGGGGACGGGCGCCATGGTCTCCTCGGGCCCCGGCGGCGTGAGGTCGCCATCCGGCAGCGGCCGAGCCTCTTCCGCCTGGCCGATGACGGCGAGCTCGGCACCGACCTCCACCGTCTCGTCCTCGGCCACGGTGATGCTGATCAGGATGCCCGCGGCGGGGGAGGGGATCTCGGTGTCGACCTTGTCGGTGGCGATCTCCAGAAGGGGTTCGTCGGCCTCGACGGTGTCTCCGACGTTCTTGAGCCAGCGCGTGACAGTGCCTTCGGTGACACTCTCGCCCAGTGCGGGCAGGGGGACGGAAACGGCCATGATGGTGCGTGCTCCTTGTGTCGTCGCGGGGCGCCGTCGCACCCCAGGTCCTCGTCCGGCGTCGGTGACCGCAGGCCCGGTCGGGCCCGTCATCCCTTCCAGCCGTAGCGATCGCGGGCCTTGGCGACCATGCCGGGGTCGATCTCGTCGGCCAGGGCCAGCCGGTCCAGCGCCGCGACGACGATGGACTCGGCGTCGACCCGGAAGTAGCGGCGCACCGCGTCCCGGGTGTCCGACAGACCGAATCCGTCGGTCCCCAGCGACGAGTAGTCCTGCGCGACCCATTGGCTGATCTGGTCGGGTACCTGACGCATCCAGTCGCTCACCGCGAGGACCGGACCCGCGGCCCCGTCGAGCGCCCGGGTGACGTAGGGGACGCGCTCCTCGCCGCGCAGCCGGGCCCGGTCGGCGTCCAGCGCGTCCCGGCGCAGCTCCGTCCAGGAGGTCACCGACCACACGTCGGCGCGAACACCCCAATGCGAGCCGAGGAGTTGCTGTGCCTCGAGCGCCCAGTGGATCGCCGTGCCCGAGGCCAGCAACTGGATCCGGGGCCCGGCTGCGTCCGCGTCCGCTTCCCGGAAGCGATACAGGCCCCGCACGATGCCCTCTTCCACAGCGGCGCCCGACGGTATGGCCGGCTGGCGCTTGGGCTCGTTGTAGACCGTCAAGTAGTAGAAGACATCCTCGGGTCGCT
Source organism: Streptomyces sp. NPDC107454 (assembly GCF_055582885.1). Classification (NCBI taxonomy): domain Bacteria; kingdom Bacillati; phylum Actinomycetota; class Actinomycetes; order Kitasatosporales; family Streptomycetaceae; genus Streptomyces; species Streptomyces sp. NPDC107454. The sequence continues at coordinate 120,791 of NZ_JBVJPA010000002.1, read as the reverse complement.
CCCCGTACATCCGTCGCAGACCGTCCTTGACGATCACGGCGATCTCATAGGCGAAGGCCGGGTCGTAGCTCACCGCCGCCGGGTTGGTGGAGGCCAGCAGGTGGGAGTGGCCGTCGGCGTGCTGCAGACCTTCGCCGGTCATCGTCGTACGGCCGGCCGTCGCACCGATCACGAATCCGCGCCCCATCTGGTCGGCGAGCGCCCAGAACTGGTCGCCGGTGCGCTGGAATCCGAACATCGCGTAGAAGATGTAGAAGGGGATCATCGGTTCGCCGTGGGTGGCGTACGAGGTCGCCGCGGCGGTGAACTCGGCCATGGAACCGGCCTCGGTGATGCCTTCGTCGATCAACTGCCCGTTTCTGGCTTCGCGGTAGTGCAGCAGCTGGTCGGCGTCCACCGGCTCGTAGTTCTGCCCCTGCGGGGCGTAGATCCCGGCCGTCGGGAAGAGCGACTCCATGCCGAACGTCCGGGCCTCGTCGGGGATGATCGGTACCCAGCGCGGCCCCGTCTCCTCGTCCCGCATCAGGTCCTTGACCAGCCGGACCAGTGCCATGGTGGTGGCCACCTCCTGCTGGCCGAACCCCTTGTACAGGGCTACGAAGGGTCGCGCGGGAGGCTGCTTCAGCGGCTTGGGAACGACGATGCGCGCGGGGGCGGGGCCGCCCAGAGCGGTGCGCCGGTCGCGCAGATACTGCACCTCGGGAGAGTTCTCGCCCGGATGCCAGTACGGGACCAGGTCGCCGCTGAGCGCGCTGTCCGGGATGGGCAGATCCAGTGCGTCGCGCATGTCGCGGAACTGGTCCATGGTGAGCTTCTTCATCTGGTGGTTGGCGTTGCGCGACGCGAAGCCCCGCCCCAGAGTGTGGCCCTTGACGGTCTGCGCGAGAACGACGGTGGGCTGTCCGCGGTGTTCGGCCGCGGCGCGGTATGCGGCATACACCTTGAGCGGCTCGTGACCGCCGCGTGATTCCCCGAAGAGATCGAGGAGTTGGGCGTCGCTCAGCCCCGCCGCGATGCCGGAGAGCGGGTCACCGGTGAAGAAGTGCGTGCGTATGTAGGCGGCGTCGCGGGTGGCGTACGTCTGCATCTGCGCGTCGGGCACCTCGCCGAGGCGGCGGACGAGTGAGCCGTCGGTGTCGTGGCGCAGGACGGTGTCCCAGGCCTCGCCCCACAAGGACTTGACCACGTTCCAGCCCGCACCGCGGAAGCGTCCCTCCAGCTCCTGGACGATCTTGGAGCCGGACCGTACGGGCCCGTCCAGGCGCTGCAGATTGCAGTTGACGACGAAGGTGACGTTGTCCAGGCCCTCCCGGGCGGCGAGCGCGAGCGCCGCCGTCGACTCGGGCTCGTCCATCTCCCCGTCGCCGAGGAAGGCCCACACCCGGGAGCCGGACGTGTCCTTGATGCCCCGGTCGTGCAGATAGCGGTTGAAGCGGGCCTGGTAGACGGCGGCGAGCGGGCCGAGTCCCATGGACACGGTGGGGAACTCCCACAGCCACGGCAGCCGCCTCGGGTGCGGGTACGACGGCAGCCCGTGGCCGGCGGCCTCGCGGCGGAAACCGTCCAACTCCCGCTCGTGGAGGCGTCCTTCGAGGAACACCCGGGCGTAGATGCCCGGCGAGGCGTGTCCCTGCACGTACAGCTGGTCGCCGGATCCGTCCCGTTCCTTGCCGCGGAAGAAGTGGTGGAAGCCGACCTCGTAGAGCCAGGCCGCCGAGGCGTACGTGGCGATGTGGCCGCCCAGGCCCAGGCGGGAGCCGCGGGTCACCATCGCGGCCGCGTTCCACCGGTTGAGGGCGGTGATCCGGGCTTCCATGGCGAGGTCGCCGGGGTAGTCGGGCTGGGCCGACGAGGGGATGGTGTTGATGTAGTCGGAGCTCAGCAGGGCCGGCACGGGGACCCCGGCCTTCGTCGCGTAGGCGTGCACGCGCCGCAGGAGGTACGCCGCCCTGTCCGGACCCGCGGTGCGCACGACGGCCTCCAGGGAGGCCTGCCATTCGGCGGTCTCTTCGGCGTCGCGGTCGGGCAGTTGGTCGAGTTCGCTGGTCGAGGGCTCAGCGGGCCGGGCCGGGTCAGTCATGTCGGTCTTTCCTGTCGTGGCACATGGAGTGAGGAGGAGCCGGTGCCGGCGCGGGAGCCGTGCTCCCGCGCCGGACAGCGGCGGTGAGGGCGCGGGTTTTGGCCGCGGCGGCGGTCAGTGCCGCGCGAGCCACTGCGTGAGCGTCTCGTGACCCGGGTGAGCCGTCGCGCCGGGCAGCAGCGACCGCTCGCCGACCACGGCGCCGAAGAACGGAGCGCGTGTGTCGGTGACCACGCCGCGCGCGTCGCCGTGGGCGGTCTGCAGTTCGGCGGCGAGTTCGTCGAGGCGGTATTCCTCGGGCCCGGCGATCTCCACGGCGCCGAACTGCGGCAACCCGACGGCCACATGGGCGAGTCGGGCCGCGACGTCGTCCGTCGACATGGGGCGGATCAGTACGGGCGCGACGCGGACCCCGTCGGTGTGCGCGGTCGAGCGGGACAGGGCGTCCACCGACTCGAAGAACGGTGTGGCGCGCACGAGGGAGTGCGGGGTCGGCGAGCGCCTGGCCCGCTCCTCCTGCACCGCCTTGGCACGGAAGTAGCCCTGCTTGATCCGGTCGACGCCCACGAGGGACAGCGCGACATAGTGCTCGACGCCGGCCGTGGCGGCGGCGTCCAGCAGGTTGCCGGTGGACGTGTCGAAGAACGCGACGCTCGTCGCCTCCGTACGGGAGGGTGCGTCGGTGACGTCCACGACCACGTCGGTGCCGTGCAGGGCCTCGGCGAGCCCTTGCCCGGTGAGGACATCGACACCCTCGCGGCGTGACACGGGCACGACCTCCACACCGTGGTCCCGGAGCCGGGCGACGGTCCTGGATCCGATCACGCCGGTGGCCCCTGCAACAACGACTCTCATCTGGGTCTCTTCCCGTCAGGGGGTCGGCGACCCCGCGGATGCGTGCGTGACGGCGACATCGGCCACCCATCACACCTACGACAGTCGTTGCGTCGCTGTTGTGACACTTTCCGCGAACACGGCCGCGGAGTGCCGTCCCCGTGTCACAGATCCGCTCACTTCCCGGTCAACAGGATCGAAAGGGTGCGGAGTTCCACCCGCCCGGCCACCTGGTGACTCACGAAAGGTGCACAACGGTGTCGGAGAATCACGCAGAGCACATGCACGGAGCCGGCGGCGAAGGGGCGACGGAGAGCTGGATGAAGGCGGCGAAGCTCCTGCAGGACGCCTCCCCTCTGACGTTCCCCGAAGGTGCCTCGGCCATGACCATCCAGGTCGAGTGGGAACCGGGAGATCCGGGAACCCCGCCGCACCGCCACTCGGGTCCCGCCTTCGGCTACGTCGTGGAGGGCGCGGTCCGCTTCGAGATGGAGGGTGAGCCCGAGCGGGTGGTGGAGGCCGGCGGCACGTTCTGGGAGCCGGGCGGCGACGCCATCCACTACCAGGACGGCAACGCGCTCAGCGACGCGCGGACCCGCTTCGTCGTGACCATCATGTGCGCGCCGGGCAAGCCCATGCTCGAACTCGTCTCCAAGCAGGAGCTGGAGCAGCGCGCCCGTCTGCGCGCCCCGCGGCCCACCGAGTGAGGCGCTCGATGGGTGGCCACAGCGCGGGAGGGCGCGCCGGGCGATGAACGCTGCCGACACCGTGCACGCCCTGCTGACCGCGCTGTTCGTGGGCGCGGCAGGCTACGCCGTGCGGCATGCGTGCGCACCGTCCGGCGGGGCGTGGCACGGCCGCGTCGACCATTCTTTGCACGCCGTCATGGCTGTGGCCATGGCGGCGATGCTGTGGGGGCCGGTGCCGTCGCGAACGGGACAGGCCGTGCTCTTCACCGCCGCGGCCTTCTGGTTCCTGCTCACCCCCGTGCGCAGGGCCGGTGAGTCCCGCTCGGCGGCGACGGTGCGGCGACTGCCCTCCGCGCTGGGCATGACCGCGATGGTCTGGATGCTGCGCGCCGCGCACACCGCGCACACCGCGCACACCGCGCACGCCCCGCATGCCCTGCACCACGCGCCACCCGCCGGATCACGGGTGACGGTCCTGCTGGCCCTGTGCCTGCTCGTCTGCGCGCTGTGGTCGCTGACCCGGGACATGCCCGTGCTGCGTGCAGGGCCAGGGACCTCGGCGGTACTTCGGTCCCCGTACCGTCACTTCTGGGACGGGTCGATGGCCCTGGGTGCGGCGGTCATGCTGGTCATGCCGCACTGACCGGCACGACCGCCGGCGCCACGTCAGGGTGCGGCCCCCCTTCGCCACGTCACCCTGCGCCGATGACGGCCTTGCTGCGCATCAGGCAGTCGGACAGAAAGCTGTCGTGGGGCACTCCGGGCGCCATCCGCCTGACGCAGCGCCCCGACCAGCCGGTGCGGTGTGAACGGCTCGCGTCGCGAAGGGCGGACGGCGACGCGGTACCCCAACGCCGGCGCCTCCAGCCACGACCGGTGCACGCCCGGATGATTGCCGGAGGCGTTGCGAACACCTTGCCGCGCCGCGCCCACACAGTGTGCCCGGGCCGTGTCGCGTGTGGCGGTGCGCACCACGCGAAGGGGAGTCCCCGCCGCACGACTGGCCAGATGTCCGTACTCGCGCACCCCGAGCCCGCCCACGGTGCCTTGCGCGAACGCAGGTGCGGCTGCGACGAGTTGGGCCTCGATTTCGGTCGCGGCGACCGGTTCGTCGCGGCGCAGGGCGGCCATCGCCCTGGTGACGTAGAAGGGCGGCACGAGGCTGAGCCGGGGCCACCTCGGTGCCGGACACGTGCGTCACGGGGCTGGGGGCGAGGGACCGGTAGGGGCCACGTCCGCGACGGCGTCACCGGCCTGGCCGGGGACCGGAACGACGCGCAGGGCGGTGCCCCGCTCCGCGTTGTTGGGGATCAGCATGGACCGGCCGACATGGCTGTCGATCAGTCCGGTCAGCATCATGTGCGCCGCCCCGGCGCGCGTACTCCGCTGCCGGCTTGCGGCCGGTGCCCTGCGTTGCCCCGATGAGCACAACTGACGTCACGTTTCCATGCCCCTTGTGGCGATGCTCTGGAAGGAAGATTCGTGCGCCGCTGCGGCAGCCGCGGATCAGAACGACCGCTCGATGAAGTTGTGCAGCACGAGGGCGTTGGGCGCCTCGACGGGGCGGGTCACCTCCGTCGATCCGGCCCCGTTGCACGGCGGTCAGACCCAGGTCGCCGACGAACTCCGCGACCCGTACGCCGACTTCCGGCGGCCAGGGCATGGGCCGGCAGGTGGTGGAAGGCTTTGACGACAGGACCTAGCCCGGCTCGACGACCGTGGAGAGCAGCCCCGTCTTCAGGTCGTAGGCGTAGCCGCCGACCTTGAAGTTCCCGATGCTGCCTGCGAGCGCGGGGGCCGTGCGGAGCTTCTCGACGTCGCTGCGCACGGTCGCGGCCGGGTCGAGCACCGCCATGGCCGCGGCGGTGTCCTCGTCGTAGCCGCCGCGCGCGGCGTAGCCCCGGCGCAGGTCGGCGTCCGCGAACAGGGCGGAGCCGCAGTCGGTGTGGTGAATGATCGCGACCTCGAACCAGTCGGCGTCCGGGGTCTTGTTCTCGTGCAGGTGGCAGATCCAGGCGAGGTCGAGCACGAACGGTTCGGTGACGCGGCCGCCGATGTTGCGGGCCACGATCGCCTCGCCGAGCCGCACGCCGACGATCGCCGCCGGTTCCACGCGCGGATCCACGCAGGTGAGCAAGTAGAGCTGCTGGAACGGGATGAAGGGAATCTCGGGGACCCGGAGCTTGGCGTCGGTGGCCGCGAACGTCTCATTGCGCTGCAGATAGGCGGCGAAGTTGGAAGACACGGAGAACCGCTCCTCTCAAGAGAGCCGAGATAGATGTAACGTTCCTTCTCTCTATGTCAAACCTACTCGGTTCGGTGCGGGAGGTGCACGAGCGCGTGCCCGGTATGAGCGACCGAATCCTCACCGACCGCCGCCACGAACTGGCCGTCGCCGGACCCCTCATCCGAACCGTCCACCACGGACCACCGCTGCGCTCCCAGTGCGCCGTCACCCTGCACGGCAACGCCTTCCTCATCCCGCTCGCCGCCCTGGCGGTCCGGGCCGAGGAACACCTGCGCCACACCCCGGCCGACCCCGCCACAAGACCCTGGCAGGGCAGCCTGCGGACCGTCAGCCGACGCGGTCCGCTATCACCCGGGTGATCTCGCGCGTGATCCGTGCGATGCCGGGGGAGCGGACCGGGCAGGGCTTCGGGGTGGATGTGGTCGGCGCCAGGCAGAAGTGCAGATGGTCGTCGTCGCGGTGGAGGGCGGTACGGTCGCGGCCCGGCTCGGTGCAGTACGACGGATGGTCGTGCTCGTACGCGGTGCACGGCAGGTACTGCGCCCACGTGTAGCGGGCCGTCGCCGGGCTCACCGTCCTCCCGGCGTCGGCGACCAGGTCGTGGGAGGCCGCGGCCCGTGCCGCGTACAGCGCGTTCACGGTCCGGATCCGCTCGGGGGTGATCGGGTCCGGACCCTGCGACACCCAGACCATCCGGGGCCGTCGGGCGCCGCCCGCGTCCGCGATCTGCTCGGTCAGCCGCTGCATGTCCGCCGTGTACCGCTTGAAGTACGTCGCCGGTTCCTTGTCGTACGTGATGCCGTCCATGCAGGGCGTGTAGCCCCAGGAGTTGCCCCAGAACTGGAGCACCACGAAGTCCGGCCGGAGCGAGCGCACCAGCGCGGCGGCCTTCGCCGCGGGCGGTACGAGGGATCGTTCCCCAGTCCCTTCCAGGTAGTCACAGAGGGTGGTGCCGGAGTAGGGGGCACTCGTGTAACGGGCGTTCACCTGCTCCCGGAGCGACTGCCCGAGCACCTTCTGGCTCTCCATGGCGAGCGAGTCCCCGAGGTGGAGAACGGTGGGCGCCTTCGCCGTCACATCAGCTGCCGTGGGTGAGGCGGCGGGGCGCTGGGCGGTGGTCGTGGTCGGTGACGGAGCGGCCGTGGGCAACGCGGGATCCGGCGGCGACTGCTCCGGCCCCGACGCGGGATCCCCGCACGCGGCGAGCAGCAGCCCGGCCAACAGCACCCCCACGATCCACGGCCTCCGCATGAAGCAACTCCCGCCCCGCCCGCCGAAAGGGGTCCCAGGCAAGCACAGCGGCCCAGAAGGGGGAAGACGTACGTCGGTCAGGACGGCGTCGGGCCTCAGGCAGGGGGACGGTGACGGATGCGGGCTGCCAGCAGCGCCACGTCGTCCTCCGCGTGCCGGGCGTCGAGCCCTGCGAGGACCCTGTCGAGGGCCGCGTCGACACCGGTCCCTGGAGGCAGCCGCAGCCCGGCCAGCCGGGCGAGCGAGGCGTCGATGTCCTCGCCGCGCCGCTCCACCAGACCGTCGGTGAACATCATCAGGGTGTCGTCGGGAGCGAGCGTGCGCATGACCGCCTCGTAGCCCCCCACGCCGGTGCCCAGCGGCGGGCCGACCTCCAGCTGCAGGAGTTCCCCGGTGCCGTCCCCGGCGAACACGACCGGCGGCAGATGCCCGGCGCTGGCCAGCGTGGCGGTGCCCCGGGCCGGGTCGACCTGGACGAGCAGACAGGTCGCCGGACGCCGGGCGCTGTCCTCGGAGACGGCCGCGTCCAGGCGGCGCAGCACCCGGTGCGGCGGCAGATCCGTCGAGGCGACGTAGCGCAGCATCGAGCGGTACGCGTTCATGTCCACCGCGGCGTCCAGCCCGTGGCCCATGACGTCGCCCACCACCAGCAGGGTGCGCCCGAAGTGCAGCCGTATGGTCTCGAACCAGTCCCCGCCCACCAGGACGCTGCTGCCGGACGGCAGATAGCGGGTGGCGAGGTCGAGGTTGGGATGCGGGCGGCCCGGTTCGGACAGCAGCGCCCGCTGCAGGGAGAGCACGGTGTCCCGTACGGCGTCGTGCTGCCGTGAGTGGCCGAGGTGGACGGCCGCGAGCCGGGCCGCGTAGTGCGTGACGGCGGTTCCCCGGTCGCTGAAGGCCCGCCCCTGCCGGACGGCCAGCAGCACTCCGAAAAGGTGGCCGTGTGCCAGCAGCGGCACCGTCATGACCTCACGGGGGACCGTGCCGGACAGGTCGAGCGACGCCGTGATCGGAAGCCCCTCGTCGAGCGCCTGGACGGACAGCGGGCGGGCGCCCTGCGGGGTCCACGGGGTGAGCAACTCGGTCCGGCCGGCCGTGGCGACCCGGGTCAGGTTCGGCTCGTGCGCGTGCTGGGCGGCCGGGACGTCCGTGGGCAGCAGATCCACCGCGGCGGCGTCGCAGACCTCCCGGCACACGAACTCCGCGAGCTCCTTGCAGGTGGTCCGCTCGTCCAGGGTGGTGCCGATCGCCTCGACGGCGTCCTCCATCGCGACGAACGACGCCCCTGCCCCCGTAGCGTCGTCACCGCCTCGGCCCGTCATGCCACCTCCACCGTCGCACACACGTCTGGTTCCATCCATGCACGCGCGTCGCGGGCGCGCATGCTCAGGTGCGCGCCGGGAATTCGTTCACCAGCACGGCCGCCCCGTCGAAACGGCCGGCCTTGAGGTCCCGCAGGGCCCTCTGCGCCTCGGACAGCGGGTAGGCGTGCGTCGTGGCACGTACGCCGTGGCGGGCCGCCAGCGCCAGGAAGTCCCGCCCGTCCCGGCGGGTGTTGGAGGTGACGCTGCGCAGCTCCTTCTCGTAGAACAGGTCGCTCTCGTAGTGCAGCGGCGGGGTGTCGCTCAGATGGATCCCGGCGACCGACAGGATCCCGCCCCGGTCGAGTGCCCGCAACGCGACCGGGACCAGGTCGCCGACCGGAGCGAACAGGATCGCGCTGTCCAGCGGCTCGGGCGGCTCGTCGTACGCGCCCCGGGCGGACGCGGCGCCGAGTTCCAGCGCGAGCCGCCGCGCGGCCGGGTCACGCGTCAGTACGTGCACGGTGGCGCCCTGTGCGAGGGCCAGCTGCGCGCACAGATGGGCGCTGCCGCCGAACCCGTACAGGCCGAGCCGTCCGGCGTCCGGCAGCGCGGCTCGCAGCAGCGCGCGATAGCCGATGATGCCCGCGCACAGCAGCGGCGCCAGCGCGACGTCGTCCACCTCGCCGGGCAGCCGGTAGGCGAAGGCCGCCGGGACGGTCGTGTACTCCGCGTAGCCGCCGTCGGCGTCCCAGCCTGTGTAGGCGGAGGCCGGGCACAGGTTCTCGGACCCGCGCACGCAGTACCCGCACGTGCCGTCCGTACGGCGCAGCCAGGCGACGCCCACCCGGTCGCCGACCGCGTGGTCGAGCACGTCCTCGCCCGTCGCCGCGACCACGCCGACGACCTCGTGGCCGGGCGTGACCCGGGGCCGGCGCACCGGCAGGTCTCCCTCGCTGACGTGCAGGTCGGTGCGGCACACCCCGCACGCGCGCACATGGACGAGAAGCTCGTCGGCCCCCGGCACCGGGATCGGCCGCTCGACGAGACGCAGCGCTTCCCCCTCGATCGGCCCGGGCCGGGCCACTTCCCACGCGTGCATCATCCCGTGTCCCCGTCCCGTCGACGACCACCCGAGGCCTGTCTCCAGTGTCGTCCAGGGCGTCCCGCTCGGCGCGCGGCCCGGAGGGAGGCTGGCTAGCGTGAAACAGGAATGAACCATAACGAACCGGGAAGAGTGGAACGCCATGGCCGTACAGCCCGAGGGAACGCCCTGCTGGGCGGACGCGATGTTCAGCGATGTCGAGGGAGCGAAGAGTTTCTACGGTGAGGTGCTCGGCTGGACGTTCGGCGAGTCGTCGTCGGAGTACGGCAACTACACCCAGGCCTACGCGAACGGCAAGGCGGTGGCCGCCGTCGTCCCGCCCATGCCCGGCCAGGAGGGCCAGTCCGCCTGGTGTCTGTACCTCGCGTCGCCCGACGCCGCCGCCACCGCCCAGAAGATCCGGGCCGACGGCGGCGAGGTGCTGATGGAGCCGATGCAGGTCGGCGACTTCGGCACGATGGCGATCGCCCGGGACCCGAGCGGAGTCGTCTTCGGAGTCTGGCAGCCCGGCCGGCACGAGGGCTTCGAGGCCCGGGGCGTTCCCGGCGCGTACTGCTGGGCCGAGGTCTTCACCCGTGAGCCCGAGAAGTCGGACACCTTCTTCTCGGCCGTCTTCGGATACCGCATGAAGCAGCTGGACGACGACGCCGTCGACTTCAGGCTGTACGACCTCGGCCAGGATCCGGTCCTAGGCCGGATGCGGATGACGGACGACTTCCCGCCCGAGGTTCCCCCGTACTTCAACGTGTACTTCACCGTCGGGGACTGCGACGCCGCGGTCGCGAAGGCCACCGAAAAGGGCGCGATCCTCCGCTTCGGGCCCATGAGCAGCCCGTTCGGCCGCTTCGCCGCACTGAGCGACCCGCAGGGCGCGGCGTTCTCCGTGATCGACGTCAAGACGACCGAGGGCGCGATGCCCAAGGCGACCGACGTGTCCTGAACGGACCACGGATCCCCCCACCGACCGGCCCCCGGAGAATGGCGGAATTCCTCCGGGGCGGACCGGGCCTTTTGCCTCCCGGGCAACCATGCGCATGCGGTTACTCGTCCCCCCTTGTGGTTGCGGCACGTTCGAACGGCCGAACCCCCCACAAGGATTGCGAGCGAAAGAGACCTCATGCTCCGCATTCACTTCACTTCGGACGACCTTCAGAACATTCGAGTGGCCCGGCAGCCTGATCCCCTGTGGGAACTGATGTGCAGTGTCTGCCGTCTGGAAACCGGCCAGGGACCGCTGGAATTCGGACATTGGCGTCGCTCGGCACGGCAACGATTCTCCGGCGACTCGAACCTGGGCCGCGCGCTGCGCCCCGTGCGCGCCCTGATCCCCGCCACCGGCTATATTCCGGACTTCCTCACCCCACCGGTCACCGGCGGCGGTCTTTCCGCCGGACTCGACCAATTGCTGCGTACACCGCGTGTGCAACTGGTCCGCGAACTGTCGCGGCTGGCCGAGTCGCGTCCGGTCCCGAACTGGGCCGCCTCGCTGGGCAGACCGGGCAGCGACGCGCTCAAGGTGCTGGCGAACTCCCTGGGGATCTACTTCCGCGGTCTCCTGGAACCGCACTGGCTGCACATCCGTACGGCGGTTGGCAACGATGTCGGGGTGCGCGCCCGAGCCCTCCTCGACGGCGGCACCCAGGCACTGCTGGAGAGCCTGCGCCCGGTCGCGCGCTGGAATGCCCCCGTGCTGGAAGTGGACTATCCGGTCCAGCGCGACCTGTATCTGGAGGGCCGTGGACTTCTCCTGGTGCCCTCCTACTTCTGCTGGCGCAGACCGACCGCGCTGGCGGACCCCGGTCTGGATCCCGTGCTCGTGTACCCGGTGGCGAAGACTCCGCTCGCCGTCGCGGACGGTACGGACGGCGGGGTCGAGCGCCTGCTCGGCCGCACCAGGGCCGCCGTACTGACCGAGGTCGCCGGACAGAGTGCCCGCACCACCTCCGAGGTGGCCGAGGCCGTGGGGATCGCGCTGCCCAGCGCCAGCTACCAGATCAGCGTGCTGCGCGACGGGGGACTGGTCGCCAGCCATCGTGACGGCAAGTACGTCCTGCACACGGCGACGCTGCTGGGTATGCGGCTGCTCGGTACCAGCCCCCGGATGCGGGAGAGCGTGCTCCGGCCCGTGCGGGGAGCCGCCGCCGGACCGTGGCATGATCGGGGACATGCTTGAACGTGTGGTGGCCGCCTGTGACGGGGCTTCGAAGGGAAACCCGGGACCGGCCGGATGGGCGTGGGTCGTGGCCGACGGCGCGGAGACGCCCACCCGCTGGGAGGCGGGTGCGCTGGGCACGGCGACGAACAACGTCGCCGAACTCACCGCGCTGGAGCGCCTGTTGACGGCGATCGCGCCGGACGTCCCGCTGGAGATCCGGATGGACTCCCAGTACGCGATGAAGGCCGTCACGACCTGGCTGCCCGGCTGGAAGCGCAAGGGCTGGAAGACGGCCTCCGGAAAGCCGGTCGCCAACCAGGAACTGGTCGCGCGCATCGACGAACTCCTCGACGGCCGCACCGTGGAGTTCCGTTACGTCCCCGCCCACCAGGTCGACGGTGACCGGCTGAACGACTTCGCCGACCGCGCCGCGAGCCAGGCCGCCCTCGCCCAGCAGCCCGCCGGCAGCGACCTCGGCTCCCCGGAACCCCCGCCGTCCCCCGACACCCCGGCCCCCTCCGGCGCCGGCCGCCGCCGCACCACGGCCACCGCTTCCGCCAGGACACCCCGGCAGGGCACGTCGCCCCGCACGATCAAGGCCAAGTTCCCGGGCCGCTGCGTCTGCGGCCGCTCCTACGCGGCGGGTGAGCCCATCGCCAAGAACGGCCAGGGTTGGGGGCACCCCGACTGCCGTACGTCCGAGCCCAGCAACGCCTAGTACTCGTCCTGCCTCGGTCTCCTTCGGGGGCTGTCCGCCGCACGCCCGGCGGACAGCCCCCGAAGTGCGTGGCGGACACCGCGGACCCTGGTGCGAAGACGGGGCGCGTCGGGGAGGATGTGGGATCTTCGGCACCGGCCGGGGGCGTGGGGCCGCACCGTGACGATGCTGATGTACAAGACCGCCCGCCGGGGCGGCACCCTGCGCGAGGTCCCAGCCCACGGCACCTCTCTGCGCTGCTCGGCTGGTGGTCTCACCACGCCGGGCAGCCGGGAGAACCAGGCCGCGTTCGCGTGCAGAAACCCCTCCCGGCTGCCGGGAGGGCAGTCGTCAGGCGTTCCCGTGGCGTCAAGCCCGCCACCGCAAGGCAGGCAGGAATCTCCCTCGTTCACGAGGGAGAACACTTCAATTCCGGCAGGAGTGCGGCGGCGGGCGGCGGAACGCCGGCCCGCCCTGGAAGCCCTGCGGGAGGCCTTGTACCAGGTGGGCGCCCGGTGGCCGCCGCAGGACGTCTGGACGAGCGGCGTGGGGTCCCGGTCGCCCCTCCCGGTGGGGAGGAGCGAGCGGGACCGGACTTGTGAACGCGCGGTCAGACGGTGTCGAAGGTGTAGAACGCGGTGTGATCCAGCAGGTCCGCCGGTTTCACGTCGTTCCACGGCTTCATGGTCTCGTCGAGGTCCACGACGTCGGGGGTGCCGGCGAGCGGCAGATAGCCGGAGGCGGGGTGGCGGCGCTGCCAGTCGGCCCAGAGCTTGTCTATGTAGGCGTGGTGCAGCCAGAAGACGGGGTCGTTGGGGGAGACACCGGTGGCCATCTGGCCGCCGACCCATACGTGCACCCGGTTGTGGAGGTTGACGCCGCGCCACCCTTCGAGGTGATTGCGGAAACCGTCCGAGGAACTGTTCCAGGGCGCCATGTCGTACGTCGCCATGCCGAGCACGGAGTCCACCTCCGCGCGGGTCGGCAGCTCACGGGCACCGCTGCCGAGCGAACGCCGCAGATACGTACGGCCGTCGACGCGCACGCTGATCGGCCAGTTGCCCGCGGAGGCCGCGAAGGGGCCGTCCATCACCCGGCCGTCCAGGCTGCGCCCGGTGCCGCCGAGGAAGTCGGGGGCCCACAGGGTGGAACGGGGCGAACGGTCGGTGCTCCAGTCCCAGTACGGGAGGGCGACGGAGGCGTCCACGGACTGCAGTGCCCGCTCGAACTCCAGCAGGAATCTGCGGTGCCAGGGCAGGAAGGAGGGCGAACGGTGGCCCGTGCGTTCGCCGCTGTCCGTGTCGCCGAGGATGAACGCGTTGTGCGTGGTGACGAAGGCGTCGTACCGGCCGCTGCGCTTCAGCTGGAGGAGCGCGTCGGTGAAACGCCGCTTCTCGTCGGCGGTCAGGTTCGCCTGGTTCTTGCGTACGGTCATGTGCGGGACTCCACGGTGTGCTGACGGGGCTGGGTCACTGCTGGGGCATGGGCATGGGCATGCCGAGGGGGACGAGCGGTGCCCCCTGGAGTTCCACGACCGCGGCGCGGGCGGCGGCGCGCGGGGTGGGTACCGGGTCGTAGTGGCTGACAACGCTGATCCAGCTGCCGTCGGCGTTCTGCATCACGTGCAGCTCGACCCCGTCGATGAACACGGCGTACCCGGCGCCGTGTTCGTGATGGTGACCGCCGCCGGTGGCGGCGCGGCCCGTGATGCGACGACCCCGATAGACCTCGTCGAAGGCCTCGGGCCCGCCGTGGTGTCCGGTGTCCGCGGCCCTGGCCACGGCGACGGTCTGGGTGCCGGCCGCGGCGGCGAGGGCGGCCGCGGCCCCGAGGGCACGGCGACGGGTGAGTTCCGGCATGCGGAGACCTCCTGCGATCAAGCTCGGTCGATGACCCGATATGCCTATCGGTTCGTCGGAGAGCGGCAGAAATCGCCGGATGTCGGTTGGCCGCGATCAGGACAATTAAGTAAATGTCGTGCAAGGTTGAACGAAGATGATCTTGCTGCGCAGGTGACCGCGATCGACCGGAAGGCGGAATTCCTCCGGTCGGCGGACGCTCCGCCGATGATCTTTCCGGGTCGGCCGGTGGCGGGTGGCGCGGCTCACGCCCGCAAGCTGGCGCGAACCGCGGGGGTCGCACCTGCCTGCTACTCTACGTGATCAATTGACCGCTTTGTGCGACGAATTGGAGTGCGCGTGAAGATCGCGTGCGTCGGTGGCGGACCCGCGAGCCTGTACTTCTCGATCCTGATGAAGCGCCAGGACCCGTCCCACGACATCGCCGTCTACGAACGGAACCCGGCCGGATCGACCTACGGCTGGGGAGTGACGTACTGGGCGGGCCTGCTCGACAAACTCCACGAGGGCGACCCCGAGTCCGCGCGCGCCGTCCGCGACCACTCGGTGTGCTGGAGTGACGGAGTCGCCCACGTCGGCGACCGGACGACGGTCCACCACGGTGACGAGGGGTTCGGCATCGGCCGTCGGTCCCTGCTCGACCTCCTCGCGCAGCGGGCCCGATCCCTGGGCGTACGCGTCGAGTTCGAGCACGAGGTCACCGCGGACCGGCTGCCCGAGGCCGATCTCGTCGTCGCCGGCGACGGAGTCAACAGCGCGCTGCGCGCCCGTCACGCCGACCACTTCGGCAGTGACATCACCCTGGGTCGCAACCTGTACATCTGGCTCGGCACCACCAAGGTCCTCGACTCCTTCACCTTCGCCTTCGTGGAGACGGACCACGGCTGGATCTGGTGCTACGCCTACGGATTCAGCGCCCGACAGAGCACCTGCGTCGTCGAGTGCGCCCCGGAGACCTGGACCGGTCTCGGGCTGGACCGGGCGAGCGAGGCCGACGGCCTGGCGCTGCTGGAGAAGCTCTTCGGCGACCTCCTGGGCGGACACGGACTGATCGGGCGGGCGCAGGCCGACGGCAGCGCGCAGTGGCTGAACTTCCGCACCCTGACCAACCGCACCTGGAGCCGCGGCAACCTCGTCCTGCTCGGCGACGCCGCGCACACCACGCACTACTCGATCGGCGCGGGCACCACCCTCGCCCTGGAAGACGCCATCTCCCTGGCCGGAGCCCTGGGCGAGCACCGGGAACTGTCCGCCGCCCTCGCCCACTACGAACAGGAGCGCAGGGCGGCGCTGTTGTCGGTGCAGAGCGCCGCCCGGCACAGTGCCCAGTGGTACGAGAACCTGCCGCGTTACATCCGTCTCCCCCCGGCCCAGATGTTCGCCCTGCTCGGCCAGCGGCACTCTCCACTGCTCCCGTACATCCCGCCGCAGTTGTACTACCGGATCGACCGCGCGGCCGGGCAACTGGAGGCGCTGCGCCGGTTCAAGCGCTGGCTGGGTCCGCGCGTGGCGCGCACGGTGCAGGCCCGCTCGCGCCGGTAGCACCCCCTGAAGTAGGGCGCCCCTTGGGTGAATAGCAATTCACCAGCTATGGTGAATTGCTATTCACCCTTCTTCTTCGCGCCGACTTCTGGAGTGTTCATGGTGGCACTGCGTGACCGACTGACGGTCCCGGTCCTCGCGCTCGGCGGGAGCCTCATGGCCGTCATGCAGGTGGTGGTGGTGCCGCTGCTGCCCGACCTGCCGAGGCTGACGGGTGCGTCGGCGGGTGCCGTGTCCTGGATGGTGACGGCGACACTGCTGACCGGAGCGGTGCTCAACCCCGTGCTGGGCCGCGCCGGCGACATGTACGGCAAGAAGAAGGTGCTGCTGATCTCCCTCGGGATGATGACGGTCGGCTCGCTCATGTGCGCCCTCACGTCCGACATCCGCATACTCATCGCGGCCCGAGCCCTGCAAGGGGCCGCGGCCGCCGTCGTACCGCTGTCGATCAGTCTCCTGCGGGACGAACTGCCGCCCGAGCGCACGGGTTCCGCGGTGGCGCTGATGAGCTCCACCGTCGGGATCGGCGCCGCCCTCGGCCTGCCGATCGCCGCGATGGTGGTTCAGTACGCCAGCTGGCACGTCATGTTCTGGGGGACGACCGCGGTCGGCGCCCTCGGGACCGGGCTGGCCTGGTGGGCGGTGCGCGAGTCGCCCGTCCGGGAGCCGGGCCGCTTCGACATGACCGGCGCGCTGGGTCTGGCCCTGGGGCTGTCCTGTCTGCTGCTGGGGGTGTCACAGGGCGGCCAGTGGGGCTGGACCAGCCCCCGGATCCTCGGCCTGTTCGTCGGGAGCGTCTGCGTCCTCGGCCTGTGGTGGGCGCAGCAACTGCGCGCCGCACGCCCCCTGGTCGACCTGAAACTGGCGACCAGTCCCCGCGTCGCCCTGCCTCATATCGCGGCGCTCCTGACCGGCTTCGCCTTCTACGCCAACTCCCTGGTGACGGCGCAGCTGGTGCAGGCGCCCAAGGCGACCGGCTACGGCCTCGAGCTGTCCATCGTGGCGACGGGCCTGGTCCTGCTGCCCGGCGGGGTGATCATGCTGCTGCTCTCGCCGGTCTCGGCGCGTATCTCGGCGGCCCGCGGCGCCCGGGTGACGCTGGCCCTGGGCACCCTGGTCATCGCCGCCGGCTACGGCATACGCATCATCAACAGCCACAGCCTGCTGGTGATCCTGCTGGGCTCCGCGATCTGCTCGATGGGAACGGCGTTCTCCTACTCGGCGCTGCCCACCCTCATCCTGCGCGCCGTGCCCGCCGGGCAGACCGCGTCCGCGAACGGCGTCAACGTGCTGATGCGCACCGTCGGCCAGGCCGTGAGCAGCGCCGCCGTCGCCGCGATCCTGGTCCACCACACCAGCCTCGTCGGCGGTGCCCCGATCCCCACGCTGCACGGTTATCTGCTGGCCTTCGCCATGGCGGGTACGGTCGCACTGGTGGCCTGTGCCGCCGCCCTCGTCATACCCGCCGACCCCGCACTTCCCGACCCCCGACGGGCCTCCAGCAGTTCGGACGTACCTCGGGACGAGGCATTCGAAGGAGCCTGAGCACCGTGTCCACTCCGCCCCCCGGACTCAGCGCGGCCCCGATCGACCCACCGCGCCGCGACGCCGAGGCCACGAAGGCGGCCATCCTCCGCGCGGCCCGCCATCTGATGGCCCGGCACGCCCACGCGGACATCACGCTCAAGGCGATCGCCGACCGCGCGGGGGTGAGCGCTCCGCTGATCCTCAAGTACTTCGGGAACAAGGACGCGCTCTTCGGGCGCGTGATGTCCTTCGAGACGGATGCCGCCGCCCTCCTGGACGCACCCCTGGACCAACTCGGCGCCCACATGGTCCGCCAGGTGCTCGTCGGCCAGACCGAGCGCGGCGCCGACCCGGTCCTGCGGATCATCTTCGCCCCGCGTCAGGGCGACCAGGGCGACATCATGCGCGCCAACTTCCGCACCCAGGTCAGTGACCGCCTCGCCCTGCGGCTGAGCGGTCCCGACGCGGGCCTGCGCGCCGAACTCGCCGTCGGCACACTGCTCGGGCTCGGCGCGATGTACGGCATCGCACGCGGCGCCCGGCTGCGCGCCACCGCGATCGAGGACATCGTCGACCGGTACGGCCCCACGGTCCAGGCACTCCTGACGCCGTGAGGCGAAGGGCGCTGCCGGACCGCAACACCCGCCCCGTCTCAGTTCACGCCGTTCGGACGGAACTGGACGCTGATCCGCGGCCCCGCCGCCCGCGCCGTCTTGGGAATGGCGTGCTCCCAGGTGCGCTGGCAGGAGCCGCCCATCACGATCAGGTCGCCGTGTCCGAGCGGGCGCCGCAGGGTCTCCCCGCCGTGGCGCGGGCGCAGCAACAGGTCGCGCGGAGCGCCCACGGAGAGGATCGCGACCATGGTGTCCTCCCGTGCGCCCCGCCCGATCCGGTCCCCGTGCCAGGCCACGCTGTCGCGGCCGTCCCGGTAGTAGCACAGGCCCGCGGTGGTGAACGGTTCGCCCAGCTCACGGGCGTAGTGCGTGGACAGTGCCTGGCGCGCCTCGTCGAGGACCGGGTGCGGCAGCGCGTCGCCCGCCCGGTAGTACGCGAGCAGCCTCGGTACGTCCACCACGTGCTCGTACATCTGCCGCCGCTCCGCCCGCCACGGCACCTCGTCGACGAGCCGTGCGAACAGGGCGTCGGCGCCGCTGAGCCATCCGGGCAACAGGTCGATCCAGGCCCCGTCGCCCAGGACCGTCCGGCGCATCGCGTTCAGCTGACTGAGGTGGAGCTCGTCGGTCTGGTCGAACAGCGAGCCCTGGAGGTGCGTGGACATGCCTCCACCCTACTCCGTATTCGAATATGCGTTCCATTGATGTCTCAGGGCCTGTCGTCGGCCTCCGTGAGGACCGCGTGGATGACGTGCTCGGCGTTGGCGGCGATCACCGGATTGGTGACGCGGTGGTACGGGAGCTGGATGAGCGCCATGGACAGGGCCCAGCCGCGTCCGCGTGCCCAGGTGGCGTCGTCGGCGCCCGCCGCCTGCCGGAAGGTGCCCCGCGCCTCGGCGGGCAGCAGGTTCCAGGCCGGGATGAGGTCGCAGGCCGGGTCGCCGACGCCGACGGTGCCGAAGTCCAGCACGGCGTCGAGCCGGCCCCCGCGGATGAGCATGTTGCCGGGCATCAGATCGGAGTGGACCCAGAGGGGCGGACCGGTCCACGCGGGCTCGGCGAGCGCCGCCTCCCAGGCGGCGGTGGCGGCCGAGGTGTCGATCGTGCCGCGCAGCTCGTCGAGCGCGGCGCGCGTCATGGCGTCGGCGGTGGACAGGGGGGCGCCCCGGTAGGCGGTCGGCCCGTCGGGCAGCCGGACCCGGCGCAGCGCGGCCACGAAGGCGCCGAGGTCGGCGGCCAGGGGCAGCGGGTCGCTGAGACGGCCGGCGTGCGGGGGTTCGCCGTCGAGCCAGCGCTGCACCATCCAGGGCCACGGGTAGCCCTCGCCGGGTGTGCCGGTGGCGAGGATCTCGGGGACGGTGGCGGGGAGCAGCGGGGCGAGCCGCGGCACCCAGTGCGCTTCTTTGGCCACGTCCCCGGCGCCCCCTTCGATCCGGGGGAGGCGTACGGCCAGGTCGTCGCCCAGCCGGTACAGGGCGTTGACGGTACCCGCCGACGGGAAGCGCTTCAGGGGCAGCTCGGCCCACCGCGGGAACTGCGCGGCCAGCAGTCGTCGCACGAGCGCGGCGTCGATCGGGAACTCGCCGGGACGCATCGGGCTCTCGGCAATCGTTTGCGCTTCTGGTTCTCTGTCTGACACGGGGCCCAACTATGCCTGGGGCGACGGAGGTTCGCGCTTCTTTTTCGCGACAGGCAACCTGGTGCACGCCATCGCCGTCTTGATCGGCAACGGATGGGCGGCCTGGCAGCCGCGATACGGCAGGGATTCCCGAGTGGAAATCCAGCACACTATACGCTCCATGTATACAAGGTGTGTATACAGAGTGTGTATACGTAGATGCACAGTCAAGTCGCCGGGTGCCGCCGATCCGTGCAAGTCAGCCGATCGAAAGGGATCCATGTACGGCAAGGCCTTCGCCCCCGAGTACCAGGGCGCTTTGACCACCCTGTCCGTGAACTCCTCGCTGACCGATGTCCTGGCGGCGGGTACCGAGCAACTGCGCGCCGCCGAGCGCGAGGGCGCCCGTGGCGAGGCGGCCCGGTCGGGCCTGGCGGTCGCCGAGGCGCACCGCAGGCTCGGGCAGGTGGCCGACGCCGACCGGGCATGGAAGGCGAGCTACCGCACCGCCCGCGCGGCCCGGGACACCGGCGCGATGGCGTGGGCACTGTGGAGCGGCGGCACCCTGGCCCGCCAGCGCGGGGCGTTCCCGCTGGCCCGGCGGCTACTGCGACTGGCCGCCGAACTCGGCGAGCAGTCCGGGGACGTCGTCGTACGCGGCTACTCCCTGGCAGGCCTGGCGGAGACCGGCCGCATCCAGGGCGACTACGCCGCCGTGACCGCCCTGCACGAACAACTGCTGGCCGAGGCCCGCAAGCGCGGCGAGGCCCGCCACACCGTATGGGCCCTGGAGGGCATCGCACAGATACACCGCAACACCGGCGCCTACGACACCGCGTACGCCATGTTCGAGGAAGCGGCCGAGATCGCCGCGCGCGCCGAGGACCGGCGCGGCCACGCCTGGGCTTTGCGCGGCCTCGCGGACATCGTCTCCGTACGCGACCGGGACCCGGACCGCGCGCTGGCACTGCTGAGCGAGGCGGAGGTGTCCTGCCGGGCGATGAACCTGTCCGGGGCTCTCGCCTACAACCACAAGATGCGCGGCAACGTCCTCTACCGGGCGGGGCGTTATGAGCGGGCCCGGAACCTCTACGCGCAGGCACTGGCGGAGTTCGAGGCGATGAGCGAGCCGCGCGGCCGGGCGCTGTCCCGGCTCGGGCTGGTCAAGTCCCTGGCCAGGCTCGGCCGCGACCACGCCGAGACCGCCGCCGAACTCACCGAACTGGCCCACGTGTTGGAGGGCATCGGGCTGCGACACGCCCGGGAGATGGTCGAGCGGGCGCGGACGGAACTCGGCCTCACCCCGGCGGAGGGCGCGGACACGGAGGCAGCCCGATGACCTCTCCCCGTACGGTCCTGACGGCGCCGCCCGCCGCCCCGGAGATCCTGGCGCGCTGCCGCGAACTGGTCGCCCCGGCCCTCGCGGAGGCGGTCGACGGGCTGCACCCCTGGGTGGCGGAGATGGCCGGCTACGCGCTGGGCCGCTGCGAGCCCGGCGGCGCCCCCGCGACCCACCGCCAGGGCAAGGGCGTACGACAGGCACTCGCCGTACTCGGGGCCGAGGCGGCCGGAGGTTCCGCCGAGGGGGGCGTGCCGGGCGCGGTGGCGGTGGAACTGCTGCACACCTTCTCGCTCCTGCACGACGACATCATGGACGGCGACGCGCTGCGCCGCGGCCGTCCCGCCGTGTGGAAGGCCTACGGCACCGGCCCCGCCGTCCTCACGGGCGACGCGCTCTTCGCCCTGGCCGTCGAGACCCTCACCGCGGCGCCCGCGACCGACCACGCCGCGGCGGCCGTGCGGCGGTTGACGAGGGCCTCGCGCGACCTGGTCCGCGGTCAGGCCGACGACCTGCTGTTCGCCCGCCGCCCCTGGACGGGCCCCGACGCGGTGAGTGCGGGGGAGTACGAGGCGATGGCCGAGCACAAGACCGGTGCCCTGCTCGGCTGCGCGCTGGCACTCGGGGCCGGTCTCGCGGGCGCGCCGCGGGAGACCGCCGCCGCCCTGGACCGCGCCGGACGGCATCTCGGGGTGGCCTTCCAGATCGCCGACGACCTGCTCGGCATCTGGGGCGATCCGGCCGTCACCGGGAAGCCGGTGCACGGTGATCTGCGGCACGGGAAGAAGACCCTGCCCGTTCTCGCCGCCCTGGCCGCGCCGGGCCGCTCCCCGCTCGCCGAACTCCTCGCCTCCACCGCCGTCCTCTCCGACGGCGCCGTACGCCGCGCGGCGACCCTGGTCGAGCGGGCCGGTGGTCGCACGGCGGCCCTGGGCGCGGCACGCCGGCACCTCACCGCGGCGGACACCCTGCTGGCGGGAGCCTCCCTGGCCCCGCGTCCCGCCGCGGACCTGCGGACGCTCCTCTCCTCCCTCGCCCACCGCACGATCTGACACCTGCGCTCCTCCGGCTCCCCCCCCGCTGTGGGCCGGAGGCGCTGCGACCTCGATCACATGTGCGGGTTGGTGGACCTCGTGGGGCAACCACCGCCCCCCTCGTCGCATCTGTCGGGAGGGCCCGACAGCCTCCACGGCGTTCAACGGCGCCGTGCCTCAGGGCGGTTGGCGACGCCGGCCGCCCCCGTTCGAAGGAACTCAGTGCGTAGACCCCACATACGCCGCGTGGCGATCGCCGTCGCGGTGACGACGGCGGCCACGCTTCCGGCGGGCCCCGCCTTCGCGACGCCCGACTCGCCCGCCCGCGCCGCGACTTCGGCCTCCTCGCCGGTGGAGGCCGCCCGGGCCGCCGCGTTCGCCCACGCCCCGGCCACCGGTGTCGGCCCGGGTGACACCCTGCGGGCCACGGACGTCATGACGGACCCGGACGGCAAGCAGCACGTCCGCTTCGTCCGCAGCCACCAGGGGCTCCCGGTGCTCGGCGGCGACCTCGTCGTCCACCTCGGCAAGGAGTCCGCCTACCTGGGCGTGACCCGGGCCGCCGACCACGCCGTCAAGCCGGCCACGACCGAGGCGAAGCTGACGCCCCAGCAGGCCGAACAGAAGGCCGCCGCGGTCGCCCAGGGCGACGCGGGCAGCGCCGAACTCGTCGTCGACGCCCGCGACGGCGCCGCCGCCCTCGCCTACCAGGTGCGCGTGACCGACAGCGACACCACCGAGGTCGCCGGCTCGCGCACGGTCGTCGTGGACGCGCAGAGCGGCCGGATCCGCAGCAACACCCCCGACAGCGACGAGTTCATCTCGCCGCACCTGGAGAAGACGCTGCGCGAGAAGGGCGAGACGGCGAGCCCGGTGACGGGCGTGGCCACCCAGCCCTCCGGCCCCCTCGGCGCGACGGCGGCCGCCCGCTACCCGGTCAAGGCCACCGGCAGCGGCACCTCCCTCTTCGCCGGCAAGGTGACGCTGACCACGACCCGGACCGCACGCACCAGCTTCCTCCTCAAGGACCCCACCCGGTGGAACACCGAGACCCGGGACGCCAAGGGCGCGGAACTGGAAGCCTTCTCGCGCGGCACGAAGTTCACCAGCACCACCAACAAGTGGGGCACCGGCACCACCGCCAACCGGACCACCACCGCGGTCGACGCCCAGTACGGCATCACCCAGACGCTGGACTTCTACAAGAAGACCTTCGGCCGCAAGGGCATCAAGAACAACAGCACCGGCGCCCGCGCGATGGTCCACTTCGGCCGTAAGGTCGGCAACGCCTTCTGGGACTCGACGTGCGGCTGCATGCTCTACGGCGACGGTGACGGCGCCATGTTCAAGAAGCCGCTGGTCGTCCTGGACGTCACCGGCCACGAGCTGACCCACGGCGTCGTCGACGCCACCGCCGCCCTCGAACCCACCCGGGTGGACGCGGACGGCAACCAGTACGGCGAGCCGGGCGCACTCAACGAGTCACTCGCCGACATCTTCGGGTCCAACGTCGAGTTCTCCGCCAACAACCCGAAGAACCCGCCCAACTACCTCATGGGCGAGAAGCTGGGCCTCGCCCAGAAGTTCCTGCGCCGCCTCGACCACCCCTCCCTCGACAAGCTGGAGGGCACCATCGACTACTGGTCGCCCGAGGCGTACGACACCGAGGTGCACGCCGGTTCCGGCGTCTCCTCGCATGCCTACTACCTGCTCGCCGAGGGCAGTGGCCGCAAGACGATCGGCGGTGTGACGTACGACTCGCCGACGTACGACGGCTCGCGGGTGACCGGCATCGGACGCGCCAAGGCGACCGCGATCTTCTACCGCGCGCTGACCCGCTACATGGTCTCCACGACCGACTTCCACGACGCGCGGACCGCGACCCTCAAGGCCGCCGCCGACATGTACGGGGCGACCGGCGCCGAGTACCGGGCGGTGGACGCGGCGTGGGCCGCCGTCAACGTCACCACCGCCAACACCCCGGCCGCCGGACGCTGACGGACGGCACGAGCAGGACGGCACCGGAAGAAGGGCCCCGCCACCGGGTGGGGCCCCTTTCGCCGTTCCCCCGGCGTCAGTGCTGCTGTGTCTTCTGCGGAGTCGCCTCACTCGGCCGTACGACGACCAGGCCGTCGCCCTCCAGCTTCAGCTGCACGGCCTCGCCCGAGCCGCCGCGGATCATCGAACCGATCGACTGCGAGCGGTGCAGCGAGGTGTGGAGCTGCGCGGTCCAGCCGACGACCGCGTCCGTGTCGACGTACACCGGCTGCTGCGGTGAGACGGGTATCACCAGCGGGTTGCCCTCGCAGATCAGCCCCAGTCTTCCGTGACCGCTGAAGACGCTGTTGAAGATGCCGCCGCCGGTGACGCCCGCGCCCTTCACGGTCTTTATCTCGTACGACAGCGTGGAGTCGAAGCACAGGACATTGCGCCCGTTCACGGTGAACAGGTCGCCCGGCTCGACGTCGATGATGAAACAGTTCTGCGCCTCGTGCGCGAACCAGGCCTCGCCCTGCCCGCGCACCGTCATCAGCGGCAGTCCCTCACCGGTGACCGCCCGCTTGAGCATGCCGCCCACGCCCTGGCCCTTGCGCTCGAACTGCAGATTCCCCCGGTAGGCGATCATCGCCCCCTGGCGCGCGAGCATGTCGCCGTTGACGGCGTACTTGATCGACTTGGCGTTCTGGATGGTCATGCCCGGCGAGACTGCGGGCTGCACCATGTGGTCACTGGAAAAGAGATCACCCTTCATGCGGGCATCTTGGCCCGGAGGGTTCGGTTCCGCCAAGATCGCTGACAGCCTGGGGCCGTTGGGGGCGGCCGGCGGCTGCCGGGAACGCACGAAGGGCCGGTCCGGTGGCACCGGACCGACCCCGGGGGAGTCGTCAGGCGGCGCTGGCGGTGCCGACCTGGCCGTGCAGGCGGGCGACGACCTCGGTGAGCTGGGCGGCGACCTCGGCGTCGTCGACCGGGTGGGTCTCGGCGAAACGGGTCACGGAGCCGGGAACGGAGAGCTTGACGTCCTCCAGGACGGCGGCACCCGCGATGCCGAGGGCCTTGCGGGCCTCGTCCTGCGCCCAGACGCCACCGAACTGACCGAACGCGGTGCCGACCACGGCGGCCGGCTTGCCGGTGAAGGCGCCGGCGCCGTACGGACGCGACAGCCAGTCGATGGCGTTCTTCAGGACAGCGGTGATCGTGCCGTTGTACTCCGGCGAGAAGAGCAGGAAGGCATCGGCGCGGCCCGCGGCCTCACGGAGGGCGGTGGCGGCGGCCGGCACCTTGCCCTCGACGTCGAGGTCCTCGTTGTAGAACGGGACCTCGGCGAGCCCCTCGAACAGCTCGATCTCCGTGCCTTCGGGGGCGAGCTTGACAGCCGCCTCCGCGAGCTGGCGGTTGTGGGAGCCGGCGCGAAGGCTGCCGACGAGCGCGAGGATGCGTACGGACATGGGGAACTCCTGGGGACGAAACATTGCGGCAATAAACCGGACCGAGGTCCGCTTGCTGGTCTGTTTAATGTTGTAGCACCTAAACGGACCAGGGTCCAGTTGCCCCCTTCTGCCGTTACGCTGTGTTCATGTCCACCCCACTTCCGCCCTTCCCGAAGGGGCAGGAACCCTCGGGAGCCCCGGTTCCGCTGGAGCTGACCGTCGGGCCCGCCGCGCCGCAGCTCCGCGCCGACGCCGCACGCAACCGCGCCCGGCTGCTGGAGGCCGCCACCCGACTGGTGGAGGAGCACGGGGTCGCCAATGTGACCATGGAGGCCGTCGCCGCCGCGGCCTCGGTGGGCAAGGGAACCGTCTTCCGGCGCTTCGGTGACCGCACCGGCCTGCTGATGGCCCTGCTCGACCACACCGAGCAGCAGTTCCAGGCCGCCTTCCTCAGCGGCCCGCCACCTCTCGGCCCCGGCGCGTCACCGGCGGACCGCCTGCACGCCTTCGGCTGCCGGGTCCTGCGCGAGATCCACGACCGGCTCGACCTGTACATCGCCGCCGAGCCGGACGCCTCCCGTCGCTTCAGCTCCGCCCCGTACCGTGTCCGCTTCACGCATGTCGCGATGCTCCTGCGCGAGGCCGTGCCCGGCGCGGACGGCGTTCTCCTCGCCCAGACCCTCATGGGCTACCTGGAACCCGCCCTGATCCACCACCTGACGCGCCAGTGCGGGATGCCCCTCGACCGCCTGGAGTCCGGCTGGCACGACCTCGTGAAACGGACCACCTGCCCGGTGCCGGACAGGCCCTAGCGTTTCGGTGTCCGTCAGTTGAACGGGTCCAGCGTGACGTACGCCTGTTGGGGGTTGCCGTCGTGGACGAGGGACTCGTAGTTGCCGACGTCGTCGAAGGCGAACGCGTAGGCCTTGCCGTCGGCCATCTGCGCGTGGATCTTGCGGGCGTACTGGTTGGTCACCGCGTCCTGGTAGAAGTTCGCCGAGCTCGTGTCCGGCTGGCTGGGGTTGGTGAGAAGGGTTGAGCGGTTGAAGCCCGCGCACAGGGTCCGTGAAATGGGGCCGCGTACCAGGTCGTTGGGGGCGTCCAGCCGCTTGTAGCAACCGAAGATGCTGTCCGAGTCGGGCTTCTGGAAGCTGGTGACGACCGCTCCCGCGCTGTTGGTGAAGTTCATGACGTCACCGGAGACCCGCCCGAAGTACTTCGTGTTCGGCTGATCGGTGAACGGCGTCACCGTCAGCGTCGACGAACTGTACTTCTGCCACACGCGGTTGACGTAGTCGTCCATGACGGTGCCCGGCAGCGCGCCCGCCTCGATGCCGTGGCCGGGAGCCAGCGCCCGCAGGACGGTGCCGTCGGACCGGGTCTGGATCAGATTGGCCCAGCCGCCCGGCTGACCGCGCAGGGCGTTGAAGAACCCGGTGTAGCCGCCCGTTTTGAGGTGGCCGGTGTTCTTGGTGCTCCCGTCGGCGAGCTGGACCCCGACGGCGTACGGGGCCGAGAACATGTCGACCTGGGTGCTGTTGATCCACAGCCCGGAGTCGTTGAGCGTGTACTCGGACCAGTTGAAGAGGATGTTGTGGTTGGGGTCGCTCGGGTTCTGCACGGCCGGCTGCACCAGGCCGCCGGTGGTCAGACGGAAGTCCAGTTTCTGGCCGTAGGAGAAGTAGATCCGGCCGGAGAACTTGGGCATCCGGATCGTCATCGACTGGCCGTTGGCCGGTCCCGTGATCGAGGCGTCGGGCGCGGGCGTCGGCGGATTGCCGCCGGCGGGCCAGGCGTGGAACGTGCCGTTCGCGTCGGCCCAGCCCTGCTGACCCGTCGAGAGGAGCGTTCCGAGGTCGTAGATGTACACGGGTTCGCTGCGGCCGGAGTTGTTCGTGAACTTCAGCGGGATCGTCGTGGGGACGGCCGCGTCCGCGTCGGAGGGGGCGCCGAACGTGAGAAGCGCCGTGGTGACGGTGGCCGCAGCCACCGCCAGGGCATGCCATTTGAGACTCCTGAGCCTTCTGGGCACTCGCTCTCTCCTTGAGTGGGGGGATTGCAACGAGGTGGATTCCGGCGGAGTGGAGCCGTCCGGTTCTCGTTGAGAGCGCTCTCAGAATTGCGGCGGGTGCCGTACATGTCAACGATTCCGGCAGGATTGGTCTGGTCCAACTGGGGGCGGTGGTGTCACACGGTGATGTCTCCGGCGGATCCGGCGGGTAGTTGGCGGAAGTGGTCGCCAATGCCGGTGGGAGCGTGGCTGACCTGCTGTTTGATGGCCGTGCGGCCGCCGTCGTGAACTGCGTCGGGCACTTCCGGCAGGGCGTCGGGGCGGCCGGAAGGGCTGGCCGGAGGGGCTGGCCGGAGGGGAGCCGTTTCGAGGCGGCGGAAGGGGGCTTGACGTAACTCCGCCGCCCGCTCCGAACTCTCGCCGGTGCGGCTGACCAGGGGGAGGGGGGCGTCTCGTCGTGATCGGCTCGGGCTGGACCGCGACGTGCAAGTGTTGGCGTCCGTGACCAGGCCTGATCAGACACTTGCTGACCTTTTGCCGGCCTTTTGCTGACTCTGCTGACGAGTGGTCAGATACACCGACGGTGACCGCGTGCAGGCTGAGTCTGGCCTTGCCCAGCCGTCTTTTCGTGCGTGCGCGAGCGGGGGAGAGGGCTGATTGCCTTGGCTTGCGCCGATCCGCAGGCGGGCCCGGTCTCGTGAAGCGCACCGGAATTGACTGGAGACCAAGAGTCTGCCGGTGGGTGGTGATCACCTGCCGCCCGCGCAGATCAAGCCTTGAGGAACACAGACGCCTCAGCTGCCTTCTTGACGGCTTGGGTCCGTGAGGCGTCTAGCCTGCGGAGCGACCACCCCGTTCGGCTGCTCGGGCTTCCTCGAGGCGACCGAGCAGGAACGGCACCATCCCACGCTCCAGCAGAGCCAGTTCCCACTGCTCCCACGCCCTCCTGACCTCGGGGTCCGTAGCGCCGGCCCGCCCGTCATCCGTGGCCGAGCGGTTGCGCGCCGCCGCCACCAGCAGCCAGGCGAGGTCGCCGACCGCCGCTCCGGCGGCCACGGCCGCGGCGATGAGCCCCGCCGTGATCAGCCCCTCGCCGACGTAGGGACGCCCGCCCAGGGCACGCAGGCCAAAACCGATCAGAAGGAATGCGGCTGCGGCGACGGTTGCCAGGCTGGGCACGAACACCGCCAGCGCAGGCAGGAATCCACCCCCTCCACGCGTGCCCACCACGGCGGAAGCGGAATCGGTGCCCCGTTGGCCGCCCTGCCCCGCAGCCGCAGCCTTGGCTTCGAGATATTCGTGGTACTCGACGGCCGCCGTGGCAATGATGGCGGCATGAGCTTGGAGCGCCCGGGTGCGCAACTCCTCGGGGCTGAGCGCCCCGCCGGAGCGGTCCAACGCCTCTTCGACCTGCCGGGAGTTCAGAGCCTGATCCAGCATCCGCTCGAAAGCGATGCCGGTCTCCGTCCCTGAAGGCTCAGGATCTGGCATGTATGACCCCCCGATGAATCAAAGCCTGCGACGGTACGGGTCCCACCGCACTCCTGCGAGGTGGGAAGAGTGGCGAGTGTAATGGTTCCCGGCTTGCGCAACTTTGAAAGACTCGGTTGATCGGCGCAGGCGTCGGGTCGCGGCCGTCGGTAGGGCCACAGGCGGGTTGCCCGACGGCGTTCCCCGACCTCCTCCGCGGCACCGCACAAAAGCTGGAGCACGGGTGATGGAATCGTCCCAGGTTCGTTGGAACCGATGACGCGCCCCGGATGTGAGCTCCAGGGCATCGACTCCGTCTACAGCAAGTGCATCAGGACCAGGACCTGGACCGCCGCATGCCGCCAGCGCAGACTCCGACGACATGTCCGTCGCGCCAGGCTGATGAGAAGGATCCCCATGAACTCGCCCGGCCCCTCTTGATCGCCCCGGCGCTGCTGTGGACCGCAGCCGCCGGTGCATCGCTGATCGCATCGACCGGGCTTCCCGGTCGCCGCGACAGCTGCCATCGCCGGGTACACAGCCACCGCTTTCGCCGCGGACCAATTCTCGCTCGGCGGCGCCGCTTTCAGCATTCTGTGGCCCACCATGGCCGCCACGGCCCTCGCCTATGTGGCAAGAAGACGTATCTCTTCCTGGCCCCAGTGGGCCGGAGCGGCCTTCGCCGCCGTGGGCGCAGCACAGTACGGCGCACTTCCGATGTGACGCCCTGCCCGGCAGCCCGCACACCGGCCGAGACCGTCCACGCCATCTGTGCCGAAATTCGCGCCGCACTCGACCAGCACCCCGTCCGCGCTCTGCGTGACGGTGCCGGTGAGCTGCGTCGGCAGCCAAGATCACATATCGCCTGTTTTATGAGGCTGACGTCGAGCGAGTACAGCACCGGGCCGGTTCACGGCGGCCGGATCGACTCGCTGAACGATCCCATGACGTCCGCGTCACAGGCCCAGACGGACATCATGGACATCGCAACTCACGGTCGGTAGCTTCGACCAGCACCGGTGAGTTGTTCTCGTCGAGCCCGAGTGTGTCGAGGGGGCCCCGGTGCCTCGGCCCCCTCGGGTATGCCGAGGCCAGGTCCCGGCCGCCGAGATCACCTCCGTCGACGGTGCAGCTGGTATCGAGGACATCCTGCGCCTGGCCGCCTGCAGCGACCGTACCCGGCTGCTGGTCCACGACAAAGGCACCGTCCTCGGCTCGATCCACGCCCGCGACGCCATGGTCGGCCGCGCCGGGGGCCGGACCACAAGCGCCCGCGACCTGGCCCGGCCCGTGCCCGAACCGACCGAGGACGCTGCGGCCTCTGACGCCATCGACCTGCTGCGCCGTTCAGCGCTCGCCGTGGTCCCGACGACTCCAGCCGCCTGACCCGCATGGTGAGTCTGGACGACCTGCCGGCTCGCTACCTGCAACCGCGGGCGGCCTGACCAGCAGCCCGAAAGCCCCGACCAAGGCTGAGGTCGGGCCCTTCGTCATGGTGTAGCCGCGGTCGGAGTGCGGGTGCGACCGTCCTCCCCGCCCTGCCGGGCGATCACCCCTGTGTCCGGCTCTCCATCTTTCCGCCGTCGGTTCCTCCTCATGACGCACACCGCTGTCAACCGCAGGTACCGGAGTCGCAAGTGCCGGTGTGACGCGAGGGGACGTGCCTGGTCGGCACTGTCGGCGGACCACCAGCGCATCCCTGCAGGTGCTGGCCGACCGGGCCCGGCTGGGCCTGGGTCCGGTGACCTGCCAGGAGATCGCCGCCCAGTTCTGCGTGGAGGTGTTGCCAGCCGGGTGGAGGCGCCGCGGTCGAAGGCGAAACGCCTGCGTCACCGGTGCGGTCGTCCTCCTCGCCGGTATCTGGGCCGGGCTTGCGGGGCCACTGACGGCCGTGCCGCACTCCTCATCTCCGGCACCGCCGCACTGGTGTTCGCCGCCGTCCTGCCTACCGTGCGGCGTACGCGCCCGACAGCAACGCCCGCGTTCACGGCAAGGAAACACCGCCACGCACCGGCACCCCTCTTCGACGGTCACCGCTGAGCGGTTCTACAGCCGCAGGCGAACGGCTCGCCGCAGGTCTACGCCGACATGGGCCGCTGTACCCGGATCGACTGCAACAGCCCTACCGCCGCCCACACCGCGAACATCGACGATCCGCCGTAGGAGACGAAGGGCAGCGGAATGCCCGCCACCGGCATGATTCCGAGGGTCATGCCGATGTTCTCGAAAGCCTGGAAGGCGAACCAGGCGATGATGCCTGCGGCGACGATGGTGCCGTACAGCTCGGTGGTCTCGCGGGCGATGCGGCAGGCGCGCCACAGGACCACGCCCAGCAGGAAGATGATCAGTCCGGCGCCCGCGAAGCCCAGCTCCTCCCCCGCGACGGTGAAGACGAAGTCGGTCTGCTGTTCGGGCACGAACTGACCGGTGGTCTGGGAGCCATGGAAGAGACCTTCGCCGGCCAAACCGCCGGAGCCGATGGCGATGCGGGCCTGACTGGTGTTGTAGCCGACACCTGAGGGGTCCAGGTTCGGGTCGGCGAAGGCGGCGAAGCGGTTGATCTGATATTGGTCCAGGACGTGCAGTTGCCACACGGCGACGGTGCCGAGGACGCCGACGGCGAGCAGGCCGAAGATCCAGCGGCTGGAGGCGCCAGAGGCGAACAGCACGCCCAGGATCGTGACCGTCATGACCATCGTCGAGCCGAGGTCGGGCATCATCAGGACAACCATGATCGGCACGGCGGCCAGACCCAGGGACTGAACCACCGTGCGGCTGTCGGGGTACTTCCTGTCGCCCGCGTCGACCTGGGCGGACAGCAGCATCGCCATGCCGAGGATGATCGTGACCTTCACGAACTCGGACGGCTGAAGAGAGAATCCGCCGCCCAGCACGATCCAGTTCCGGTTGCCGTTGATGGTGGCACCGAGCGGGGTGAGCACCGCAAGCACCCCGCACAGCGAAAGGCCGTAAAGGATCGGCACAGCGTTGCGCAGGGCGCGGTGGCCCAGCCAGATCGTGCCGATCATCAGGACCAACCCGATGCCCATGTTCATCAGGTGCCGGACCAGGAAGTAGTACGGGTCGCCCTGGTTGATCTGGGTGCGGTTGCGGGTCGCGGAGTAGACCAGCAGCGAGCCGAGGAACGACAGCGCCAGGGCAGCCAGCAGTATCGGCCAGTCCAGTCGGCGGACCAGCGAGTCCCGGGCGAACAACCGCGTCCAGCCGGCGCGTTCGGGGCCGTAACCCGAGACGGAGAAACTGTTCGCGCCGACCATGGCAGCATCCTCCA
This sequence comes from Streptomyces sp. NPDC107454, assembly GCF_055582885.1. Classification (NCBI taxonomy): domain Bacteria; kingdom Bacillati; phylum Actinomycetota; class Actinomycetes; order Kitasatosporales; family Streptomycetaceae; genus Streptomyces; species Streptomyces sp. NPDC107454. The sequence continues at coordinate 88,694 of NZ_JBVJPA010000002.1, read as the reverse complement.
GCTTTCCCGCCAATAGGTGGTGCGGCCGGCCACAACAGGCAACCCGGTGGTCGCTGCCTCCGCTGGGTAATCCTACGCAGCTCAGCGCCCGTCTCAGCGCCTGATCAGATCGTGTCGCCGAGCGCGGTCATCGCCTGGGAGGCTTTGCCTGACCGGGCGCCGAGGTAGCCGTTGGGGCCCGGCTCACCTCGACGCGGGTGGCGATCGTGCCGCGCCCCGAGGGACACGGCGATCTCAGCGCGGACCGGGAAGCGGGGCAGGACGTCGCCGGTGTTCAGGGCGTGAAGGGGTGCGCGAGGCGGGCGGCGCCGAGCAGGCCGCTGGCTCGGGCGACGTAGCCGAGCCGGCCGGTCTCCCGGGCCGCGCGGGTGCGGAGGACGGCGGCGCCGGTGAAGCGGTCGCGGACGGTGGAGCGGCCGAGAGCCAGGTCCGTGATCTTGCGATGGCGGCGCGCAGGGCGATCTGCTGCTGGAGCGTGGCGCCGTGCCGGGCCAGGACGTGCCGACGGATGTGACGGCGCAATCGACTTGGCGCCGCGACGGGCCGACGGAACGCCTCCAGCGGGACCGCCTCCGCCCCGTCGCATGATCAAGACCACATGCAGGCCCCAGGCGGTCGAGGCCGGAATCTCTCCTGTCCTCACTCCCTGGGGGATTTCATGGGCAGGTGAGAATGTCGAACCGGCGAGCACCGAAGAGGGCGGGCTCGGCCGGAGGGGCCGGCCGAGCCACTCTCCGCGCGTCGATCACACAGCTCGGATTTCCGGACCGCCGAACCACTGGCAGGCGGCCCGCTCGAACGCCTCACGATCCGGCTGGCGATCACCTGCCCAGACGACCACGCCGTCGGGCCGGACGAGCACGGCACCGAGTCCGAGGTCGTTCCTCGCCGCCCGGGCCGCATACCGTATCCGGCTCTCCCAGCCCGCCGCCGAGCCGTGCAGGTGTCGGTCGACGCTGAAGTCGAGCGTGACGCCTCGCCCGCTCTGCATCAGGTCGCCGAGGCGAGTGCCGTCCTCGAGGCGGAAGTCCGGGGCGTTGCGGCCGACCAGCGGATGCTCGTTGCCGAGGTCGTAGCGGATCGACTGTCCCGACATCCTGTCGAACACGTAGGTCGTTCCGTCCCGGGTTTCGACCAGGTCGCGGATCACTCCTTGGATGGCCTGGGCATGCGGGTCCGGGCTCATGGCGGCCACCTGGGCGCGAGACCAGTCGAGCACCTTTTCGGCGATCGGACGGCGCTCGCCGGTGTAGGTGTCGAGGAGCGCGTCGGGCGCGTGCCCGTGCACGGTCGCCGCGAGCTTCCAGCCCAGGTTGACGGCGTCGCCGATGCCGGTGTTGAGTCCCTGCCCGCCAAGGGGGGAGTGGATGTGGGCGGCGTCGCCCGCGAGCAGGACGCGTCCCTGGCGGTAGGTCGTCGTCTGCATTGCCCGGTCGGTGAAGGTCGAGGCGAGACGGACCTCGCTCAGCGTCACATTCGTGCCGGACACCCGACGCAGCACCGTCTGGAGATGGTCGAGCGTCGGCTGCTGGGAGCGGTCGAACGCGCCGCCGTCGAAGTCCATCATGCCGATCTGCCCGCCGCCCGGCGTCTGGAGGTACATGCCCGTCGGTGTCAGATTGAACCCGGGGCGCAGCTTCTCGGGATCGGCGAGGACGACGTGCATGCTGTAGCCGGTGGACTTCGGCTCGGTGCCCACGAATTCGAAGCCGGCGAGACCCCGCACGGTACTGCGTCCGCCGTCGCAGCCGACGAGCCAGCGCGCCGCGTACTCGTCCGCGCCGGCCCCCGCGACCACGGCCTCCTCGGTCTGGGCGATGGCGTCGACCGTGACGCCGCGCTTGATCTCCACGCCGAGCTTGGCTGCCTGCTCGGACAGCACCGCCTCGATCGTTTCGAGGTAGGTCAGGAGACCCTGCGGGGCAGGGCCGGGGAGCCGGAACGGCAGGGCGGCGACGTCGACCTTGGCGCCGTCGAGCACGATGCCGGCGAAGTGGCCACCGTGCTGAGGAGGCGTCGGCTCGTCCGCGTCGGGGTCCACGCCGGAGTCGTCGGGGACGCCCGACGCCGTCAGCAGCGGGTGCAGCATCCCGCGCCGGTAGAACGCCTTCATGGACGCGGCGGACAGGCCTCGCATTCCGAGTGGCTCCGTCTTGAACGGTGAGCTGGACTCCGCCTCCCGTTCGAGCACGAGGACGGAACAGCCCGCGAGGCCGAGCTCACAGGCGAGGAACAGACCGACCGGGCCGGCCCCCACGATCACTACGTCACGCACCAGAGATCCCCTTACTCACACCTACAGCCGGATGGGCACCCGGCGGGTCTTCCGGAAAGGTGCCAGTTCCCGCCGACATCGGACCGACAGCCTCCGACAACCGACCGACACCACAGCTCCGTCACCCGGTCACTCCTGGTCAAAGAACCGATCAGCCAGGACGCGGCGTGAGGAGCTGTTGTCCTTCCGATCTCGGGTCGTGTGCTTCGAAGGGGAGTCCCGCGCCTCGAAGCCTTCTCCTCGCACCTCTTCGAGTATTCGCGTCGGTGCGGGGCGCGGATGGAACACGCACGGATCGGTGCGGGCCACCCAGCCGCCGATCGACCTGCCGCTGGGCACGTCCGGCCGCGCCCGGGCGCTCCCCACCGGCGCGCCGCCCGACCGGGAAGGTCTGGGCGGGCCCGGCGGGTCTCGGCGCCGGGCCAGGGGGCGCTGAGCAGGACCCGCACGCTTCAGGTTCGCCGCAGGCCACTGTGGCGCACCGTGTATCCGGAGGTGTTCACCCATCAGCTCGCCGCCGCCTGGCTCACCTGTCGGCACCGTCGCCGGACTGCTTCGGCCTACCCGTGTCTGCTCGTCGGTCAGCGCTCGGCCCTCGACCAGGAGCGGCCACCGGTGTCGTTCGAAACCGTGCGGACAGTCTTCCCTAGGGGCACGACGATGGCAGGTCCAGGCTGCGGCTGACGCCGCGGGTGAGATCGACTGGGAAGTCTCCGTGGGCTCCACCATCGTCCGCGTGCATCAGTACGCGGCTATTTCTGCTGGCAAGGGGCCTGATTTTGAGTGAATTGGGCTGATGGTGGGTCAGGTGCGGGGTTGGCGGACGGCTCATATGAAGGGTGGGTTTATGCGAGCGGGCCGCTGGGGGCGAGCAGTGCCCGATCAGCGCGCCGAGGGCCGGCGCGGAGGGGGTTCTGGATGGACGTTCGGCGGTGGCCATGGTGAATGATCGGCAGAGGTGCCAGGGTCCTTGTCGCCATGGTGCGGCCTCATCAGGTTCACAGCATGCTGTGCCGCCCCAGTGGGAACCGGGGAGAGCGCTGGGGCCGCACCTGTGAACTGCGCATCCATGACATGCCGTGTTGTTGGGGGGATGTAGCGGTGGCGGGGCGCGCGCTCCCACACTGGTGACAGTGGCGATGTGTCAGTGCGTCAGTGCGTCAGTGCGTCGATGTGTCGGTGTGTCAGTCGAGCGTCCCGGTCTGATCGGGATGTTCGGCGGGGTGTGCGGGCGCGAGGTCATGCCGGGGCTGGGCAGCGGCGCTGCTGAATCGGCGCAGCAGCCACAGCCCGTACGCGGCTTCGAACACGTAGACACACAGCTGCCACCAGTCCGGGGCCGCTCCGGGGGAGCGGATCTGGAAGAAGTCATCGAGCCAGTGGACGACGACCATCGGCCAGACGGAGCCGATCGCGTAGCGCAGACCGGCACAGGTGAAGCCGAACAAGGCGGCGGACAGCATCTGCCACAGGGTGTCGTCCAATGGCGCGTCGAAGAACAAGTAGTTCTGCATATGCCCGGCGCCGAAGAGGACGGCGACACCGACCGCGGCGTGCAGTGGTCCGAGCGGGGTGAGCACCTGCTGGACCAGGCCGCGGCTGTGGACCTCCTCGCTGACGCCGACCCACAGCAGCGAGACCAGCGAGCTGACGACGACGGTCGTGCTGCCGTCGAGTCCGGCCAGCGCGTACGAGGAGGCGATCAGGAGCAGGGGAGCGGCCAGCCACCAGCGGCGCGGTCGGCCCACTGCGGTGACGCCGGAGGCACGCAGCCATCCCCACCGCCACAGCACGAACCAGACCGCCGCGAAGCAGAGGGCGTTGACCGCGGTGGCACCCAGGTCCGGGAACCACGACGGGGCCAGCGGAGGAAGGATCACCTTGGCGCACAGCAGCAGCACAGCATGCCACGCGAGCGTCAACTCGACTGCGCCCCATAGGGGATGACGGGATATGTGGCCCTTCCACCGGTCCATCACGGGGCGATAGTAGCCGCCGCGGCGCTCGTTCGGTGGCTCGCGCAGTCATGGACGCGCGATTCGTGCAGCGTTGTGACTTCGCGGGCAGATGGGCTGCTGAGCTGGGCCAATGGCTGCGCTGCCGCCTTTCGGGGTCGGGCTACTCCCACCGTGCTTCCCAGCTGTTCCCCGCTCGATCTGGTGCGGTTGTGGTGCGCCTGCGGTGCGGAGGCGTACGGTGCGCGGTCGGGTGTCATGGGCTGGGGTGGATGGTCCCTGTTCCGTACGGTGTGCCGCTGTCGGGGTGCTCGTGGGGCATCGGGTCACGCACGAACCGGATGCAGCGCTCGTCGCATGCGCCGATCTCTCCGTAGTTCCGGCGAGCCTTGCGGAGGCTGAGGCCGCGGTTCGGGCCGCCCCGGATCTCGTCCGCGTCGTGCTCGTCCTGGCCGTCGTCCTCCCAGAAACAGATATGGCAGATCTCGTACGCCCCGCGCTCGGCGAGGGTAATGAAGCCGCAGCAGGGACAGCGATACGGTCCGTCCCCGGTCCCTCCTTGGACATTGATAAAAGCCACGACTCCATCCTTGCCCATCAGCACCTCAAGGGCCCGCGACTTCCTTCAGCGGTGGCTTGTTCGACAGAGACAGCGTCGCACCGGACGCCGACCAAGCCGTCATCCTGCGCCGGCGCGCACGCTTTCCAACTGTGTTGGCGGGGTGTTGGGGTGTGTGCGGGGGCGTTCACCTGCGTTCCTGGGCGTGTGGCGCGTGCGGCGAGCCTGACGTGTGGTCCCCTATGTGCGGCTGTGAACGGGGCCGAATGAGACGGAAATTGAGATGGTGGTGTGTAGGCCTGGCGCTTGGCGCTCGCTGCGTCATCCACGTTTCTGCGGGTGTCTATTCAGAAGGCGCACTGCCACCAACGATGTGGTGGATCGCCGTACGGCACAGCGTCGAGGCGTTCGAGGATCTTCAGATCGAGAGGTTGCACGATGCTGCGGAGCTCACACGAGCTCTTTTTAGGGAGAGCACAGATCGCCAGCTCCAGTAGATCTCGTTCGTCCGCGGGTTCGGGGCAACAGTCTGGGATGCCGCAGCGGTCTCTGAACGGCGAAGGGAGTTGATCTTTTGGTGCCCTCGCGATGTCAGCCCACCGGGTAAGAGCCTGTGCGATCAGGCCGGGCTGGAGCCGTGTCCGTTCCAATAGAATGATCTGTGCTTGAGCTGGGCCGGAGAGCTGACCGATCTTTGAGTAGCCGTGATGCACGGCAAAGTGTCTGTTGTCCGCCCTGAGGCGTGAGGGGCGCCTACGCGGCATAGCCCTTTCGGCTGTGAATCATGGGCAGCAGTCTGACACGCGGCTGGACCAATGCGAAGGCAGCCCGTCGGCAGAAGGTCCGATCGGTTCAGTTGTTTCTTCTTGCCCTGGGTCTTGTCGGGGATCTTGGGGAGCTGGGCTTTCGCAGGTCAGGGTGTCGACGCGATACGTCTGAGCGGGTGTCACTGGTCATCGTTGGCCACTGTCGAGCGGCCTCGGACGGCCCAGACAACTGATTGACTCAGGCCTCCGTGGTGCCGTACGGCTGGCCGTAGGGCTGGCGGCGACCGCCGGCGTGGTCGGCTGGGTGGTGCCAAGGGCCGTCCTGAGTTCGCGGCCCGCGGCCTGAGCCTGGCGGGTACCGGTTTCGTGGGCGAGGGTCTCGAAGAGGCCGGCCGGCAGTGAACTCGGTGTGTGCGGGGATGCGAACCGACCGGCTGGAACCGCTCGTACCGCGCCCGGCTCTGGCCGAAACAGGAGGACCGAACTGCCGGCAGGACCCACGGCGTTGGTCGCCACTCGGAGGAGGTGCTGCATCGCGTCCCTGGCGCCGTTCCAGTTGGTTCACCCCGATGTTCGGGATGTCCAGGGAGGGCGCGCTGAGCGGGTCGATCAGCACCACCGGCGGCCGCTGCCCGACGATGCGGGCGGGCGCACCCACGTCACGGCGCCGGTGCGCCACCTTGGACACGGTGCTGAGCGATACGCCCGCCTCTTGGGCGATGTTCGTCAGCGGACCGGCAGACAAGAGTCCGGCGCCCGAGGGCATCGCAGGCACAGGAAAGACACCGCGTGAGCCTGGCCTATGCCGTGGGGCGGATCCGGCGTGGGTGCCAGCCCGGTCGCGGTACGGCTTCGAGCAGGGCCTGCGTGTAGGGGTGCTCCGGTGTGGTCAGGACCCGGGTGACGGGGCCCTCCTCGACGACGCGGCCGGTCCGCATGACCACCGCCACCTGACAGAGCTGCCGTACGACGGCCAGGTCATGGGTGACGAAGACCAGGGTCGTGCCGCAGCGTTCGCGCAGGTCGGTCAGGAGGTTGAGGATCTGGGCCTGGACGGAGACGTCGAGGGCGGCGACCGCTTCGTCGAGGAGCAGGACGTCGGGTTCCACGGCCAGGGCGCGGGCGATCGCGGCGCGCTGGCGCTGGCCGCCGGACAGGTGGGCGGGTCGGGCGCCGGCCTGGTCGGGCAGGCCGACCGTGTCCAGGAGTTCGGCGACGCGGTCGGCCGTGGCCGAGCCGTGGCCCAGGCGGCGGCCGTGCAGGCGCAGCAGTTCGGCCAGTCCGGCTCCGATGGTCTGGCGGGGGTCGAGGCAGGAGTACGGGTCCTGGTGCACGATCTGGACGGTCGCCGCCCGGGCCAGGCGAGCCGTGCGCCCCCTGGGCCGTTCGTGGACCGGGTTGCCGTGGAGGAGGATGCGGCCCGCGGTCGGCTGTTCCAGGCCGGCGACGAGACGGACCACCGTCGACTTCCCGGCGCCGGATTCGCCGACCAGGGCCAAGGTCTCGCCCCGGCGGACCTGGAAGCTGATGTCCTCGCAGGCGGTGACCTCGCCGTGGCGGCTGGGGTAGCGCTTGGAGAGGCCGGTGACCTCGAGCAGGGCGGTCACACTTCCTCCTTCGTACGGTCGAGGTCGCCGGCGAGTTCGTCGGCGCGGTGGCAGGCGACGGCGCCGTCCAAGTCCGGGAGCAGCGACGGGCGTTCAACGCGGCAGCGGTCCTCGGAGAAGGCGCAGCGCGGGGCGAAGGGACAGCCCTGGTGGGACTCGTAGGCCGCTGCCGGCCGCCCGGGGATGACGGGTAGGCGGGCGCCGGGCGTGCCCAGGCCGGGCCGGGCGGCGAGCAGTCCGGCCGTGTAGGGGTGCCGGCGGCCGGAGTGCAGGGCGGCGGCGGGGCGTTGCTCGACGATGGTGCCCGCGTACATGACGGCGATGCGGTCGCAGACCGCGGTGGCCAGTTCCAGGTCGTGGGTGACGAAGAGCAGGGCGAGGTTCCGCTCGTGGCGCTGTTCGTCGAGGATCGCCATGACGTCCTGCTGAGTGGTGACGTCGAGGGCGGTGGTGGGTTCGTCCGCCAGCAGCAGGCGCGGGGCGGTGACGAGGGCGGAGGCGATCATCATGCGCTGGAGCAGGCCGCCGGAGAGCTGGTGGGGGTACTGCTCGAGGCGGCGCGGGCCGTCCGGGATGCCGATCTCGGCCAGCAGTGGTATCAGCCGTTCCTCCGCCTGGGCCCGGTTCAGGCCCTGGTGGCAGACGAGGGGCTCGGTGAGGAAGTCGCCGAGCGTGCGGACCGGGTTGATGTGGGCGCGGGGGTTCTGGAAGATCATCGCCGCGTCGTGGGAGAGGTAGCGGGTGAGCCGGGCCCGGTTCATCGCGTGGATGTCCTGGCCTTCGAAGGCGATCGTGCCGCGCGAACGGCCGCCCTGCGGCAGCAGTTTGATGACCGCGCGTGAGGTGAGCGACTTTCCGGAGCCGGATTCTCCGACCAGGCCGAGGGCCTCACCGGGCGCGAGGTCGAAGGAGGCGTCGCGGACGAGGGTGCGCGGTGCCTGACGGGGGCGGTGCAGGTCGATGCCGAGGTGCTCGACCCGTAGCAGAGGCGGAACGGCGGTCATCGCAGGGCCTCCTGGTGGCTGCGGGCGATCATCGTGTCCCCGAGGAGGTTGAACACGACGACCGTGAGGACGATCAGGCCGCCGGCCATCAGGCTCTGCCCGGGCGCACCGGCGAGCAGCGAGGACTGTCCCTCCGACACCGTCAACCCCCAGTCAGAGGTAGGTGGTTGGACGCCGAGCCCGAGGAAGGACACCCCGGCGAGGTCGATCAGCGCCGAGCCGAACGCGGCGGTGGCCTGGGCGACGACGAAGGGCGCGAGGTTGGGCAGCAGGTGGCGCAGGTTGATCCGCCAGGCCGACATCCCGGCGGCCTCCAGGGCGGCGACGTAAGGGAGTCGGCGTTCACGCACCGCCACTCCGCGCACGATGCGTGTCATGTACGGCAGGTAGGCGATCGCCAGGGCCACCACAGGAGCGGTCAGTCCGGGGCCGAGGACGGCGACGGTGAGGACCGCCAGGAGCAGGCCGGGGAAGGCGAAGAGGACGTCGTTGATCCGGCTGACGATCCGGTCGAGGCGGCCGCCCCGCCAGGCGCACAGCAGCGCGAGGCCGACGCCGCCCACGGTGGCGCCGGTGATGACGAGGGCCGGGCCGAGCAGGCTGATCCGGGCGCCGTACAGCAGGCGGGAGTACAGGTCGCGGCCGAGGGCGTCGGTGCCGAGCCAGTGCGCGGCGGACGGGTCCTGACTGGCGGCGGCCATGTCCACGGCGTCCGGCCGGTGCGTGGCGAGGACCGGGGCGAGCACGGCGAGCGCCACGAGGAGTGCGGCCACCACGGCCAGCAGCGTCGTGGAGGGGGCGAGGCGGCGCACCGGCAGACGCAGGGAAAGCATGCGGGTGCCGAGCCGCACGGAGGATGCGTCGCTCATCGGGAGCTCACCGCCCGGATTCTCGGGTCCAGGGCCGCCTGCAGGGCGTCGGTGGCGGCGTTGACGACGATGAAGACCACGACCATGAGCAGGCCGACGCCCTGGACGACAGGGGTGTCCTTCTGGGCCACGGCGGCCACCAGGGTCGCGCCGAGGCCGCTGAGGCCGAAGGCCTGCTCGACGACGACGTCCGAGGCGATCAGCCCGCCGACGGTCAGGCCGGCGGCGGTGCTGATGGGGATCATGGCGTTGCGCAGGATGTGCCGGCGCAGGATGCGACGCGCGGGCAGGGCGCGGCTGCGCGCGGTCTCGACGTGTTCGCGGCCAGCTTCCTCGCGTACGGCCGCCTTGGTGATCTGGGCGAGGTAGGCGGCCGAGGCGAGCGCGAGGGTGAGGGCGGGCAGGGTCAGGTGCTGGAGGCGGTCGCCGAGGGACGGCCCGCCGCCGCCGAGGGCCGGGAGCCAATGGACCTTCACGGCGAGGAGCGCGACGAGCGCGGAGGCCGCGACGAAGGAGGGCACGGCCAGTCCGACGCCGGTGAGTGTGGTGATGACCGTGCCCATACGGCGGTACAGCGCGGCCCAGATGCCCAGCCCCAGGCCGGCCACGAGGATCAGCACAGCGGCGTACCCGACGAGCAGCAGGGTGTCGGCGATGCGGGGGCCGATGAGGGAGGAGACGGGCTGACGGTACGTCAGCGAGGTGCCGAGGTCGCCCCGGAAGAGGCCGGTAAGCCAGTCCCAGAACCGGGTGAACAAGGGCTGGTCGAGGCCGATTTGGTGGCGGATGGCGTCCAGGGTGCGTTCGGAGGCGTGCGCGCCGGCCAGGCGGCTGGCGGGGTCCCCGGGGGCCAGATCCAACGCGACGAACAGGGCGAAGGCGGCGGCCAGCACGCTGCCGGCGATTCCGATCAGCCGTAGGAGGACCGTGGACGCCGTACGGGCGAGGGGCTTCATGGCGTTCACCTGCTGCCGACCAAGGCGAGGGACGGGGAGAAGAGCTGGGCGAAGGAGGTGGTGGCGCCGGTGATGCGCTTGTTCATGTACGTCACCTCATGGAGGGAGAGCAGCGGGACAGCGAGGGTCTTGGCCTCCCAGCGGCGCTGCGCGCCGGTGATCAGCGCGGCGCGGTCGTGGGGGTCGAGGGTGGCTTGTGCCTTTGTGAGCGCGGACGTGACGGCCGGATCGTCGAAGCCGGCCCAGTTGAACATCGCCTTGGGCAGGACCAGGTTGGGGATCCAGTCCAGCGGGTCGGGGATGTCCAGGAAGGTCTCCGCCAGTACGAAGTCCAGCCCACGGCGGTAGGTGGGGTCGTAGAACATGCTGGAGAACTGCAGGGCGGGCAGCTGGCGGATCGTCAGTTTGATGCCGAGGGACCGGGCCGCCTGCTGGATCACGGCGGCGGCGTTGACCTGGTCCTGGTTTCCCGCCTGGACGGCGAGGGTGCTGGCGCGAAGGTGGGGGTGCTTGGCCACCAGGGCGCGGGCCTGCGTCAGGTCGGCCGTGGTGGGGGAGGCGTGGGCGAGGGGCAGGGTGGCGGCGGCCTTCTCATAGACCGCTCTGGCCTCGGGATCCCAGCCGGCGGACGGCAGGACGGTGGTGCTCGGTGTGGCGGCGCCCCGGAAGACGGTGTCGGCCAGCTGCGTGCGGTCGACGGCCAGGGAAAGTGCGCGGCGGATGTCCGGTTCCGCGGCGATCCCCGTGTCCTGGAGCGGGGCCAGCTGTACGGACTTGAGGCTGGGGCCGAAGTACAGCTGTCCGGCGACGCTTCCTTTCAGGGTGGGCAGCGCGGCGTTGGGCACGTCGAAGGCGCCGTCGATGGCGCCGCTGGCCAGCGCCTGGGTGAGCGCGGTGGTGTCCGTGACGAAGAGCAGGGTGACCTTGCGCGCACGCGCTCGGTAACGGGCTTCCCAATAGCGCGAGTTGGCCTTCAGCTCGATGCTCGCGCCCGACTTCCACGCGGCCAGTTCGAAAGGACCCGAGCACATCAGGCCGCCGGCTGCGGTGCCGAACTTCTTGCCGGCGTGCTCGGCGTACCGGGCCTGGACGACGGTGCCGGCGGTGGTGGCGAGTTCCTTGAGGAACAGTTCGTCGGGGCGGGTGAAGCGGACGGTGACGGTGTGGGGGTCGGTCGCCTCGATGGAACGGACGTTGACGAAGAAGGAGTTGGCGATCGCGTTCGGGTCCAGTTGCCGCTTGAGGCTGTAGACCACGTCGGCGGAGGTGAGCGTGGTGCCGTCCCAGAACCGTACGTCGTCGCGCAGATGCAGCACGAGTGTGCGCGGATCGGGCCGGTGCCACGAGCGGGCCAGCGCGGGCGACGTACTGAAGTCGGGGTTCAGGCGCAGGAGGCTGTCGCACAGGTTGCTGACCAACAGATACGGCGACGAGTCGCCCGCCTGCTGGTAGTCGAGGGTGGTCGGCTCCCCGGCGGGCAGGTCCCACACGAGCGAGCCGAGCCTGCCCGTCGCCGGATCGGAGGTGTCGCGCAGGGCGGCGCTGCCGAGCTCGGCGCGCGGCAGACCGGTACAGCCGGCCAGCACGAGAGCGGTCAGTGCGAGGAACAGACCCCGACGCCGCCTCACGACAGGCTCGCCGCGTCGACAACGGTCAGGGACAGGTGGGAGGCGTGCTCCCCGCCGGTGAGCAGGGTCTGCACGGTCGTCTTGCCGTCGACCGCGAGCCACGGGTTCTCCTGCGTGCCCGGGTGCGGCAGATAGGTGGGGAAGTCGCTGGAGGCGATGTGCAGACGCAGGGCATGGCCGGAGCGGAGGCGATACCCGGCGTGGGTGAGGTCGAAGGTGACCGGCGCGGGCGGGCCGCCCGGGATCAGCCGCTGACCTCGTACCAGCACATGCGCACTGCCGTCGGGAGACACGTCCAGCAGCTTGAGGAAGACATGGGCGCTCGGCCCGTCGGTGCCGACCGTCAGCACGGCCCGGACCGGACCGGCCAGGTCCAGCGGTTCACCGACCGGTTCGGTGGTGAAGGTCGGCACGTCGCTTCGGCGGTGCAGGGGTGACTCGTCGACGTGGAACCGGAGCGCGGAGAAGGAGTCCTCCAGGAGACTGGGCACCAGGTCCGACGGATCGTGCACCCAGGTGACGGCCTCTTCCGGGACCGGCGCCTGTGCCCGCAGGCTCTCCGCGCCCAGATGCAGACGCAGGGTGCGGGAACCGGGAGGCGGCCAGGTGTCCGCCGTACGGTCGCCGAGATGGCCGTGGTGCCAGCGCACCCGGGGCAGCCGCTCCGCGGTGCCCTCGCCCTTGACGAACACGTCGAAGAACGCGACCAGGGGGTCCAGGTAGCGCGGCAGGAGCCGCTCCACCGCCGCGTCCACGTCCGCGTGGTCGAGCTCGGGCGGTACCGGGACGTCGTTCAGGTGGTAGTTCTCGTGGTCGATCGAGTCGACGTGCAGGTACTGCAGCGGGGCCCAGTCCGGGCGGGAAGCGAGATCGGCCCAGTCGTTGATGCCCGGCTGGAGGCAGTTGTCGAACCAGCCGGCCTGGTGCAGCACCGGCAGCGGACGGCCGTCGAAGGGGTGGCCGTGCGGGAACGCGGGCAGCGCCGCCACCTCGGGAAGGAAGCTGTCCCACATGGCCGGTCGGGCGCCGATGCCGTCGGCTATCTCCTTCAGTGCCTCGACCAGGGGGCGACGGGTCAGGTCGGGCTCGAACTCGTAGACCCACCTGTCGGTCCAGTAGGCGGCGAAGTAGAGGGCGCCGAACAGCTGGGTGACACCGTCGCGTTGCCAGTAGTCGGGGCGGATGCCGTCCGCGCCGGTGACCCTCGGGGCGATCGCCTTGAGCGCCGGATGCCCGGCGGAGGCGGCCGCCCACTGGGTGGCGCCGTAGTACGAGTCGCCGAACATTCCGACCCGGCCGTCGGACCACTTCTGGCGGACGATCCAGTCGATCGTGTCGTAGCCGTCGTCGGCCTCGTGGACGAAGGGCATCGTCTCGCCCTCGGAGCGGAACTTGCCCCGCACGTCCTGGATGACGACCGCGTAGCCGCGCGCGGTCAGGTAGGCGGCGATGCGGTCCATGAAGACATAGCGGCTGTTCTTGTCGTAGGGCAGCCGGACCAGGGCCACGGGGAGGCGGCCGTCGTGGTCGGGCGGCAGATAGAGGTCTGTTGCCAGGCGCACCCCGTCCCGCATCGCGACCATGACCTGGGTCGCGGTGCCGGGGACGGGGGCGGGTTCGGCGCGGTGCACGGGGAGAGGCATCTCACGGCTCCGGGAGGGAAGCGGGGGTGCGGTGCGGGATACACGGGTGCGTGCGGAGGGTGGCGCCGGAGGGGGTACGTGGCGTCGACGTGGCCCTGATTGAACAGCAATGTGAACACTGTTGTCTAGACTGTTGTCCATGACGTTGTCTGGACTGGTCACAGGGTTGTTCCCTAGGATCACCCGCAGGCATGACACGCATGGCAGACAGCGCGGGAGGGAAGCCCATGGGAGCGGCAGGGACCACCGGAGGGCGACGCCGGGGGAGCACGCTCACACGGGAGCAGATCATCGAGGCGGCCGTGGAGATCAGCACCGCCGAAGGCCCGGCCGGCGTCTCCTTCCGGGCCCTGGGCGCCCGCCTCGGCGTCGTCGCCACGGCGTTGTACCGGCACTTCCGCGACAAGGACGAGTTGATGCTCGCCCTCGCCGACCAGATCTTCGTGGAGATCGGCGAGCGGTTCGCCCCCAGCGGGGACTGGGCGGCCGACCTGCGCCAACTCGCCCTTCTGGGACGGGATGTGGGCCGTCGGCACGCGGTCACCCTGGCGTGGCTCGGCTACCGCAACACGGGCGGCCCGGGCGACCAGGCCGTGGCTCTGGCCACCCTCCGGCTCCTTCTGGATGCCGGCCTGACCCAGGAGCAGGCCCTCTTCCACTACGAGCTCTTCACGGACACCGTGATGGGCCTGCTCACCCTCGACGCCATGCGCGAATCGCTCGACGACGACGTCCGCCGGAAGGACGACGCGGCTCTCTCGGCCCTCTACGCGGACATCGCCCGCAATGAGCCCAGGGCCTCCCGTGTACCGGCCCTCGCCATCACCCTCGACGAGGACGCGCTCTTCGCCGCCCAGATCGACCTCCACATCCAGGCGATCCGGGCGACGGCGCACGGCGACGCCGGCACCGCGCCCTCACCCTGAGGTATGCCTTCCAGCCGGTGCCCGCGTGGATGGCGAATCGGTGCCCTCGGCCCAGTCGAACGCGCTGAGCGTCTCAAGGGGGGGCAGCTCCTCGGGCGGCGCCTGAGTGATGCTGTGCCGTTGCCTGCGCCGGTGTGCGGAGCGCCAGAGGGCATGCCATGTGAGACTCCTGCGCCTTCTGGGTACGGTTTCGGGTGCGGGACGGGTGGTGCGTGGGCTCTTGGTCCGGATCACCCCGCGCAGACCGGCCGCGCGCATGAGGCGCTCGACCATGCACCGGGCCACGTCGAATCCCTCGCACACGAGGGCGGCGTGGATCTTGCGGGCGCCGTAGACGCCGTAGTTGGCCTCGTGGATCCGGCAGATCTCCTTGGTGAGGTGCTCGTCTCGCAGGCTGCTAGCTGAGGGCTCCCGGCTACGGGCGGCGAAGTAGGTGCTCGGCGCGATGGGCGCGTCCGTCTAGGACGTCGTAGATCGGCTGGACGCCGAACGTCTCCTTGTACTGGTCGATGTAGGCGACCTTCATCGCAGTGGACGGTCCAGCTCCGCGGCGAAGAAAGCCGAGGCGGACTTCAATATCGCGTTCGCGCGCCGTAGTTCCTTCACCTCCCGCTCCAGCTCCGCGATCCGTGCGGCATCCGTGCTGTTGGTGCTGGGCACGATGGCCTTGCCGGTCTCGGCGCGCTTGACCCAGCCGCGCAGGACCTCGGGGTGCACGTCGAGCTGGTCGGCAATCCGCTTGATCGCACCGGCACGGCCGGCGGGGTCCTCATGGGCCTCGATCGCCAGCCGCGTCCCACGCTCGCGCAGTTCGTCGGGGTACTTACGGGGAGCAGCCATGATCGGCATCCTTCCGGGTCTTCGATGTCTCCATCAAACCCGGAGAGGTTCAGGGTAGGCCGGGGAGATACGTCACACGAGAACCCTCGGTCTGGTCTATCTGTCAAGCCCTGTCGCAGTTCCGGCGGCCTCAGCCCCGCCGGCCGTTCTCGCACCACCACGGGAAGAATCTATGAAAGCAGGTACTGTGACCGATTCGAATCTCCCGCCCCTGCAGCCGATGCCGGCCGACTGGCAGCGTGCCCTTGCCGTGGTGGCCCACCCTGATGATCTGGAGTATGGGTGCTCGGCTGCTGTCGCATCCTGGATCCAGGACGGCCGTGAGATCGCCTATGTCCTCGCCACACGCGGCGAAGCGGGCATCGACACGCTGGCGCCGGCTGAATCTGGACCGCTGCGGGAGAAAGAGCAGCGCGCCAGTGCCGCCGTCGTCGGTGTCCGCGTGGTGGAGTTCCTCGACCACCGGGATGGCACGATCGAGTACGGCGTATCGCTGCGTCGCGACATCGCCGCAGCCATCCGCCGTCACCGGCCCGAGTTGGTGGTCACCCTGAACCACCATGCGACCTGGGGGCCGGGTACCTGGAACACCCCGGATCACGTGGCGGTGGGGCGCGCCGTCCTCGACGCGGCAGCGGACGCCGGCAACCGCTGGATCTTCCCGGAACTGGCTGAGCAGGAGCTTGCGCCGTGGAATGGCGTCCGGTGGGTCGCCGTCGCCAACTCCCCGAACCCCACCCACGCAGTGAGTGCGGACCGGGGTCTCGAGCAGGCAGTGCTGTCGCTGCTCGAGCATCGCGCATACATCGAGACATTGACCGACGAGGATCCCGAGACGTACGTACGCCGCTTCCTGACGGACAGCACCAGCGCGCACAGTGCCCGGTTCGGCGGGAAGGCGGCCGTCGTATTCGAATTGTTCAGCCGATGACCGGGCGAAGGGCTCCTGCCGCACCTCCGCAGGGCGTCACTGGAGCATGGTCGTCAGCACACCGGGGAAATCAGGTGAGGCCGTCGGTCGGCGAACGCCGAAGCGGCCTGTGCATTCCCCATCAGTACGTCGTTCTATCATCGTGCATCCAACAAACATAGGGGATGGTAAATATGTCGTATCCGGAACAGGTGTATTGGGGAGAGGGCGGAGAGGTCAGCGCTGGTTTCCGTCCGGCGAACACCGCGCCGAATCACGGAGAAGTCGGTAAGGACGCCATTCATTACCTGGCGACAACGGTCACCACACGGGGCGAGTTCGGCCTCTATCGATTCGAGATGAAGGCGAAGGCAGGCGGCCCCAAGCCCCACTACCACAAGACCATATCGGAGTCCTTCTACATCCTCGACGGCACCGTTCGCATTTTCGACGGCGCACAGTGGATCGACGCGCAGAAGGGCGACTTCCTGCATGTGCCGCAAGGCGGACTGCATGCCTTCCGTAACGACTCCGACGCTCCGGCCGAAATGCTGCTGCTCTTCACACCGGGAGCCCCGCGTGAAGAGTACTTCGAGCAGGTGTCGCAGCTTGCCAGTGCCACGGACGAAGAGCGCGCCAAGTTCTTCGAGAAGCACGACTCTTACTTCGTGGACTAACCCGAAGTCCTCTCTCCTGGTCCGGTTTCTGTGATCAGCCTTGTCGTAGCGGTGGTGCTGTCGCGCGCGCCACCGCTTCGGGGTTGTCACATACGGCAGGTGTAAATAGGTCTGCCGATGCTCGTTTCATGGCCGCTGAGTCCATCGACGAGGCAAGGTGAAGCATCGTGTCACAAGGATGTGAAGCGGGTGCGATGCGTCAACGGCCCTGCCACGGTCCCACTTGCGGGGCACTGCGTGGTGGGGCGATCTGGAAGGTCTCACATATGCCGGGGCTGATCGGTCACTTCTGTTGCGGCATGTCCGAAGGGGGACCGAGGGTAGCTGTCGGTTTGCAGCCACGGCAGCGGTCCGCGCATGCCCCACAAGGGTCGGTCCCGCTCACGACCGGCGGCACTTTCCATGCACAGTAAGGATGACGGACCATGACGACTCACGGTGATCTACCCGCCCCGCAACAAGGGCTCGTTGTCACACACTTCCTGACCGTGCGCGACGTGGAGAGATCACGGCGTTTCTACGCCGACGTGTTCGGCGGCGAGGTCGTGATGGAGGAGAACCCGGCGATCGTGAAGGTGGCCAACAGCTGGATCATCATGAATCCTGGAGGTGGCCCCACCCCCGACAAACCCGGCGTCACCCTCGAGGTGCCCCAGAACACCGAACGGGTGTCGAGCTTTCTCAATGTCCGCCTCGCGGACATGGCCGCCTTCCACGCCCACGCGGTCGCCAAGGGCGCTCACTTCCTGACCGAACCCCTAGACCGCGGTTCGGAACTGCGCTGCTACTTGCGCGATCCCGACGGCTACCTCATCGAGGTGGGTCAGTCCACCGGCCTGCTTCGCGGTCTCCATGCCGATTGACCACCGGCCCGCGCCACTTCCCCTGCCGAGCGCCCACCACTGATCGAGGTACTCACGATGACCTCGGAGAATGTCCAGCACCCGAGCCTGATCGCGCCGGTCGGGCATGTCGAGCCCGTCCCCCGCCGCATCCGGGGGACGCTGGGCGGCCAGGCCGTCGGCCGGATGGTGCCGAGCCTGCCGTACATCGACGCCGTCCCCGTCGACGGCGGTCTGCGGGTGCGGCTGACGATCGCCCGCGTGGTGCTCGACTTCGGCGAGGACACGGTGATGCTGACCGCAGCCGACGTCGTGTACGAGTTCGCGCGCGAGGCGGAGGCAGTGCTGCGCCCGCCGGTCGACGGCCGCACCGTGGACCTGGCAGCGCTCGCCGACACGGCCGGCCTTGCCCTGGAGGACGTCGCCGGGCTGGTCCATGAGCTCGTTGCCGGGGAGGCCGCCGTGGTGGGGAGCCTGCTGCGACAGCGGATCTCGCCCTCGGTAGCTACCGGTGCCGGGCGATCCCGGAGGCGGCCGTCTGTGACAAATCCGCTACTGATCACTGCGCGAGCAGTGTCCTTGAACTGCGAATGTAGTGATCGTTTCAGGAATCCGTGCCACAGTTGGGTGTCGGTCTGAGCAGGGGTCTTTGCGGGTCAGAGATGCTTTGATGGCCGCTGAACTGAGTGTTTAATGATCGTTTCAGATTGTGGTGATCGTCGCGGGATTTCCGCTTCTCGGAGGGTTGTGGCTTGCTCTTGGGGGAGCAGTCGGTGGGTCGTTGAGCGCACCTTCGCTTGGCTCCATAGTCACGGAAGACATTGGGACCACGACGGAGTTCGCCGCGAAACGACCCGTCAACGTCTTGAATCCCGGGGCGCTCTGGTACCGCCCGGCGATACTCTGCCCCCTTCGCTCCACAGCGGAGTCACCCGGGAGAACCTCCATGGCGCAGAAGCCCACAGGCTTGTTCCCGATCGCCGACCCCGACCGCCACGCCAAGGGGCGCCAGAAGATGCACGGCCTGGCCCTCTACATCACCCACGTCTGGGAAGCCGCCGCCTCTACTGACACCACGCTCTCCCGCACACACGGTCTGAAAGTCGAATCCGAAGGCGTCTGCCTGGAGATCGCCCCCGCTCTCGCGGCCGTCCGCACTCTCGACCTCGAGGTTCTCCGCGCCGGCCTGAGTGGGGCCGCCGCCCAGCGCTACCTGTCTCTGCAGGAGACCGACCCGCAGGGACAGGTCGTCCTCGGACTGGTGCTGGCGCGCAACGCCGACATCCACCTCCCCGCCACCCTCGACCTCCACGTTGACCGCGTCGTCGGCGAAGGCGACGGCTACCGGGTGCTGCCCACCTGGCAGCCGTACGACCAGCTGCCCGCCGTTGTCCTCGGTAACAGAAGGGGTCAGGGCCACGGGAACGGCACGAACGAGCGCTCCCACAGCGCCTACAGGGACACGGTTGGCGGCCACCTCGTCATCGAGACCCTCCTCGACGCGTTCGCCTTCTTCCTGCGCTGCGACCCCACCCTGGCCCGCCGCGCGACGGACACGGACAACCTGGCGTACTTCCCGCTGCCCGCGTACACCCTCCACGGCTACGAGCGCCGCCACCCCGACCAGCCCAACCGGGCCGTCGTCAGAGCGGAGGTACGCCGGCTCACCGAGGAGACCCTGCCCGCGGGCTCTGGCCGGGAGATCGCATTCCGCCTCGGCAGCGACGACGGCACGGCCGTGTACTGCGGGCATACCCCACCGTCGACGGTCGCCGGCGCTGCCACGTACCCGACTTTCCAGGTGTCGGCCGTCCCCGACGACGGCGTGGAAGCCGTCGGCATACGCGCCCCACTGATCCGCTGGGTCGAGCAAGAACCCTGCGACCGCAGCCTGCCGTTCTACCCATGGCGCCCTCCGGGCCGTCCCGACCATGAGCAGGTGGACACCCGATGACGACCGCGTCCTCCCTACGGCGAACCCCATCGGCCCCAGCCGTCGTCGGCTACGTCCGCGCGGCCGTAGGACAGAGCCCCGTCCCGCAGATCAACGGGCTCATGCGGACCGGCGTCGCCGAGGCCGGCCCGCTGCCTCCCAGTAGCCGCGGAAAGGGGTGTTCTGCCGACCGCGGAGAGGCAAGCCAGTAGCCTGATCGAGCGGAGTCCGTGAGACATGGGGGTGGTGAGTGCAGGCGCCTGCGACCGTCGTGCAGCTCGCTCTGCTCGTCCTTCTGGTGCTGCCCGGGGTCACCTATCAGTTCGTCCGGGAACGCCGCCGTGGTCCGGTGCCCGGTGAGCGTGATCTGGGTGAGCGGGTGTTGCGGGCGATCGTCGCGTCGATCGCGCTGGACGCCCTGTACGCAGTGGTGGCGGGGCCAGCGCTGGTTCGCCTGGCCCGAGGCGCCGGCGGCTGGGACGGCTTCGTGGACCGACCGCAAGTGGTCGGCTTCGTCGCCGCGGTGCTGTTCCTCGTCGTGCCGGCCATGGCGGCGGTCACCGTTTCCCTGGTGGATCGGCAGCGGCGCAAGGCTCGGTTCCTGCGCACGCCCAGCGCCTGGGACCACGCATTCCGCGACCGCGAACCATGCTTCGTGCGCGTGCGGCTCAAGGACGGCAACTGGGCGGGCGGCTGGTACGGGAACCGGTCGTACGCCTCCTCGTACCCCCACCCGGCCGAGCTGTACCTCGAATCGGCGCGCGTGATGGGTGCCGACGGGGCGTTCGGCGCGCGCGTGCGCGGGACGGCGGGCCTGCGGCTGCGGGCGGAAGACTTCGACGTGCTGGAGTTCGTCGAACCCGGAGAACCGGCGACCGTGCCGGAGGAGGAGCGGTAATGGCGCACGAACCCGAGCCCCTGCCCGAACCCGAGCTCTCGCCCGAAGAGGTGGCACTGCTGCAGGAGGCCGCGGAACGCGGCTACACCCCGAAACGCACGGTCGCCGAGCCGGACGAGGCGCCTGGCGGCCCGGCTGGCACCTCGAACGGCAACGAGGACTGACGGATGGGTGGCGGGCCTGTGAACGGCCTGGCCGAGCGGTTCTGGGAGGCGTTCCACGTGGCCCGGCACAGCGCGGACCCCGCGTCGGTCGAGACGGCGATCGACCTCGGCCGTGCCGTGCTGGCCGCGGGGGACGTGGCCGAGCGCCGCTTGGTCCTGTCCAATCTCGGGGGCCTGCTGCAGACCCGCTACCACCAGACCGGCGACTTCGAGTTCCTGCAGGAAGCCGTCCGCATTGTCACGGAGGCTTACTTCCTGGCGTACGAAAGCCCGGAGGACTCCGCCAACTACGCCAACAACATCGGCATGCTGCTGCATACCGCGTTCCGGCAGAACCAGGACCGCGGAACCCTGGCCGACGCGCTGGAGTGGAGCCGGACGGCCGTTGACGAGGAACCGTCCACGAAGAAAGCGTTCTACCTGGGTAACCTCATTGTCGCGCTGCGGACGGCGTTCACTGTGACGAAGGACCTCGCCTCCCTGGCGGAAGCCGTGGAGCACGCGCGGGCTGCCGTCGAGTGCTCCCCCGATGACGTGCTCACCGCGAGGAGCCTGCACTTCCTCGCCGTCGTCCTGCGCGACTGGTCCCATGAGACCGGGGAGACCGGTGTCGTGGAGGAGGCTGTCGACGCCGCGCGGCGAGCGGTGGAGCTCACGCCGGCCGGGTCGTCCGACGTGCTCGACCGGTTGAAGAACCTCGCGTACCTTCTCGACGACCGCTACCAGGCTCGCGGAGCGCGGGATGATCTGTCCGAACTGCTCCGGGTCCGGCAGACGCTGGTGGCCCACACCCCGGTTACCGATCCGCAGCACTCGCAGAACCTCGTCGAGCTGACGACCACGGAACGAGACTGGGCCGCGCTCACCGGCGAGCGCCCGAAATCAACCCCCGACTGGGAACGCGCCGACACCGAAGCCGAAGCGTGCGGCCGCTACGCCGCCGAGTTCGAGCTGACCCGGGACTCGGCCCTGCTCGAGCGGGCGATCGAGCTGGGACGCTCGGTGGCGGCGGCAACCCCCGCCGGGCACCCACGCCGCGGCGTGCGGCTGGACCACTTCGCTGCGGCGCTGGCCACCCGCGGTGAAGCGTTCGGGGACCGCGTCGCGCTCGCGGAGGCCGTCATGATCGAGCGGGAGGCGGTCGCGTGCACATCCGCGGGGAATCCGCGGCGGGTCCAGTTCATGGGCAACCTTGCCGTCAACCTGCACGCGTTGTTCCATGCAACCGGAGAGCTGGCTCACGTCATAGACGCGATCGACATTGCTCGCCGTGCCGCCGAGGTCACCGCAGGGCAGGCCCGCCACCCGTATTTACTCGAGATCCTCGCCGCCGTGCTGCACACCCGGTTCCGGGTGACCGGCGAACTGCAGGTTCTGTCAGAGGCGGTCGACCGCGCGCGGGAGTCCGTCCGCCTCGGCGCGAGCCTCGTCCCCGGGCAGGCCCAGCGGCTCTCCAACCTTGGCGCCATGCTGTCCGACTGTTTCGCCAGGACGGGCGAGGCGAGCGTGCTCGACGAGGCGATCGACGCGCACCGCGCGGCCACGGATGTGACGGCGGACGGCGACCCGGACCGGGCAGTGCGGCTGGCCAATCTCGGCGGTGTGCTGGAGAAGGCGTACGAGAAGTTCGGCGAC
Organism: Streptomyces sp. NPDC107454; assembly: GCF_055582885.1. Lineage (NCBI taxonomy): Bacteria > Bacillati > Actinomycetota > Actinomycetes > Kitasatosporales > Streptomycetaceae > Streptomyces > Streptomyces sp. NPDC107454. The sequence continues at coordinate 66,606 of NZ_JBVJPA010000002.1, read as the reverse complement.
CGGAACGCGTTGCGGGACGCCATCGCCGCGCGGCGCGCGTCCGTGGCCGCGACTCCGGAGGACAGCCCGCACTGGCCCCGGTACACCTCGAGCCTGGCCGCTGCGCTCGGCGACTGGTGCACGAACCCCGTCGCACCCGCCGTCGCGCGACGGGAGCCGCCGGATCCGCAGGTCCTCGCCGAGGCGGTCGGCCTGGCCCGGAGTGCGGCGCGGAGGCCCGAGCAGGACGCCTATTGGCGGGCGAGTTCACTGACCCGCGTCGCCGACGTCCTAGCGCTCGGCTTCCGGCACCTCGGCGACGGCGACGCGCTGGCCGAGGCACTCGGCTGCTATCGGGAGGCCGCGGCGTCTGCCGGATCGCCGACGGCCATGCGGGCGGAAGCGGCGGACCGGTGGGGCGGTCTGGCCGCCGAGGCAGGGCAGTTCGACGTGGCCGCCGAGGGATACGCCGCCGCGGTCCGGCTGCTGCCCCGGCTCGCCGGGCGCCGCCTGGGCCGCGAGGACGCCCAGTACTGGCTCGGCCGGTTCGCCGGGGTTGCCGCCGACGCGGCTGCGTGCGCGCTGGTCGTCGGCGACGAGGTGAGCGCGGTGACCCTGCTTGAATCCGGGCGCTGCGTGCTCGCTGCCCAGGCACTCGACAGCCGCAGCGATCTTTCCGGTCTGCGCGAGCGGGCACCCGAGCTGGCCGAGCGCTTCCGGACGCTCACCGCGGAGTTCGAAACCGACACCACGAGCGACCGCGTGGCCCTCGCCGACGAGCTCGACGCGGTGACCGACCGGATCCGTGCGCTGCCCGGGATGGAGCGGTTCCTACGGCCGCCGCTGCTCACCGACCTCACCGCGCAGGCGCACGAGGGCCCGATCGTGTACATCAACGTCAGCCGGCACCGGTGTGACGCGCTGCTCATCACTCCGGACGGGGTCCGGTCACGCGCGCTGGACCGGCTGAGCGAAGAGACCGTGAGTCACCGCGTACGCGCTCTGCACACCGCGTTCACGGAGGGGCGGCTGATCGCCGAGCAGGCGATCCATGACACGCTCGAGTGGCTGTGGGACACTGTCGTGGGCCCTGTGCTCGGCGAACTGGGGCTGACGGCGGAACCGGCGGCGGATGGTCCGTGGCCAAGGATCTGGTGGGCCCCGGTCGGATCGCTCAGCCTGCTCCCGCTGCACGCGGCGGGCCACCACCGCGACGGCGGACCTGTGCTCCTCGATCGCGTCGTCTCCTCGACGACGCCGACGATCCGCGCCCTGGGGCACGCCCGCGCGGGCCGCCGCGACGACCGGAACGAGCCGCGGCTGCTGGTGGTCGCGATGCCGCACACTCCGGACGCCCCGGACCTGCCCGGTGCACAGGCCGAAGCCGACCACCTGGCCGCTCTCATACCCGGCGCCACGGTCCTGGTCGGCGCGGACGCGACTCGTGACGCCGTTCTCGACGCATTGCCGGCCAGTGGCTGGGCGCACTTCGCCTGCCACGGGTACAGCGACCCGGAAAACCCTTCGGACAGCCACCTCGCGCTGCACGACCACGATCGCACGCCGTTTAGGGTGTTGGACATTTCCGGGCTGCGCCTGCGGAACGCGGAGTTCGCGTTCCTGTCGGCCTGCGACACGGCCCGCACCACCGCGCGCCTGTCCGACGAGGCGATCCACCCGTTGGCGGCTTTTCAGATAGCCGGGTTTTCCCAGGTAGTCGGCACGCTCTGGCGCGTCGACGACGCCGTGGCACCAGCCTTCAGTCAGCAGATCTACGGCGAGTTGATCGCGGATCGATCCGGTGCGTTGTGCGCGTCGGCCGCGGTCCATCGCACGGTCAGGCAGCTCAGGACGAAGTATCCGAACCTGCCGTCGGTGTGGGCCGCACACGTCCACGCGGGCGCCTGATTACGCACACTCCGTCGTATCGGAGGTTGACCCGCAGTCGACTCGGCCAACTGCGTCGGTAGCTGTCTGTCATCGGCATCCGCTCATGGATCCCCATTGTGTCAAGCCGTGGGCTCATTTTCGATCTCGGGCCCGATGAGCCGCTGAACGAGCTGCGGACCGCCGCCACACGGGCCTTCGAGGTCGTGCTCGGCGCTGCAGCCGCCACGTACGAGACCGGTGCTTTGCACCTGACGGAGTCGTACGCCACCGCCGAAGTCGAACTCGACCATCACCTGGGAGGTGATCCCGTTGGGTGGCACCACGACATAAGGGCCAAAATCGCGAGACGGAATGACGGGCCAACCGAACGAGACAGTGCGGGAGCATGCAGGTCGTCACGATGGAACGTGACATTCCGATTGCGAACCTACAAGAACACTGCATCGCCGTCGGCCCAGCCAGGGCTCTGTGGCTGGCTCGATCGTCGCTGTTGGTGAGGTCCTGGAGGCTGCGACCGTAGCGGTCGAGCGACGAGACGAAGCGGGTGTCGCCGGGGTCGAGGAACGCTTTCCGATCACCGCCGGCCCTGCCACGGGGGTGCACCTACCGGCGAGATGCGGCTCGTGAGGGAACGGAATGCCAGCCGCTGAGTCAGCGCGTTGGGCGGCCCAGCGGGCGTTCTGTTGCGCTCACGCTGCGGTGAAAGCCCCGGCTGGACGGGGGAAGCCAGCCGGGGCCGGAGGTGGTGGCGTGCGGAGGGCGGTCGCCTCGCGGCGGAAGGCTCCATGGGGCATCGCCGGACGATCGTCCCCATGGGCTGTAGGTGAGGCCCGGGGACACTGTCCCCTCCGCAGCCACATGTAGATGAACGGTGAACTTCCCCTGCTTGTTCCGGTGTTGACGTTGCGGGACGTGTGAGGTGAGGCACGTCCCGCAGCTGTCATCGCAGTGAGTCCAGGTGCTCGCGCCGTGTGGTGACCAGGGCCCGCCAGCGGCTGCGGGTGGCTGGTTCGCCGTCGATCCACTGTGCCGGCGACGGGTCATCGAGGGGCAGGCCGGCCATGAAGTGGGCGATGTCGACGAAGTAGGCGTGATCTTCGTCGGACGTCTGTTCTCGTAGCCGGGTGAGGGTGGCGTTCAGTGCGATGTGGTCGTCGAGGACGGCGTGGTGGAAGGCGCCGGCCAGCTCGATCGCGGGTGTCAGGGAGGCGAGGCCCGCGATATCGAGTTCGGTGCGCAGCGTGGCGATCTGGTCGTCGGCACGGTCGCTGCCTGCGTCGCGGATGAGTTCGGCCCGGCGGACGTTGATGGTGGTGGCGCGCAGATTGAGGCCGGCCAGGAGCTGGTGGGCGAGGTCGATTTCCGCGGTGGCCTGGTCGGGGGCGTAGAGGGCGATGGCGAATGCGCGCAGGGCCTGATTGTGGGCGGCTTCGCCGGCCTTGCCGTGCTGTTCGGCTTCGGTGCGTCCGGCCCTCGCCGAGGACTGGGGGACCGGCGAGGACGGCACACTCACGTGGTGCACCATCGCCGTACCGGAACCGGTGGTGCCCAAGTCGGGGTTCTGGTGCGAGTGGCGCCAGGAGGACGGCAAGCAGCTCGCGCTCGCGGCCATGTCCACGCCGGACCGCGCGATCCGCTGGGCTCGCATTCAGATGCGCGTCATCGCCTCGGCCATCGGCGCGTCGGTGGTTGGCTATGTCTGGGACCGGCTGTCCGACGGATGGCGCGCGAGCGCGCCGAAGCCCTGGAGAACGGCGAGGAGTTCACGCTCCCCCTCTCGGCCGGACGCGACAGGTTCATCTGGCATGCCCATCCGGTGCGCTTCGTGCCCGTTGTCGGCGGAACCCCTCTGCCCCACCTCGCAGAGGAGGAGCCGGAATGGGACTGAAGCCCGCCGAGCTGTGGAGCCGGTTCGATTGGCAAGGCGGGAGCTGCTTCAGGCGCGAGCGGACCGGACTTCCCGTGACGGAGATCGGCGATATCACCGTGGCAGGCGAGACCTTCCCCCTCCAACCCTGCCAGTGGTGCGTGAAGCCACGGCGGGCGCAGACCGGGCTCAGTGACGTGGCGTCGTCAGTGCGGTGACGGCTCCGGTCATGGGGGTGTCGCCGTCGGTGGAGGTGGTGGAAGACGCCGGTGGCCGCCGGCCAAGCAGTCTCAGCGGCCCTGGGTGTCGCCGACTCTCTCGACGATGAACACGCGGTAGTCCGCACCCCCTTGGCGGTGGGGCAGCGCCGCCTGGTAGGCCGGGCTCTCGTACCAGGCCCGGGCGTCCGCAACGCTGGGGAAGAGATGGATCAGCACCCCGTCGAACGGCGCGTCCTCCAGGGTTTCGATCGCCCCGCATCCGACGACCTGCCCTTGTTGACCAGCTCGATCAGGGCGCCGGCCGCGGGAGCCGAGGAGGCCGGGTTCTGCCCGGTGATCAGCAGACCGTCCTGTAGGACGTACGGCTGCCAGTCGTCGGCCTTGGAGTAGACGCCTCCGAGCTTGATGAGTTCGTCCTCGACCAGGAAGGGAACGACGTCGGTGGCCGTCTTCCTGGGTGGACCCGGCGACGGGTCCGGCCAGGACTGTGAACAGCTGCTGCAACGGCGCGCCGCCGGCGCGAGCCAGATCTCCGGCTCGGACCGGTACGTATCACGACCGTGGAGCAGACTCTGTCTCTACGTCCGGGCATCGTGACGAGTCACGTCGGCGCGCCACCAGAGTGGTACCGGTGACCACCAGGCCGATCGCCACGACCTTCGCGGCCTGGTAGATCAGTGAAGGGCTGGAGCTTGTCCGGCCCAGGAATCCCCACAGGAGCAGACCGATTCCGGAGAGCACCAAGAGGAACCCGCCGACCGGGCCCAGGCCCCCCCAGCTCCAAGGAGTCGCCGCTAACTCCTTCTCGGTGCCAGGGTTTTCACGTTCATCAGCCGTCATGGCTCGCACATTAAAGCATTTCCGGTCCGCGGTCGTGTGGGGCCCGGGCCAGGGCAAGTAAGCGACGTACCCAGGCTGCACAGGCCGTGCACGAGGGACCTCGGCGGTCTGTCGTGCCCGCCACCTCATGGACGGGTGCGGGCGATCCGGTCAGGGGGCGAGGCTTGGTGTCGTGTGAATGCCGAATTCGTGTCTCAGTGCGGAACGGGCGGCCAGGTAACCGGACATCCCGTGCACGCCAGGTCCTGGCGGTGTGGATGCGGAGCACAGGTACACGCCGCGGAGCGGCGTGCGGTAGGGATTCACCCGGGGGGCTGGGCGGAGCACGCTCTGCTTCAGGGTCACAGCACCGCCGTTGATGTCCCCGCCGACGTAGTTGGGGTTGTAGGCCTCGTAGTCGCGGGCGCTGATACCGCGGCTGGCGACGACGGTTTCTGTGAAGCCGGGGGCGTACTGTTCGATACGTACCTGCACCATGGGCACGGGGTATCGCGGGACCCCGACAGCAACAGCAGCGAGACGGTCCTGCGCCTGGGCCCCATGCACATCGACCTGCTCACCCAGCAGGTCCGCGTGGACGGCTCGGACATCGAGTTCACCCGCGCATCGCCCGCGCGCGCCGAGTCGGGTCCGCCTTCGCCACGGGCAGGATCCGCCGCACGTGGTACAGCGCCCACGGGCAGGCAAGCTCCTCCTCGAACGCGGCGAGGACAGGCCGGTCCGCGGCCCGGCCAGGGTCGAACTGCTCCAGCAGACTGCGCCGGCCGAACAGCTTCGCCTTGGGGTTGAGGCTGACCGACGTGTACTCCAGGCGCAGCACCCGTCTGGCGATGTCCGGGTACCGCCGCATCCGTTCCAGGTGCGTCCATGGCGCCCATCGACACCGGAAAACGACAAGTTATTGAGAATCAAGACAGGAGCGTGATCTTTCGTTCGGTGCAGTGGAGTTCGCTCGACGGGGCTGATGGCCTGACCCTCTGGGCATTTCGGTCGGGTGTCAGTGGTGTTTGGGAGCGAATGCGTTGTGGATGAACTCGTGGAACGTGTCGATGCTCAGGACCGAGTGCTGGGATTGGTCGGCCGGAGGGAGGCTGTCCGGGAGGGCTGGCTGCACCGGGTTGGCATGGTGGTGTGTCGCGATGGACACGGTCGCTTTCTCGTCCATCGGCGTGCCGAGCAGCTGTCCCGTTTCCCAGGGCACTACGAACTTGGGGTCGGGGGTGCTGCGGGAGTCGGCGAGCCCTGTGAGCAGGCGGCTGCCCGCGAGCTCAGTGAGGAGCTGGGGGCGCGGGCGACAGTGTGCCTTCGGTTCAAGTTCCTCAACCGGGGTGGGCTCAGCCCTTACTGGCTTGGGGTGTGCGATGCCGTGGTTCCGGAGACCGGCGCCGTCGACCTGGGAGAAGTGGCTTGGCATGGGTGGCTGACCGAGTCCGAGCTGCGGCGGGCTCTGCAGCAGTGGACCTTCACTCCTGATAGTCAGGAGATTTTCGGTCGGTATCTTGCACATCGCGCTGACCCGGCGTCTTCGCGGAGAGGGTGTTCGTGAGCTGGGTCAGAGGAATGAAGCCGCTGGTCGTTCCGAGCTCTCTGGGGGTTGGGCCGAAGGGTGTGGGGGTGTCGGCGAGGCGTACGGCAAGAGCGGTGACCGCTTCGCGGTCTCCTTCGAGAGCATCGCGTTCGTCGTCGGTGAGATCGAGCTGTTCGAGCATCTGGTCGATGCCGTCCTTCACGGCCAGAAGCTGGCCGCGGGCGGACTCGCTCTCTCCTTGAGTGAGGGGATTCCGACGAGGCGGATTCCGGCAGAGTGGAGTAGTCCGGTTCTCGTTGACAGATGCGAGACCGCTTCGCTTCCCCCGTGGCCGATCCCCAACTGCCCCCCCCGGGCGGTGTCGATCCCTGGCTCCGCCTGATGTTGCGGCGCCCAGCCCATGGGGAGGAGCTGGGCGCCGCGGGTTCAGAAACCGATGGTGGTCTCGAAGGTGTCCCGGGCTTGGGCCAGTTGGTACCAGCGGTCGGCGATGGCGTCGGGGTCGCCCTCTCCGGCGCCGGGCAGGATGGGCACGCCCACGCTCAGGTGGCCGACGTAGACACCGTCTGAGGCCAGTTCGGTGTGGGCGCCGCCGGCCCAGTTGCGCAGGCCCGCCTGGGCGATGCCCGCGTTGCCCAGGAACGGCAGGGGGTCGACGGCGGAGCGACCGGTGGTGAACAGCAGTGCTCCGTCGCGGGCTTCGCGCATCGCGGGCAGCACGGCGGCAGAGGCGGTCAGCGCGCCACCGACCGTGAGATCGAACTGGGCGCGGGCGGAGGCCGGGGTGGTCTCCAGGGTGCTGGTGAAGCCCATGGCGGCCATGTCGGGCAGGCCCTCACCGGCGTGGCTCCACACCGGGGCGGGGCTGTAGGACAGGACGCCGATGCGGCCCAGGTCGCCGGAGGCCGCCTCGAGGGCATCGGTCAGCGTCTTCTCGTCGCTGGCGTCGGCCGGGTAGACGCCCGCAGTGATGCCCTCGTCGGCGAGGGAGGAAGCGAGGGCCTCCAGATTGTGCCGGTTGCGGGCGATCAGGGCGACGCGGTGGCCCGCGCTGCCGAATCGGCGGGCGATGGAGCGGCCCAGGTTGGCTCCGGCGCCGACGACGGCGATGGTGGACGGGGGTGTGGGCATGGGGAGCCCCTCTCAATAGTTACCCTTTGTAGGTAACGCCACGGTAGTAACTCAGGACGATGCTCACAAAAGGCACAAGCATGTTCGGTAGTAACACCGCTGATCCCCACGACGCCCCTGCCGCCTCCCACGCTCCGGCGACCGACGACTCCTCTGAGACTCCGCCCGCGCCGTCGGCAGTCCCACCGCACCCGTGCGCGGCCTGGCCGGACAACGGTGCCGGGATCCGCGAGACCCTGGACCGCGTCGGTGACAAGTGGTCGGTGCTGGTGGTCGGCATCCTCGCGGCAGGCCCGCTGCGCTTCGGAGTCCTCCGCGATCAGGTCCCCGGCATCTCCCAACGCATGCTCACCATCACCCTGCGCCACCTGGAGCGCGACGGCCTGCTGACGCGCACCGTCTACCCGCAGGTGCCACCCCGGGTGGAATACGAGCTGACCCCCCTGGGGCACGGCCTGCGCGAGACCTTCTACACCTTCGTGCAGTGGGCGACCGACCACAACGACGAGATCGAAGCGGCCCGCCGCTCCTACGACGAGGCAACGTGAGTGGTGAAGACGGCCGAGAGACGTGCGTGAGCGGTTGGGAAGTGCGAATGATCGCTCTGTAGGGAATCGACAGCGAGGTCGTCCGACGAGGTCGTCCGCCGGGCAGCCGGTGCACTACATCGGCGTGACCTGCACCCCGCCAGGCCCCTTGGCTCTCAGCTGTCGGTGGTCAGAACCTTCACCAGGGCCTCAACAGCGACCACGGCCTCCGGGGTGGCCAGCACGAGCACCGGGTCAGGGGTCTGCAACAGGAATCCGCTCCAGACTCGGAAGACAGCGCCGCCGTCCGCTCCCTCCTTCGCGAAGGAGATGCATCCCGGCAGATATCTCGAGTCGCTGCGTCCTCCAGGTACCCAGGGCGGAGGGCCGTCCGAGAACCGGAGGTAGTTGTGACTGGTGGAGGGATGCCACTGGCTCAACGCACTTGCCCGGGCGGCCAGCGCCAGTTCCTCCTCGACGGGAGGCACCCACGAGTCCGTCCCACGCAGCGACGCATCATGAGCTCGTGCGCATTGCATCAGCCAATCCCAGTCATCATCCAGCGACCATGAGGTGCCATCTCCCATGCGCCGAGTCTGACCGGACTCCTGAGCGCAGGTAACCCCCGACGGGATACCCCTGTCTCAGAGGGCGGTTCGGCACCCAGGAGCTGTCCGGCCGATCATGTGTCTGGCTCCTGCTCGGCGCCTGTGGTTTGCCGCTCGGGTTCCAGCTGAGGGGCTTCCATCGGGAAGTGGATGGGACTGAGCAGGTATTGCGCTCGCTCGGGACTCGGCTGGTTGGCAAGTTTCGGCGCGATGGCCGCGCGCAGCTCGCCGATCAGTTCCTCCAGCTCCGCCGAGCTGAGCCAGAGTGCGTGCTGGCGGTAACCCACCTGGTCGGTCACGGGATCAGCTCCGTCGCGGTCGAGATAGGCGGTGAACTCGGCCAGCAGGGCGGTCATTGCGGTGGCGAAAGCCTGCCGGTGGTCCTCGGGGGTGAGTGTGCGGACCACCTCGGGGCCGATCACGGCCCGGTCCTGTCGCAGCCGGTAGTGGCGTTGCACGGCGCCGCGCACTCTGCGTTCCTCGGCCACCTCGAGGATCCCGCCGCCCATCAGGAGATCGATGTGCCGGTAGATGGTGGCCTTGGAGGCTTCTGGAATGCGCGCGCAGAGCTGAGCGGTGGTCAGCAGCCTTCCGCCGCCCATTGCATGCACGATCCGCAACCGGATGGGGTGGGCGAGCAGGTGCAGGGAGTCCATGCTCAACTTTCTCACGACTGCTACCTTTCTCAAGTATGAGAATGAATGAGGGTGGGGCACTGGATGTGGCGCGGGGCTTCGCCGCGCTGCTGCAGGCTGAGCGGTTCGGCGAAATCATGGGGCTGTTCGCGCCCTCACTGAGGGCCGCGGTCTCGGCCGAGGCGCTGCGGCTCGCGTGGACGGCCGAGGCCGCCGGACAAGGCGGGGTCAAAGTGATCGAGCAGCCGGTGACCGAGGCCGGCGAGGCCGACCTGGTGCGCGTGCGCATCCCGGTGACTTGCGCCAACGGCGGCTTCGTCGTGGTCACTTCGGTCGGCGACGACGGTCTGTTGCACGGATTGAGACTCGATCCGCACAGCGGCGCCGTGTGGCAGCCGCCGCACTACGCGGATGCGGACCGGTTCACCGAGCGGGAGGTCCTGGTCGGTACCGGGCCGCTCGCGGTCCCCGGTACGCTCAGCCTGCCCGCCCATCCCGGACCGTGGCCCGCCGTGGTGCTGCTCAGCGGTGGCGGCGCGTTCGACCGGGACGAAAGCAGCGGCCCGAACAAGCCGCTGAAGGACCTCGCCTGGGGGCTCGCTTCCCGGCAGGTGGCCGTGCTGCGCTTCGACAAGGTGACCTTCGCGCACGCGGATCGTCTGCCATCGGACTTCACCATGGCCGACGAGTACCTGCCTCATGCACTCGCCGCCGTCCGGCTGCTGCGGCAGCATCCCGAGGTGGCGCCGGACCGGATCCACCTGCTCGGCCATAGCATGGGGGGGCAAGGCGGCGCCCCGGATCGCCGCCGCCGACCCGTCGATCGCGGGTATGGTGCTGCTCGCTGCGGACACGCAGCCGATGCATGAGGCGGCCGTTCGGGTGGCCCGCTATCTCGCGGAGCTCGCCCCCGGTCCGAGCGCGGACGAGGCGGTGGCAGCACTCGTCCGGCAAGCCGCGTCGGTGACCGACCCAGAACTCACACCTGACACACCGCCAAAGCTGCTGCCACTGGGCTTCTCCGCCGCCTACTGGCTCGATCTGCGTGCCTACGACCCGGTGGCCACGGCAGCCCAACTGGACTGCCCGATGCTGATCCTGCAGGGCGGGCGGGACTACCAAGTGACCGTCGCCGATGACCTGTCACGCTGGCAGCGCGCCCTGGCGCGCCGCCCGGAGGTGACGATCCGGATCCACCAGGACGCCAACCACCTGTTCTTTCCCGGCAGCGGCCAACCCACCCCGGCCGAGTATGCGAGGCAAGGACATGTTGCCCCCGCGGTGGTGGACGAGATCGCGACCTGGCTGACGCGACGTTAGGGGAGGCCATGCCTGAACGCGGCGATCTCTCGGATGTCGAGTGGGAACGACTCCGGCCACACCTGCCGGTGAGCAACAGGCGGTGCGGGCGTTGGCGAGATCATCGACAGGTGATCGACGGGATCCTTCACCGGGTGCGGACCGGGGTGCCATGGCGTGATCTGCCCACGCGGTTCGGGCCCTGGAAGACGATCTACGAGCGGCACCGGTTATGGTCGGCGGACGGCACATGGGAACGCTTGCTGCAGCACGTGCAGGCCATGGCCGATGCGGTAAGCGAGATCGACTGGGACGTGTCGGTGGACTCCACTATTGTGCGCGCCCATCAGCACGCGGCCGGTGCCCGTACCGATCCACCCCTGAGACACGCCAGGTCAAAAGGGGGCGAGGAAACAGAACACCAAGTCGAGAGATCATGCCGAAGTCTGGTCGGTCGGCCGGCGGTGGTGGCGACGAACGAAATGAGGGCCTGGGCCGCTCACGCGGCGGCTTCACCAGCAAGATCCACCTGAGTGCCGACGGCCTCTGCCGCCCGCTGTCCCTGATCGTCACTGCAGGGCAACGGGCGGACTGCACCCAGTTCGCATCGGTGCTGGAGAAGATCAGGGTTCCTCGCCTCGGAACGGGCAGGCCCCGCAAGAAGCCCGACAGCGTCGCGGCAGACAGGGGTTACAGCAACGGCCCCTGCCGCCAGTACCTGCGAGAACGAGGCATCCGGCACACGATCCCGGAGAACACCGACAGCAAGGCCGCCCGCCTGCGCAAAGGATCGCGAGGTGGACGACCGCCCGGCTTTGACAAGGATCGCTACAAGAAACGCAACACCGTCGAGCGGGCCGTCAACAGGCTGAAGAACTCCCGGGCAGTCGCCACCCGCTTTGACAAGCGCGGCTATGTCTTCCTTGGCACAGTCACAGCAGCCGCCCTGGTCATCTGGCTCCGCACATGATCGGCCGGACAGCTCCTAGTCGGCCTCGGAGGCGGCTCAGCCTTCCAGGTAGGCGAGTACTGCCAGGATTCGGCGGTTGTCGTCCTCGGACGGTTCGAGTCCGAGTTTGGTGAAGATGTTGTAGCTGTGCTTGCTGACGGTCTTCTCGCTGACGAACATCCGGCCGGCGATGGCGGCGTTGGAGCGGCCCTGGGCCATCAGCGAGAGCACCTCGTGCTCACGCGGGGTCAGTTCCAGCAGGAGGGGGTCTGCCGAGCGGTGCGTGAGGAGAGCGCCGACCACGTCGGGGTCCATGACCGTACTGCCGGCCGCGACCTGCCGGACGTTGGCGACGAACTGGCCGACATCCAGCACCCGGTCCTTCAGCAGGTAGCCCACCGCCCCGGCGCGGTCCGACATCAACTCCCCGGCGTACAGCTGCTCGACGTACTGCGAGAGCACCACGATGGGCAGGCCCGGGATCCGCTTGCGTACGTCGATCGCGGCGCGCAGACCTTCGTCGGTGAAGGCTGGGGGCAGCCGCACGTCGACGACCGCGGCATCGGGCCGGTGGGTCGTCAGCGCCCTGATCAGCGAAGGGCCGTTGTCGACGGCGTCGACGACCTCGAAGCCGTTGGTCTGGAAGATCCTGATCAGGCCCTCGCGGAGCAGGGCGAGGTCTTCGGCTATGACGATGCGCACGGCAGCGACATCCTTATCTCGGTGGGTCCGCCGGGCGGACTGTCGGCGGTCAGGGTGCCGTCGAAGGCCGCGAGGCGGCGCGCGATGCCCCGCAGGCCGGTGCCGCCGTCGGGACTGGCGCCCCCGACGCCGTCGTCGGACACCCGCATCGTCAGCAACCCCGTCGTCGTGCCCGGGCTGGGCGTGAACTCCACGGTGATCTGGATGTGTTGGGCCTGGGCGTGCTTGATGGCGTTCGTCAGGGCCTCGGCGACGGCGAAGTAGGCCGCGGACTCGACCGGCGCGGGCAACCGTCCGGGCAGGCGGTGATCACCGTCGTCGGTATCGGGTTCGCCAGGGCCAGCGCCTGCACGGCACCGTCCAGGCCGCGGTCCGCGAGCACCGGCGGAGGGATGCCGCGTACCAGGTCGCGCAGTTCGGCCAGGGCGTCGGCGGTCGGCGCGCGGGCCTCGGCCAGCAGCTGCTGGACGGCCTGCGGATCGCCGGGCAGGAGTTGTTCGGCCAGGCCAAGGCTCATGCCCAGCGACACCAGTCGGGCCTGTGCGCCGTCGCGCAGGTCCCGTTCGATCCGGCGCAGTTCGCCCGCCTGGGTGTCGACGGTCTCGGCTCGCGAGGCGGCCAGTTGCGCGACACGGGCTCGTAGTTGTGCCTGCGCGGTGGGCGCCGGCGGGGAGCGGATCACCAGGGCGTTGAGGTTCGCCAGCCGCTCCGCGGTGGTGTACCAGAGCAGGAGGAACACCGGGCCGAGAGGAACCAGCGCGAACGACTCCTGGACGCTGTGCAGGCGAAAGCCGTTGCCCAGCGGCGTGCGGAACACCTGAGGAGGGGTCAGCGCGTACAGCAGTGGATAGCTCAAGTGGAAGACGCCGCAGAGGAAGAACAGGAACGACAGCCCGTAGGTGAACCACCCGGTGATCGAGTTGACCACCAGCCAGGCCCAGTCCCGCCAGGTCGCCGGGTCGCGCAGGATCGCCCCCAGGCGCACCAGCCAACCGCCGTCGGGTGTCGGCGAGTACGGCCGGGCCACCGGTTCGCCGAGTAGGTCGGCGGCCCACTGGCGGTGCAGGTCGGCGAACCAGCGCACCAGGACGGTCGAAAGCAGGGCCAGTGGGATGCCGGCCCCGAGCACGACGAGCGTCACCGAGGTGATCCAGAGCGTGAGCAGGCCGAAACCCAGGACCGCGCCGAGCAGCAGCACCAGCGACCAGCCCAGCAGGTTCACCCGCAGGGCGAGACCGGCGCGCGGGGCGACGCCGGTCGCGGGACGTACCCCCGACTGCGGTGTGCCACCGGGGGAGTGGCGCTCGCCGGAGTGAGTCATCGCGCTCCATCGTCGTGCATCGGTCCATCTTCGTGCTCGGTGCCGCGTCGACCGGTCGACCGGCCGGCCGATGCCAAGCCACCGTCACGGGCCTGAAGTTGATGATGACTTGCCGGCCCGAGTCCGCGCACTGGGGTTATCTCCACCATCGCAGGGACCCAGCACCCGTGTTCTTCTTCTCCGCGGCCGGGAGGCCGAAGGGGTCGGAACGCGTGGTGCGGCAGGCCCCACGTGGATGCGGCCTTCGCCCGACCCGATCGGCCCGTGCCTCACGTGCGATCGGCCCATGGCTCACGTTCGATCGACCCATGCTCCATGTCCAGGAGGACACCTCATGCCCCGGAACACGCCCTACTCGCGCCACGCTCGGCAGGCATATCTGACGCTGGCCCTGGCCGCGGCACTGACGGGTACGCTCGCGACCTGCGAGGCGTCCGCCGTGGCGCAGGGCACCGCCCACACCCCGACCGGACGGCCCAGCGCGGCGGCAGCCCAGGAGGCCCGACTGGCAAGGCTCGCCCAGCGGGACGTGGACGCCGGAGCTCCCGGCGTTGTCGTGCGGGTCGACAAGGGCGACGGGCGGGCGATCGAGATCGCCCGGCAGGCGCCCTGGACCAGGGCTGACCACGCGCTCACCACGAGCGACGAGTTCCGGATGGGCTCCAACACCAAGACGATGGTCGCCACCGTGATCCTGCCACTGGTCGCCGAACACCGGCTCAAGCTGAGCGAGCCGGTCGGCGAGTGGCTGCCCGGCCTGGTCCCCAACGGGGCCGCGATCACCGTGCACATGCTGCTCAACCACACCAGCGGCCTGTTCAACTACAGCACCGAACCCGACGTGCTCAAGGCGTTCACCGGCCAGGACACCAGGGTCTGGACGCCCCGGGAGGTGCTCGCCGCCGCCGTCCGGTACGACCCGCTGTTCGCACCCGGCACGAGTTACTCCTACAGCAACACCAACTACCTCGCGCTCGGCCTGATCGCCGAGAAGGTGACCGGACACACCCTGGGCGACCTGATCCAGCAGCGGATCGCCGGGCCGCTGCACCTGAAGAACACCTACCTGGTCACCGGCTTCGGCGAGACGAAGAACCCTCGTCTCGCCCACGGCTACGAACCGGACGCCGCCCACATCGGCCCGCTGCTCCCTCCGTACGCGCCCGCCGGGACGGCGTTCGCTGGCCCGGCACGGTCCGCGGGATACGTCGACACCACCCGGGTCAACGCCAGCACGCTCTGGGCCGCCGGCGGCATGGTCTCCACCGCGCAGGACTGGGCCCGCTTCTCCGGTGCGCTGAACTCGGGCAAGCTTCTGCCGCCCGTCCTGCTGAAGGAGATGCGTACCACCGTCGCCGAGGAGTCCGAGTTCCCGAACCGCCGGTACGGGCTCGGTCTGGAGCAGGTGTCCACCCCCTGCGGCACCGTCTGGGGCCACAGCGGCCAGGCTCCCGGCTACTCCAGCGAGGACTACACCGACCCCACCGGCCGCCGCACGGTCTCGGTCTTCACCACCACGGTCTTCGGTCTGGCCTCGCCGAACACCGGCCCCACCAATCCGGCCGGCCCCGCCAACCAGGCCCTGGTGAACGCCGCGGTGTGCACCATGCTCGACAAGCCGATCCCCACCACACCCGCGTCGGCGCCGACCGACTCCTGAGCCCCATCCCTCTGCCGGCCGGCTCCCGAGCACCCACTACACCCGCGTCCCCTGCCTGCTGACTCCTGACTCATTCCCCTCTCCGCACCGCAAAGAAGGTTGTTCAGTCATGTCCGCACTTGCCGGATATCGAGTTGGACCGCCACAGTCTGTTCAGCGAGGACGGCCGCCAGCGCCTCCTGTGGTTCACGGCCCCTCCCGGTACCGAGGGCGCCTCCCACACCGAAGGCGGCGTCCACGCGGACTGAGAGTGGGTTCCCCGCGGGACGGCGACCCCCGTGATGGCGAACTGCACCAGTCGACACCCGAAGGTGCCGCGTTCGCGGCCCCTCAGTCGAGACAGAACTCGTTGCCCTCGATGTCCTGCATCAAGAGGCACGACTCGTTGTCGCCATCGGCAAGCAGTAGTCGCACGCGTACCGCGCCGAGCGCGACCAGCCGTGCGCATTCGGCCTCGAGTGCGGCCACGCGCTCTTTACCCACGAGCCCGGTGCCGACCCGCACGTCCAGATGCACCCGGTTCTTGACGACCTTGCCTTCGGGAACACGCTGGAAATACAGTCGCGGGCCCACACCTGAGGGATCAACGCATGCGAACGCCGAACCCTGACGCTCAGGCGGCAGTGCGCGGTCGAAATCGTCCCAAGTAGCAAACCCCTCCGGCGGCGGCGGTACGACGTACCCCAACACCTCGCACCAGAAACGAGCGACGCGCTCAGGTTTTGCGCAGTCGAAGGTGACCTGTATCTGCTTGATCGCTGCCATTGGTCCATCGTAGAGGCGGGGTCTCTCTCGTCGTCTCCACGGGCTCGCCCCTGGCCAGGTTGTGGCGCATGCGGCCGACTCCTCGCACCCCCACGCCAGGACGACGTCTCGGGTACGGCGCGGGCGAGTTGCCGTCAGCCGCCGACGGGGCCGGTGTAGGTGCCGGGGTGCGTGGCGCCGTCCTGGAGCAGGACGCTGCCGCCGGGCCAGGCCAGGGTGGTCGAGGTGGTCTCGTTCGGCGGGGTGACGACGACCGAGGTGGCCTTGAACTCGGTGCCGCTGCCCTGGTTCCACGGCAGGAAGGTGATGGTGAACGTCGTGCTGCTGCCGGCGGCCAGGGTGACCTTCTTGGGCGTCGCACCGCTGCGGGTCAGCGACCAGCTGCCGCCGGAGGACTTGAGGTCGACCCCGGGGAAGCCCTGGATGGTGCACGCGGCGGACGTCTTGTTCTTCAGCACCACGGCCAGCTGCTGCTGGTCGTCCGAGCTGCTGACCTTGCCGTCGCCGGAGCCGAACGAGAAGCCCAGCCCCGCGGTGTGGCAGCGGCCCGCGCCGGTGCCGCCACTGCTGCCGGTGCTGGTGCCCGTACCGCCGCCCGTGCTGCCGCCCGTACCGCTGCCGCCCGTGCTGCTGCCCGCATCCTTGGTGGCACCCGCGTTCTCGGCCGGGGCGCCGCCGGTCGCCGTGGCCGAGGGCGAGGAAGCCGGTGCGGGCGACTGGTCGCCCGAGGCGTCGTTGCCGCTGCCGTTCCCGCAGGCGGTGAGCGTCAGGGCCAGCGCGGACGTGGCGGCGACAGCGGTGGCGGCGTGGAACAGGCGCATGGTGGTTCTTCTCCGTTGCATGAGGGGCGCCGACGAGCGCCGTGTTGATCACTAAGGTACGAGGTGATCATCAACAGCCGTGTAACAGAGGCGTCTTGACCTTGCGTCAGCCATCCAGAGGGCTCTCAGGGCACTCGTCGGGTTCCGTCTCTCAGCGGCTGCCGCACGCCCGGTCGCAGCCGCGTGAATCCCCAGGTTGTCGCGCGCGAGTGAGAGGGGCGAATTTCTTCCAACCGCTCTGGTTTTAAAGGGACTTGAATGTATGGTCGGCTGCGGCCTCTCACCGGGAGGGGCCAACACAGGGGGAGAACTGTGTCAGAGATTTCCCGGCGGACCGTGCTGGGCGCCGCCACCGGCACGGCCGCAGCGGCAGCGCTTCTCACCGCGGCAGGGACAGCGGAGGCAGCCGCCACCGCGGACGACACCAGCGACGACACCCGGCAGGCCACGAACCAGGAGACCGATACACCCATGGCCGTCACCACCGAAGCGCAGAAGTACGAAGCCTACGTGGCCAACGACGAGGGTGAATGGCTGACTCACGCCATCTTCGACGCCACCGCCGATATCGGCGACATGTGGGCCTTCGTCGACGCGGCCCTGGCGCGCCTGCGGCCGAGGTACCCCAACTACACATTCACCGGGAACGTTCGGCGGTACGACCAGGTGATCACCGACATCGCACACCCGTAAGGACTCGCTTCCGGAACGCTGTGGCCCGGCGCTGGGGACCGAATCCGCCTGATGCGGTCGGTCTCTCATCGCCGGACCGTTCCCCGCTCAGGGTGCGCCCCCGCTCTCCTCTCCGGTCTCGGGCCCTACTGCTTGGCGTTGTTCAGCCGGAAGCCACGGATGGGGCTTCTCGGTGTGGTCGGTCAAGGCAGGATCTCGACGTACCCGTCCGTTCCGTGCACGCGGATCCGCTGCCCGTCCCGGATCAGCCGGGTGGCCTGCTCCACGCCCACGACGGCAGGCAAGCCGTACTCCCGGGCGATCACCGCGCCATGGGTCATCTGGCCGCCCACCTCCGTCACCAGGCCCGCGACCGCGACGAACAGCGGCGACCAACTGGGGTCCGTGAAGGTCGTGACCAGGATGTCGCCCGCTTCGAGATCGGCCTCCGCGATGTCAAGGATGACGCGGGCCCTCCCCTCGATGGTCCCGGCGGAAACCGGGAGGCCGATCAAGGCGCCGGCCGGCACGTCGTCGCGCCGGTACGCCCCGGTGACGGCCTCACCGTCCGAGGTGAGCACCCGCGGCGGTGTGAGCGCGTGGTACGACCGGAAGGCGTCCTTCCGCTGCTGGATGAGCCGGTCATCCACCTGGTTCGAGCGCACGACGTCGTGGAGTTCCTGGAACGTGAGGTAGAAGATGTCCTCCTTCTCAGGAAGCACGCCTGCCTCCACGAGGCGCTCGGCCTCCTCCAGCAGGGCCTGCTTGTAGACGAAGTAGCGGCTGATGATGCCGTACTTCGGGTACTCCCGGTACCCGATGAAGGTTCTGACCCGTTCGATCATCCGCTTGGCCTCGTCGGCCTTCCGGGCCCCGTCCGGCAGGGCCCGCAAGCGTGAGAGCACGTCCTGTTCCTTCTTCCGCGCCTTCTGCCGCCCTTGTTCGAAGCGCCGCTCGGCGGCGCCCGGCTCGAAGTTCCTGACGTTGTCGAGGATCACGGGCACGAGCGTGGTGGGGCGCTCGCGCCAACGTGGCCTCGTGATGTCGATCTCGCCGGCGCAGCGCATGCCGTACCGGTCGAGGTAGGCCTCGATGGCGTCGCGCGCTTCGGTCCCGCCCGCGACCTTCGCCAGCTCGTCCAGGAAGGCCTCGTCCTCGACGTACGCGACGCCCCGCAGGAACGCCACCACCTCCGCGTGCGGGCGGATCACGTCCGCGACGTCGAGCAGCGCCAGTCCCATCTCCGAGGTGACGTTGTCGGGAGCGGACAGCGAGAGCGTGTCAGCCGCGTTCTTCTCGCCCAGCCACTCCTGCAGCGTGTCGTTGAGCCACCACGTGGCCTCCATCCCCGCCATGATCGCCCGCATGCTCAGCGGATCACGGAGGACTCGTTTGTGCTCCTCGAAGGCCTCCAGCAGGAAGTCGAACAGCGCCGGTCCGGACTTCGCCCGGATGTCGCGCTCCAGGGCGGCGATGGACACCTGGCTGCGCGCGATCAGCTCGGTGACGATGGCCGGATCGGTCGCGATCGGGGCGGACGCACCGCCGGCCGGCGGCCCGCCGGGCCCCGCGTCCGGGACCGACGGAACGAAATCGTCGCGGTCGAGGACGGTCTCCAGAGCGTCCCTGACCAACGGATCGCCTCTCCCCACGAGGTCCAGGAAGCCGGCGCGGCCCGCGGGCGAGGCCAGGCGCCGGGTGGCGTCCACGAACAGCCTCCCGCCGGCCTCCTGCATGGGCGCCATGGCCGTCAGCTGCCACACCGAGATCCCCAGCGGCTTCATGGGGTCGGTCATCATCTGCTGATGACCCACGGAGAGGTAGACGTGATTCTCCTGGTCACCGCTTTCCGGGATCGGGAACAGCGTCGTGATCGGCCGGCTCTGAACGATCTGGAAGCCGTCATCGGCCAGGCACCATTCGATGTCCTGCGGGCGGCCGAAGTGCGCTTCGATCCGCCGCCCGAGCTGCACGAGCCGTACGACCTGCGCATCCGTCAGCGTCGGCTGCTCCTGCCGCTGCGCGTCGATCGCGACTTCGTGCGTACCGCCGGCCGGAAGTGCTTGAACGGCACGCTGTTTGGCGGCGATCGTCCTGGCGACGACTTCGCCGTGCCGCACCTTGAAGACGTCCGGGTTCACCAGGCCGGAGACCAGGGCCTCGCCGAGGCCGAAGCCGGCGTCCACGGTGGCGACCTTCCGGTTGCCCGTGACGGGGTCGGCCGTGAACAGGATGCCGGACGCCTGCGGGAAGACCATCCGCTGGACGACCACGGCCATGTGGACCGTACGGTGGTCGATCCCGTTCCGCCGGCGGTAGGTCACGGCCCGCTCGGTGAACAGCGAGGCCCAGCACCGGCTGACGTGCTGGAGGATCGCCGTCGGCCCCACGACGTTCAGGTACGTGTCCTGCTGGCCGGCGAAGGAGGCCGTCGGCAGATCCTCCGCCGTCGCGCTGGACCGGACGGCGCAGGCGGCCTGCTCGCCGAGCTGGGCGAGCGCGCCGGTGATCACCGCCGCGAGATCGCCGGGGATGGCGATTCCCTCGATGGTCCGGCGGATCTGCGCGCTGAGCGTGCGGATCGCCTCACGGTCGTCCGGGTTCAGGCGCGACAGCTGATCGAGCCGATCGTCGAGCGACGGCGCTTCCGCCCTGATCCGCCGGAAGGCGTCCGTCGTCACGCAAAAGCCGGCCGGCACGCGGATGCCTTCGATCCGCGACAGCCCGCCCAGGTGCGCGCCCTTGCCGCCGACGACCGCAAGTTGCGTCTGGTCAACCTCTTGAAGGTCCCACACGTACCGCTCAGTCATCGCGATACCCCCGAGACAGCCGTGCTCCGTCGCAGTGCGGCGGCCGATCGCATCACCGGCGTCTCGGACTCCGTCGAAGTTCTTGTCGAGCGCGTCCTCCTCCCTGGTTGCCGTCCCTCTGCCGAGTCGGCCGACCGCTCCGCCCGGTCGGGCCCATACGTCGACAACAACACACGCACGTCGTGTCCCCATTTCCGCAGGTTGTGGCATCGGCCGACGATTCTGCGCCGTGACCCGGGTCTTGCGGCAAGCCCCCCGGTGCGCTATATGTTGAGAGTGGCAAGGAGAGAGCTCTCCTTGCCTTTTCCTTTTGCCGTCCACTGGAACTGACAAGAAGGTCTTTTCGGACACTTGACGGTCGCCGTGGCTCACGCCTCCCGACACCGCCGTCAGGTCAGGCCGGTGATGTGCCGGCCCGGCCGAGATGCCGCAGGAAGAACCGGGCCGAGTTGTCGACCTCGTATCCGGGCACCTGGTTGTGCCTGCCCGGGTAGGCGTGCAACGCCTTCTCCTTCGAGGCGCAGGCGTCGAACAACGCGAGTCCGGACTGGCGGCTGATCTCCTCGTCGTCCCACGGGAGCAGGAACTCGATCGGGATGGTGATCTGCCTGGCCGCCTCGGTCAGCGCCTCGTACACGAAGACCCCGCCGAAGGTGGCGGCGGTGATCCGGGGTTCGATCGCCGTCAGCAGCAGTCCGGTCGCGGTGCCCAACGTCATGCCGCCATAGCCGACCGGCGCCTCGGTGCCGATCTCGGGCAGTGCCTGGAGGGCGTCCAGGGCTGCCTGCCATTCCGGCACGGCCCGCTGGGCCAGTGAGCCGTTGAAGTCGGCGATGATCGGGCCGATCGGCTCTCCTGCCGCCCGGGCCCCCAGGAGAGCGGCGACCCACTGCTTGTCCTCCGCGTTGCGCGGCCGGTCGCCGTGTCCGGGCGCGTCGATGGCGGCCACGGTGAATCCGCAGGTGGTTACGTAGTGGTGTGCACGGGCCAGGATTCCCGGTGCCTTCTTGTGCAGGCCGCCACTGTGACCCATCAGGACCAGGGGTGCGCCGGCGGAGCCGGATGCGGGTGACCAGAGCACGCCGGTGACCTCATCCAGAGTGAAGTTGCGTTCGACGACACCGTTCGACGATGTCTCCGCGGTGAAATGCATGGGTTGTTGCCTTTCGGGAGTGCCTTGTCGAGGTGCTCCCGGCGACAACTACGTCAATCGCCCGACCGTGAAGAAGATGGGGAGCACCCATGGGATACGGCGTTCATGGGTCTCACCTCCTCGCGCGATGTCACGGTGTCCCGGACGCTAGCAGCCCCGGCATCGTCCCGCCCAACCCTTTTCCGTCGAACCGGGAGTTCTGAAGATCCTCATGGCGTGGGCCGGGCAACCCCAACGGGTCAGCACCGATCGCGGACGCCGAGCCGGGCAGGAAGCATGAGGGAGGCCCGCAGACCGGGTTTTCGGACCGGCAGGAAGAGGACGAGCTCCATGAGCAGACGCACCCACGGTGGCCCCGCACGGACCGGCCGCGGCCGCGCGACCGCGGCCCTCCTGGCCACCCTGACCTGCGGCGTCGCGCTCGTCTCATGCAGCACGAACAGCGGCGGTGACAGCGGCGCCGCCTCCGTCACCCCGCGCGCCACCCCGCCGGACACCTCGTCGTTCAGTGGCACACCGCCGTCGGCCCTGGCCTCGGCCGCCTCCTCGATCATCGGCTCCGCCCGGGCCTCGGCCTCGGCGGCTGCCTCGTCGCTGTCCGCCGCGGCCTCGGAGTTCGAGGCGTCCGTCTCGGCCGACACGGCCCGCGCGAGCGCGCAGGCACAGGCGGAGCTGAAGAAGGTGCAGGGCTTCGGGAACGCGCGGTCCGACGTCGCCATGAGCGGCCTGCCCAGGGCGAAGACGGGCGGCCTGCTCGCCGTGCTCGTCAACATCACCAACAACACCGATCGCACGGCCTCGTACGCCGTCCAGGTCGACTTCAAGAACGCCGACGGCAAGGTCGTCGAGACCAGGTTCGTGGGCGCGGAGAACCTCAAGCCGGGTCAGCGCGCCCAGCCCGTCGCCATCAGCAGACAGCCCACCCAGCCCCAGCTGACCCCGGTCCTGGCGAAGGCCCAGCGGTACTGACGGGGCGTCAGTCCTCCCGGACGAGGTGCACCGCAGTGCTGGACCAGTCGCCCGCCGGCAGCTCGACGTCGAGACCGTACTCGCCGAGCACCGTGGAGCGGTGCACGGCGCCGGTGCGGGCGTCGCGGTAGCGGCCCCCGGGGGTCAGACCGCGCGGCCGGACCGGCAGCCTCGGCGCGCCGTGGCGGGACACACGCCGGTAGGCGATCAGCAGGGTCTCCGAGGCGTCCGCGGCCGTGTACTGCACCACGCAGTCCGAGTCCTCGGCGGGCGGCGACAGCCGGTCGAGCCTGCCGTGCTGGACGAGATGGCGGACCTTCTTGTACGTGGCGACCAGGTCGGCCCCCTCCCGCAGTTCCTCCTCGGACCAGCGCGTGAGATCGCCCCCGATGCCGAGCGCCCCGGCCATCGCGACGTGGAAGCGGAAGCGCAGCGGGACCGTACGGCCGGTGAGCTGGTTGGGTACGTCGGTCACCCAGGCGCCCATCGTGCGGGCGGGGTAGATCTGGCCGTAGCCCTGCTGGATCCCCATCCGGTCGGCGGCGTCGGTGTTGTCCGACGCCCACGCCTGGTCCGTACGGGAGAGAATGCCCAGGTCGACGCGGCCGCCGCCACCACTGCACGTCTCGATCCGCAGCGCCGGATGGTCCGCGCGCAGACGGTCGAGGACGCCGTAGAGATTGCGTACGTAGGCGGGGCCCAGGCGGTCGGCGCCGTCCTGCCGGTCGGGCCAGCCGGCCTCACTGAACGCGCGGTTCATGTCCCACTTGAGGAAGTCGATGCCGTGGTCGCCGACCAGCCGGGTCAGCCAGCCGTGGGCCCAGTCGGCGACGTCTTGGCGGGCGAAGTTGAGGACCAGCTGATTGCGCAGCTCGGAGCGGGGGCGGCCGGGGAAGTGCAGTACCCAGTCGGGGTGTTCGCGGTACAGGTCGCTGTCCGGGTTCACCATCTCGGGCTCCACCCAGAGGCCGAAGCGCATCCCGAGCCCGTGCACCGCGCGGACCAGCGGGGCCAGCCCGTCCGGGAAGCGGTCGGGCGCCGGTGTCCAGTCGCCGAGGCCCGCCCGGTCGCTGCGGCGCGCCCCGAACCAGCCGTCGTCGACGACGTAGAGCTCCACCCCGAGCGCCGCCGCCCGCTCGGCGAGCGCCTTCTGCCCTACCTCGTCGACGTCGAAGCCGGTCGCCTCCCAGGAGTTGTAGAGCACCGGGGCGAACTCGTCAGCGTGGGGCAGGACATGGGCCAGGACGTACGCGTGCCAGGCGCGGCTGGCCGCGCCGAAGCCGCCGTCGGTGCACAGTCCCGCGAACGGGGGAGTGGCGAACTCCTCGCCCGGCGCGAGCGGCACGGCCGTACCGTCCTGGCCGGGGCCGCCGGTGAATCCGGCCCGCCCGTCGGGGGTGCGCTGCACGGTGACGCGCCAGCTCCCGCTCCACGCGAGGGCGGCGCTCCACACCCGCCCGTGCTCCTCCGTCGCCTCACCCGCGTCGAGCATCAGCCACGGGTTCGCGTGGTGACTCGTGATCCCGCGACGGCTGGTCAACACGGTTTCGCCGTACGGCAGCCGGTCGCGTCGCAACTGGCTCTCGGCGGACCACTGGCCCGTGACATGGCTGAGCCGGTAGTCCCGCTGCGGCGGCAGGGTCCAGGCGGCGGAGTCGGCACGCAGCAGGGTGACGGGCTCGTCGCCGTCGTTGCGGACGACGGTCCAGCGCTCGATGACGTCCGTGTCCTCGCGCACCCGGTAGTGAAGCGCCACCCGCAACGGGTAGCGGCGGTCGCGGAACGACAGGGTCAGCTCGCCCTCGTCGACCTGGTGGCCGGTCGGCTGCCACTCGAAGGCGCGGGAGCCGTCCGCGAACCGGACCTGCAGTGACGGCGGTCCGTAGCGCGTGCCGCCGTCGACCGGCAGTTCTTCCCCGACGGGCGGCCTGCCCTCGAAGCTGCTGGCCTCGGGCGCGGGTGGCACGGCGAGCTCCTCGGCCTCCGCCGGCGTCAGTCGTGGACCCCACGCGACGTGACAGGGCGCTCCGGTCTCGTCGATCCGCAGCGCGTACGAGGTGCGCGGTGTGGACAGCAGCCAGACCCCGGTGTCCGGGGCGAAGGAGATCGGCGACATGGATCCTCGCGTTCAGGTGGTGCTCACGTACGAGACAAGGAAAAGCCAACCCCGACCTTGGATCACGTGTCAATGCTTGCTCGCATTCTGGAATTCATAGGTCACAGCTGCCTCATGGAGCGTCCTCAAGAGAATCCTGCTTCTTTCATTGACAGCAGAAAATAAGAGCCTTAGGTTCCGGCCATGCGCTCGACCTCTCCCACCGAGGCGTTCCCGGCCCACACGCCGGCCGCTTCCCAGATCTTCACCACCGTGCTGTCCCACGGCCCGCTCACGCGGTCGGAGATAGCGGGGCGGACCCGGCTGTCGGCGGCGGCGGTCACCAAGGCGGTCCGGCCGCTGATCGAGGCCGGCTACCTAGTGGAGGACATCGCGGAGGACGCACGGCAGCCCGTCCTCGGGCGGCCCGCCAACCCGGTGCGGGTCGACGGCGGCAGGGCCCTGTTCCTGGGGATCAAGGTGACGGGCGACGAGCTCATCGCCGTACTCACCGACCTGTGCTGCCGCATCCGGGTCGCCCGGCGCGTTCCGCTCACCTCCCGCGAGCCCAAGGCGGTACTGACGTCCGTCGCGGGACTCGTACAGGAACTGCTGACGGAGGCGGACGGCTTCGGGGTGCAGGTCCGCGGGCTCGGCATCGCCGTCTCGGGTGACGTGGACCGGGCGGCCGGGGTGGTGCGCTACTCGCCGTTCCTGGAGTGGCGCGACGTTCCCCTCGCCGAACTTGCCGCGACCACTACCGGACTGCCGGTCACCCTCGACAACGACGTTCGCGCGCTGACGGTGGCCGAGCAGTGGTTCGGGGCCGGGGTGGGGCTGTCCGACTTCGCCCTGGTGACCGTCGGCGCGGGCATCGGCTGCGGCCTGGTGGTGCACGGACAGGTGGTGGCGGGAGCGCACGGCGTGGCCGGTGAGATCGGGCACGTGGCGATCGACCCGGCCGGTCCCCGCTGCCACTGCGGCAACCGGGGCTGCGTCGAGGCGATCGCCTCGGACCCCGCCATCGTCGGCCGGATCCGGGAGGTCACCGGCGCGCGTGTCGCCGACGCCACCGAGGCCCTGGCCCTCGCCCACGACGGCGACCCCGGCGCCCGGGAGGTGTACGCCCGGGCGGGAGCGGCGATCGGCCGGGGCATCGCGACCGTGGCCAACCTCCTCGGCCCCGAGCGCGTGATCATCTCCGGTGAAGGCCTGGCCGCCTACGACCTGTTCGCCGAGCAGATCCGTGACGCGTTCGCCGCGGCCGCGTTCGGTTCGGCCGCGGACTGCGACGTACAGACCAGGCCGCTGCCCTTCGAGGAGTGGGCACGTGGCGCGGCGGCCACCGCCATCCAGTCCTTCACCACCTCGGACGCGCGCTGAGGAGCACGACGCCCTGAGGGGCGAGCACGCGCCGACGAGCGCACCACGCACCGACCAGCACGTACTGAACCACAGCCACGCACTGAAGATCAGACATGTACGGACACGCGTGAGGAGCAACAATGACGCAGCAGAGCCGCAATCCCCTGGCTGCGCGTAACCCGGGCCGCCGCAGAGTCGTCGGCGGACTGTTCGGACTCGGCGCCGCCGCACTGGCCGCGCCCGTTCTGACCGCTTGCGGCGGGGGAGCGGGGGCCGACCCGAAGACGGTCACCTTCGGATCCAACGGCGCCGACGCCACCCCCAAGAAGGCCTACGCCTCCGTCACCGACGCGTTCGCCAAGGACAGCGGTCTGACGGTGAAGACGAACACCGTCGACCACGACACCTTCCAGAAGAGCATCTCCACCTATCTGCAGGGCACTCCCGACGACGTCTTCACCTGGTTCGCCGGCTACCGCATGCAGTACTTCGCCAAGAAGAAGCTCTGCAGCCCCCTCGACGACGTGTGGGACACGATAGGCGCCGACTTCAGCGACGCCACCAAGCAGCTCTCCCGCGGCGAGGACGGCAAGTACTACTTCGTGCCGCTGTACAACTACCCGTGGGCCGTCTTCTACCGCAAGAGCCTCTTCAAGGAGCGCGGCTACCAAGTCCCGCAGAAGTGGAGCGAGTTCATCGCGCTCACGAAGCGGATGAAGAAGGACGGGCTGTCCCCGATCGCCTCCGGATACGGCGGCGGCGACAGCTGGAGCATCCTCGGCGCCTTCGACTACGTGAACCTGCGGACCAACGGCTACGACTTCCACATGTCCCTGATGCGCGGCAAGGTCTCCTGGACCGACAAGCGCGCCCTCGCCACCCTCGACCACTGGCGCGAACTCGCCCCCTACTACCAGCAGGGTGCCGCCGGCCGTTCCTGGCAGGACGCCGCCCAGTCGCTGCTCGACAAGAAGTCCGGGATGGCCGTCATCGGCCTCTTCCTCGGACAGCAGATCACCGACGAGAAGATACGCGCCGACATCGACTTCTTCCCCTTCCCCGAGATCGACGCCGCGCACGGTCAGGACGCCGTCGAGGCACCCACCGACGGCTTCATGCTCAGCCGCCGGCCCAAGAACGAGGACGGTGCCAAGAAGTTCCTGGAGTTCCTCGGCGGTGCCCACAGCGAGGAGCTGTACATGGGCGTCGACCCGAGCAACCTCGCCGTCAACGACAAGGCGAGCACCGGCTCGTACAACGCGCTCCAGAAGAAGTCCGCCGACCTCATCGCCTCCGCCAAGCAGATCAGCCAGTTCGCGGACCGCGACAGCGACCCCGGCTTCATCTCCACCGTCGTACTCCCCGGCCTGACGCAGTGGCTCGACCACCCCGACGACGGCTCGGGAACGCTGACGAAGATCGAGTCCCAGCGCTCGCGCTTCTTCACGGCCTGACCAGGACCGGAAAGGTCTTACGCACCGTGTCCTCCGCGCCCACCACGCCCCCCGCCCCGCGGGGCGCCCGCCCGCGCCGCCTCGGCACCGGCGACCGGATCTTCCTCACCGTCATCATCGGCATCCCGCTGGCGGCCCTGC
The DNA here is from genome assembly GCF_055582885.1 of Streptomyces sp. NPDC107454. NCBI lineage: Bacteria > Bacillati > Actinomycetota > Actinomycetes > Kitasatosporales > Streptomycetaceae > Streptomyces > Streptomyces sp. NPDC107454. The sequence goes on along the minus strand of NZ_JBVJPA010000002.1, from coordinate 39,204 downwards.
TCTTCTTCGTCTGGCTGCCCGCACTGGCCTCCCTGGGGCTGTCCTTCACCACCTGGGACGGCATCGACCTGGCCGACATCCACTGGATCGGCCTGGACAACTACAAGGAGATCTTCACCAACTACCCGCCGTTCTGGCCCGCGGTGCGGCACAACGTGATCTGGCTGCTGTTCACGGCCCTGCTGCCGACCCCGTTCGGCATCTTCCTCGCCTACCAGCTCGACCGGAAGATCCGCTTCACGAGGGTCTACCAGACCGCCATCTTCCTGCCGATGGTGCTCTCCCTCGCCGTCGTCGGCTTCATCTGGGAGATCATCTACAACCCCGACACCGGGCTCCTCAACGGCATCCTGAGCGCGGCCGGATCCAGCCACCACATCGACTGGCTGGGCAACCCCGACCTCAACCTGTGGGCCGTCCTGGTCGCCTCCAGCTGGCGGCACACCGGATACATCATGATCCTCTACCTGGCCGGCCTGAAGGGCTTCGACCCGGCACTCAAGGAGGCCGCCGCGCTCGACGGCGCCAACGGACGCCAGACCTTCCTGCGGGTGGTCTTCCCGGCCCTGAAGCCGGTCAACGTCATCATCCTGGTCATCACGGTCATGGAGTCCCTGCGGTCCTTCGACGTCGTCTACGTCCTCGGCGGCGGCGTCGGAAGCAAGCCGGGCATGGAACTCCTGTCCCTCCTCATCACCGACAACATCATCGGCGAGTCCAGTCACATCGGTTACGGGTCCGCCCTCGCGGTCGTCCTGCTCGTGGTCTCCCTTGCCGCCATCGGGACCTTCCTCGTCCAGAACTTCCGCAAGGAGGACCAGTGACCACGACCGTGCCGCGCCCGGCCTCCCGACCGCGGACCCGGCGCGCGCAGCAGACGCCGAAGACCCCCACCGGGCCGCGGCGCCAGACCGGCCGCCATCTGATGCTGGGCGGCATCGCCCTGCTGTGGCTCGTCCCGCTGCTGTGGGCCATGTACACCTCGCTGCGGCCCTACTCGGACACCGCGAAGCACGGCTATCTCTCCTGGCCCCACAGCATCGGCCTCGGCAACTTCAGCGACGCCTGGAACCAGTCCGGGATGCCGCACTTCTTCTGGAACTCCGTCCTCATCACGGTGCCGTCCGTCCTGTGCACCCTGCTGTTCTCGGCCGCGGTCGCCTTCTTCGTCTCCCGCTTCGACTTCCGCTGGAACATCGTCCTGCTGATGCTGTTCACCGCGGGCAACCTGCTCCCGGCACAGGTCCTCATCACCCCCCTGTACCGCCTCTACCTCCTCATCCCGCTGCCGCCGTGGATGAGCGACTCCCTCCTCCTCTACAACTCGGCCTGGGGCATCATCGCGATCCACATCGCCTACCAGTCGGGGTTCTGCACCTTCGTCCTCAGCAACTACATGAAGACGATCCCGAAGGAGATCTCCGAGGCGGCGCTCGTGGACGGCGCGCCCGTCTGGCGCCAGTTCTTCCAGATCATCCTGCCGCTGTGCCGCCCCGCGTTCGCGGCCCTCGCGACCCTCGAATCGATCTGGATCTACAACGACTTCTTCTGGCCGCTCGCGCTGATCGAGAGCGGCGACAAGCGCCCGATCACCTCCGCCCTGGCCAACCTCCAGGGTGCGTACTTCACCAATCCCAACCTCATCGCGGCCGGTGCCCTGATGACGGCGATCCCCACTCTCCTGGTGTACTTCGCGCTCCAGCGCCAGTTCATCAGCGGACTCACCATCGGCTCGGGCAAGGGCTGAGCCGCCCCAACCCTGACCCCACAGGAGGCACGACCCATGCGGTCATCCTCGTATTCCGTCCTGCCCGCACGCACCCTGAGAGCCGTGGTGGTGTTCGCCCTCACGGCAGGACTCGCGACGACCGTCCCGGCCGCACAGGCCAAGACCCCGGAGCCGCGCGAGAGCACCGCCACCACCCCCGTCGCCGCCAAGCCGTACATGGGCTGGTCGAGTTGGAGCATGCAGTCGTCGAAGTACCCGGGCCTCAACCCGGACGGCGACTACAGCTACCTCACCGAGGCGAACGTCCTGAATCAGACGGACGCCCTCGCCGCCAAGCTGAAGAACTACGGCTACGACCATGTCAACATCGACGCCGGCTGGTGGATGGACAAGACCTGGAAGACGGGCTTCGACCAGTACGGCCGCCAGACGCCCGACCCGGTCCGCTTCCCCCACGGCATGAAGTCGGTCGCCGACCACATCCACTCCAAGGGCCTCAAGGCCGGCATCTACCTGCCCGTCGGCCTGGAGAAGGGCGCGTACGGCGACGGCGGTACGCCGATCTGGAACGCCGCCGGCTGCACCACTGCCGACATCGTCTACCCGGACCTGCGCACCACCAACGGCTGGGACAACGCCTACAAGATCGACTTCGACAAGCCCTGCGCGCAGAAGTACATCGACTCGCAGGCGCAGCAGTTCGCCGACTGGGGCTACGACTTCCTCAAGCTGGACGGCGTCGGCCCGGGCTCCTTCAAGTCGGGTGACAACTACGACAACGTGCCCGACGTCGCCGCCTGGCAGAAGGCCATCGCCACCGCCGGGCGCCCGATCCACCTCGAACTCTCCTGGTCGCTCGACATCGGCCACGCCGCCGACTGGAAGAAGTACTCCAACGGCTGGCGCATCGACACCGACGTCGAGTGCTACTGCAACACCCTCGTCACCTGGGAGAACTCGGTCAACGACCGGTGGGACGACGCCCCCGCGTGGAGCCGTAAGGCGGGCCCGGGCGGCTGGAACGACCTGGACGCCATCGACGTCGGCAACGGCGAGATGGACGGCCTCACCAAGGCCGAGCGGCAGAGCTACATGACCCTGTGGGCCATCAACAAGTCGCCGCTGTTCACCGGCGACGACCTCACCAAGCTGGACAGCTACGGGGTCTCCCTGCTGACCAACAAGGAAGTCATCGCCGTCGACCAGAACGATTCGCCCGTGGCGCGTCCGGTCACCCCTGTCGGCGACCAGCAGGTCTGGGGCACCAAGAACGCCGACGGCAGCTACACCGTCGCCCTGTTCAACCTCGCCGACTCGCCGGCCTCCGTCACCGCCCAGTGGGCCTCGCTCGGATTCACCGGAAACGCCTCCGTGCGCGACCTGTGGAACAAGGCGAACCTCGGGACCTACAAGAACAAGATCACCGAGGCGCTGCCCGCCCACGGCTCGCGGCTGTTCACCGTCAAGCCCGGCGGCGGCACGCCGGCCACCACGAGCTACGAGGCCGAGTCCGACGCCAACACCCTGTCGGGCAACGCCTCGGTCGCCGGCTGCGACGCCTGCTCCGGCGGCAAGAAGGTCGGCAACCTCTACACCGGCGGCAAGCTGCGGTTCAACAACGTCACGGTGAAGAAGGACGGCATCTACACCGTCCAGGTCGCCTACGTCAGCGGCGACCCCCGCTCGGTGACCGTCTTCTCCAACAGCGGCAACGGCACCAGTGAGAAGTTCCCCTCCACGGGCGACTGGAGCACGGCCGAGACGGTCAGCGTCCAACTGGCGCTGAAGGCGGGCTCCAACACGATCACCTTCGACAGCGGCAGCGGATACGCACCCGACATCGACAGGATCGTCGTCCCGCAGTCGGTCTGAGTTCCGTAGGCGGTCTGAGTTCCGTACTCGGTTCCCGGTCCAGCGGCCGGTTCTCGGTTCAGCGGCCGGTTCTCAGCTCAGCAGTCCGTCCGACCCGCTTCCCGCGGGGCCCGGTGACACGACCCGGGCCCCGCGGGGACCTGCAGCACGCCGACGGTCCGCAGCCGTCGTTCCCGCATGAGCAGCTCCCGGATATGGAGTGCAACACCGTGGACGTTCAGCACAGCGCATCACGCGACAACACCCCCAGCCGCAGAGGCTTCCTCGCCCTCGCCGCCGCGGCCGGCGCGGCCACCGCACTCGGTGGTCTGCCCGCCTTCACCGCCTCGGCGGCCCCCCTGCGCCCCACCGCGTCGCCCATGCTGTCCGCGGCCGACGCCGCGAAGAACCAGCTGTGGTGGTCGGCTCCCGGCTCCGCCAGGTCGATGATCGAGCAGGGGCTGCCGGTCGGGAACGGGCGCCTCGGCGCGCTCGCGAGCAACGACCCCGCCGGCGAACTCCTGATGATCACCGACGCCACCCTGTGGACCGGAGGCCTCAACGACAAGCTGCAGAGCGACGGTCAGTTCCCGTACGGCCGGGACGACTTCGGCTCCCTGACCATGCTGGCCGAACTCACCGTCGCCCTCCCCGGCCACGACCTGGGCAACGTCAACAACTACCGGCGCACCCTCGACCTGGCCCAGGGCCTGATCAGCACCTCGTACGACATCTCCGGCGTCACCTACCGGCGGCAGATCTTCGCCAGCCGCCCCGACGACGCCATCGTCCTGTACTTCTCCCAGCAGGGCGGCGGCTCCTACACCGGTACCGTCTCCCTCGCGGGCACCCACGGCGAGTCCACCACCGCCAACAGCGCGGGCCGCTACGCCTCGTTCGGCGCCTCCTTGGCCAACGGCCTGAAGTACGGTGCCGCCGTCACCGCGTACAGCGGCACGGGCCGGGTCCGCGTCGACGGTACGTCGATCGCGTTCAGCGGCTGCAAGGACCTCACCGTCGTCGTCAGCGGTGGTACCGACTACGCGCCCGACGCGGCGGCGAAGTTCCGCGATCCGTCCCTGGCCCCGGAGCGCCTCGCCAGAACCAAGGTCCTGAACGCGGCAGGTCACCCGGCGAGCACCCTGCTGCACACACATGTCGCCGACTTCCGGGCCGTGTTCGGACAGCTGGACATCAACCTTGGTACGTCCTCCGCGGCGCAGCGCGAACTGGACACCTGGGAGCGGCTTCAGGCCCGCCACCGGGACGATGTCCCCGACCCGGAACTCGAGGCGGCCTACCTGCAGTTCGGCCGCTACCTCATGATCTCCGGATCCCGGGGCAGCCTGCCGATGGGCCTCCAGGGCCCCTGGCTGGACGGCAACGACCCGGACTGGATGGGCGACTACCACACCGACATCAACGTCCAGATGAACTACTGGATGGCCGACCGGGCGGGTCTGTCCGACGGCTTCGACGCCTTCACCGACTACTGCCTCGCGCAGCTGCCCGACTGGACGGACGTCACCCAGCGGCTGTTCAACGACTCCGCCAACCGGTACCGCAACTCCAGCGGAAAGATCGCCGGCTGGACCGTGGCGATCTCCACCAACCCCTATGGCGGGGGCGGCTGGTGGTGGCACCCGGCCGGCAACGCCTGGATCTGCCAGAGCCTGTTCGAGCACTACGAGTACACACAGGACCGCGCCCACCTCAAGAAGATCTACCCCCTCCTCAAGGGCGCCGTGCAGTTCTGGGAGACCCGCCTCATCACCACGACCGTCACCGACGCGTCGGGGGCCGAGCGGGAGGTGCTCATCGCCGACAGCGACTGGTCGCCCGAACAGGGTCCGCTCGACGCCAAGGGCATCACGTACGCCCAGGAACTGGTGTGGAACCTCTTCGGTAACTACCGCACCGCGACCGAGGTACTCGCCAAGGACGCCGCCTACCGCAAGACCGTCGACGGCCTGCGTGAGCGCCTGTACCTGCCCGTGGTCAGCCCCAAGACCGGCTGGCTGGAGGAGTGGATGTCGCCCGACAACCTCGGCGAGACCACACACCGTCATCTCTCCCCGCTCATCGGTCTCTTCCCCGGCGACCGGATCCGCCCGGACGACTCCACGCCGAAGGACATCCTCGCCGGCGCGACGGCCCTCCTGACCGCTCGTGGCATGAACAGCTACGGCTGGTCCAACGCCTGGCGCAGCCTGTGCTGGGCCCGGCTGAAGAACGCGGAGAACGCCTACCAGCTCGTCGTCAACAACCTGAAGCCGTCGGTGAGCGGTGGCAACGGCACGGCGCCGAACCTCTTCGACATCATGGACATGGGGGAAGGCCGCGGCATCTTCCAGATCGACGCGAACTTCGGCACCCCCTCCGCGATCATCGAGATGCTGGTCTACTCGCGGCCCGGACACATCGAGCTGCTGCCCGCCCTGCCCGCCGCCTGGGCGGCATCCGGCTCGGTGTCCGGCGTGGGTGTCCGCGGCGGCTTCGTCGCCGACCTCAGCTGGAAGAATGGAAAGGTGACCCGGGCCACGCTGAAGAGCGTCGGGGGCCGCGAGACGACCGTCGTCTCGGGCGGCGCCTCGCGCAAGGTCAGCCTCAAGCCCGGTGAGTCCCTCACCCTGCGGGGCCTGCGGTGAGCGGCGCCCGGTTCCGACGCCGCGCCGTGGGCGTCGTATCGGCGCTGCTCCTCGCGGTCTGCGGACCCCTGACCGCCTCGGCGGCGGCGCAGCCGGGAGCCTCGTCGGGCGCGCCGGTGACGCCCGCCGCCGAGGCGCGCGCGAAGCACTCCGTGGTCACCTGGGGCGCCAGCGCCGACCGGCAGGGGGCGGGACCGGCCGACCGCAGCTACCGACTGATCGTGCGCACCAGCGTCGGCGGCACGAACATGCGGATCCGGCTGTCCAACGCCTTCGGCGAGCACCCGGTGACCTTCGCGAGCGCGTACGCCGGGCTGCGGAAACAAGGCGCGGAGCTGGTCCACGGCTCCAACCGGCGGCTGTCCTTCGGCGGGGCCGCGTCCGTCACCGTCCCGGCCGGCGAGACCGTGCTCAGCGATCCGCTGCCCGGAACACTGGCCGCCCAGAGCGACCTGGTCATCAGCCTGTACGTGACCGGCGCCCAGGGACCGACGACCGGCCACGGCATGGCCATGCAGACCAACTACGCGACCGCGGGCGACCACGCGGCCGAAGAAGGCGCGGCCAACTGGACCGATCCGATGGGCTCCTGGTACTGGCTGGACGCCGTCGACGTGCAGACGTCCGCCGAGGTCGGCTCGGTGGTGACCCTCGGCGACTCCATCACCGACGGATGGGCCTCGACCACCGACCAGAACCGCCGCTGACCCGACTATCTGTCCCGGCGGCTCCAGGCCGCGTCCGGGCTCACCGTGAAGGGAGTGGCGAACGAGGGGATCTCCGGCAACAAGGTGCTCGCGGACGGCGCCGGGCAGGCCGCCCTGAACAGACTCCAGCGTGACGTCCTCTCCCAGCCCGGGGTCCGCACGGTCTTCCTGTTCGAAGGCATCAACGACATCAAGGCCCATACCGGTGTCACGGTGGACGACATGATCGCCGGGTATCGGCAGATCATCGACCTGGCGCACGCGGCGGGCAAATGTGTCGTCGGCGCGACCGTCATGCCGTTCAAGGGCTGGTACGAGTACGACGCCGCCTCCGAGGCCGTGCGCCAGGGCGTCAACGACTGGATCAGGAACAGCGGGGCGCTCGACGCCGTGACGGATTTCGACAGGATCACGCGCAATCCCTACGACCCGCGGCTGATCCTGCCGTTCTTCGACGGCGGCGATCACCTGCACCCCAACGACAAGGGGATGCAGGCGATGGCCGACGCCGTGGACCTCGGGAGCCTGACGTCCTGCTGATCCCGGGCTCCGCGCGGGGCGGTCAGGGGTACGAGACGTGCTCGTACTGACCCTGGCCGCCCAGCGAGACGGTAGTAGCAGTAGCTGCCCAGGCCCCATCCCTCGTGCGTGGTCACGGAGTCGGCGACCTCGTAGGCCGCGTACCCCTTGACGCTTCCGTTCTGGATGGCGGCCTGGTTCGGCGCGTCGTACGCCCGGTTACGCCACCCTGATCCCGGACAACGGTGTGACCGCGCTCAGGACGGGCGACGTCGACGGGGTGCGGCTCGCGGGATTCCTCATCGACGCCGGTCCCGTGAACTCCTCGACGCTCCTCGAGGTGGGCCCCACGGGGGCTTCAGCGAGCCACTCCGCCAACCCGACCACGGTCCAGGACGTCTTCGTCTGGATCGGCGGCGCCGGCGCGGGCAAGGCCACCACCAGGGCGGGTTCGGGAAGGACTGCGCGGGTGCGCCCTGGACACCGGAGAAGACCATGTTCCAGACGGCGTTGGTCCAGCCGCCCACCGAACTGTCGCGGGTGTACCACTGCTGCTGCGAGTACGGTCCGACCGAACCGTCGATACGGCTGTCGGCGAGGTAGCCGCCGCCGGCCCAGCCGTAGCCGGTGGGGGCGAGGTCGAGACCGGGGCAGGCGGGTGCCCGACGACGTCGCCGTCATCGGCTTCGACGACTCCGGCGCGGCGACGGCCTGCCGTCCGCCGCTGACCACCGTGCGCCAGCCCGTCGAGGAGATGGCCTCGGTGATGGCCCGGCTCCTCGACGAGCACCTCCGGGGCGCGCGCACCGAGCCCACCTCGGTGATCTTCGATCCGGAGCTCGTGGTGCGCGAGTCGGCGTAGGCGGCACCCCGGGCCCTGCACGACGCGGCGGTGGCGGTGGCGGACACTGGACCGGTCAGCAGGATCGAGGGGCCGGCAGCGCGGGCGGGCCGGCGACGGAGAGGCGGGCGTATGACCGACAGGATCACCGTGGGCGTGGACGGATCCCCCGAGAGCCGGGCCGCGCTGGCCTGGGCGGGCAGGGAAGCCGTCCGCCGCGGGCTGCCCCTGCGCGCGGTGTACGCCTGGCAGTGGTCCCACCACGAACTGCTCGGCGGCGCGGACCGGGACGAGCAGGCGCGCTGGGCACGGGACATGGCCGAGGACGCGGCCCGCACCGTCACCGACCGGCACCCGGACCTGCCGGTGACGACCGAGGTACTGGACGGCGGCGCCGTCGACTCGCTGCTGGCCGAGGCCGCGGCGGCCCGGACCCTGGTCCTCGGATCCCGGGGACACGGCACGATCGTCGGCTTCCTGCTCGGTTCCGTCGGCCAGCAGGTGATCGCCGAGGCCCCGTGCCCGGTCGTCCTGGTGCGGGCCGGTGACCGCGCCGCGTCCGAAGCGGGCGGCCGGGAGATCGTCGTGGGCCAGCAGGGCGGTCCGGACGACAGCGCGGCCGGCCTTCGGTTCGCCTTCGAGACGGCGGCGGCGCGCGGTGCCGGGGTGCGCGCCGTACGGGCGTGGAGCCTGCCGCCGGTGTTCGCCTACAGCCCCGGCTCGCTGAAGCTGCTGGACGAGGCCGGGGGCCTGGAGCCTTACGAGAAGAAGGCGCTCACCGAGGCGCTCCAGCCGTGGCGGGAGCGCTTCCCCGACGTGCCCGTCACCCCGCACGTCGAGATGGGCAGCGCCGGGCAGGTCCTGCTGGCGCTGGCCGACCGGGCCCAGCTGATGGTCGTCGGTCGCCGCGCACACCACTCGGCGGTAGGGGCACGGATCGGTTCGGTCACCCACGCGGTGATGCATCACGCGCCATGCCCGGTGGCGGTGGTTCCGCACTCCTGACCCGGGGGTACGGGCTGACCCCGCGCCGGCACGGGCGGGGCCCTCGGGAGCGTTCAAGTCTGTCCACGATCAAGGTGGAGGGCCCCGCGTCAGCTGACCCGAAGACCGACCGCCAGCGTCAGTTCGAGGACCCGGTGTGGCGATGCGAGATCCGGAAACAGCTCCCGCAGCTGCGACATCCGGTACCGGACTGTCTGGGGATGGACGAACAACGCCGCCGCCGCCTCGTCCCGCCTGCCCTGGTGCAGCAGCCACGCCCGCAACGTCTCCTCCAGCCGCCGTGCGGTGGCGACAGGCAAGGTCCGCAACGGTGCGAGGGCTCGGGCACGCAGGTCTGCGAACGCCTCCGCGTCGGCGCTCAGCACCAGCTCGGGCAGGTGGTCCTCGGTGTCGCGAATATCGGAGGAGAGGGAGCGCGCGCGTGCGGCTCGTGCGTACGAGGCGGACGCACGAGTCCATGGCCGGGCCGGGCCGACCACGGCGGTGCGGTCGGTCAGCTGCCGCAAGAGATGCGATCGGTCGGCATCGGGGACGAGCAGCACACCGGTGGCGTCCGGCAGATCGTCGAGGACGAGGGTGCCCGGGTCGAGCGTGCGGTAGGCAGGCCGGGCCTGGGCCGCGGGCAGCAGGACCGCGGTCAGTGAAACCGGAGGGTGCCACCCGGCCCGTTGAACAGAGGCCAGCAGCACGTCCGGGCTCGCGTCGGCGAGGAGGTCGCGGGCCAGGTGTTCCAGGTGGCGCTCGTGGGCCCTGCCCCGGGCGGCCAGTTCGTCGGCGTGGCCCGCGGCGCTCGCGGCGGAGAGCTCGTCGATGTAGGCGAAGGTCAGCTCGGCGAACTTGGCGACCTCGGCGGCGGGCAGACCTGCGGGTACGGCACCCGCTGCCAGGCATCGCCAGGCCACCCGGGCGCCGACGCGGTAGGCGCTGAGCAGGGCGTCCATCGAACGGCCGTCGCGGACCTCGCCGCGGCCCAGCTCGTAGGCTGCGTCACCGGCGTCGCCGCCTGTGGCGTTTCCGCTCGCGAGGTCCAGGTAGTGCCCCAGGGCGGTGCGGACGGCTCGGCGGATGGTGCCGCCCATGCGGCCCGAAAGGGCGTTGGCGTAGGGAGGGACCTCGTCGATGATCGCCTGGACGACCTCGTCGGCGGTGGTCTTCACCGCGGCCCGAAGTGCGGTGACCGTCGTCTCATCGAGGGCCAGTTCGCTGGCCCTCCGGATTGCATGACTCACGTTTCTGTTCCCTGCGAACAATTCAGCCGACCAGATTTACGTCCTGCGGTCAGGACTTTACGCCCTGAGGCACAGCAAGCTGGAGTCATGACGAGTGCAGCCCTCCGCAGCAGGGCGTGGAAACTGCTGGAGATGGTCACGACGCCGCTGCTGCCGTCGGACTACCTCGACCTGGTCAGCCCGCTGCGCGCGGGCGCTGACCTGCGTGGCCGCATCGAGGCCGTGCACCCCGAGACGGGTGACGCCGCGACCGTCGTGATCAGGCCGGGACGGGGCTGGCGCGGCCACACGGCCGGTCAGTACGTGCGGATCGGGGTCGACGTAGAGGGGGTGCGCCTGTGGCGTGCCTACTCCATCACCTCGCCGACGGACCGCCAGGACGGCCGCCTCACGATCACCGTGAAGGCGATCCCGGACGGCAAGGTCAGCAACCACCTGGTCCGCAGGGCGAAACCGGGCACGCTGATCCATCTCGACCAGCCGACCGGTGACTTCGTGCTGCCGCGGGCCAAGCCCGCCAAGGTGCTCTACCTGACGGCCGGCAGCGGCATCACGCCCGTGATGGGCATGCTGCGCGACACCGGGTTCGACGACGTCGTCATGGTCCACTCCGCGCCACAGCCGCGCGACGTGATCTTCCGCGACGAACTGCACGACCTGGTCGCGGACAAGAAGCTGCGGCTGACCGAGGTGCACACCGACACGGACGGCATGCTCGACATCGCCCGTCTCGACGAACTCGTGCCCGACTGGGCCGAGCGCGAGACCTGGGCCTGCGGGCCCGCGGGCCTGCTCGACGCCGCCGAAAAGCACTGGACCGAGCACGGCGTGCCAGAGCGCCTGCACACCGAGCGCTTCCGCCCCAGCATCGTCGTCGCCGGTGACGGCGGCGAGGTCACCTTCAGTGCCACCGGCAGGACCGTCGACGCGGACGGCGGCACGCCGTTGCTGGACATCGGCGAGGAGGCCGGCGTGCTCATGCCCTCCGGGTGCCGCATGGGCATCTGCTTCGGCTGCGTCTCGCCGCTCAAGGCGGGCGCCGTCCGCGACCTGCGCACCGGCGAGATCACCGAGGCCGAGCCGGGCGTCCTCATCCAGACCTGCGTGTCCGCCGCCGCGGGCCCCTGTGACATCGAACGGTAGGAGCACCTTGACCGCCATCGACCCCACCGCCCACCTGACCGCGGAGCAGATCGAGGAGCTCGGCCGCGAACTGGACGCGATCCGCGACGAGGTGATCGCCAGCCGTGGTGAGAAGGACGCCGCCTACATCCGCAAGGTCATCTCGGCGCAGCGCAAGCTCGAACTGGTCAGCAGGGGCGTGCTGTTGTTCTCGATCTTCCCGCCCGCGTGGCTGATCGGCACCGCCGGTCTGTCCGTGGCGAAGATCATGGACAACATGGAGATCGGCCACAACATCCTGCACGGCCAGTGGGACTGGATGCGGGACCCGAAGATCCACTCCACCACCTGGGAGTGGGACCACGTCTCGCCGGCCGACCAGTGGAAGCACTCGCACAACGAGCTGCACCACACGTACACCAACGTGATCGGCAAGGACAACGACCTCGGCTACGGCATCATGCGCGTCGACGAGGACCAGAAGTGGCACCCCTTCCACCTCGGCCAGCCGCTGTGGAACTTCCTCAACGCCTGCTTCTTCGAGTACGGCATCGCCGCGTACGACCTGGAGCTCGGCAAGAACCTGCACAAGCGCCGCCGCAAGAACCCGGAGTTCCGCGCGCGGGCCAAGGCCGTGGGCCGCAAGATCCGCAAGCAGGTGCTCAAGGACTACGTGATCCACCCGTTGCTGTCGGGCCCGTCGTTCCTCACCACGCTCGCCGCCACGTTCACCGCGAACCTGGTCCGCAACATCTGGTCCCACTCGGTGATCATGTGCGGGCACTTCCCCGAGGGCGTGCAGGTCTTCGAGCGCCGGTCGATCAAGGGCGAGACGCGCGGCCAGTGGTACCTGCGCCAGATGATGGGCTCGGCGAACATCAGCGGCAGCAGGGCCATGCACTTCATGACCGGCAACCTGTCGCACCAGATCGAGCACCACCTGTTCCCGGACCTGCCGAGCAACCGGTACGCCGAGGTCGCGGTGAAGGTGCGCGCGCTGTTCGAAAAGTACGAGCTGGAGTACGTCACCGGGCCGCTGCCCAAGCAGGTGTTCTCCGCGTGGCGCAAGGTCTTCCGGCTCTCGCTGCCGAACAAGAAGCCCAAGGTCAAGACGCCGGACCGCGAGCAGGAGCTCGTCGCGGCCTGATTCCCGGTACTGGTTCAGATCTTCGGCCGTACCGGCGGCACCGCCGGGTTCGGTGAGATCCGTCGCGGACGGTGGGCGGCCGCGACATCAGACCGTACGACACGGGATCCGGGCAGCGGTCGAGCACGGTCTTGCGGCTCGCCGGCTTCTCCCATCCCGATGCGCTCCGGCTGCCGCACCAGGAGGTGGAGGAGATGGCCGGCCGGCGGCCGGGAGGTGGCCCGCCTCCTGCTGCAGGACCATCTCGACCTGCGCGCTGAGCAGGAAGAACGGGCACTGTCAGTGCTGGATGCGCCCGGCCGGCCCCGGCTCGGCCGCGGGCGCAGGCGCCTGGAGAGGTGCCACCAGTGCGAGTTGGCCACGGTGGTCGGGACGGTGACGGTGACCCGGTGCGCGCCGCGGGGCTGCCCAGCCTCTGCCCGGCCCACGCACATCTCGCACTGCCACGCGAGCGGCACACCAGCACTAGGCGCCGGTGGCGCGTAGCGAGCGGGGAAGACCGAAGCGGGGGAGCAGGCTGTTGTCGACGAAGCGGGTCAGCGCCGAGACGCGTTGGCCGGACAGGGTGAGGACGAGCAGACCGTGGGCGTGCGCGATCGGCGTCCTCGGATCGACGAGGTAAACGCCGTAGGCGGGCTGGCCGTTGGCGTGCGTGGGTACCAGCCGGAAACGGCGGCCGTCGCGCAGCGCGACCGTCCTGAGGAAGTGACCGATGGCCTCCAGTCCCTGGTACTCGTACGGCAGCGGCGGCATCGTCAGCCACGCGTCGTCGGTGAGCAGGGCGAGGATCGCGTCGACGTCGGCGCGTTCGAAGGCGAGGGAGAGGTCGTCAACGAGCTTGCGTTCGCGGGGTGAGTACGGCAGCTCCGCCTCGGCGTGGGCGTCCGCGGGCAGCCGGGTCGCGAGCGTGGCGCGGGCGCGTTTCAGCGCGCTGGTGACCGAGTCGACGCTGGTGTCGAGCATTCCGGCGACCTCGGCCGCGCGGAAACCGAGCACGTCCCGTAGGACCAGCACCGCCCGCTGCCGGGGCGGCAGGTGCTGCAGCGCGACGAGGAACGCCAGGGAGACCGCCTCCTTGGTCTCGTAATGGGCCTCCGGTCCGGGCGCGGCGTCCGGCAGCCCGGCGAGCAGCACGTCCGGATAGGGCTCAAGCCAGCTGGGGTCGCCGCGGCGGGTGGGTTCGGGCAACGGAACCTCCAAGCGGTACGCCCAGCCCTCGCCGGGTCGGCGGCTGCCGTCCCGCAGTGCGTTCAGGCAGCGGTTGGTCGCGATCCGGTACAGCCAGGAGCGCAGCGACGACCGCTCCTCGAACCCGTCGAGTCCGCGCCAGGCCGCGAGCAGGGTTTCCTGCAGAAGGTCCTCCGCGTCCTGCACCGAGCCGAGGATGCGGTAGCAGTGCACCTGCAGCTCGCGTCGGTAGGGCTCGGTGAGCTCACGGAACGCCTGCCCGTCGCCCGCCCGCGCCCGCTCCAGCGTGCGTGTCGACATCGGCATCGGCGTCTCCTCGCTCGGCATTACGTCGCCTCCCAGGCTCCGGTTCGTCGGTTGGGGTAGTTCGGGTCCGTCGACAGTTATGACACCCACGGCGGCCGAAACTGGTCGCCGAGTCCCGACCGTCCGCAAAATCCGCAGCCGATCGCAGAGTCCGCGACCGTTCGCCGCCCAGTTTCCGGACCGCCCCGTGTCTCCACCACCGACAGCACGACTGCAGACACATGGCGACGGGAGCACCAGTGAAGAGCAACGAGAAGTCCGTCACGGCGGCGCAGCGGTGGACGCTCGCGCTGGCGTCGGTGGGTTCGTTCATGGTCGTCCTCGACCTGCTGGTGGTGGCCACGGCGCTGACCGCGATCCAGCGCGACCTGCACGCGTCGATCGAGGACCTGGAGTGGACGATCAACGCGTACACCCTCAGTTTCGCGGCCCTGCTGATGACCGCGTCGTCGCTCGGCGACCGCTTCGGCCGCAGGCGGCTGTTCGTCGCCGGGCTCACCCTGTTCTCCGTGGCGTCGGCCGCATGCGCGCTGGCCCCCAGTACTGGGACCCTGATCGCGGCGCGCGCCGTCCAGGGCATCGGCGCGGCGACCGTCATGCCGCTCGCCCTGGCCCTGCTGAACGCCGCGTTCCCGCCCGAGCGGCGCGGCTGGGCGCTCGGCATCTACGGCAGCGTCACCGGCCTCGCTGTGCTGCTCGGCCCGGTCCTGGGCGGCGTGATCACCGAGGGACTGGCCTGGCAGTGGATCTTCTGGCTGAACGTGCCGGTCGGCCTGGCCCCGATCCCCTCCGTACTCGCCCGGATCAAGGAGGGCTTTGGCCAGGGCACGGCGGTGGACTTCCCGGGCCTGCTGCTCTTCACCCTGGCCGCGTTCGGACTCGTCTGGGGCCTGGTCCGGGTGGATGCGGCGGGCTGGGGCAGTGCGGAGGTGACGGGCGCGCTGGCCGGGGGAGCGGTCCTGGTCGCTGTCTTCCTGGTGTGGCAGTCCCGGGCCCGTACGCCGATGCTGCCGCTGCGGCTGTTCCGCTCCCGGGCGTTCTCGGCGGGCAACGCAGTGATGTTCCTGCTCAGCGGCTCGATGTCCGCCTCGGTGTTCTTCATCGCCCAGTATCAGCAAGTCGCCCTGGGTCAGGGCCCGTTGGGCGCCGGTCTGCGGCTGCTCCCGTGGGGCACCTTCGTGGTCCTGCTCGCCTCACGCACCGGAGCACTCGCCGACCGCTGGGGCGAACGCTCCCTCGTCGTCGGCGGCCTTGCCCTGCAGACCATCGGCACGGCCTGGATCGCCCTCATCGCCGCCCCGCACCTCTCCTACGCGCCGCAGGTCGTCCCGCTGAGCCTCGCGGGCATCGGCTTCGCCCTGGCGATCCCCGCCGTCACCAAAGCGGTGGTCAGCACCAGCACGCCCGCCGACATCGGCAAGGCCTCCGGCGCCTACAGCACGATGCGACAGCTCGGCGGAGCCTTCGGCGTCGCGATCACCGCCGCGGTCTTCGCCGCCACCGGTGGCTACACCTCGGCCGCTGTCTTCAGTGACGGCTTCGGAGCGGCAATGGCGGTGGCCGCCGGCCTCGGCGTCGCCGCAACGCTGGCGGGCACCTTGCTTCCGCCGTCGCGGCGACCGGTTCTGCGCGCCCCGACGGGAGCACCGGCCGAGGCAGACCGGATGGACATCTCGTAACCGGCGGCCACAAGGAGGCGGTTCAACAGATGCCGAAGAGGCTCGGTCGAGCCCCTTCGAACTGTCCGAGGTCCTGCGCGGCCGGCCGCCGGTCCTGGCGAACCGGGGCAGGCCCTGGGCAGGCCTTCTTGGTCTTCGGTAATGGGGTGTCCTGCGGACTGTCATGCAGCTACCCGCGGCGGCGTGGTCGCCGGCACCCTTCACGCTCGTCGCCGTATCGTACTGATCTTCCGGCTGCGCGCGCGGGTCACCGGCGGGCGCCTGCGCCTGTCCGTGACCGAGGAGGGACCCGGCTTCCCGGCCGACTTTCTCCCGCGCACCTTCGACCGCTTCACCCGCGCTGAGGCCAGCCGCACCACCCCCGGCACTGGCCTCGGCCTTGCCCTCCGAGCCGGGATGACCATTCGCTTCGCGATCTGGGAACAGATCACCGGCGCGTCGGCCTGGCCACCACGATCTGAGCACAGGCCCCGAACCGGGCCCAACCACGCCCCGACGCACCGTCAGACACCCACGCGCCCAACAACATGACAGCGCCTGTCAGAAGTTTCGACAGACCGCGATCCGGGCCGTCAGGGTCGTGCGGCCCGCTGTGCGTGTACCTGCGTTCCGCAGCGGGGTACCACTACCCACTGGAGGGCTACGCACCTAGTACAACAAGTCCAGCACCACCCTGTGCACGACGTGGGGCGCATACAGGCGAATCAAGACGACGTCGATCTACGCCTACTGAGCCCGTTCGCAGGGCGGCCGGCGGCCAACCGATCTTCGTGACCCAGGCGGAGTCCGACCGGTGGATGGCCGACGAGGACGCTGTGTTGAGATTCGGCCGGATCGGCAGCCGTGGCGCTGGCCTGGAGAACAGCAGCTCATTCAGCTGCGGCAGCACATCGTTCACAGCGAAGGACCGTCAACCACCACCCGAACCCGGGCTGAGGAACCCGCCAAGGTCGGCTGAGTGCGGTAGCTGCCGATCTTGACTTGAGCGACGAGGGGGTGAGCGATACCGCTCGGGATCTCCGTCGACTGGGCGGCGGTCGAGGGAGAACTGGGTGTCTCGCTGCCGGCGGACTACAAGGAGCTCTACGAGGTGTTCGGGAGCAATGCTCATGACCTGTGGATCGGCCTCGGGTTGGGCGCAAAGGGCGTACCTTCCCGAGTGATCGACTTTTGGTCATCGAGCAGGATGCCGGTCAGCGGTAGGTGTTGTTGCTGACGTGGTCGCCCGCGAGCCAGGAGGCCAGTTCAGCGTGGGCGGTGGCGCGGCGTTCCGCGTCGCTGTCCTCGATGCCCGGCGCGTCCAGGGTGAATTCGAGAAGCAGGCCGTTGGGGTCGGTGGTGTAGAGGGAGCGGCAGTAGCCGTGTTCCAGTACGTAGGTGTCGTCGGGCCGCCAGTCGGCCTTGTCGAGCCGTTCGGCGATCGCGGTCTGCACCGCTTCGGTGACCTTGAGCGCGATGTGCTGGAACGGCGAGTGCGGCATCAGGGGGCCGAACTGCTTCTGGTCCTCGGGATCGGCGAACTGAAAGAACGCGAGTGCGCTGCCGTCGCCCAGGCCGTAGAAGGTATGGCAGTACGTGCGCACCGCGCCGAAGAGCTCGTCGGACTCCTTCCAGGTCGCGACGAGAGGCAGGCCGATGAGGTCCTCGTAGAAGGCTCGGGTGGCCTCCTGGTCGGGAGTGACGTAGGCGTTGTGGTGCAGCCGCGAGGGCAGGGCCGCGGCAACAGGTCCGGACGGGGGCGCGGTGGAAGCCTGGGTCATTGTCGACTCTCCTTTGAGTTTCCATGGCTCGGAGACGGTGGGAAATCATCGGACACATGTCCGCTGTGCGGGCACTCTTCGATACCTTCTTGCTTGCAGCCCTCGGCGTCAAGGTTGTTGCACGCGTCGAGTGCGGGAAGGCGACCGCTGGGCGGAAGGCGGTCCGGGCTGCGGACGAGCGGCAGTAACCTGGGGCGACCTGCAGTCGAGCGACTTGGGAGGCGCAGCGTATGCCGCGCACGGGTACCGGACCGGATTTCATCGAGGCGCTGGCCCGAGGGCTGGACGTGATCGTGGCCTTCGCCCCGCAACGGCCGGTGATGTCGCTGTCGGAGGTGGCGGCGGCGACCGGTCTGGCCCGGCCGACGGCGCGCCGGATCCTGTTGACGCTCGAGGAGCTCGGCTACGTCCGCACCTCGGACAAGGGGTTCACGCTGACCCCTCGCGTGCTCGACCTCGGTACGGCGTACGTCCGCTCGCTGGGGCTGTGGGACGTCGCCAGGCCGCACATGGAGCAGTTGGTGGCAAGGACGCGCGAATCCTGCTCGATCGCGCAGCTCGACGGCAGTGACATCGTGTACGTCGCTCGGGTGGCGGTGCCGAAGATCGTGACGCTCGCGGTGCAGATCGGTACCCGTTTCCCGGCACTGCAGACCTCGCTGGGCAAAGTGCTGCTGGCGGCGCTGGAGCCGGAGCGGCTGGAGAAGGTGTTGGCCGAGCCGACTCGGTCCGGGCTCACTCCCCTGTGGCAGCCCGGTCCGGAGGAGCGGGACGGGGTCCTGCGTGAGGTACGGGCCCGCGGCTGGGCGCTGGCCGACGAGGACCTGGCGCTGGGCATCCGCTCGGTCGCGGTGCCGTTGCGAGACGGTGAGGGACGGGTGATCGCGGCCATCAACGTCAACGCCCATGCCGCCGAGACCTCGGTGCGGACGCTGCTGGACGACCACCTGCCGCTCCTGCTGCACGCGGCGGGCGAGATCGGCTGCGACTTCGCCCGGTTGGCCTCCGTCCCGCACGCTGTGGCAGGCCCCCGGCCCTGATCCCCCCGTTGGGACCCTGCGCTGCTGCCGGCCGGTGAAATGCTCTCCGCCCCCTCGCCGGGGCGTGTTCGGCGTGCCACAATCGTCGATCAACGGACAAGTGTCCGCTGTGCGGTCGCGGAGGGATGGTTCCATGAAGATACCCACACGGTCAGCAGCACCGGGCCAGGGCGGCGGTCCGTTGTCCGGGGTGCTGGTGGCGGACTTCTCGCGGGTGCTGGCAGGCCCGTACGCGACCATGCTGCTGGCCGATCTCGGAGCCGAGGTGGTCAAGGTCGAGTCACCCGGCGGTGACGAGACCCGGACCTGGGTGCCGCCGACCCGCGGCGAGACGTCCACCTACTACCTGGGAGTCAACCGCAACAAGCGCTCCATCGCTCTGGACCTGCGCGATGAGGCGGATGCCACGGCGGCACGTGAGCTGGCATACCGGGCGGACGTCGTGATCGAGAACTTCAAGCCCGGCGCACTGACCAAGTTCGGCCTGGACTTCGACAGCGTCGCGGCGGCGAACCCCGGCGTGGTCTACGCCTCCATCAGTGGCTTCGGGCCCGGTGCCGGCCGCCACGTACCCGGTTACGACCTGATGGTGCAGGCGATCTCCGGCTTGATGAGCCTGACCGGCGACCCGGAGGGAGAGCCCTACCGGGCCGGCATCTCGGTCTTCGACGTGATGGCCGGCAACCACGCGACCATCGGAATTCTCGCGGCGCTACGGCACCGCGACGCGACCGGCCGCGGCCAGCATGTCGAGGTCAACCTGCTCTCCTCGGCACTGTCCGGCCTGGTCAACCACAGTTCCGCCTACGTGGCCGGCGGCACCGTGCCCTATCGGATGGGCAACGCCCACCCCAGCGTCTTCCCCTACGAGCCCCTCCCCACCGCCGACCGCGCCCTGATCGTCGCCGCCGCCAACGATGGACAGTTCCGGCGCCTGTGCGAGGTGCTCGGCATCCCCGAGACGGCCGACGACCCGCGGTTCGCGCGCAACAAGGACCGCACCGCCCGCCGTGCGGAGCTGCGGCCACTGCTGGTCGAACGACTGGCCACCCGTGGCGCGACCGAGTGGTTCGAAGCCCTCGTCGCAGCCGGGGTGCCGGCCGGGCCCATCAACACCATCGACGGCGGCTTCGCCATGGCCGAGCGCTTCGAACTCGACCCCGTGGTCCAGGTCGGGGAGGGCGAGCGGTCCGTGCCCATGGTCCGGCACCCCATCACCTTCTCCGCCACCCCGGCCCGCTACGAACTGCCGCCCCCCGAACTCGACGAGCACGGCCCGGAGTTGCGCAAGTGGCTCGCCGCACCACGGGACGCGCACGCGACACCGGAGGCTCACCGTGACTGACCAGCCGTCCTATCCCACCGCACTGGGCGCCGCCAACCGCACCACGATCACGCTGCTCGGCCAGGACCTGGCCCGCGACGTCATGGGCCAGGTGGGCTTCGGCGAACTCGCCTACTGGCTCGCCACCCAGCGCCGCCCCACCCCCGGCCAGGTACGGGTCTTCGAGGCAGTGCTGGCCGCGCTCGCCGACCATGGCTTCACCCCGACCGCGATCGTCACCCGCCTCACCTACCTGTCGGCGCCGGATTCGGTGCAGGGCGCTCTCGCCGCGGGCCTGCTGGGCGGTGGCTCCCGCTTCCTCGGCGTCACCGAGGACACCGGGACCTTCCTGCACGAGGTAATCGAGCGCCACCCGGGCCCGCTTCCGTCCCGCGAAGCGGACTGGGACGCTCTCGCGCTCACGACCGTACGTGAACTGCGGGAGGCCGGGCGGTTCGTGCCCGGACTGGGCCACCACGTCCACAAGGACGGCGATCCGCGCACCCCCCGGCTGATGGAGATCGCCGCGCAGGAAAAGCAGTTCGGCCCCCACCTGTCGCTGTTCGCGGCGATCGGCCGGACGCACCCGCAAGTGCTGGGCAAGACCCTGCCGTTGAACGGCGCCGGGGTGTGCGGCGCAGCGCTGGCGGACCTCGACCTGCCCGTCCCGCTCCTGCGTGGCTTCGCGCTGCTGGCCCGCACCGCCGGGCTGATCGGCCAGCTCGCCGAGGAGATGCGGAACCCGGTCGGCAACGACATCTTCCTCTCCGTCGACCTGAACAACCATTCCGTAGCCCCCGACCCGCACCCCGGGAACCGCCCGTGACCGCGCCGCCCGCGCGCGAGCCCCTCGTCCTGCTCGTGCACGGCGCCCACCACGGCGCCTGGTGCTGGGAGCCGGTGACCGACCGGCTGACGGCGGCCGGCGTGCGCAGCCACGCCATCGACCTCCCTCTCACCTCCTTCACCGATGACACCGATGCGGTGCGCGTCGCTGTACGCGAGGCGGAACGACAGGGCCCCGTACTGCTCGTCGCGCACAGCTACGGCGGACTGCCGGTCTCCGCCGGAGGGCAGGCCGCTGGGCGCCTGGTGTACGTCGCCGCGCGGATGCCGCTGCCCGGTGAGTCCCCCGCGCAGCTCACCCCGCACTGGAACGACCCAGCCTTCCACCAGGGCGTACAGACGGCCCCCGACGGCACGGCGACACTGCTGCCGGGAGCTCGGGACGTGCTCTACTCCGCCACGCCGCCGCAGTACGCCGCACGTGCGACGGCGCTGTGGCGGCCGATGCGTAGCCGGGTGCCACAGGCGTCCCTCGACAACCCCGCGTGGCTGACGGTCCCGAGCGCCTACGTCGTGTGTGCTGCGGACCGGGTCGTACGGCCCGCGGCACAGCGCGCCTGCGCCGCGCGAGCCACCACACGCATCGAACTCGATTGCGATCATTCGCCGTTCTACTCGGCACCCGAGCCGCTGGCCCGGTTCCTGGCCGCGCAGGCAACTCTCCTCGCCGAACCATCGTGAGCGGGAGGAGAAGCTCGACCTGATGGTCGTGTGGCCGGACGGGAATGCCGAGCCTGATGAGCATGGGCGCGTCAGCGCCGCGAGTTCCCCCGGTTGGGGTCGACGCACTGGTGGCCGAGCCCAGAGCGCTACCTGTTCATCGCGGGCGGCATCGGCATCACCCCGATCCTGGCCGTGATCCGCGCCGCCGAGGCCGCGGGCGCGGACTGGCGGCTCGTCTACGGCGGCCGGCAGCGTGCTTCGACGGCCTTCCTCGACGAACTCGCGGGCTACGGCGACCGCGTCACCGTATGGCCGCAGGACGACAAGGGACTTATCGACCTCGACGGCCTGCTCGGCGTGCCGCAGCCCGGTACGAAGGTCTACTGCTGTGGGCCCGAGCCGCTGTTGACCGCTGTCGAGCAGAAGTGCGCGGCCTGGCCCCAGGACGCGCTGCACGTCGAACGGTTCGTGGCCAAGCCGTTGTCCGAACCGGTCCTGAACGAGGCCTTCGAGATTCACCTCGCCCAGAGCGACCTCACGCTGACCGTTCCCCGGAGAAGTCCATCCTCACCGCGGTGGAGGACGCGGGGATCACGGTGCCGACAGTGCCGGTTGTAGTACGACAGGCGGCGGAACAGCTCCAGTCGAGTCTGCGTCTTCGATGTCCTGCGCCTTCCGTGGAGCAACTCGCGCTTGAGACCCTGGAGGAACGACTGGTGGCGACGTCAGCCACCAGCGCGTCATCACGTCGGGCATCGCCCCGTGCTCGCGAGACTCCGGACTCCTGGGGCGGTGGTCGTATTCGCGCACAAGGCGCCGGTTGTCCTCAGGCGCCGGAATGCCGGGGGAGGCGGGCACGGATCCGACCTCCCCCGTGCAGTCAGGGGCGAGGTGCGCGACGGTCCCGCCGTTGCTCGAGCTCCTCCGCGCTGACCGGAATGAGCATCGGCTGGCCGGGTGCGCAGAACATCGTCACGACGAATGCGGATTCGGCGTCGGCGAGGTTGTTGCCGTCCTGGTAGTGGATGACGTCGCCGCCCGGCTCCCAGAAGGTCTCGCCGGCCTTGAGGACGCGCGCCGGCTCGCCCTCCAGTTCGAAGATCATCTCGCCCTTGAGGACGTAGCCGTAGGCAGGGCCGGAGTGGCGGTGCGGCGGGGCGCCCTCGCAGCCCGGCGGGAGGGTGACCAGGAGTGTCATCGCCTCGGCGCCCTCGGGTATCTGCCGTGCGCCGGGTACGGAGCCGATCACGTCGATCTTGGGCGGCGGTGTGGTCGCGTTGGGGTTCTCGATGTGGTGCGAGTGTTCGGTGCTCATGAGTTTCCTCATCGTTCATGGTCGGTTGGATCTTCTTACGTTGGTTAAGACAGGGTGGAGTCGCGATGTGTGACAGCCCTCGCCACCGTCGGATGGCGACGCTGACGTGGCGGCCAAAACGAGCCTGATCGGCCTCACCGGAGTCCCGGCCGAGGAAGGTGCCGCGCACTGAAAGGGTGTTAAGTCCGTTCCCACTCGTTGCGTGATCGCTCGTTCGTGGTACTGATCGTCGTGCAGACCGGCAGTTCGGCATGCACATGCTGGGATGCGGGCATGGAGCGAAGACCGTATCCGAGCGACTTATCGGACGAGCCGTGGGCGTTGATCGAGCCGATGATCACGGCTTGGAAACAGGACCGGGTGGGGCGGTCGGCGACAGGAGACCCCGGGACCTGTGATCTCCAGGAGGTCGTGAACGCGATCTTCTACCAGAACCGGACGGGCTGTCAGTGGCGATATCCGCCCCATGACCTGTCGGCCTGGTCGGCGGTGTTCTACTACTTCACGCTGTGGCGCCAGGACGGCCTCGACCAGCGGATCAAGGAACTCCTGCGCTGCCAGGTGAGGGAGAAGGCCAGCCGATTAGCAGCTGTCGTCGTTCCGATCTTGAGGGGTGCGTGTCGAACGGGAGTCTCGATCGGGTGATCGAGGCTGTCTGCGGGCATGAGGACAGGGCCTCTTGGTAGCTCGGGGTTGTGAAGCCAACCGAGTTCCAGGAGACCCGGATCCCGCAGTGGTACGCGTTCGTGCCGGTGGAGTCCAACTCGGCTGCACCGGGGTGTGATTGTGTCGCTCACCGGTTCGGGAACGCGGCGGTTGCTGCCGGTGCCGGGCTTGATGCGCGGCCGGGGAGGGCAGCCGGAGGCGTACTGCCACCGCGCCGATACTCGATGCGATCCGCTACCTGGTCGACACCGGCATCAAATGGCAGGTTATTGAGAATCGAGACAGGGCTGTGTCCTTTCGTTTGGTGGGGTGAGGTCGGTCCGACGGCCGTTGACTGCGTGCCTGTCCGGGCATTCCGGGCGGGTGTCAGTGGGTTCTGCGATCGTGTGCGTCGTGGATGAACTCGTGGAACGTGTTGACGCTCGGGACCGTGTGCTGGGGGTAGCCCGTCGGGGGGACGCCGTTCGGGAGGGCTGGCTGCACCGGGTTGGCGTG
Organism: Streptomyces sp. NPDC107454; assembly: GCF_055582885.1. Taxonomy (NCBI): domain Bacteria; kingdom Bacillati; phylum Actinomycetota; class Actinomycetes; order Kitasatosporales; family Streptomycetaceae; genus Streptomyces; species Streptomyces sp. NPDC107454. Next base: position 15,124 of record NZ_JBVJPA010000002.1, on the reverse strand, counting down.
GTGGTGTGCCGCGATGGGCAAGGCCGTTTTCTCGTCCATCGGCGGGCCGAGCACCTGTCCCATTACCCAGGGCACTACGAACTTGGGGTCGGGGGTGCTGCGGGAGTCGGCGAGTCCTATGAGCAGGCAGCCGCCCGCGAGCTCAGCGAGGAGCTGGGAGTTCGGGCGACAGTGTGCCTTCGGTTCAAGTTCCTCAACAGGGGCGGGCTCAGCCCTCACTGGCTTGCGGTCTGTGACGCCGTGCTTCCGGAGATCGTCGCCCCCGATCCGGAAGAGGTGGCCTGGCACGGGTGGCTGACTGAGTCCGAGCTGCGGCGGGCTCTGCAGCAGTGGACCTTCACTCCTGATAGCCATGCGGTTTTCGATCGATATCTCGCTTGTCGTGCTGCCCCGACTTCCGCGCAGGAACGGTGCTCATGAGCCGGCGTAGTAACGGGTGCTGGACGGGTGCTGGTGTCCCAGTCATTGCTGCAGGTCAGCCAGAGACAGGGGGTCCTTGGCGTTCAGCTTGGGTGGCGATCGTGGCACGAGCCCGATGGCTCGTAAGTGCGCCGCGAGAGTCGGATTCGGGGATGCCGGCCCTCGCGCAGAGAATCGCGATGAGCTTGTCATTGAGGTAGGCGGAGCCGATGAGCTGGGCGCGGCAGCAGAACAGATGCTGGCGTCACTGTCCGGTCTTGCGATCGGGGATGTCCGGCTGGGCAGGGCGAACGTCCTTCCAGGCATCGATGAGCTCACCGACGATGGGGTCGACCGGGTTGGAGAATGCCGCTGCGCCGAACAACCACACCCCGACCAGGGCGCGGATCATGTCGATCGGGTGGTAGTTCGCGTGCCATCCGGCGGCCTTCGCCCGTGGTGTCCCGTAGGCGCGCAAGTCGTCGGAGGTCAGCGTCAGTCCGGCGGCCATGAGTTTGGCCCAGGCGGCATCGTCGGTGATCCGGGGGTCCGGGTCGCGCCCGGCTCGGACCGATAGCGGCAGAGCCAGGACGCGGCGGGGATCGAACCCAGGGGTGATCCATTCCCATTCGATCAGGTCGCAGAAGAAGCTGCGTATCGTGTCAACCCGTCCGGCCTTCTCGCTGGCGCTCAAGGGCTCGCCCCAGCCGGTGCGGTTGCGGTTGTGGCCGGCCCCTTGGCCATGAACCGCGATCGAGGTGTCCGCGATGTACTCCGCGGCTATGTCACGTGTCCAGGCTTGTGGATCGTCGCCTCTGGGTGTCGTTCGGCCGCCCAGCGCCCGGCCACCCGCAGCAAGGGGAATTCGGTGCGGATGGTGCCGGGCTCGTCGGTGCTGAACTTCCGCCGGCGCACGACCATCTCCAACCACTCCGGCGGGACCGAGGCCACGGTCTCCGGACGCGTTCCGCGCTGTTGGCGGCTGCCGGTGAGCGGCTCGGGGATGAAACCGTTCGCCGCCAGGACCCGGGACATCTTGAAGAACCCGCGGCGCCGTGCGCTGGATGCCGGATGGTCGGCGACCAGGTCCTGCAGCAGTTCCAGGGTCACGTCCTTCGGGTGCGGGCTGCCGGCGCTGAGCAGGGCATCGTGCATCGAGGAACGGACCAACTCCGGCTGCGATTTCGGGGAGGTCTCCCAGCGTTCCGGCAGCGTGCAGACCTGTTCCAGAGCAGGGCCGACGGCTCCGTGGCCGAAGACGAAGTCGGCGAGCGGGCGCAGCTCGGGCATCCCGACCGGGTGGTGCGGGTGGCCGTCCGGGGTCCTGAGGCACCGCTGGGGCTGTTAGCCGGCCCGCCCGGTTCAGAAGGCGTGCGCCATCAGCTCCGCGAACAGCGCTTGCTCGTCGACCTCGAGGCCCCGCGAGCGGAACCAGCCGCAGATGTTGGCGCAGTCGCGCTGGAGGAAGTTCATCCCGTTGAGGTTGCCGACCAGGTCGACGATCTGTGGCAGGTCGATGATGACCAGCCGCTCGCCCGCCGCCAGGATGTTGTACGCCGAGAGGTCGCCGTGCACGACGCCGTTCTGCACCATCGTCGCGAGCGCGTCGGTGAGCTGCTCGAAGTACGCCGCCAGCAGCTCGGGTGAGGGTCGGGTCTGGGCGAGCCGGGGCGCGGTCTGGACGGCGCCGTCCTCGTCGACGACGGTGATCCACTCCATCAGGATCTCGGTGCCGTCGATCTGGACCGGGTAGGGAACCGGCAGCCCGAGGTCCCAGAGCCGCACCAGCGCACCCCACTCGGACACCGCCCACTCGCCGGCCGCGACCTGCCGGCCGAAGGTGCTCTTCCGCTTGAGGGCCCGCTCGTCACGTGAGCGCTTCATCGAGCGGCCCTCGGTGTAGAACGCGGCGCGGTGGAAGGTCCGGTGCTCGGGAGAGCGGTACCGCTTGGCCGCCATGACCACGCCTGAAGCGGGGTCGAGCGGGTCGGCGCGCTCGACGAGGTGGACGTCGGCCTCCTTGCCGGTCTTGAGGACGCCGAGCTCGGTGTCGATCGCGCCCTGTGAGGTCACTACCCAGTCCGGGAGCGGCTCGGGGCCTCGGCAGAGGGGTTCGACGCTGAGCCAGGTCGACCAGCGCTGGCCGTCCTCGAGGTCATCGTAGGAAATGAAGTCGAAGACGAACCGGTCGTCGACGTCGCCCAGGTCGTCCGGCGGCGGGACATGGCGGTGGGGGTCGGTGATGATGCCGTCAGCAAATGCCGGGTGCTGAGGGTGCTGAGGGTGCTGCGAGAGATCGTCGTGAGACATCGCTGGAGGTGCTCCATGAGGCGAGAGAGAGGCGGTCTGCGGGCAGGCCGAGGACAGTCGTAGTCACGGTCGTGCCTCCTCTCGTGGAGCACCGGGCAGCTCCCGGTGTCTCGCCCATGGTGAGGGGCGGACACAGGGAGCGGCAACCGAATAAAGTCGGCCCGCACCGAGCGGCCCCAGCGGTGCCGTGGGTTTCCGGCGTGATCCTCCGTACCGGGCTCATCCCGGCCCTGCCTGGGCTGACGCCGGCCGGGTCGTTGCCAGCCGGACCCGCGGTGGCCGAACGGGCCCCGACGCCCGGTGCGAGCGGGACGGGAGACCCGTACTTCCCACAGGACGGCAACGGCGGCATCGACGTGCCGCACTACGACGTCCGGGACGGCTACTCCTTGCGCACCGGGCGGCTGCACGGCCGGACCGTCCTCGATGTGCGCGCCCCCCAGGACCTGTCGCGCTTCGAACTCGACTTCCTGCTGCAGGTTCTGCTCGTTGCCATCCGGCAGCCGAGCGGCCATCGCCTGAATCGACTTGCGCCGTCCATCCAGCATCAACCCGCGCAGACCGCAGTCGCCCTTGGCCCGCTGTTTCTACGCACCGGACCTGAATCCGATGGAGGGCGTCTGGTCTCTGTTACGGCGTGGCCCGTTGGCCAACACCGCGCTGGCACCGGACTCACGCTGACTCAACGGCCGACAACAACCCGAAGAACTCAGTAGGTCCCCGCAGTCCGTCGCCGCCTCGGCGAGTGCGCGTACCTGGGGGGTCGCGCGGTCCGTGGGCCAGATGAGGGCCCACTGGACGGGCGGGGCATCGTGGAGGGGAAGGAAGACGACGTCGGGCTGGGCGTTGTAGCGCCGTCCCTCGTCGGGCACTGTGCACACCGCGTCGCCTGCGGCGACGAGGGCAAGGATCTCGTTGAAGGTGGAGGCGGCCGGGCCGCGGCGGACGGAGCGTCCGGCCGGTGTGCGGGCCGGCAGGACGGCGCTCTCCCAGTAGGCGGGAAGAGGACCGTTCAGGCGCGGCACGATGTGGTCGCCGAGTACTTCCATGCTCACCGACTCCTGCTGGGCGAGCGGGTGGTCCGCGGCCACCATCAAGTGGAGCGGTTCCTCGCGCAGCACCACTCCGACGGTCAGGTCCGGCTCGCGAACCGGCAGCCACGTGGTCACTGCGTCGACCTCGCCGGCCCGCAAGGCTGCGAACGGATCGCTGAAGAACACCTCCTTGAACCGGAGTTCGACCGACGGGTGCCGGGACCGGAAGTGGGTCAGGACCGGGCGCATGTCATGCATCTGTGCGCCCATGACCCCCAGCGTCAGCGTGCCGGCCGGGTGGCGGGCGATGGTGGTCACCTCGGCTATGGCTTCCTGGATGCCCTCGTATGCCGGCTTCAGCCGCTGGAGCAGCACTTCTCCGACGGGGGTCATTCGCACCTGCCGGCTGGTCCGCTCGAAGAGCTGGGCGCCGATGACGCGTTCCTGCTTCTTGATCGCCTGGCTGACACGGGCTGGGGAGACATGCAGGCGTTCGGCGCTGCGGCCGAAGTGGAGTTCCTCCGCGAGCGTCAGGAAGATCTCTATGTCCCGCAGTTCCATCCTGCCCCCGTCCATCACGGCCCCCACATCATGAACCTCTGGGTTAACGACCATAACAAGATCGGCCATTGTTCCCGGGCTGCTCGCTCCGCATGCTGGGTACCGAGCCGGGAGCCGACTCCCACCGGTGGCGACATGAACCGTACGAGACCGCAGGATCGGCCCGCTCGATTCAGCCGTCGGCCCGAATGACATGGACCGTGAGGAAGGCGCGTACCTCATCGGCCCTGGGGCTTCGCCGCCCGCCGCGCACGAACCCCTATGGAGAGATTCCCGCGTGACCTCTGACCCGAGCACTGCCCGGACACCTGCCCCGGCAACCCTGCACCCGCTGCCTGCCCACGAGCGGGTCGTCTTCCTCAAGCCGCTGGTCGCCGGGACGAACGTCGTTGCAGGTGACTTCACCTACTATGACGACCCCGACGGCGCGACCGACTTCGTGGAGCGCAATGTGCTGTACGCCTACGGTCCGGAACGGCTGGTCATCGGCAAGTACTGCGCGATCGCCACGGGCACCCGGTTCCTGATGGCGGGCGCCGACCACCCGTCGATGGGGGTGTCCACCTTCCCCTTCACCATGTTTGGTGGGGAGTGGGCCGAGCAGACCCTCGACATCGTCACCGGCATGCCCAGCCGCGGGGACACGGTGGTCGGCAACGACGTATGGTTCGGATACGGAGCCACCGTGATGCCGGGAGTACGGATCGGCGACGGCGCGGTGATCGCGGCCGGTGCGATGGTCACCGCCGACGTACCGCCGTACACCATCGTGGGCGGGAACCCGGCCAGAACGATCAGACAGCGCTTCGACGACAGCGACATCGAACGGCTCGTGCGCGCTGCCTGGTGGGACTGGCCCGTCGAGCTGGTGACCGCCAACGCGCGCACCGTCATGGCCGGTTCCCCGCAGGACATCGAGCGCATCGCCGCCGCGGAAGGTCTGGAGCAGCAGCAGTGACCTGGGTGGTCGAGGAGTACGCGGTGTCCGGTCGCGACAGCGGCCCGTACGGGATCACCAGTGGCCCGGACGGCGCGCTGTGGTTCACCCTGGTGCACAGCGGCCAGATCGGCCGCTTCGCCCCAGGACAGGAGCCGACGAGTCATCAGCTTGCCCCGGACAGTGGTCCGACGGTCATCAGCGACGGGCCGGACGGCGCGCTGTGGTTCACCCAGTACCGGGCGCACCGAATCGGCCGGGTCACGACGGCCGGCCACATGACGGAGTTCGCGCTGCCGACCGCGCAGTGCGGTCCCTTCGGGATCGCCGCGGGGCCGGACGGTGAGCTGTGGTTCACCGAGACCGCCACCGACCGCATCGGCCGCCTCAGCACTGACGGATCGGTTACGGAGTACCCGCTGCCGTGCACCGGCGCGTTCCCCTCCGCGATCGCCGCGGCCAAGGACGCAATGTGGTTCACGATGAACCAGGCCAACGCCATCGGCCGCATCGGCATGAACGGCCGTATCACGGTCCACGGGCTGCCCACCGCGGCGGCCGCGCCGGTGGGTATCGCCGTATGTCCGGACGGCGGCGTCTGGTTCACCGAGATCGCGGCTGGCCAGATCGGTCGCAGAGCGCCCGACGGCCGGATCACCGAGTACCCGCTGCCCGACCGCTCGGCTAGGCCGCACGCCGTCACCACCGACGCCGACGGCACCGCATGGTTCACCGAGTGGGGCGGCAACCGCGTCGGCTCGATCACCTCCGACGGCATGGTCACCGCCCACAACCTGCCCACCCCGGCCTCCGAACCGCATGGCATCACGGTGGGCCCGGACGGTGCCCTATGGACGGCCCTGGAGACAGGTGCACTGGCCCGCATCGGACCCACCACCACCAACATCACCAGGAATACCGAACAGGAGAATGCCTCATGAAGTACGCCCTCGTGATCTTCGAGACGCACGCGTCACGTGCCCGGATCCAGGCCGACCGCGACGCCTACCGCAAGGCGTACGAGACGTGGATCGGCGAGCTCGCGGCAGCAGGCAAGCTGGCGGGCGGCGACGCCCTCGACACCGAGCACCAGGGCCCTGTCACCGTGCGCAAGACGGCGGACGGGTCCGCAGCGGTGACCGAGGGGCCCGTGCACAGGGGGGAGGAGACCCTCGGCGGCTGGTTCGTGCTGGAGGTGGCCGACCGCGCCGAGGCCATCGAGCTGGCCCGCGGCTTCCCCACCCCGGAGGCGCTCGAAATCCGCCCGGTCCTCGAATCGGCTTGATCAGCAGGTGGCCCGCCCCGCCGTCTGCCCGGGACATCCGGCGCGCCTGACCGGCACGTCCTGCCGGGTCCCGAGCGCTGTACCCCTTCACAGGAGTTGACTTGATACCGACATCGGTGAGCTACCGACCTCTGACCGGCCCCGAGGAGATCGATCTCTTCTGCCGGCTCTCCTACGTCCTGGACCACGAACTGACCGACGACTTCGCAAGCGGATGCCGCCGCCCCGAGTGGGCCTGGGTGGCCCTGGACGGCGACCGCCTCCTCGCCCGGCTCGCCTGGTGGACGACCCCGGGCGGTGACGTCCCGCTGCAGTTCGACTTCTTCGACATCGACGACACGCTGCCCAGAGCCGACCGCGACGAGATCGGTCTGCGGCTGTTCAAGGAGGCGACGGCGGCCGTCTTCCCAGCAGGCGCCAAACTGCCGGAGTACGGTCGTTTCGTCCCGCCCGACTGGCGTGAGGACCTCGCAGCCCGCGAGGTGGTCGAGTCCCGCACGCGCGTGCTGGAGAGCACCGGCGCACGGCTGCTGGTCGAGAGGCTGCGGCTGCAGTGGACTCCGTCGTCCCAGCTCCCGGAGCCCAGGGGGCGTCTTGTCTTCCGCCCGGTGGCCGACCGTGAGGACCTCCTCGCCCTGATGGCCCCGGTCATGGAGGGCACCCTCGACGCCCACGGCCAGGCGGACCTGTCATCCGGACTGAGCCCGCGCGCGGCGGCCGAACGGCACTACGACGGAGAGTTCGCCGGGTTCAAGAGCCCGCACGAGTGGTGGCGTGTCGCTGAACTGGCCGACGGTGGCGGCCCGGTGGGCTTCGTGATCCCCGCCCGCAACAGCTACCACCCGATCATCGCGTACATCGGTGTCCTGCCCGCACACCGCGGCAACGGCTACATCGACGAGATCCTCGCCGAGGGCACCCGCGTCCTGGCCGCCGAGGGCGTCGACCGGATCAGGGCATCCACGGACCTCGGGAACGTCCCCATGGCGAAGTCCTTCGCCCGTGCCGGATACGTCAACTTCGAACGCTCCCTCAACCTGGTCTGGGACTGACCCCGCCTGGTGCGTCCGCGGGTCTCTCCCCCAACAACTCTTGCCCCGCGCGACTTTCGCGGATGCACTCAGTGGAGTACGGCGCGGCGTCGTTCGGTGGCCACGCTGATCTGAGCCCGGCCAACTGCCTCGCTGTCCTCACGCGGTGCAGGGCCGGGGGCGGCTGTCGGAAGACGCTCTTCTCAGTTCTCAGTTCTCAGTTCTCGGGCGAAGGTGGTCGGGGTGTCGCGGCAACCCCCGTTCCGAGGTTTCGCCGACCTTTCCGGCCGGTCGGGTCCTGGTACGCGGCCTCCTCCTCAACGGCATCCGGCTCGACTCGTTCGGCGGGCAGAAGGCGCGGCTGGTGTCCGTCGTCGGTGTGCTCGTGGTGGTACTTGGGCCTGTGCCGAGTCGGCGTCGCGTGGTGCTCGTGGACGGGAGTCTTCCTCCAACCTGGCGCGAGCGACTCGCATGAGACATGCCCGTGTTGACCTTTCGTGTGCACGGGGTACGCACGTGGAGGCGCGCATGCCTCCCAAAGGCTCCCGACCTGGGCGGCGACAAACGCCGTGCTCGTGGTGCTTGTCGGCGTACGTCATCTTGGAGGCGTACAGCGGCGCCGTAGACGTACTCGCGAGCACCTCTGGACACCGAGGGGGCGGCGCCTGCATCTGGCGTGCGGGGCCGGTGGGAGCCGTTGAGGCTTTTCTAGTGGGTGCGGGGCCGGAGGAGGTGGTGCGAGGGGGCGTGTTCGATGACGAGGATGGCGGCGTCGTCAGCGGGAGGGCCGCCGATGTGGGCGAGCAGGTCGCGGTGGATCCGGTCCAGCAGATCGTCGGGGCCTGCGGCGGGGAAGGACGCGACCCGCTCGGCGAGCGGATAGAACGCTCCGGTCGGTGAGCGGGCCTCGATGACACCGTCGGTGTAGAGGACGAGCATGTCGCCGGCCTGGAAGGTGAACGGGTCGGTGCGGCGTGCCTCGGCGGGCAGTTCGCCAATGCCCAGCGGCGGCAGGGGGCGGCGGGCGTGCAGAACCGTCACCCGCTGATCGGTCACCAGCAGCGGTGGCGGGTGCCCGCAGTTGACCATCTCGGCCCCCGGGCCCTCGTCGGGGATCTCCAGGGCGAGGCAGGTGATGAAGTGCTCGCCGGGATCATGCTTGGTGTCTGCCACGTCCTCCACGTTCCGGCTGACGCTGTCCTCAAGGACGGCCACCAGCTCGAGCAGAGAGGCGCAGCGGTGAGTGCCCTCACGGAAGGCACTCAGCACCAGCGAGGCCTCACCGATCGCGGCCAGGCCGTTGCCCCGCACATCTCCGATCACCACCCGGGTCGCGGCATGCCCGGCCCGGCCGACCGCGAAGAGGTCACCCCCGATCTCCGCTTCGTCCTCCGCGGACAGATACAGCCAGGCCACCCGCAACGGGCCGATCCGGCGCGGCGGAGGCCGCAGCAGGACCCGCTGCGTGGTCGCCGCCACCGAGCGTGCCCGGCTCAGCGCATGCTCACGCCGCTCCGTGACGTATCGCAGGAAGACTGTCAGGGCGGAGAGGAAGAGCAGCGCGAAGATCTGCGCTATGCGGTTGGCCGTGGTCAGTGTGCCGTCGAGCCCGGCGTCGAGCACCAGGGCGGCCACCGCGAGGGCCCCGACGAGAGCGGTCAGCCGCGTCCCGGAGAGAGAGGCGGTGAGCGCGGGTGCGATGACCAGCAGAGGCCCGAGATGGACATCGGCCGGTGTGTAGAGATCCAGCGCGGTGATCGCCACGATCAGTACGAGCGGGATCGCCACCAGCCCGCGGCTCGATGGCTCCTCCAGGAGGCGATCACGCGACAAACGCCCACGCCGGACACCCATACGCCCATTCTGCCCCGACGCGTTCCCCCCGGGGCGGCCCCACGAGCAGCGAGTCTCTTCCGGCATTCGGGAGCAACGGGGGCGGTGACCAGTTCGCCTTCGTGCAGAAGCCGCAGCGGCCGGACATCTTCGTCTGGGAACACGAGAGCGACGGACGGTGTCGCGTCGCCTTCGACACGGTTTCCGCGCCCTCCACCGCTTCCCACTGCTTCCTCGTTCCGGAGTGCGGGAGGCTCGGGCGCCTGCGGCTACGAGGGGCAGAGGGCGGCGGTCATCAGGGCGAGGGCCGCAGGGCTGGCGTCGGCGTCGGTGCCCCAGTCGGTCCAGTCCACCGTGACTTGGCGGGTGCCGTCGAGTGTGTGGAAGGAGATGGTGCGGTAGCCGGGAGTGCCGCCGCCGTGGCCCACGATGGTGCCGCAGGGGAGGGTGGCCATCTCCAGGCCGAGGCCCCAGCCGCCGCCGCTGGTGTCGGCGGTCATCTCGTGCAGCTCGGCCGGGCGCAGGAGGCCGCCGCTGAGCAGGGTGCGGAAGAAGTGGTCGAGGTCGGCGGTGGTGGAGATGATCTCGCCGGCAGCGCCGGCGATGGACATGTTGACGGTGGTGTAGTCGACCGGGACAAGTGTCCCGTCCTCCTTCTTCACCGGTTCGTAGCCGTGGGAGTGGGGCCCGGTGATGAGGGGAGAGGAGCCCGGCAGGCGGGTGTCCCGGAGTCCGAGGGGCCGGATGATGCGCTGGTCGACTTCGGTGCGGTAGGAGCGGCCGGTGACCTTTTCGATGATCATCCCGAGCACGATGTAGTCCGTGTTGGAGTAGTGGTGATCGGTGCCCGGCGGGAACAGCAGAGGGCGGTTGCGGTTGCCGTCCTTGACGGCCCGTCGGACCAGCTCGGCGGGTGTCCAGGTGCGGAAGCGGTCGTGGGGGGCGTCGCCGTCGAGCAGCCCGTCGGTGTATTCGGGCAGGCCGCTGGCGTGCTGGAGCAGTTCCCGGACCGTGATCTTGTCGCCTCCGGGGGCAGGGACGAGGCCGGGAAGCCACCGCTCGGCGGTGTCGGACAGGCGCAGCCGCCCCTCGCCCACCAGTTGGAGCACTACGGTGGCGGTGAATGTCTTGGTGACGCTTCCGGCGCGGAAGCGGCCGTCGACAGGAGCGGCCTGCCGGCCGTTGAGCCGGGACGTGCCGCTGCTGCCGCGCCACACCGAGCCATCCTGGCGGACCTCGGCGACCGCGCCGACCGCGCCGGTCGCCGTCACCCGGTCCAGCGCCGCCTGCAACGCGGTCGCGTCCGGTACCGCGGTGGGCGGTGCGGCGGCCGCACCGCCCACCGCGGGAACCAGCGCGCACACCGTCAGCAGCGCCAACGCCCCGAATCGTGAGCCCCTCATCGTTCTCCCGCCCTCGCTGTTCCCTGTGCCCCCGTCGTACTGGCGTGGACGATGGTGCCCGTCCACGCCAGTACGAGGGATCCACCCGGGGAAGGAGGGGGTTTCCCGGAACGAAGGGCCGCCTGCCCCGACGCCGGGATCAGGGGTTCACCTAGGGGCCGTCGGGAATGAGCCCCGTCATCCCTGCCCGCCGACACCGGCCAGGCCGTGAGCACCTTCTGCACGTTCACCTTGTTGCGGGCCAGTGCATCGAGCAGCCCGTACCCGCTGACAGGCTCGGTGTAGGCGCGCATTTCGTTTGTCCCCTTCTAGTTCGCCGTGGCCTTTGGCCGGCCCAAGGGACGACGCGATGAGACGAACTCCTGTCCTGTCGCACCGAGGCTGGCGGATTCTCATCGCGTCGCGCGCTGCGTGGGGAACCCGAGTGACCGTGGGGATCTTCTCGGTCCATCAACACGAGTCCGGCTTCCGCGAACACCGCACCGGTTGAGAACGGTGAAGGTACACGTTCTCAACCGATGTGGCAGCCCAGCAGGTCAGTCGCTCGGTGTCTGTCACATGCACTGCGACAGGACAACTCCCGTCTGGTTGTTCACTTGTCGTGGTGATGATTCCGGTCTCGATCTATGCGGCGTCTCGAGTGAAACGCCAGGCCCCGCAGGCGAGGGCGAGTGCGAGGTAGAGGGCGAGGTCGAAGAGGGCGAAGGAGAGGGAGGGGGTGCGTTCCGGGTGAAGGGGGTGTGGGTGGAGCTGGCCGAGGGTGTCCGCGGCGTTGCTCAGCATGAGCTTGCTGGGCAGGGTGGACCAGCCTTCGACGGCTTTGGCCGCGCCGTAGCCGAGGTAGACCAGGGCGAAGAGCGCGGCGATGGCTCCGGCGGTGTGCCGGATGACGGCCCCGAGGCCATAGCCCACGATGGTGACGACGAACAGGTAGAGCCCGGCACAGGACACGGCGCGAAGCACGCCTGGAGTGCCCAGACCGACGTCAAGGTGCTGCTTGGCCAGGACAGCCTGTCCGATGAAGAAGCTGGTGAACGCGGTCAGTTCGCCGAGCAGCAGGGCGAATCCGCCGATGACGAGGGTCTTGGCGGTGTAGGCGAGCGCGCGCCTGGGTGTCGCGGTCAGCGTCGAGCGGATCAGTCCGGTGGTGTACTCGCTGCTGACGCCCAGCACGCCGAGGACGCCGAAGGCGAGGACGGCGAAGGCGAAGCCGGAGAGTGAATCGCCCACGGGGTCGAACTGGGTCCGGTCGGCCGTCGTCATGTGCGGCCAGGCGTTGGCGGTGTGCGCGACGTCCATGAGGCTCAGTGCCAGGCCGAATGCCACGGCGATGAGGGCGGTGATCCAGGTCGAGCGGAGGGTACGCAGCTTGATGACCTCGCCGGTCATGGCTCCTGTCAGCGCGGTGGGCATCAGTGGCCTGTCCCTTCGGTTCGGTATTCCACGGCGGATTCGGTGAGGGTGAGGTAGGCGTCTTCCAGTGAGGCGCCGGCCGGAACGAAGTCGGTGATCGGGACGTCGGCGAGCAGGCGTCCTCGTCCGATGACGAGAAGGTGGTCGACGGTGAGGGCCATCTCGCTCATCAGGTGGCTGGAGACGACGACGGTGCGCCCTTCGGCGGCCAGTGATCGGATGAGGGTCCGGATCCACCTGATGCCTTCCGGGTCCAGGCCGTTGACGGGTTCGTCGAGGATGAGTACCGGCGGGTCGCCGAGCAGGGCGGCAGCGATGCCCAGGCGCTGTTTCATGCCGAGCGAGTAGGTGCCGATCCTGCGGTGCGCGACGTCGGCGAGGCCGGTGAGGGCGAGTACCTCGTCGATCCGGCCGCGCCGGATGTGGTTGGTGGCCGCGAGCACGGCCAGATGCGCCCGCGCTGTACGGCCCCGGTGGACGGCCCCGGCGTCAAGGAGCGCGCCGACGCGGCGCAGCGGCTGTTCGGCCTGGCGGTAGGGTGCGCCGTCCACCAGGGCGCGTCCGGCGTCCGGGGTGTCCAGGCCGAGGACGGCTCGGATGGTGGTCGACTTCCCCGCGCCGTTGGGGCCGAGGAAGCCGGTCACACGGGCGGGGTGGACCTCGAAGCTGAGGTCGTCGACGGCGACCTTGCGGCCGAAGCGCTTGGTGAGGTGTTCACATCGAATCACGTCCATGACGATGCCGGGACGGGCAGGATGCTTCATCTGCCTGCGGGCAGGTCCTGTCGGGCCCGGGTCTGCCGTACGGCATACGGCCAGCGGACGATGTGGGCATGGCCGGGAGGCGCATAGCCTCAGGTCGTGGAACGGAAGACGCATGCGGCCCCGGAGTCGTTCCGGCCCTATTGGCCGGAGTCCCTTGTTGTCCTGTCGTTGGCGGTGTGCGGCCTGGCGCCGTGGCATCCGCAGGCGATCTTCTGGGGCGGGTTGCCGCTGGCCTTCGCGCTCTTCTGCGTCACGTCCCTGCGCCCGGCCCGCACCGCGGGAATCGCCCTGGCCGCGGCGCTGGCGATGGCGGTGTCCACCGGCCTGCCCAGGTTCGAACACGCCGGGGCCGTGGTGCCCTTCGCTCTGCTCTTCGCCGTCGCCTGGGCGGTGGGCTTCGCGGTCGGCCAGCGGCGCCGGTATCTGCACGGGCTGCTGCAGCAGGAACGAGACCGCGCCGGTCGTGAGGCGGCGGCGGAACGGCTGCGCATCGCCCGCGAGCTGCACGACAGCATCGCCCACTCGATGAGCGTGATCTCCGTCCAGGCAGGCTTCGGCCGCCTGGTGCTCGACGACCGTCCCCAGGACGCGCGCGGCGCGCTGGAGGCGATCGAGGCCACCGGCCGGGAGACCCTCGTCGAACTGCGCCGCATGCTCGGCGTGCTGCATGACGACACCCACGACGTGGACGACACGGCCCTGGCCCCCGCCCCGCGACTCGCCGACCTGAACCATCTCGCCGAACGGACCCGGAGCGCCGGCCTGCGGATCGACCTCGCCGTCACCGGGCACGCCAGACCCCTGCCCCCTGGGCTGGAGGCAGCCGCGTACCGGATCGTCCAGGAAGCGCTGACCAACGTGGTCAAGCACGCCGACGCGAGCACCGCGCATGTCACCGTCGCGTACGGACCCGGCGAGCTGACTCTCACGGTGACCGACGACGGCAGCGTCCGGCCGGCCCCGGGCCGCACCGGGCGCGGGCTGACCGGGATGCGTGAGCGCCTCGCCCTCTACGGCGGCACCCTGCAGGCGGGGCCGGCCACGACCGGCGGCTTCCGAGTACGGGCCGGCATCCCCGTGGACGGGCCACAGCCCACCGTCGACGCGCGGGAGCGGCCGTGACCATCCGGGTCCTGGTCGCCGACGACCAGCAGCTGATCCGCATCGGACTGGCCGGAATCGTGGACACCGCCCCGGACCTCAAGTCGATCGGCAGCGTCGCAACGGGCCGGGACGCCGTCGCAACCGCCGCCGAACACCGGCCCGACGTCGTCCTGATGGACATTCGGATGCCCGAGATGGACGGCATCGAAGCCACCCGCCGTATCACCGCCGCCGGCCACGCCCGTGTCCTGATGCTCACCACCTTCGACCTGGACGAGTACGTCTTCGGCGCACTGCGCGCCGGGGCCAGCGGCTTCCTCCTGAAGGACGCACCGCCCCTCGACCTGCTGTCCGCCGTCCGCACCGTCGCCCAGGGCGAGGCGCTGCTCGCGCCACGCGTCACCAAACGGCTCATCGCGGCATACGTCAACAGGCCGGCACAGCCACCGCGCGGTCAGGAACCGCCGCGTCTGCCCAAGGCCGTCACCACCCGTGAGCACGAAGTGCTGCTGCTCATCGCCGAAGGACTCACCAACGCCGAGATCGCCGCACGGCTTTACATCGGCGCGGGCACGGTGAAGACCCACGTCGCCCGACTGCTGACCAAGCTCGACGCCCGCGACCGCGTCCAACTCGTCATCCACGCCTACCGCAGCGGGCTCACTGACTAAAGCTTGTCCGGTCGAACACTGGGAGCTGACCATGTACTGGCAGCCGGAGGGATCAATCCCGGAGAGTACCGAGGCGGGACTCCCCGACACGGTCGCCAAGATCAGGGACCACTTCGTCACCGCCGGGAAGCGACCGCCATCGACGGCCGCCGTCTACGGTCGGGATGGGTTGGTGCTCTGGACCTTCCAACTGGATGCCACGTAAGTAAAGGCTGTCCCTTAAAAGAGCGTTTTGTCCTGGCGAGGTTGTTTGGTTCGAGGTTCAGGTGTCGCGCCAGTTGGGAGTGGATTCGCGGGTGAGTCTGCGGCTTATGAGGTCGATCATCGCGACGTGGATTATGGCTTCGGAGCGGTGGGGGTGGGTTTCGTAGTCGCGGGC